>CAVXDC010000011.1:0-16656 GCA_963760365.1 uncultured Phycisphaerae bacterium
CGACCGTGGCGACAGTGAACAACGACCTGGGGCGCCTGCCGTTCCTGGTCCGCCTCAGCCGGCGGACCACCGGCGTGATCCATCAGAATTTGCTGTTCGGCGTGACGTTCATCGTGGGCTTTGAGATTCTGGCCGGGATGGGGTGGATTCGCCCGGTGGTCGGGGCCTTGCTGCACATGGTGGCGGCCACGTTCGTCATCTTCAACAGCGCCCGCATCGTGCGGTTCGGCGAGGAACTGCACCGGCTCGCCCCTCCGCAGGCCCCCGCGGCCATGCCGCGCGTGGAAGCGGTGCCGGCGACGTAGGGTGAGGGTGCGGCAGGGTGAGCGATTAGCTTGAGGAAGCGGACTTGAAATGATGTCGCGTCTTGGGCAACAGCAGGATCAGCACCACCGCAGCGGCGATGGCGGCCGTCAGGGCGGCCATCGGCCGCTGGAGGTGCAGCCATCCCCACGTTCCGTACGTCGCCCAGGAAACCCCGGCGGCCACGGCCACACCGGCCGAGACGACCAGCAGCACCCAGTAGCTCCACTTGACCCCGCGGGCGAACAGGCTCCACAAGATCCAACCTACCGCGGCGACGATGACGGCGGCCATGCGAATGCCCAGCTCCGTCGGCGTGCGGAACGACGCGGCCGACATGACGGTGACCACGGCCCACAACGCGACCGCCAGGGCGGCCATCCTTCCGGCCCAGGCCAGCAGGTTCACGGCCGCCGGCAGCGAGGCCGACGACGTGGCCGCCTCCAGCGAACGTCTCTGGAACAAGGCCGCCGCCAACGCCAACATGCCCGCCACGTACAGCCCCCCGTAGGCCGCCGCCCAGGCGAGGTAATCGGCTGGGATGAACTTCTCCCGGGCCAGGGCGTCCTGCGTGTCGAACAGGCGGAGGTTGGGCACGAGCCATCCCAGCACCTTGACGGCCGGGTTGGTCTGCCCGGAGGCAAACAGGAACGGGTGCAGATAGCCCACCACCAGCACCCCGCCGCAGACCAGCAACGTCATCACCTCACCCAAGCGCGTGCTGGCGGCCACGGCCACGGCCGTGAAGACCATTACGGCCAGGAAAGTCATCAGGATGCCGGCTGGGAGCTGAGGGGGGATCTCGGCGCCGAAGGGAACGAGCTCCCAGCCTTTGCCGACAAAGCCGATGACCCCCGCGGCCAGCGTCAGCAGGATCAGCCCGGAAACCACCGCCGCGGAGGTGAACGTCCAGCCGAAAAGCAGGTTGCCCCCCGCGGCGATCAGGACGGCCAAGCCCAGCGAGGTCGAGCCCAACACGATCACCGGCCAGTCGTAGACGTCGCGGGCGGTGGACATCACGCCGTGCCGCACGGTGATCAGAAAAACCACCGTCGAAAGGTAGTACACCACCGCCACCGCGACGGCCACTCCGGCGAACTTGCCCATCACGAACGTGGCGCGGGAGACCGGCTTGGAGATCACCGTCAACGCCGTGCGGTCCGCAATCTCGCGCGTCAGGGCCGCAGAGGCGCTGAAGGCCGCCATCAGCAGTCCGGCTACCAGCAGGGTGCTGACGCCCAGGTCCACCAGCATCTTCTGATCGCTGGCGCGGAAGTCCCCGCTGGTGTCCATCGTCCAGCCGGCCAGGGGCACGCTCATCACCAGCACGGCGAAGGTCGCCACGATCAGCACCGAGGTAATCGGCTGGCGGATCGTCTGGAGAAAAGTGTTCGCCGCAATCGACCAGAATCGGATCATGGTGGTTTTGGTTTTCGGTGTCGGCCTGACACGGATCCTACGAACCGCGGACGGCGAAGGTTGCCGCCCCGACGATGGATTGTAGCGCGGCCGTGGTGGTTGTGGCAAGCTCGCCCCTGCCGCTTGCGTCCCGCCCATCGGTTTCTTGGCCAGGAGAGCCAGGAGAAAAATTGCGGATGAACGATCAGAGACGCGGAAAAAACGTCGCCATTGCCGGCGCGGTGCTCCAGACGATCTTCACGGCCGTGATGGTGGGGATCTTCCTGGTGGTCGGCTCGGGCGCAGCGCTGTCGTGCGTGGTCTTTTTAGCCGGCGGGCTGGGCGTGTGGCTGGCGGTGGGGCTGCTGTTCTACGTCCGGCAGCTTGAGCGCCGCGAGGCCAAGGAGCTGGAGGAAATTGACGCAGCCGCCAAGACCGGCACGATCTTCCCGGAGGACCGCGCGGTGCTTCGCCCGGCCGCGGCGCGGCTGGCCTGGACCGAGAAATGGGTCCTGCCCATCTTCACCTTCCTGTGGGCGGGCTACCACGCCGCGATGGGGGCCTGGATCGCCCACCGGGCCGTGGCGGCGATGGGGCAGACGTGGGGGCAGAACGTGGAATTCCCCGGCGCGGCCCAGGCGACGCTGTTTGCGACGCTGATCGCCTTCGTCGCTTTCCTGTTCAGCCGCTGGTGCCTGGGCCTGGCGAGTCAGAGCGAGTTTCGTCCGCTGCGAGCGGCCGGCAGCTACCTGTTTGTCAACGTCCTGGCCATCGCCGCCACCGCCGGGGCGATGCTGGCCGCCTATCAGGGCTACGCGCAGGTGGACCTGTTCGTGGCGGCCGTCGTGCCGTTGGTCCAGATCGTCCTGGCCGTAGAGCTGGTGTTGAACCTCCTCCTGGACTTCTACCGGCCCCGCGTGACCGGCCAGGAGGACCGATACAGCTTCGACTCCCGCCTGTTCCACTTCGTCGCCGAGCCCGGGCGCATCGGCCACTCGATTGCCGAGGCCCTGAACTACCAGTTCGGCTTCGAGGTGTCCAAGACGTGGTTCTATCAGCTCCTCAGCCGGGCGTTCGTGCCGCTGGCGATCCTGGGCGCGGTGGTGGTGATCGGGATGACGTCGATCGTCGTCGTCGAGCAGGGCCAGCAGGTCATCGTCCTGCACTGGGGTCGGCCGGAGAGGTCTCACCGGCCGCTGGAGGCCGGCATCCACCTCACCTGGCCCTGGCCGATCGACACGGTGCGGCGCTTCGACGTCGCTGCGGTTCACGAGATTCAACTGGGCACCGGGCGCCAACGGACGCCGCAGGAGCGCCAGGCGGCCATCGTGCGCGGCGGGACTTTCGACGGCCGCGAACTGTATCTGTGGACGGCCGAGCACGGCGCGCGCGAAGAGAAAGACTTCCTGCTGGCCGTCCCGCCCGACAAGACCCGCACCACCGACCAGGACCACCGCCCGCCGGTGAGCATCATCAAGCTGGTGGTCATCGTGCAATATGTCATCACCGATATCTACAAGTACGGCTTCCAAGTCGCCAACGCCCAGACACTGCTGGAGGATGAGGCCTATCGGCAGATGGTACGCTACTGCGCCAGCGCCACGCTGGATTCCCCCGCTGGCGTCGGCCGAAGCGAGCGTCCCGAGGCCATTATGACCTACGGCAGCGGCCGGGCCGCCCAGGAACTCCACAAGCGCATCCAGGCCGCCGTCGATACGCTGGACCTGGGCGTGAAGGTTGTTTACGTGGGGCTGTCGGCCGTGCACCCCCCGGCCGAGGCGGCATCGGCCTTTCAGAACGTCCTCAAAGCCGAGCGGCAAGCCGACAAGACCCGCTATGAGGCCGAGGCCGAGGCCAACAAGACCCTCAGCGAGGTGGCCGGAGACCCCGTCGCGGCGCTGAGGCTGGCGCTGGCGATCCGGGCGCTGGAGGAGCTGGAGAGCCTGTCCCACCTGCTGGACAAGCCCGCCGACTATCGAAAGACCCTGGGAGAGTACGTCCGCTCGGCTGAAAACGATCTGCGCAGCCTGGAGGAGGAGTTGGCCCGCGATCGGCTGCTGGGCCAGCAGACCTCGCCCAAGCAGCAGCTCCACCAGGAGCACCGCCAACACCTGTCGCTCTTGGCGGGCCTGGAGCGGACCAGCGCGGAGGAATTTTCTAACCTGATCGCCGAGGCCCGCCGGCACGCCGATGAGTTGTTCGGCCAGGCTAGCGGCCAACCCGCGGCCTTGGTGGCCCAGGCCGTCGATTACCGCTGGACCCGGGAATTGGCTGAACAATCCCGCGCCACCGCCTTTAGCCGCGAACTGCTGGCCTACGAGGCCAGTCCCAACCTCTACATGATGGACCGCTGGCTGGACGTGTGGGACCAAGTCCTGCCGACCTTGCCCAAGTATGTGCTGGGCGTGGACCGCCAGAAGGTTGAAATCTGGCTGAACTGGGAGCGGACCGGAGGCGTGATGGAAGGGGCGCTACCGAGCACCCCGCCTGGCAAATGAGCGAAAGGCGCGCAACGCGCCGAGGAACGCAATGATGAGAAACCACTATAGGATGTTCCTGCTGGCCCTGGCGGTGGTGGCGCTGCTGCTGGTCAGCACCGTGGCCTACCAGGTGGACTTCACCGAGTTCGCCCTGATCAAGACCTTCGGGCGGACCACGGCCCAGATCGACGGCAAGGACCAGGCGGGACTGAAGTTCAAGTGGCCCTGGCCGATCCAGCGGCTCGTCCGCTACGACGCCCGCACGACGGTCTTTGAGGACACGGCCAACGAGGTCGCCACCAGCGACAAGCAGAACCTGCTGGTGACGATGTACTGTGCCTGGCGGATCGCCGATCCGGCCCTGTTCAACCGGACCATCACCACCGTTTCCGCGGCCCAGGACCGCCTGCGCGACCTGATGCGCAGCGCCAAGAAAGACGTGGTGGGCCGGCACAACATGGAGGACCTGATCAACACCGACCCCTCCAAGATGCAGATCCCGCAAATCGAGGAGGAAGTCCTCCAGGCCGTCCGCGAACAGGCGATGGGCAACTACGGGGTGGACATCGTCCGCGTGGGCATCAAGAGCCTGGCCTTGCCCAAGGAGGTGACCGCGGTGGTCATCGAGGCGATGAAGGAGGAGCGCCAGCGGGATGTCCGCAAATTTGAAGCCGCCGGAGAGGCCCAGGCCACGGCCATCCGCGAACGGGCCAAGGCCGCCAGCGGGCAGATCCTGGCGTTCGCCAACCGCAAGGCCGCCGAGATCCGCAGCGAGGGCGACCGCGCCGCGGCGACGTACTACAAGGAATTCGCCCGCAACGAACCGTTCGGAATGTTCCTGCGGGCGCTGGAATCGCTCAAGACGGAGCTGGAGGCCAAGACCGTCATTTTGCTGGACGGTTCAGAGCTGCCGGCGGTGGAGTTCTTCCGCACCGGGCCGTCGCTGAAGCGATTTGAGTCCGCCTCCCAGGTGACGGGCAAGGCGAAAGAGACTCCCGCCGGCCCATCGGCCCAGCCCAAGTAGCGGAGCGACCCCCATGATGGATTTTTTGCATCCTCATCCTCATCCCGACCTTCACAACCGCCAGGACCGCGACAGGCCTCCTGCGATGACGACCCCGGCCTCCCGGAGCCTGGCCGACGCGCTCCGCGTAAGCTTCCGGTTGCTTTCGGGGATCATGGGGGTGGTGCTGCTGTTCTACGTGCTCAGCGGTGTCAAGAGCGTCGAGAGCTCGCAGGTGGGCATCAAGAAGGTCTTCGGGCGCGTCGTGGACGTCGCGGGGCCGGGTCTGGCCTACACCTGGCCGTTCCCCATCGGCAGCTTTGACGTCGTCAGCACCCGCGAGCAGGAGCTGACCATCGACGACTTCTGGATGTTCGAGACGCCCGAGCAGAAGGGCAAAGGCGACCTGCTCAGCCGCGAGCCCACCTATGCCGGCCTGGACCCTGCCCGTGACGGGGCGCTGCTGACCGGCGATCGCAACCTGCTGCACGTCCGCTTGAGCTGCAAGTACCGCGTCACCAAACCGCTGGATTATCAATCCAACATTGCCGGCAGCCCCCAAGACGTCCGGGACGTGATTCGCTCGGCCTTGTGCCATGCCGCCATCACGGCCGCGGCCGTCCAGACGGCCGACGGGCTGCAACGGACCGAACGGGCTGCTTTTGCCGTCGCCGTCCGGCGCCAGACCCAGCAGGAGCTGAACGAGCTGGGCAGCGGCATCGAGGTCGTCAGCGTCCTGCTGACCGATTCCACCTGGCCGCTGGGGGCGTTGGGGGCCTACGTCGAGGCGCAGAACGCCGTCAGCAAGGCCGAGCAGACCCGCAACGCCGCCCGCGCCGAGGCCGAGAAGGAACTCCACGCCGCCGCCGGGGCCAGCTACCCCAAGCTCGTGGGTGACGTGAGCGGGACGGGTCCTGGGGCGTACGTCCAGACCAGGCCGGATGACCAGGAGAACCTGATCGGTCAGTATGCCGCCGCGATGGCCGCAGGCGACCAGGGCGCGGCGACGCTGCTAGCGAAGATTGACGACGTGCTCCGCAGCAACGAGACCGGCGGCCAGGCCGCGCGGATCATCGCCGAGGCCGAGGCCTATCGCACCACCACCATCCAGCGCGTCAAAGGCCGGGCTGAGCGGTTCCACGAACTGCTGCCGGCCTTCGAGAAGACCCGCGACCTGCTGCTCCAGCGGCTCTGGATCGACGTCCGTGAGGCGATCCTCAACGCACCGACCACGGAAAAGTTTTATCTTACCTTCGGGTCCGATAAGACCGTGCTGAAGCTCAACCGCGACCCCAAGGTTGTGGCCGACATCGAGCGGATCCTCCGAGCCAAGGACGAGCAAGAAAAGAAGAAATAGTTCCCCTCAGGCCTACCGCGCGATAAGCCGGCCGGGCTGGGAAGTAACCCATGGTTGAGACGGACGCCGTTGTCGTGACTCGCCGATTGACGAAAGTCTTTCGCGACTTTTGGCTTCGTCAGAAGGTCACGGCCGTCGCGGACCTGAACCTGGACATCCGGGGGGGAGAGGTCTTCGGCCTGCTTGGACCCAACGGTTCGGGCAAGAGCACGACCCTCAAGATGATCCTGGGATTGCTGTTCCCCACGCGGGGGACGATCGCCGTCTTCGGCCGGCTGCCCACGGACGTAGCCATCAAGAGCCGCATCGGCTTTTTGCCTGAGGAATCGTATCTGTACCCCTTCTTGGACGCGCGGGAAACGCTGGACTTCTACGGGAGGCTCTTCCGCCAGCCGCGACGGCAGCGGACGCGGCGGATCGACATGCTGCTGGACATGGTGGGGCTGAGCAGCGTGGCGTATCGCCGGGTGGGGGAGTACTCCAAGGGTATGCAGCGGCGGATCGGGCTGGCCCAGGCGCTGATCAACGATCCGGACCTGCTGATCCTGGACGAACCCACCAGCGGCATGGACCCCCTCGGCGCCCGGCAGTTCAAAGACCTGATCGAGACGCTTTCCCTCCGCGGCAAGACGGTGATCCTCTCCAGCCACCTGCTGGCCGACGTGGAGGACGTCTGCGACCGCATCTGCATTCTTTACGGCGGGCGGCAGCGGGCCGAGGGCAGCATCGCCGATTTGCTGGCCCGGCGCGACCTGACGCAGATCACCACGCAGCAGCTCGACGCACCGACACTGGAAGCGCTCCGCCGCCAACTGGCTGCCGCCGGCAGGAACATCGTGGACGTCACCGCGCCGCGCGACAAGCTGGAGTCGCTGTTCCTCCGCATCGTGCAGGAGGCCCAGGACCAGCGCCTGGCCACCGGCGGGGCCCTGGCCGGCGGGCCGGTGGCGGAGTTCCTCCGTGGCCAGGCGGCCCCGACCGGCAGGGGGGTGATCGAACAGCTCGTCGCCGCTGCGAGTGGAACCGCCGAGCCGACTTCCGCCCAAGGCCCTCCACTTCCCCCTCTGTCGGCGCCACCCAGTCAGCAGGCGGTGCTGGATGACCTGCTGGGAAGAAGCGACAAAGTCAAGGAAGGCGACCAAGGGAAAAGTCAAGGCAAACAGCCTCCACCGCCCCCACAGGAGCGTTAGCGATGCGCCGCATCTGGGCCGTCACGCGACATACCTTCGCCCAGTGCCTGCGCATGAAGGTGGCTGCGGCCTTCATCGTGCTGCTGGGCGTGACGCTGGCGGTGCTGCCGGCGATCATGAAGGGCGACGGCACGCTGGCGGGGAAGATCCGCACGCTGCTTTCCTATGGGAGCAGTCTGACGGCGTTGCTGCTGTCGGCGGTGACCATCTTCGCGTCGGTGGCGGTGGTCGCCTCCGACGTGTCGGACAAGCAGGTGTTCCTCGTGGTCACCAAGCCGCTGGCCCGATGGCAATACGTCTTGGGCCGCTGGCTGGGCATTGTGGCGCTGGACGCGGTGCTGCTGGTCTGCGCGGGCGGGTCGATCTACGCGTTCGCGGAACACCTGCGAGGTCAGTCCGCGCTGACGCCTTCCGACCGCCGTGCGGTGGAGACGGAAGTCTTCACCGCCCGACAGCGTGTCTTGCCCTTGCCGCCGGACGTTCAGTCGCAGGTGGATCGGCGCGTTGCCCGGCTGAAGGACGAGGGTCGTTACCAGGATGCGGTGGAGGCTTACAAGTCCCGCGCTCGGGGTGACGCGGCCAAGGCCGAGCAATTGCTCCTGGACCAGATTCGCAGTGAAGAGGCCTCGGCCATCCAGTCGGTGGGGGTGGGCGGGGCCTTTTTGTGGCGGTTTGAGGGCATTCGCGTGGCCGGCAAGGAGATGACCGGCCGCGGCTGGGTGATCGCGACAAACCCCCAGGCCGGGGCGCTCCGCATCCAGGCCGGCCCGCGCCTGCTGGGAGGTTTGGTCCAGGATGGCCCGGTTCGCGTTCAGGAGATCGACGGCCAGGTGGTCCGTCTGGAGGCGGACTCCTTCGACGTCCTGTTTCGTCCCGAGGACGCCCGCCGCAGCACCCTGGCGGTCCTGAAAAGCGGGAGCGAGGTGGACCTGATTGCCGATCCGACCATTCAGGTTATTTTCAAGACCTCCCCGTCCGTCACCCCGCCCGACCGGATGCTCCCGGGGCTGTGGCAGGTGCAGAACCTCACCACGGGATTTTTCTACCAGGACTTCCGCCGCGAGCAAGCCGACACCCCCCACACGCTTACCCTCTCGGCCCGGGTGGTTGACGCGCAAGGTCGGACGGAAATCCGCTACGTCAACGTGCCCTTCGACGTTTCCGGCGGCGGGACGAGCGTCACGATCCTGAGCAGCGACGTGGCCGTGCTGTACCGCGTAGGCGGGTTTGAGACGAACTTCGTCAAGGCGATGGCCCTGGTCTTCCTTCAGCTTGTCTTCCTGGCGGCGGCGGGTGTGTTTACCGGCACATTCCTTTCGTTTCCGGTGGCGTGTTTGGTGGTCTGGGCTGCGCTGCTGCTAGGGATGGGCCTGGATTTCATCACGAGCGCCACGGCGGTCAGCCCGGTCCTGGGTAGCCAGGTCATGAAGCACCTAGGTGGCCTGGCTGTCTGGATCGTGAAGGTGCTGGTGCCGGACCTGTCCCGCACCAACCCGTCGGAGTTCCTGGTGGGGGGGATGGACATCGCCTGGGATTCCTTGGGCTCGGCCGCGGCGACGGCGGGTTTGCGAGGGCTGTTGGTGTTGGCGATGGCGTGTCTGATCTTCTCCAAGCGCGAGCTGGCCAGGGTCCAGGTGTGAATAAAATGAAAACGCCCCGTCACTCCGCGTGCCCGTAGTCCGGCGCGGGAGACGTGGGAACCGTTGGAATGGGCATGATCAATCGTCCGCGAATCGTTCAGATGTTTTGGCTGGTGGCGGCCGCGGCCCTGCTGGTGGGGGCAGGGTTGCTTGGGCCAAAGCTATCCAGGCTGAACGTCTCCTACGAGCTGGTGCAGGACGACTCCGTCGCCCGCACGCATCCGGAGGTGGTGCTGCTGACCATCGCCCCCGGCGGGCTGCGGGCGCCGGTGGTGAACTACCTGTGGATCCGCGCCGAAGATCTCAAGATGGCCGGACGGTACTACGACGCCATGCAGCTTGCGGATTTAATCTGCTCCCTCCAGCCGAGGTTCCCGGGGGTCTGGTCGTTTCAGTCCTGGAACATGGCCTGGAACATCTCCGTGGCCACGCACACGCCCCAGGAGCGATGGCTGTGGGTGACCAACGGGATGCGTCTGTTGCGCGACAAGGGCATCCCCCTCAATCCCCGGTCGCTGTTGCTCTACAAGGACCTGGCCTGGATCTTTTTCAGCAAGATGGGGATGAATCTTGACGAAATGCACGTGGCCTACAAGCAGCGCTGGGCCGCCCAGATGCAGCACCTGCTGGGGGCGCCCCCCCAGGGCCTGACCGCCGAGGTAATCGACGCCTTCCGGCCCATCGCCCTCTCGCCGCTGGATAAAACCCCCAGCCGCCAGGGGCGCGACCTCATCCAGCTCGACCAGCTCCACCTGCTGGAGGCCGACGCAGAAGTCACCCAGTACGTCCGACTGCTCGGCGAGCAAGGCGTGGCCGTAGGTCCGGCCTTCCTGGACGCCTACAACCGTTTCAGCCACGATCCGGGCGTCGAGATGGTCCGCCTTCAACCGCCCAAGCTGGCCACGCCGCAGGACAAGGCCTTGTCGGACTTGATCAATAACAACCAGCACGCCGCCGCCCGCAAGAAGCTCCTGGCGTTCGTGCGGGCGCAACTGCTGTGGAACGAGTACAAGATGGACCCCTCCTGGATGCTGGCGCTGATGGAGAAGTACCAGGTGCCCATCGACTGGCGGCTGGTCTGGCCGCACGGGCTGTACTGGACGAGCTACGGCCTGAACGTCAGCAACGACGTGCCGATCGAGAAGATCGACTCGCTCAATACCGACCGCATCTCCTTGGGTTGCCTTAAGGCATTGGTGGCCGCCGGGCGCATGAGCTACCTGGAGAATCCCGACCAGCCCGATCAGCCGTCGGTGGACTGGTGGGGCGATTGGCGCTACATCGACGCCACGCACAAGGAGTATCTGGATACCATCGAGTCCGTGCGCAAAATCACGGGCGGCTCGTTGGATCAAAGCCCGTTCAAGGCCGGGCACGTCAACTTCCTGATCCTGGCGATCCAGATGCTCTACATCCAGCGGAAGATTGATCGGGCCGAGTACTACTACGACTGGATCCGAAAGAACTACGTCATGGAAGGCTCCCCGTGGAATGAGCCCGTGGAGGAGTTCGTCATCTCGATGATCAACCAGGACCCCTACCTCAGCGAGGAGGTTGCCCGCACCCAGCTCACCACCGCCTTGCAGATGGCCTATTACTTCCTGGCCGTGGGTGACCTGAACGCCTACCAGAGTAACCTGCAGTACGCGCGGCGGGTTTACAGCGTGTACCAGAAAACCATCTTGAGTAGCGAGTACAAACGGCTTCATTTGCAGCCGCTGGAATCCATCGCCAGCCATGTGGCCGCGACGGTGCTGGTAGATCCCTACTGCCTGGGGTACTACCTGCCGCTGATCGTGCGCGTGCAGCTTTACTCCCGCCTGGACGACGCCACGCGCGTGCTGGCGTATGACCGCCTGCTCAATTCCAGGATGCTCCAGGACCAGTGCGACCGCGAAGGACTGGACTTTGCCAAGGCCTTTCCGAAGCCACCGGGCCTGGAGCAGTACCGTCAGTGGCAGCAGCAGCAGGGGGCGCCCGGCGAACAGGCCCAACGTCCCCAACCCCCCGCTCCCTAGCTCGACTGTTCGGTGTTGACGCCGCGATGCCTTTCCCCCATCCCTTGACCGGATTACCGGAAACTTCCCGCGTGGTCCAGGATGGTTGAGGTCTCAGCCGGCAGGTGGACGCGCTCCCCGTGATCGCCGCAGAGGATCAAGCCTTCCAGGGGATGGATGTCTATGACTCGTCCGGCGTAGCGCCGCCCGCCGCACTGGACGGTCAGGCGCTGGTTGATCATGCCGCAATGCTCCAGCCAGGCGCGGTGGAGTTTTTCTAGCCGTCTATCTTGGATTTCGGCCACCCACGCGTCCAGACGGCGCAGGACCGCGCGGATCACGTCGATCCGCTCCGCCGGTGAGCCGGTCTGCTCAGCCAGGCTGGTGGCCGCGTGAGCGACGCGGGAGGGGGGTGGGGAGGCGTTGGCATTAATGCCAACCCCCACGACCACTGCTTTTCCGGCAGGGGTGCGGCTCAACTCCACCAGCACACCGGCGATCTTCTTGCCGTCGGCCAGCACGTCGTTGGGCCACCTCAACCGGCAGGACAGGTCGGCCACCTGGTCGATCCCTTCCGCCACAGCCAGGCCGGCGGCGATCGTTACGGCCTCGTGGGCCAACCGGCCGGCGCTATCGAGCAGCAGGATGCTCATCAGGATGTTGGCCCGGGGGGGCTGATCCAGCTCCGTCCCAGCCGCCCCCGGCCGTGGCGCTGCGACTCGGCCAGGACCACCAGGCCGTCGGCATTCTTCTGACGGGCGGAGTGCCGGGTGACGTCGTTGGTGGAGCCCACCTCCCCAAAGCACAGGACGCATCGGCCAAGGCGCTGGGTGCCCAGGCCGTGCTCGATCAGGACGGCGTCCAAGGCCGCGGGACGAACCAGCCGCACCCCGTCGGCGGGCGACTCCTCCAGCCGCTGCCCCCGCAGACGCAGGGCCGCAAGGACCTTGGCCGCCGCCACCCCGGCAACGGCGTGAAGCTCCGTCATGGGCACGAACCCCTCGCGCCGCTCGTACAGCAACCGCAGCACCTTGTCGGCGAGGGTCGAATCGGTCTGGCTGGACATGCCTATGCCCTTTTCGAGACAGAGACGTCGTGACGGACGGCAGCCTCGCAACCGCAGCTTTACCGCCCGGCCACTGTGACCAGGAACCTCCTGCTCCGCGGGCCGTCAAACTCGCAGAAGTAGACCGCCTGCCAGGTGCCCAGGATCATCTGCCCGCCGCTGATCGGGATCGTCGTGCTGCATCCCACGATGGAGCTCTTAGCGTGGGCGGCGCTGTTGCCCTCTCCGTGCTGGTAGGCGTCTGACCGCCAGGGGACGGCCTGGTCCAGGGCGGCCAGGACGTCGTGGACGACGTCGGGGTCGGCGTTCTCGTTGACGGTGACGGCGGCGGTGGTGTGAGGGACGTAGATGGTGACGGTACCTTCCGTCACGCCCGATTTGGCGATGGTTTGATGGACCTGATCGGTGATGTCCACCATCTCGTCGCGGCGGTGCGTGCGGATCTCGAAGCGCTGCGTATGCATGGGCGTATCCATAGCGGATTCCCACGGTCCACGCAAGCGCACCGGGCCGCGACGGTCAAGGCGCCGAGGAGGATGATGAGGCCGACTTGCGATAGGCGAGAAAAACTTCCGCCGAAGGATAACTCCGCCAAGGCTGCATGGCCCCGTACACCTCCGCCAGCAGCGGGCGGTGATCCAGAACGCTTTGGAGGGTCTGGCCGGTGGGCACAACCACCAGCACGCGATGGCACTCGGGCACCAGGTAAGGCACGAAGTGCCGGGACGCGTTGCTGAGGATCACCATGGAGTACGCCAGCGGCGGCCAGGTGGGCACCTCGTAGTCCCATGCCAGACCGGTTCGTCCGTCGGCCAGCTCCAGAGCGTCGGTGACGATGGCGCGGGCGTCGGCCAGGCAGCATTCACCCAGGACCGCCCGGCCCGGCCGAGCGACCCGCCAGGCGGCATGAGCGGCAAAGGCAACCACGCCAAAAAGTGCGACGGCCATGACCGTCGTTCGCAGCCGGCCGGGGCGGACTCGGTACGCCAATTCCGCCAGGCCGCAGGAAGCAACGGCCAGCAGCAGCGGCAAGGCAAACAGCCACACGTGCGCGAAGGGGAGGATGCGCTGGGCCAGTGTTATGGCCACAAGCACCACCGGGAGCAGCAACGGCAGCAGGTAGAGGACGCGTCGTCGGCGATAAAAGCCCGTGACCGTCGCCGCCAAAAGACCCGCAGCCGGCAAGGTCCATCCCGGCGGCCAGGAGTCGCGCGTCCAGTCGGTCATCGCCTCGGCGGCCACGCGCGGCAAAGAAGCGGCGGAGGCGGCCAACGACGCAGGGGCCACGAGGGGGTTGGCGACCAGGACGTACAAGCCGACCCCATACAACACGAACGGTGACTGCCGAACTTCAGGGTGCTCCCGGGTGGCGAATAAACCCGTGAAATGGAGCACCGGCAGGTACAGCAGGAACGCTATAGCAATAGCCGCGATGAAAGATGTCGCCGTCCGCCGCAAGGCCAACCTTTTGAACGCTCGGTTGACCGGGCCGAGGAACGTCTGAAGCACGATCGCGGCCACCAGGACGATCATCGGGTAGAGCATGATGGGGAGGGTGAACAATCCCGCGGCCGCGAGGAGCGTCCAGGCGATCCAGGGACCCACGGACCGCACGTCGCGACAGATCCGCGCGGTCCGCTCGGCCAGCAGCACCGTGGCCAGGCAGAGCATCGTGTAGCCGCGGGCGTTGACCGAGTAGTCCACCAGCACGCTGGAACAGGCCACGAAAGTGGCGGCCATCAGCCCCGCGACGCGCCGGCCGCTCAGGACGGTGGCCAGATGCCCCGTGGCCGGGATGAGCGCGACACCGGCCAGGAATGCCGGCATCCGCAGCACGGCGGGTGAGTCTCCGCCGATGGCGCTAGCCGCGGCCACCAGCAGGGTGTGCAGGACGTGGTTGTTCGGGGCGGAGTAAATGAAGCACGTCGAGATTTCCCGAGGCAGGATGTATTCCAAAAATCCCCAGCTCTCATCGTACCGCATCGGGTGGTCTATCCAGACGGCGCGAAGCGCCGCCCCCGCCACCGTCAACACAACCAGGCCCAGGAGGTATTTCCACAGACGCATTTCTCCAGGAGGCCTGAGGGGTCCTGCCTCAAGCGCCCAGGAAGGGGGACTGGTGGTGGGAGAAGGGTTCTGATCGCGGAGATGTTTCGATACTTCGCTCACGCCGGTCAGTTCTATAGGACTTTAGGTCCAGGTGGCAAGGGCCGGGACGATGGGGCGGGTGTGCGCATTCAGAAAGTATAGCGGCGGGAGGCGATTGTGTTGCCTCCCGCCGTCGAATTGCCAATCGCCACCGATTGACCCATTGACCGAGCGACCAATGACCAGTCCACGAGTCAACCAGTCAACCGCCGTTTAGTACATGTCCTCCATGCCGCCGCCGGGGGGCATGGGGGTTTTCTTTTTCTCGGGGATTTCGCTGACGATCGCGTCGGTGGTCAGCAGCAGCCCGGCGACCGAGGCGGCGTTCTGGAGGGCGCAGCGTTCGACCTTGGTGGGCACGATGACGCCGGCCTTGACCAGGTCGCAGTATTTACCGGCCAGGGCGTCGTAGCCGAAGTTGACGTCGGGGCTGTCCATGACCTTAGCCGCGACGATGCTGCCGTCCAGCCCGCTGTTCTCGGCGATCTGTTTGATGGGGGAGACCATCGCGCGGCGGACGATGTCCACTCCGGTCTTCTCGTCGTCGCTGTCGGTTTTGACTTTGTCCAGTGCCTTGGTCACCCGCAGGACGGCCACGCCGCCGCCCGGCAGGATGCCTTCCTCTACCGCGGCCCGGCAGGCGTGCAGGGCGTCCTCGACGCGGGCCTTTTTCTCCTTCATCTCCACCTCGGTGGCGGCCCCGACGTTGATCTGCGCGACGCCGCCGGCCAGCTTGGCCAGGCGTTCCTCCAGCTTCTCGCGGTCATAGTCGCTGGTGGTGGTGTCGATTTCGTGCTTGACCTGCTCGATGCGGCCTTTGATGTCGGAGGAGCTACCGGCGCCCTCGATGATCGTCGTGTAGTCTTTATCGATGCGGACCATCTTGGCCGAGCCCAGGTCATCCATCTGGATGTTTTCCAGGCTGATGCCCATGTCCTCCATGACGGCCTTGCCGCCGGTCAGGACCGCGATGTCGCGGAGCATCTCCTTGCGGCGGTCGCCGAAGCCCGGCGCCTTCACCGCGCAACACTGGAGCGTGCCGCGGAGCTTGTTGACCACCAGCGTCGCTAACGACTCGCCTTCCACGTCCTCGGCGATGATCACCAGAGGCCTTCCGGACTGGGCGATTTTCTCCAGCAGGGGCACCAAGTCCTTGATGGCCGAAATCTTCTTCTCGTGGATCAGGATGAAAGGCTTTTCCAGGTTGCACTCCATCGTCTCGATCTTGTTGACGAAGTGCGGGGAGATATAGCCCTTGTCGAACTGCATGCCCTCCACCAGCTCCACCGCCGTCTCCAGGCCCTTGCCTTCCTCGACGGTAATGACGCCGTCCTTGCCCACCTTGTCCATGGCCTGGGCGATCATCTTGCCGATCTCGGCGTCCTGGTTGGCGGCGCAGGTGCCGACCTGGGCGATCTCCTTGGAGCTCTTGACCGGATTGGAGAGTTTCTTCAGCGCCTCGACGATGGCCTCGACGGCCTTGTCGATCCCACGCTTCAGTTGCATCGCCTTGGCGCCGGCGGCGAGATTTTTCAGGCCCTCCTCGAAGATGCTCTCGGCGTAGATGGTGGCCGTGGTCGTGCCGTCCCCGGCAACGCTGGAGGTTTTGCTGGCCACCTCCTTGACCATCTGGGCGCCCATGTTTTCGTTGGCGTCCTCCAGCTCGATCTCCTTGGCGACCGTGACGCCGTCTTTGGTGACCGTCGGGGCGCCGAAGGATTTTTCCAGCACCACGACTCTTCCGGTGGGGCCGAGGGTGACTTTCACCGCGGCGGCCAGTTGCTTGACGCCGCGACGAATGCCTTCGCGGGCCTCTGCGTCGAACGTGATCTTCTTCTTTGCCATGATGTATCGCTCCTTGTGGGGTTTGCCTTTGAATTATCCTTTTTGACTTTTTGATTAAAGGAGTTCCGCTCGACCCGTTCTGAAAAGGAACGCGTAGGGTGGTGGGAAAACCTTTTAGTCCAGGATCGCCAGGATTTCCGATTCGTCCATCAGGACGTACTCCTCGCCGCCCACCTTGATCTCGCTGCCGGCGTAGCTGGCGAACAGGACCTTGTCGCCCTTTTTGACC
>CAVXDC010000012.1:0-76121 GCA_963760365.1 uncultured Phycisphaerae bacterium
ATTGGAGTTGCAGTATTTATTGATGCCATTACTGCGATTCTACCATCAGCACCATTTTTTACGGTGAATGATTCATTATTGATTTCCGGGGTAGTCTTATTAACCCCATCTTTCATGTCGGTTTGTAAACGAATCATGACGATACTTTTTGCAGGTAATGTAATTGCGAGCGATTTGTCAGTGAGCGTGTATGCTGAGGTCGGCAACGTTTGAATATTAACTTTTTCAGCCTGATCAAAGTCATTTGCTGCGGAATGGATTCACCGGTAATTACTTCAGCACTTAAAACTTTAACAACTGAAGAGGTTGTTGCGATTGTGGCAGTAACTTTACGAGTTGCATTCAGATCTACATTGGTAAAACTTAAATTGATATTACCACTTTTGTCTAAAGTACCTACGGTTGTTACTGCCTGCATATTAGTACCACCGCCATTAACATTTTCAAAATTTTGTACCGCCCGGTGGACTCTAACAGGAGCCACGCATGAAGCTATCGGACATCATGATCCCAGACGCCATCATCCCGGAACTCAAAGCCCGTACGCGCGATGGCGCGATCTCGGAACTGATCGAGGCGCTGGCCTCGGCCGGGGCGATCCCCCGCAAGAGCATCCCCGACGTCACCAAGGCCATCCTGGCGCGGGAAGCCCAGGCCACTACGGGCATCGGCAAGGGCGTGGCGCTGCCCCACGCCAAGCTCAAGGGGATCAAGAGCCCGGTGGGCACCATCGGGCGGTCCAGTGAGGGTATCGACTTTGCCGCCCTGGACGCCAAGCCCGTCTATTCGGTCATCCTGTTGCTGTCCAGCCCCGATAACCCCGATGAGCACCTCCAGGCGATGGAGGCCATCTTCAAGCATGTGCAGCGCGACATCTTCCGCAAGTTCCTCCGGCAGAGCGAGACCAAGGAAGCCATCATCGAACTGATCCAGGAAGCGGACGAGCTGGGCTAAAAACGCCTGGGGGGCGAAGGACCTCGATTTGGCGGCCTGGGGGCGGTCGGGACGGCTGACGTGACTATCATTGAGCAGGAAGTAACCATCGTGAACAAGTACGGGCTGCATGCGCGTCCCGCCATGCAGATGGTGGAGCTGGCCAACCGTTTCGGCAGCAAGATCGAGGTGTCCAACGGCGTGCTGACGGTGGACGCCAAGAGCATCATGTCCGTGATGCGCCTGGCAGCCACGCAGGGCACAGTTTTGAAGATCGTGTTCGACGGCCACGACGCCGACAAGGCGGCCGTGGCGCTGAAGAAAATCATCGACGACGGTTTCGGCGAGATGGAAGACTAGACCCTTGGCTTTAACTCTTGAACCTTGGGCCTTGCCCCTCCGCCGCCGACCGGCGCACCGACAGAAAACCGACTATGAAGTTGAAAAAGGGCATCGGCGTCTCTCCCGGGGTGGCCATCGCTCCGGCGGTGATTATCGACACCGAGGAGTTCGACATCCCCGAACGCCACGTGCCCGTCGACCACGCCCAGGCCGAGCTGACGCGCCTCCGCAAGGCCGTTGCGCTGAGCAAGAAGGAGGTCCTGGACCTCCGCAAGCGGACCTCCGAGCAGCTCGGCAAGGAAACGGCCAGCATCTTCGATTTCCACTTGGGCCTGCTGGATGACAAGATTCTCACCAAGAAGTTCTCCGACACCATCCTCGGCGGGCACGTTACGGCTGAGTACGCCGTCGCCACGGTGCTGCGGGGCTACGCCAAGGAGTTCCTGGCCATGCCCAAGTACCTGGCCGACCGCGTCAAGGACGTCTACGACATCGAGCGACGATTGCTGAGGAACCTGATTGGCCAGAAGCATCAGTTGTTGGGGCACCTGCGGCGCGAGGTGGTCGTCCTGGCCCACGACCTGACGCCCAGCCAGACGGCCGGCATGGATCGCGAGCACATCCGCGGTCTGGCCATCGACGCCGGCGGGCAGACCAGTCACACGGCCATCGTGGCCCGCGCGCTGGGCATCCCAGCCGTGGTGGGGCTCAATGACGTCACGTCCGAGGCCGCCGGCGGGGACCGGGTCATCATCGACGGCCACAGCGGCGTGGTCATCATCGATCCCGACCAGAGGACCGTCGAGGAATACGAGCAGTACTCCCGCCAGCAGGTGGAGTTCATTCACAGCCTGGACGCCTTGCGCGACCTGCCGGCCATCACCAAGGACGGCCACGAGATTACGCTGCTGGGCAACATCGAGTTTCCTTCCGAGGCCGCCACCGTGCTGGAAAAGGGCGGGCAGGGCATCGGCCTGTATCGCACCGAGTTCCTGTACCTGTCCGGCGACACCGAACCGACCGAGGAGGACCACTACCGCGCCTACCGCCAGGTGCTGGAGGTGTGCCGCAACCGCCCCGTCGTCATCCGCACGCTGGACCTGGGGGCCGACAAGTACACCCAGAGCCGCGCCCGCGTGCCCGAGCGCAACCCGTTTTTGGGCTGCCGCAGCATCCGCTTCTGCCTTCAGAACCTGACGATGTTCAAGACCCAAATTCGCGCGATCCTGCGGGCCTGCGTGGACGCCGAGGCGTCGATCCTCTTCCCCCTGATCACCACCATCGGCGAGCTGCGCCAGGCCAAGGCCGTCGTCCGCGACGTCATGGAGGACCTAGAGGAGGAGGGCATCGAGCACCGCAACGACCTGCCCATCGGCATGATGGTGGAGACGCCCTCGGCGGCGCTTCAGTGCGAGATGTTCGCCCGGGAGGTGGACTTCTTCTCCATCGGCACCAACGACCTCATCCAATACACCCTGGCGGTGGACCGCGGCAACGAGAAGGTCGCCTCGCTGTTCACGGCGGCCGACCCTTCAGTGCTGCGGCTGCTGAAGGAGGTGCTCCGCGCCGGGCAGCGCTTCGACGTGCCGGTCAGCTGCTGCGGCGAGATGGCCGGCGACGTGCAGTTTACGCTCCTGCTGCTGGGCTTGGGGTTGCGCACCTTTTCCTGCGCCCCCCCGGCCATCCCCAACCTCAAAAAGATCATCCGTTCGGTTACCCTGGAGCAGGCCCTCCAGGTGGCGCGGCGGGTGATGAGTTTCGATTCGGACAAGGAAATCCTCAGTTTCCTCCGTGTGGAGACCCGGCGGGTCCTTCCCGAGGCCTACGGGAATTGATCCCCGCCGGCGGGCGACCACGATGGGCCGATCGCCGCAGCCCGGGTGCATCTCCCGGGCCGCAGGCGGGGCCGGGACGCTGACAGAATCGTCCGCGCTCACGGAGGCAGGACGGAACAGACATCGAAGGCAGTTGCGGACAACGGTGGGCGGCCCGATTCGCCGTCACAGGAGACGTGCGATTTCTTTCGCACCAGGAGATGATGCGCGGCTGGAACTGGCCGCCGTCCGGGCCGGTGTGCCGCTGCGGTACACCCAGGGCTTCAATCCGCATCCGGTCCTGTCGCTGCCGGCCCCGCGCCCGGTGGGCGTGAGCAGCGAGGATGAGCTGTTGGTGATGTCCCTGGAAGCGACGATGCCGGCGCAGGACCTGCTGGCCGGCCTGGCGGCTCAGGCGCCGGAGGGGGTACGGTTCCTTCACGCCCAGAGGCTCGAATCCAAAGGGCATCCCCAGCCCGTCCGAATCGACTATGCCCTGGAGCTGACCGGGGCGGAGATCGCTCGTGTCCGGAATCGCCTGGAGGAGTTGGGGCACCTTGCGGCCTGGCCGGTGGAGCGCCCGACCCGCCCCAAAGGTCACAAGCGGCGTAAAACGGCTCCCATGGTTTTAAAAAGGATCGACGTCAAGCCGATGGTGGCCGATCTGAGGCTGGAAGAAGGCCACCTGCGGTGGTCGGTCGTCCCGCAAGGAGATACCTGGGCCCGGTGCGGGGACGTTTTGGAGATTTTGGGATTGGACCAGAGGCTGCGACTGGCTGATGTGGTGCGCAAGGCCGTAGCCTATGCCGCCAGCGGCCTAAGGGCCGATAAGACGACCAAGGATAACTTTACGACGGGAAACCCCCATGCAGAAACAAATGCTGATTAACACGGTTGAGGGCGTGGAGTGCCGCATCGCGATCGTCAACGGCGGGGCGATGGAAGAGCTCTACGTGGAGCGGGCCAGCAGCGCCAGCCGCGTGGGCAACATCTACAAGGGCCGCGTGTCCAACCTGGAGCCGGCGATCCAGGCTGCGTTCATCGACTTCGGCATGAGCAAGAACGGCTTCCTTCACGTCTCCGACCTGCACCCCCAGTACTTCCCCAAGGGCAAGGCCCCGGCCGAAACCGTGGGCGCAAGCAGCGCCACCGCGATCGCCCCCCCATCCAGGACTGCCTGCGCCGCGGGCAGGAGGTCATCGTCCAGATGACCAAGGAGGGCATCGGCACCAAGGGCCCGACACTGACGACGTACCTTTCGCTTCCGGGCCGGTACCTAGTCATGATGCCGGGCATGAGCCGCCTGGGCGTGTCGCGCAAGATCGAGGACCAGGACGTCCGCGACAAGGCCCGGGGACTTTTGGCCGGCCTGAGCCTGCCGCCCGACATGGGCTTCATCGTCCGCACTGCCGGGCTCGACCGCGGCAAGCGCGACCTCCAGCGGGACCTGAACTACCTGCTGCGCCTGTGGAAGTCGGTTAAGAACCGCATCAAGACCTCCAAGGCCCCGGCGGAGATTTACCAGGAGTCCGACCTGATTATCCGCACGGTTCGGGACGTCTACAACACCTCCATCGAGCGGATCATCTGCGACAAACCGACCGACGCGCTGAAGATCAAGGAGTTCCTGGACGTGGCCATGCCCCGCGGCAAGCACGTCATCCAGTTGTACGTCGGCAAGGACGGGCTGTTCCACGACTATGGCCTGGAGGAGGAGATCGAGAAGATTTACTCCCGCCGCGTGGAGCTGCCCAGCGGCGGGTCGCTGGTGATCGACCAGGCCGAGGCGCTGGTTGCCATCGACGTCAACTCCGGTCGCTTCCGCGAGCACAGCGACGCCGAGACCACGGCTACGAAGATCAACCTCCAGGCCGCCGAAGAGATCGCCCGCCAGCTCCGCCTGCGCGACCTGGGCGGGGTGATCATCATCGACTTCATCGACATGCGCGAGGAAAGGAACCGCCGGGCGGTCGAAAAGGCCATGCGCGAGGCGATGAAGCCCGACCGCGCCAAGGTCAAGATCCAGCGGATCAGCGCCTTCGGCATCGTCGAGATGACCCGCCAGCGGATGCGCCCCTCGCTGAAGGACAGCATCTACGCCCTTTGTCCGGCCTGCAACGGCACCGGGCATCTCAAGAGCGAAGAATCCCTGTCGCTGGAAATCATGCGGACGTTGCAGCGACTGTGCCACCTCGAGGCCGTCGCGCACATCCGGCTCGCCGTCGCCCCGATTATCGCGCACCACCTGTGCAACTACAGGCGTCGGCAATTAGGCTGCCTGGAGGATAGCTGCGGCAAGACCGTCGTCGTCGAGGCCGACGGACAATTGCGCGGCGACGAGGTGAAAATCACCTGCACCGACAAACGCGGCAGCGAGGTTGCCTGGGAACATCCCACCGCGCCCCAGGGCGTTCCGCGGTTCCTGGCCACGGTGGACATCTCCGCGATCCCCGCAGCCACCGGCCGGCGAATGACGGCCGAAGGCCAAAAGGAAGGCAGGGAAAAGGCCGCCGTGCCCTCAACTCCGCTGACCGAGCCGCTGGGCATGGTGCCTTGGGTGAGACCGCCCCAGCCGTTCCCACTGCCCGCTCCAGCGAAGTCGGCCCCACCGATCCCGCCTTTATCGGCCGGTCCGTCCGCACCGCCGTCGGGCCAACCGAGCGGGACCCCCGCCGCAGGCCAGCCACCCCCCAAGCGGCGCCGTCGGGGTCGCCGAGGCCGACGCAGGGGACGAGGGCAAGGCCAACCGCAAGCCTCCCCCGCAACCCCGGCCACTCCCGTGCCCACTTCGCCAACGTCGATGAGTTCCGGCGAACCCTGGCCGCCGACACCGCCCCAACCGCCGCCCGCCAGTCCGCCCGGTCCGCCGCCTCCGCCACAAGCACGCCAGCCGTTCCTTCAGCCGCCGTCTGCCCAGTCGGCCGAGCCACGCAAGCGGCGCCGATCTCGCAGGCGGCGCAGGCCCAAAGGCGATTCTGCCCCCCAAGGACCGAACGCCCCCATCCAGCCTTCCTGATTTTGGTGAAAAAGGTCGAGTCGAGACGCTATCCCCTGCCCCCGGCGGCCTGGGGCTACTTAGCGCAGTAGTCGATTAGCCGGGCCAACTCGCTGCGAAGGTCCTTGCGCGGCACGATCAGGTCGATGAATCCGTGCTCCAGCAGGAACTCCGCCCGCTGGAAGCCCTCCGGCAGTTCGGCCTTGATCGTGTTGGCGATCACCCGCTCGCCGGCAAAGCCGATCAGCGCACCCGGTTCGGCCACGGTGATGTCGGCCAGCATGGCGAAGCTAGCCGTCGTGCCGCCGGTGGTGGGGTCGGCCAGGACGGCGATGTAGAATCCCCCCGCCTCATCGAGCCGGGCCAGGGCGGCGGAGGTCTTAGCCATCTGCATCAGGCTCAAGGCCCCCTCGTGCATCCTGGCGCCACCGGACATGCAGACGATGATCAGCGGCAAGGCCGACGCGACGGATTGCTCGGTCAGCAGGGTGATCTTCTCACCGACTACGGAGCCCAGCGAACCCATCAGCCAATCCCCGTCCATGACCGCCAGCGTCACGCGTCGTCCCTTGATGTAGGCGATGCCCGTCAGCACGGCCTCGGTGTTGCCGGTCTTGGCCTGCTCGGCGCGGATGCGTTCGGCCAGGGTCTTGCCGGCCCAGCGGAACTCCAGCGGGTCGGCCGGGGCGATCTCGGCGAACAGATCCTCGAAGCTGTCGGGGTCGACCAGTTGGCGAATCCGCTCGCGGGCGCCCACGCGGAAGTGATACTGGCAGGTGGGGCAAACCTGGAGGTTCTCGGCCACCGTCTTGCGGTAGAGCGTGCTTTCGCAGGACGGGCAGCGCATCCACAGCCCGTCGGGGATCTCGCGCCTCTTGCGAATGGCCGGACCCTCGAAGGTGGAGAAATCATACGGCCGGGTGATTTCTTTTTCGCCTTCCGCCATGACCTTATTGACCTTCGCATTACTAAGGCGTCGGTCGGTTGTTATCCCGCCCTATGCGGCTGGGTGCGATTCGCCGGAGGCGAATCGCTTTGGCAACGCAAAGTCTAATAGGTACCGCTGGTTTTTCCCGACGGACCGCCAGGACCGCCCACCGCCTCGCGCAGCGCCCGCACGGCTGCGGGGATGTCTGGGGCGCTGAAGATATTCTCCCCGGCCACGAACACGTCCGCGCCGACTTGGCGGCACAGCCGCGCAGTGGCGGGGCTGATCCCGCCGTCCACTTCCAGCCGCTGGGACGGTTTTAGCATACCGCGCAGGAGGCGGATTTTCTCCAGCATCTCGTGCATGAACTCCTGCCCGCCGTAACCCGGCTCGACCGTCATCACCAGCACCATGTCCGCTTCCGTCAACGCGTCGCCCAAGACCTCGACCGGCGTCCCCGGCCGAAGCGTCACGCCCACCCCCAGGCCCAGGTCCCGCAGGCGGGCGATCAGCTTGTGCGGTTCGCTCGAAGCCTCGGCGTGGAACGTGATGCTGTCGGCCCCGGCCTCGGCGAACCGCTCCAGGAAGTAGGCCGGGTCGGTCACCATCAGGTGCACGTCCAGGGCCATGTCCGTGGCCTTGCGGATGGACCTGACGAACCCCGGCCCCATGGACAAGTTCGGCACGAAGTGCCCGTCCATGATGTCCACGTGGAACAGGTCGGCCCCGCCGGCGGCGGCCTGGGCAAGGTCAGTTCCCACGTGCGCGAAGTTACTCGCCAGCAGCGACGGGGCGATCAGCGCCCCGCCGGGAAGCTGCCTCCAGGGATTTCCGCGTTTCAGTTTCATCGCATGAGTGCCGCAAGACGGCTTACTTGGTGTCCAGCACTTCCAGCGGTGGCATGGACCGGCCTTCCAGGTATTCCAGGCTCGCGCCGCCGCCGGTGGAGATGTGGGTCATCGCCTTATCCAGGGCCATGTCCTCCACGGCCGCGGCGGAGTCGCCCCCGCCGATGACGCTGATCGCCCCAGCAGCGGTGGCCTGGGCGATCGCCTCGGCGATGGCCTTGGTGCCGGCGGCGTATTCGGCCCGCTCGAAGACGCCCACCGGCCCGTTCCACACGATCGTCTTGGCCTTGGATATCTCTCTGCCAAAGGCCTGGATGGTCTTGGGCCCGATGTCCATGCCCAGCAGGTTATCGGGGAGGTTCACGTCCGAGACGGCGACGGGCTTGCCGTTTTGGAAGTCGTCGGTGGCGACGTGGTCCACCGGCAGCAGGATCTTGCCGCCGCCGGCGGCCAGGAGCTTTTTCATCTCCTCCACCTGGTCAGCCTCCAGGAGGCTCTTGCCGACCCGCACGCCCTGGGCCTTCAGCAGCGTGTAGGCCATCGCCCCACCGATGAGGATGCGGTCCACCTTGGCCAGCAGGTTGGAGATGAGCTTGATCTTGTCGCTGACTTTGGCGCCGCCCAGGATAGCCAGGAACGGCCGGTGGGGGTTGGCGACGGCTTCGTGAAGGTACTTGATCTCTTTTTGGACCAGAAAGCCCGCCACGGCCGGTCCACCCTTATCGCGGATGGCCTGGGCCAGGCCGTACATGCTGGCATGCTTGCGGTGGCAGGTGCCGAACGCGTCGTTGACATACACCTCGCCCAGAGCGGCCAAGCCGGCCACGAAGTCGTCCAGCACCTTCTGCTGCTGGGGCGTGAGCTTCTTGTCGGGGTTCTTCTTGGCGTTGTCAGCCATGGTCTCCCCGGCCGCGAAACGGACGTTCTCCAGGATCACGACCTCCCCGGCCTTCATCGCGGCCACCAGCTTCTGAGTGGCCGGGCCGACGACCTCAGCCGGGCCGACCTTCACGGGCCTACCTAAAAGGTCCGCCAGGCAATCGGCGGCGGGCTGAATAGAAAACTCCTTCTCAAAGCCCTTGCCCGCAGGCCTCCCCAAGTGGCTCATCAGCACGAGCCTAGCACCTTGCTTCAGCACGGCCTGGATTGTCGGTAGGGCCTGGACGATCCGGCGATCGTTGGTCACCTGGCCGTCCTTGACCGGGACGTTGAAGTCCACGCGCATCAAGACCGTCTTGCCCGAGACGTCGATGTCCGCGACCGTCTTGGTGGCCATGGTTTCATCCTTCCCGAGTACCTGAGTCATATGTGTGTTAGTTAAAAGCTCCTCGCCGGTGTTGCCTCTCCTAAAGGCCCACTCGAAGTCGGGGGAGGGCTTCCTGAGAGGGAGCAGGAATCATACGGCCAAGGCCCCTGATACGCAAGGCTGACAGACCGTGGACCGTAGGGTGGGTCACTTGTAACCCGCGGAAAACCTGCCTACGTGAATAATGCGGCCTGCAATTCCGTGGGCAGCGGAGCTGCCCACCCTACAAAGCCAAGGGGATTCTCCCAGCGGGTTCGCTACAGCTTGGCGATCCGTTCGACGAGGTCAGCGGTGCGGACGCTGTAAGCCCACTCGTTGTCGTACCACATCGTGACCTTCACCATGTCCCCGTCCAGCACGATGGTGTTGGTGGAATCGAAGATCGAGCTGTGCGGATTGCCGATGACGTCGGAGGAGACGATCGGGTCGGTGACGTACTCGATGATGCCCCTCATCGGTCCCTCGGCCGCGGTGCGGATCACCTCGTTGATCTCCTCGACGCTGGTCTTCTTGGCAGCCAGGAAGGTCAGGTCCGTGATGGAGCCGACGGGCACCGGCACGCGGAGGGCGTAGCCGTGCAACTTGCCCTTCAGCGCCGGGATCACCTCGCCCATGGCCTTGGCCGCGCCGGTGGTGGAGGGGACGGTGTTGAGTGCCGCCGCCCGGCCGCGGCGCTTGTCCTTGTAGGGCATGTCCAGGATGGCCTGGTCGTTGGTGTAGGCGTGGATGGTGGTCATCAGCCCCTTGACGATGCCGATCTTCTCCTGGAGCACCTTGCAGGGCGGGGCCAGCGAGTTGGTCGTGCAGGAGGCGTTGGAGATGCACTTCATGCCGGCCTCGAGCGTGTCGTCGTTGACCCCCAGGACGATTGTGGCGTCCGGCTTGTCCTTGGCCGGGGCCGAGAGCAGCACCCTTTTAGCCCCGGCGGCCAGGTGGCTGTCGTAACCCGGTCCTTTCTCCGAGGCCCGGCTGGTGAACTTGCCCGTGGACTCCACCACCACCTCCACGCCCAGCTTGGCCCAGGGCAGCTTGGAGGGGTCTTTTTCGTTCAGGACGGGTACTTCCTTGCCGTTGACTACCAGCGCGCCCTGCTTGACGACGATCTTGCCGGGGAACCGGCCTTGGGTGGAGTCGTACTTCAGCATATAACCGAGCATGTCCGCGTCGAACATGTCGTTGATGGCGAGGACATCGAACTTCTCCGGCTCCTGCGACATCGCGCGAAACACCAGCCGCCCGATGCGGCCGAACCCGTTGATGGCGACCTTTGCGGCCATGGTGAGCACTCCTTGTCTTGGGTCCAGACTCTCCAGTCCGCCTTGGACCGCTTCCTGCCCTGTGGGGCCGAACCGCCGCGGACGGACAGAACCCGACACTGTAGGCCCTCCCCGCCGGGACTGTCAACCGCATTTGCCCCCAAGCGATGCGGAATGCCCTACAAACCGCTTGGCAGATTGCAGGAGATGAAGTAACCTTTGCGGGGCGCCAAGAACAAGGGAGACACCGGCTCATGAACGACACCGACCAACCGGTCGCATCGGATCGCGTGGTCTGTCCGGCCACCAAAGGCCCCATCGAACGGTTCTTCATCGTCGCCGCGATGGCGCTGGCCTTTGGCCTGTGGACGGGCTATGACGCCTACGTTCTCGGCAAGTATCCCTACCCCAACCCGTACAACATCAACGAATTCGGCAAGCACGTCTTCAATCACTACGGCCCGGTGGTGTTCATCCCCCTGGCGCTGGTCCTGGTGGCCTGGGGCGTCTGGGCGATGCGCCGCGTCCTGGTGGCCGACGGCGAAGGCGTCGGCTACGAAGGGGGTGCCCGCCTGAGCTGGACGGGCATCCAGGCGGTGGATGCCTCGCGACTGAAGGACAAGGGGATCCTGGTCCTTCGGTTCCAGGGGGGCAGGAAACTCGTCCTGGACTCCTGGAAGCTAAGAAACTTCAAGGACCTGGTGGCCTTCGTCGAGGCCCACCTGCCCCCCGAGATTCATATCGGCATGTAACGCGGCCATGAGCGAAGGCAAGAACGACTACAAGGATACGCTGAACCTTCCGCAGACGTCCTTTGAGATGAAGGCCAATCTGCTGGCCAAGGAGCCGGCCATCCAGGCCCGCTGGGACGCCCACAAGCTGTACGGGCAGATTCGCCGCGCCCGGGAGGGCTGCCCCCGCTTTGTCCTGCACGACGGCCCGCCGTACACCAACGGCCCGGTCCACATGGGCACGGCGCTGAACAAGGTGCTCAAGGACATCGTCGTCCGCACCAAGAACATGGCGGGGTTCGACGCGCCCTTCCTTCCCGGCTACGACTGCCACGGCCTGCCCATCGAGCAAAAGGTGACCGATGAGCTGGGCACTAAGGCCGGGGGCATGTCCGCCATGGAGATCCGCGGCCGGTGTGCCGAGGTTTCCAAAAAGTTCATCAAGGTCCAGACCGAGCAGTTCCGCCGCCTGGGGGTGATGGGCGAGTTCGAGAACGCCTACCTCACCATGAGCCCTCAGTACGAGTCGGCCGTGCTGGAGGTCTTCGCGCGCCTGGTCGATCAGGGACTGGTGTACCGCCAGCTTCGGCCCGTGCAGTGGTCGATTGAAAATCGCACCGCGCTGGCGGAGGCGGAGCTGGAATACCACGACCGCACCGACCCAAGCATCACGGTGGCCCTGGCGCTGAGCGAATCGAGCGCGGCCGTTTTGCCGCATGAAAAGGGGGACGAGGTTTACCTGCTGGTCTGGACGACCACGCCCTGGACGTTGCCGGCCAACCTGGCCGTGGTGGTGCATCCGGAATACACCTACCTGTGCGTCCACGCCGACACGGCCGATGGACCGGCCACGGTCATCGTGGCCGAAGGGCGATTGGAGGCGGTCGTCGCCGCCCTCCGCGCCGCCCGGGTCGACTGGCTGAAGAGCTACCGGGTCAAGGACAAGTTCACGGGGGAACAACTGGTCGCCGCCAAGCTGACCTACCGTCACCCGATCCTGGAGGGCAAGACCTGCCCGGTCCTGCCGGCGGAGTACGTTACGCTGGAAGAGGGCACGGGTCTGGTCCACACCGCCCCCGGCCACGGGCTGGAGGACTACGGCACGGGCCTCAAATACGGCCTGGAGATTTACTGCCCCGTTC
The DNA here is from genome assembly GCA_963760365.1 of uncultured Phycisphaerae bacterium. Lineage (GTDB taxonomy): Bacteria > Planctomycetota > Phycisphaerae > SM23-33 > SM23-33 > JALHTV01. The sequence continues at coordinate 12,296 of CAVXDC010000012.1, forward strand.
GCGAGGACGGTACGTTCGACGACACCGTGCCGGACTGGCTGGTCGGCAAGAGCGTCTGGCAGGCCAATCCCCAGATCGTCGCCTATCTGCGGCAGCTCGGCACGCTGGTGGCCGAGCAGACCGCCACACATTCTTATCCGCACGATTGGCGCTCCAAGACGCCGACCATCTTCCGCGCCACCGAGCAGTGGTTTATCTCGGTGGACCGCCCGATGGCCCGCGGCGGGCGATCCCTGCGCGACCTGGCGATGGAGGTCTGCCGCCGCGAGGTTCACGACGGCGGGGTGGAGTTCATTCCCCCCTGGGGGCGTCAGCGCATCGCCGGCATGCTCCAGAGCCGCCCGGACTGGTGCCTCTCGCGCCAGCGGGCCTGGGGGCTGCCGATCCCGGCCTTCTACAACCGTGCAGGCCAACCGTTGCTGACCCCTTCAAGCGTCCGCGCGGTGGCGGCCGTGGTGGCCAGGGAAGGCTCCGACGCCTGGTTCAAGCGCTCGCCACAGGAGCTCCTGGCCGGCTACGATCCGGCCGCCGACCGCAGCCTGCCCGACCCGGAGGCGTTCCCTATCCGGGAGCTGGTCAAGGGCAGCGACATCATCGACGTGTGGTTTGAGTCCGGCTCGAGCTGGTTCGCCGTCGCGCTAGGCAGGAACCTGGTGGAAGACATCCCCGTCGATCTGTACCTGGAAGCCACCGACCAGCATCGCGGGTGGTTTCAGCTTTCGCTGCTGCCGGCCCTGGGGACCGAGGGCAAGGCCCCCTACAAGACGGTGCTGACCCACGGCTACATCGTCGATGAGCAGGGCCGGACCAAGATGAGCAAGTCGCTGGCCAACGCGATGAACGTCGTCGACCAGATGAACAAGCGCGGGGCCGACGTCCTGCGCCTGTGGCTGGCCTGGCAGAATTACTCCGACGACGTCCGCTGCTCCGAGAACCTCATCGCCCAGGCCGAGGACACCTACCGCAAGATCCGCAACACCTTGCGGTATTGCATGGGCGCCTGCCACGACTTCGATTTCCTCCACCACGCCGTCCAGCCGGCGGGGCACTCGGTGGACCTATGGATGAAGATGCAGACGCATCGGCTCATCCGCGACGTGCGCGAGGCCTACGAGCGCTACGAGTTCCATAAGGCCACCCGGATGATGCATGAGTTCTGCACCGTGCACGCCTCCAGCATCTACATGTCCGCCGTCAAGGACAGGCTCTACTGCGAGGCGCCCGATTCCCCACGCCGCCGGGCTACGCAAACCGTCCTGCACGGGATGCTGATGGCGCTGGTCAAGCTGCTGGCCCCCATCCTCCCGCACACGGCCGAGGAGGCCTGGGAGCACATTCCCTTCCGCCCGGCCGAAGAGCCTTCCAGCGTACACCTGGCCCGCTTGCCGGATGTTGACGCCAAGATGCTCCGCCTGGCTGAGGAGCTTCGGCCGGTGACGGTGGATCTGGCCAGCTTTTCCGGGGATTCCCTGGAGGCAGGCCCCGCCTGGGTGTGGGACCGTCTGCTGGACCTGCGCGGGGTCGGGCTGGTGAAGCTGGAGGCCTTGCGGAACAGCGGCGTGAAGAACCCGCTGGACGCCGAGGTGGTCTTCAAAGTCGCCGCCGGCCGGGAGGCCGTGGCCGGGATGCTCCAGACCTACTTGAAAGAACTGGAAGACCTGCTGGGCGTGGGGTATGCCCGGATCGAAACCGGCGCGTCGCTGGGCGAGGGGGAAGTGGTGGCCGTGGAAGTGCTGGATGCCCGCGGCCGATACAAGCGGTGCGCCCGGAGCTGGAAGCGCCGTCCCGACGTCGGCAGCGACGAGCAGTACCCCGACCTGTCTGCCCGCGACGCCGCCGTCATGCGCCAACTCGCCCAACGGGGCTAGCGCCGCCGCCCCCATCACCAATCGTTCCTGGCCACGATTTGGCAGGCGTCATGCATGTCCTGAGGCACCGCATCCAGGACAGCTCGTGCCTCGGCTAGTTCATCGCACAGGGCAAACAGGCCGCTGCCGCTGCCGGTCATGCCCACGGGCGCGGGCAGCGCCCGACTGAGCCGATCGTATGCGTCAGCCAACTCCCCAGCCACCTGTCGGGCAGCCGGAAGGAGTTGATTGACCATCCGCCCCCGCCACCGCGATGGCGGCTCGGTCAGGACGGATTCGGCCGGTTGCTGCTGGGGCTCGTTGGGCAGGCGGTCGTATGCCTGGTACACCTCGGCCGTGGGGCAAGGAAAGGGCGGCAGATAAAGCACGGCCCAGAACGGGTGCACGGCCAGCGGCTGGAGGGTCTCTCCCCGTCCCGTCATCCGCGCCGCGGGTGCCCCAGGAAGAACGGCACGTCGCTGCCCAGCCGGCAGGCCAGCTCGGCCAGGTGCGATGGGGCCAGGCCCAGCCCCCACAGTTCGTTGAGCCCGGCCAGCACGGCCGCGGCGTCGGACGATCCTCCGCCCAGCCCCCTTCCGGGCGGGATCCGTTTGGTCAGCTCGATGGCCACACCGCCGGTGCCCACTTCCTCCGCCAGCAGCCCGGCGGCGCGAAGGGCAAGGTTTTTCTCAGTGGGACCGCAGTCGGCACCGGTGTAACGCAAGACAATCTGGCCGTCTTGCGCGGGGCGAGCACCACCTCGTCGTAAAAAGTTACCCTGGCTACGAAGGAGTCGATTGCGTGGAACCCATCCTCTCGCCGCGGGCCGACGATCAGGTTGAGGTTGATCTTGGCGGGGGCAGCCAGGACCAAGGCGCCGTCGGTCCATTTTCTCAGTCGCGGTTGAGAGACTTCCGGCAAGGCGGGGTCTTGGCGGCCTGGCTTTGAGGTTGGGGGGTGTCCTTCCACGGCGGCTGATTATACCCGCACGGAGCTGTGGATATGGCGATAGACCGTTTCGATGCCGGGAAAGACGATCAGGCAAAAGCGGACCCCAGCCTAGGGGCCACCCACAAGCCCCAAAGGGCACTCCGCGACGAAGGCTCCACGTCGCACGTCACGACAGACGACAGGCACCTCCAAACACCCGCCGCGACAATCGCACGTCCAGCCTCAACCGCTGGCGGCGACTCTCTTGGCGAGTTGGCTCAGCTCCGGGACGATGCCGCCAAAAAGCGGCAACCCGGCCTGAGCGCGCAGCGTGTAGATCCGGAGATTGTCCTGCCTGGCCCTATCGGCGTCTTCGTCGTAGTCCTCTTCTTGAGAGAAGTGACTAGGCCGAAACGCACGCATGTACGGCCCTCCGACAACTGCCTCCGCGGCCTCTACGACTTGACCACGCTGGCCGCTACCTTTGTCGGGAAACCCGACACAGCGAAATGCAACTCCTTTTATCCTCGCCGGACCTCCTGTCCAGACACACGTGAAGTGACGCTCTTATTATCCCCTGCTCCCGGAGGGGCAGGCAAGGGGAAAAATTAACCTTTTTCTCTTTCCGCGCCGGGGCTTTTTCGCCGGGGCCATACGTTCATGCGGCACTCGGCGGCCAGGTCCAGGAATTCCTGATGCTCCAGGTCTTCCAACTCCTTGCCGCGGGCGGAAAGCTTCTCGTTGAACTTTAGGCATTTTTCCTGCATGGACCGGTGCGTGTCGCGCGATCCGCCGACGAGGTGGAAGTTCTTTCCCCGCGTGACGCGAACCATCTCGTCGTCGTTATCCAGTCCCAACCCCAGCAGCCTCGCCTTGCGCTGACGGCAAACCACCAATGTTAACTCCTCTACCGTCTCCCTTATCCATCATATCCTAGCCGGCCGCAGTCCTTCAAGAGCCACTGCCGCAATGCTAAAAACCATGCCGGAGGCGGGAGTCGAACCCTCCTTCGCCAAGGCTTCGGAGGGTTTGGCGCATCTTCAAATCCTGCCGCTCCATCCGCCGAAGCCTGAGCGAAGGCGGATGCCGGAGGCGGGAGTCGAACCCGCACCAGGGGTGAACCTGACAGGATTTTGAATCCTGCGCGTCTGCCAGTTCCGCCACTCCGGCCCGAGCTGCTGTTGCGCACGATACCGCTTAGGGAACTTATCGGCAAGGGAACGCCCCGCAGGAGGCAGGAAAACCCCCGCTGCCAGGGTAACGCTACAGCTCTAGCGGCGAGACGTAATCGCCCTTGGCCTTGCGGAGCGCTTCCAACCGGCTGCGCTGGGCGGCCAGAACCTCCAGAACCACCGGCGGCGTGTCGATGACGTCCTGGCGGTAGATCCGCTCGATCCGGTCGATCTTGGCCAGGTTTTCTCCGAGGCGGATGGTGAATTGTTTGATGTAGTCCTCGCGGCGGTAGTCCTTGCGCAGCACCTGCTGGAAGAGCGGCTTGAGGTCTTCGTATCGCGGGATCAGGCCGGTGGGTGCCTTGAGGGTCTGGACGTCGCCGTGGACGCGAAGTTCCATCCACTTCATCCACACCGCCTTGTCCAGCCGGTCGTTAAGGAACTTGCCGTCGGCGTCCTTCAGGAAGTAATTGACGAAGAACACCGCCGGCGGAAGCTTGAGCGTCTTGGCGAAGTCCAGGTTGTTGCGGATGTACTTGCCCAGCGGGATGGCCAAAAAGTCCAGGTTGCTCATCAGGTTGAACGAGCGGACGCCGGTGGCCCCCAACGTGGCGGCGGTGGTCTCGCTCTCCAGCGACGCCCCATAGGCGATGATGCCGTGGGTCCAGTCAAAGCCCTGCTGGACGGGCACGGAGGTGCCGCTGTCGCGCCCGCCGTAGAGGATCCCCCCCACCGGCACGCCCTGGGGGTTGTCCAACTGGCGGTCCAGGTTCGTCAGCGCCCTCAAGGAAATGGTGTAGCGGGCGTTGCCCTTGTTGGCAGGGGGGATCTCGTTTCCGAACTGGTCGATCTTACCCACGTGCCACCGGCCGGCGGCGTTGATGCCCTCGTCGGGGAACGGCTCGTTCATGCCGTACCAGTAGGGCTTGCCGTCCTTGACCAGGATGTTGGAGAAGATCACCTCCCCGGGGCGGGTCAGGACTTGGTAGATCAGCGGATCGTCCTTGGGGTTGACGTCGGAGATGATGCCGAAGATGCCCACCTCGATGTTGACCGCCCGCGCCTCCCCGTCGATCGCGCGGAAGTAGGCCAGGTCATCCCCGACGATCGTCTCCCCCGGCAGCATGGCCGTGGAGGTCTTGCCGCAGGCGCTGGGGAACGCGCCGGCGAAGTAGGTCACGCGGCCGGCGGGTCCGTGCACGCCCATCAGGAACATGTGCTCCGCCAGCCACCCTTCCCGGTCGGCCTTGCGGATGGCCAGGCGCAGGGCCAGTTTTTTCAGCCCCACCGTGTTGCCGGCGTACTGCGTGTTGACGCTGTAAATCTGATCCTGCGTGTAGTCGATGTAGATGCGCTTTTTGTCCATCGCGGCGCTGACGCGGGTCTCAGTGAGCTTCCCGGCCGAGTGCAGGAAGCGGAAGAAGCCCCCCCGGTTCTCCATCCGCTTGAACTCTTCGTACCCCGGCCGATACAGCAGATCCTCGCTGTGGCCGACGTAGTAGGAGTCGGTGATCTGGACGCAGGGGATGGCGAAGACCGAGTCGGTCGGCCCCAGGCTAAAAAACCGCACGAGCATCGTCCTTCCCCTCATGGCACCGCGGAGAAAGCCGCGCACCTCGGCCAGGCCCTGCTCGCGCTCGATCTGATTGAGATTCTTGCTGAGCGGTTCGTCGGCCGGCACCAGGTACTTGGTCACTTCCTTGTCTCGTCCCTGGTCGCCGGGATAGTTGTCGAAGTGAACGGTGTGGCCTTCCAGGGTCAGGGGGATCTCCTCGCCGTTCTCGATCGCGCCGCGGCGGATAGCGGCGATGTCGGCCGGTTCGTCGCTACAGATGTTCACCGTCTTCGGCTGGCAGAGCTTTACCGCGTCGGCCACGAAGGCGTGGAGGGCATCGTTGCGGATGGCCGCGAGCTTCGCGAAGCTCGCGGCGTCCATCTTGCCCTTGAACATTTTGACGTGAATGTCCTGCATCATCGTCTCTGGCTTGGGGAAAGTGGGCGACGGCTTATACCGGATGGCCCCGTCGGCTGTCAAGCTTCCCTGAGACGCTTGTGTTGCCAAGTCCCTCAAATGAACACGGCGGAACCGAGGGGGAAAAAAGCTCCGCCGCTTCTTGTTGGCTCTGGAATGCGGCCTTTGTCCAGCCGATTATCTCCTCCGCCGCAGCGCCGCCAGGCTGACCAAGCTCAGCAACGTCAAGGTTGCCGGCTCAGGAATAGGAGCCTCCGGAGGTGCGGCGCTGGGCGCAAGGCCGGTCTGGCCCCAGTTGGCGGCCAGGTCGCCCAGGTCGGCGGCGTTGACTTGACCGTCGCCGCCGAAGTCGGCCTGCGTCCAGCTCCTGCCGCTCTGGCCCCAGTTGGCGGCCAGGTCGCCCAGGTCGGCGGCGTTGACCTTGTTGTCCCCGCCGGCGTCGCCGGGCATCGCGCCCTGGAAGGTCACCACGTAGTCCGCGTTGGCGTCAAACGTGCCCCGGAAGATCGGCCAGTAGCCTAAGGCCGGAGTGTTGGGGTCCTTCAGCAGCAGGCCCGGGATGTTGCTGGTGATGGTACTGAAGTTACCGGCGCCGCTGGTGGCCAGGATCAATGCGAACTGGTTGCCCTGGCTGGGTCGGTACGAGGTGGTGGTTCGATCGACTGCCAGCGTGCCGGCCAGCGTCGCGGCGCCCGTCGTGCGGATCAGGCTGGGGCCGTTGGCGTCCAGCTCCATCGACACCTTGGTCGATCGCCCGCCGCCGGAATTAATGGTCAAGCCGCCCACCTCCACATACGCCGCCCTGGCTACCTTCAGCTCTCCAGTGCTGGAGGCCGCGGAGGCCAGGACGATCGGCCCCGTGGCCGTCAGACTGCCGCCGGTGAGGGTCAGCAAGCCTACCGCCCCGCCTCCGCCACCGCCCAGGGCCAGGCTGCCGCTGATGGCCATCAGACCGCCGCTGATGCTGGCCGTGCCGCGGGCACCCGAGGCGCTGCCTAAGTGCAGGGCGTTGCCGATGGTCAGCTTCCCGGCCGTGACGGCCAGCTCAGCCGAGCCAGCGGCCGTGTTGGCCACGTAGAGCGTGCCAGCCTCCTGGTTGGGGTAGGCGACCGTGGCCTTGCCGGAGTTGATCTCTGCCCGGTCGGCCAGCGTCGGCTGCCAGGGGATGTCCCAGTTGGTAATCAGCTCGTATCGCCCGGCCGTGCCGCTGGACCCGCCGAGCCAGATGATCGGCTTGGGCGGCGGGATGGGTGCCAGCCAGTGGAGGTATTCCTCCAGATTGGTGTAGCCGTCATTGTCGATGTCGCCGTTGTTGTCGGCCACGTTAGGGTCCAGGCCGTGGGAGGTTTCCCAGGAATTGAGCATGCCGTCGCCATCAGTGTCGAAGTTGGCGTCGCGCGTGAGCTGCGGGTACGTCGGATAGCCGCCAACCTGGGTCTGCGAGTCTATAATGCCCTTCCCCGCCCCCCAGGTGCCGCCGTAGGTGGCTGTCCCGGTAAGGACCTCGTTGACAATGCGTGTATCAATGGAATCGCGATGGAGATTATCGCCGACGTTGGCCAGGACCCACGTGAAGGCTTCCTCGGCTGACTGGGTATAGACCGGGGCGTAGGGGGCGGGCGTATAGGCTCGTATCGTCCCCAGGGGCGCACTGCCCTGGACGCCGCCGGCCCAATTGTCGGCAGTGATGGCGGGATAACCGTAGACGTAGTTGCCCTCGATGTACCACTTGCTGGTCCAGCCGTAGTTGGGGTCTAAGCTGGGCTCGACGATCCGGTTGCGGACGTCGGAATCGGTGGCCGGTCCGTACTTGTAGTAGTTGTTGACCATGTTGATCGTGCCCTGCTCGCCGCCGTAGGCACTGTTGAAGCCCCAGTTGTAGATGACGTTGTTGCGGAAATCGATGTTGATCTCGCCCGCGCCGGCGAAGCGGGGATTGCGGCTGGAGTTGTGGGCCAGGAGGTTGTGGTGCCAGGAGGCGTTGTTGCCACCCCAAATGCCTCCGTAGCCGTGGTTGCCCTTCTCGTGGTGGGAGTGGTAAAGACTCTCGGTAGCCATGCAATACTGGACGGTCACGTTGTTGTTGGCGTACAGCGACAGGCACTCGTCGATGGACCAACTTGCGTCGCAGTGGTCGATGATGATGTTGTTGTGATATCGACCCCAGATGGCATCACAGTCGCTGGTGCCCTGATCGCCGACGCGGGAGCGAATGTGCCGGATGATGAGGTTGTCGGCATAGGTTTTCAAATCCTCGTTCTTCAGGCAGATGCCATCCCCTGGGGCCGTCTGACCGGCAATGGTGATGTTGGGGTGGCTGATCGACAGTTGGCTGGTCAACGCGATGGTACCAGAGATGTCAAAGACGATGGTCCTGCCGCTGGAGGGAGCATTATTGATCCCGTATCGCAACGTGCCGATGGTGTTGGTGTCGGCCAAGCTGGTGACGTGATAGACGTCCCCATTGCGCCCTCCGATGGAAGGCGCCCCGAACCCCTCCGCCCCCGGAAAGGCTGGAATCGCGTAGGCTGCTGATCCCAGCAGGCTCAAAGCCACAAACGTCGTGATCAAGATGGGCATCACAGGACATGGGATGGGGCGCTGCATGGGCTGCATGGGAAAAACCTTACTTTTTAGGTGTTTTGTCCTTCGGCCGATACAAGACACGGCGAGTGACAAAGATAGCCCTCCGCGTTGAGAAGCCGGGCGGCATTGTGGCAAAAAGCCCGCAAACACGTGGGGCTTTTTAGGTCCGATTCACACGTATCCTCGTCGCTCCGACAACAGGGGGGATCGCCCTTCATTTTACCGCAATTGTTCGAATCTCCAAGCTCGAAAAGGGGTTTAGCCCGACAGCGACGCGGCGCTTTCAGAGCCACGCCGTTTTGGTATAATGCTTTTTGATTTTTTTGGCATAGAATCTATGCCCCATGGCGCCAGGCTTGCTGCGGTGTCGTCCAGACGGGCCGGGCTGGACGGCTGAGCAGCGGTGGGGGATGTCGGTGAAGAACGTGCATTGTCCCGAGACCACGGAATCCCAGCAGACCTCTGGCCAATACTGTCCGGTGGGAGAACAAGCCGTGATGAAGATTACCCGCAACGAAGCTGGTCAATTGGTGGTGCAGATGGACGGGAAGGATTCTCCCGTCGTCGATGCCCGCGTTGCGCGGTGCTTTCCCTGGTCGCTGCCGGGTTCCTACGTCTCTATCCGCGACAAGGAAGGTAAGGAGCTGGCGCTGTTTAAGACGGTCGAGGAGCTGGAGCCGGCCAGCAGGAAAATCGTTCAAGAGGAGTTGGCCGACAAGGTCTTCAACCCCAAGATCCGCCGGATCACCAGTTATCGCAACGAGTTTGGCGTGATCTCCATCACCGCCCAGACCGATCGCGGTGAGGTCACCTTCCAGATTCGAAGCCGCGACGACGTACGGCTGCTCTCCGACACGCGAGCACTGTTCCGCGACGCCGACGGCAACACCTTCGAGCTGTCCGACCTGGGCGAGCTGGACCGCACCAGCCGAAAGTGGCTGGAAGATTATTTCTAATCGCCTCGACGAAATCGCAGACCCTGGCACTCATGCTCACTAATCAACAGGTACACCAGTCAACTAGTAACTGGTTGACGGGTTGACTCGGGGACAGCAGCGGCGCGTGGATTCGCTCAGGCGGGTTCCACCTCATCAACCGATGGCGATGATGGACTGCATCTCCGTCTGCATGCGGAGGAGCTTGGCGTAGATGCCGCCTTCTTTGGCGGAAAGTTCCTCGTGAGAACCCTGCTCGACGATCTCACCCTTGTCCAGGATGATCAGCCGGTCGGCCTTGCGGAGCGTGCTCAGGCGGTGGGCAATGGCGATGGTCGTGCGGTTGGCGATGAGCCGGTCCAAGGCTTCCTGGATGAGCTTTTCCGTCTCGGTGTCCACGGAGCTGGTGGCCTCGTCCAGGATGAGGATGATGGGGTTGTTGAGGATGGCCCGGGCGATGCTGATCCGCTGGCGTTCTCCGCCCGACAGCGTCTGGCCCCGCTCGCCGACCATCGTGTCGTAACCGTCGGGGAAGCCCACGATGAAGTCATGGGCGTTGGCGGCCTTGGCGGCGGCGATGATCTCCTCCATCGTGGCGGTGGGTTTGCCGTAGGCGACGTTGGCCCCCACGGTGCCGTAGAAGAGAAAAGGCTCCTGGAGCACCACGCCGATGCGGCGGCGGAGCTCCTCGATGTCGTAGTCGCGCACGTCCACACTGTCGATGAGGATCTGCCCCTCCAGCACGTCGTAGAAGCGGCAGATGAGGTTGACCATCGTGGTCTTGCCGCCCCCGCTGGGCCCGGCCAGGCCGACCATCTCGCCTGGGACGATCTTCAAGCTGACGTTCTTGAGCACCTTGCGGACGCCGTCGTAGCTGAAGCTCACGTCGCGCAGCTCAATCTGGCCCTGGAGGGTCTTGGCCGGCATCGCCCCGCTCTTGGAGAAGATGGACGGCTCGGTGTCGAGGATCTCGAAGATCCGCTGGACGCTGGTGGCCGCCCGGTTGAACATGCGGTCCATGTGCGCGATCATGTGGATGGGCTGGTAGAACATCCACATGTACGACACGTAGGCCAGCAGCGTCCCGGCCGTCATCGCCCCCTCGGCCGGCGTGCGCCGGACATGATGTCGCGCACCACCCACCAGCCTCCCACGATCCACACCAGCAGCGCCCCCAATTGCGTGCAGAAAATCATCACCGGCCCAAACAGCGTCCACAGCGAGATCAAGCCGACCTCGTCCCGGTAAAAGTCGGCGTTCTTCAGCCCGAAGCGATCCACCTCGCGCTGCTCCTGGCTGAAAGCCTTGATCACGCGCACCCCCGGCAGCGAGTCGGCGACGACGGCCGTCAGCACGCTCCAGCGGTGCCACAAGCGGTCGAAGCCCCGGTGCAGCTTCTGGTGGAACATGACCGAAAAAGCCAACATCACCGGGATCGGTAGCAGCACGATGCACGCCAACTTCCAGTTCAGCAGGAACAGCGCCACCGCTACCCCGACGATCGTCACCGTGGAGATCACCAGCTCGGTGATCGTGAAGGCCACGAAGTCCCAGATGCGGTCACTGTCGCTGGTCACGCGCGTCACTAGCGAGCCGGTGGGCTTGCGGGAAAAAAAGCTCAAACTCAGCTTGTGCAGATGGTCGTAGGTGCGGTCGCGGACGTCGCGGCTGATCCGCGAGCCCAGCGTGCCCATCAGCCGCTCGCGCAACGCCCCGGCCAGGGCGGAAAAGACCATCAGGGCCGCCAGGATGAAAATGTACCCCAGCAGCACGGGGTAGCTGGGTTTGCCGTGGGGCACCATGCCCAGTCCCTGGTCCATCATCGGCTTGGTCATCCACGGCCGGACGAGCTGCGAGAGCGTCACGAGGATCGCCAGCGTCATGCCGGTAATCGCCCGCCACTTGTAGGGCTTGACGAAGTCCAGCAACCGGCTGAGCACCTTGCGGCGGCTCAAGCAGGCCGGGCACACCTCGGCCCAGGGCGGGACCACCCGCCCGCATTTGTCGCAGCGAATCTTCTTCTCCTCGCCGCGGGGTTTGTCGGCCTCGGCCGGGACGTCTTCCTTGCCCTCCAGCCTCCGCTCCAGCCGCCGCTGCAACTTGGCCACCTCCTTGGCCTGGCGGAGCGTGAAGCGGAACTCCTCCGCCACCTTCCCGTCGGAAAGGAGGCGCAGCAGGTTCATGCCCAACCCCTCGACAATCAGGGCGCTGCTCAACCCGCCCAGGTCCCTCCACCGGCTCTGCCATGTTCCGTCGCGAAGGAGAAAATGACCCAACGTCAACTCGGTCAGCACCAGGTAGCCCTCGACGTACATCCCGCGCTCGTCGAGGTCGAGCCGTGCCGCCTCCTGAACCGATTCCAGCGGCACTGCCGTCGAGATCACCTTCAGGAGCTCGTCGGGGGCGTGGCCCAGCACGTCGTCCTTTTTGTTTTGCTTGTCCTGTGTGTCTTGCGACATGGCGTTCCTTCGGTGCTGCTACGGCCGGAAAGTGTTTATTCTACCTTGCTAAAAGTCCTCCCGCCACAGTCTGTCTTTTTTGACCTTCGCATTTTGAAGGCGGTTGCCCAGTTCCCTTCGACTCTATCAAAAGGAGCAATCCGCCTTCGGCGGATCGCGTTGGCCTTGCGAAGTCCAATGGGATTCCTTTTGGACGAACAGGGCTGGCAGCCTACAATCGCCTTAGTGCCGCGACAGGTCGCCATGAAGAAAGATCGCCTCGTCTCCATCGCGATAGAAACCTCCTGCCGCACCGGCGGACTGCTGCTGGCCATCGGAGATCGCCGGGAGCAGGAGGTCTGCTTCGACGCCGCCGGCCGGCACACCGTGCAGTTGCTGACACACCTGGCAGCGATGGTGAAGCAGACAGGCCTGGGGCCCAAGGACATCGACGAGGTGTACGTCTCCACCGGCCCGGGCAGCTTCACGGGCCTGCGCGTGGGCATCACCGTGGCGCGGACGCTGGGGCAAGCGATTGCACATCTGAAGTGCGTGGCCGTGCCCACGCCGGCGGCCGTGGCGGAAAACGCCCGCGAGCTGGACTGGCAGCACCTGGCCGTCGTCCTGGATGCCCGACAAGGCTGCATCCACGCTTCCGTCTTTGACCGCCGAGACGGGACGATCGCCCCCGCCGACCTGCCGGCGGGGCTGTGGAGGCCACAGGAGTTTCTGGCCGCCGCCCCCCGGCCGCTGCTGCTGACTGGTGAGGGTCTGGATTACCACCCGATGAGCGCGGCGGGCGTGAGCCTTGCCCCGCCGCAGCTTCGCCTGCCCACGGCCCGGGGGGTCTGGACCGTCGGCTGGCGCCTGGCCCGGGCGGGGCAGTTCACCGAGTACCACCACCTGCTGCCCATCTATGTCCGCGCCCCCCATATCACCGGCCCGGCTGCACGAAATGGAGATTGTAACCTTCCAGATAATAAGGGATTATAGAAATATCTCGCTGAGACTGTTTTCGTCATGAACCTTAGGTGCCTTGGAACGTAATGTGTCCTAGAATACAAAAGTAGGACAGGACAGTCTTAGAAAGGAGTTGAGATGCGCACGGAGACGGAGTTTTCGGTCTTCCTGATCAATCGACCGGGGGTTCTTGCGGCGGTGACGGGGGCGTTGGCCAAGGCCAGGATCAACATCATCGCCTTGACGCTTAGCGATGCCGGTGAGCACGGCGTGTTGCGGCTTATCTGCGACGATCCGGTGGCCTCGCGGCAGGTTTTGGGCAAGGCCCACGACCGCTGGGGCGAGAGCCAGGTGCTGGTGCTGGAGCTGGAGAACCGGCCCGGGGCCTTTGCCGCGGTGGCTCAGAAGCTGGCCGACGAACACGTCAACATCGACTACGCCTACTGCACAGGCGGGGCGCACGGCGGGCGGACCACGGCCGTGTTCAAGGTCAACGACCTGATCCACGCCTCGCGGGCGTTGCAGGACTACCGGCCTACCGACGCCAAGGCCGAGCGCACCGTCAAGACCTCCCCCCAGCGGGCCAGGTGATGAATCTGAAAACCTGGCGGAATGAACCGAAGGGAACTCCGCCAGGTTTTTCTAAGGGGACTTTTCCACGGAGCGGATGCGGGCGACGAAGGCGGCGTAGTCGGCCGGGGTGTCGATGCCGCTGCCGCGATAATCCACCACCGCCACGGCGACCGCGTGCCCGTGCTCCAACGCGCGGAGCTGCTCGAGTTTTTCGGCCTGCTCCGCCGGCGTGGGCGATAGCGAAGCAAAGAGTTTCAGAAATCCCACGCGATAGGCGTACACGCCCAGGTGCAGCAGATAGCGGACGGAGCCGGTGTTGTCGCGGTCGAAGGGGATGCGGCTGCGGGAGAAGTACAATGCCCGTCCGCGGCCATCCAGCACGACTTTAACTTTGTTGGGGTCGTCGGCCTGATGGGCCGACAGGGGCGTCGCCAGCGTGGCCATGGGTGCCTCGGAGCCTTCCAGCAGGTCGACCAGCTTGTCCACGCACGCCGGCTGCATGTCCGGCTCGTCCCCCTGGACGTTGACCACGATGTCGGCCTCAGTCAGGCCCAGCTTGATGGCGGCTTCGTGGATGCGGTCGGTGCCGCAGGGGTGGTCCGGGCGGGTCATCACGGCCTGGCCGCCGAAGGCCTCCACGGCCGTGGCGATTCGCCGATCGTCGGTGGCCACGACGATCCGCGTGATCCGCTTAGCCGTACGGATGGATTCCACCACGTGCTGGATGAGGGGTTTGCCCGTCTCGGCGAGCAAAGGCTTACCCGGCAGGCGGGTAGAGGCGTATCGGGCGGGGATAATGACCACCGCGCTCATGGCCGATGAGTCTATGCCGAAACGTCCGAAATGCAACAGGACTACCGCCGGCCCAGGCCGTACTTGAGGATGCACCAAAGGGTCTTGAGGCCGTCGCGCCAGCCGATCTTTTTGCCTTCGGCCCGGCTGCGGGCGCGGTAGCTGACAGGGACTTCCGTCACTCGCACGCCCAGGTGGGCGATCTTGGCGGTGAACTCCGGCTCAAAGCCGAAGCGATCCTGCTCCAGGCGGATGCCTTGGAGCACCTGCCGGCGGAACATCTTGTAGCAGGTCTCCATGTCCGTCAGGCCTAGGCCGGTGGTTCGGTTGGATAAAAACGTCAGGAAGCGGTTGGCCAGATAGTTTTGCCACGTCCCCTTGCGGGAGCCGCCGGCAGCGAAGCGGCTGCCGTAGACCACCTCGGCTGTACCGGCAAGGAGAGGCGCGAGCAGTTTGGGGAAATCGGCGGGGTCGTATTCCAGGTCGGCGTCCTGGACGACGAGGATGTCACCGTCGGCGGCGGCGAAACCCGTTCGCAGGGCCGCGCCTTTGCCCCGGTTGACGTCATGGAACAGCACCTTGACCGCCGCTGGGCCCCTGGATTCGGGGCTGCCCTCCAGCGCTTGGGCGTAATCCCGCAGTTGCTCGCGCGTGCCATCGCGCGAGCCGTCATCCACCAGGACGATCTGCCGGTCGCAGGGTAACGGGACGGCCTGGACGCGGGCGACGACCTGCCGCCATACGTCTCGCTCGTTGCAGACGGGGATCACGATGGTGAGCATCATGCCCTCACCGGTGGCGGGGATGGGGGCGTCAGGGCTTCTCCGCACCCTGGCCCTTGTCTGATTTGGATTCAGTCTCCTTGGAAGGCGGGGTAACCATGCCCAGCTTGAGGAAGACGCCCCAGATGATCACCAGCATCACCGCGTAAAGAGCCGCCGCGTACCGGCCCCGCAGATGGGTCGCGACCAATACCCCCACGACCGCCGCCACAACCGCCAGGATGTAGAACAGCACCACGACTTGCTTAACCGTCATGCCGCGGTCCACGAGCTGGTCGTACAGGTGGCTGCGGTCACCGGCAAAGATGTTCTTGCCGGCCAGCACCCTCCGCACGACGGCCAAGGCCGTGTCCAGGATCGGCAGGGCATAAATGGCACAGGCTGCGATCAGCCAGCGAAACGTCCCTTCCTTGGAGAATAAGGCCATCATCGTGGCCACGAAGAACCCCAGGAGCATGCTGCCGGCGTCGCCCATGAAAATGCTGGCCGGTGGGATGTTGTAGGGCAGGAAGCCCAGCACCGCCCCCGCCATGGCCAGGCACACACCGACCCGCAAGTCGTCGGTGTCGGGAAAGCGGCCGTAGGTGGCCAGCCACACCGCCAGGGCCAGATACCCCACGGCGATGATGCCCGTCACGCCCCCGCACAGCCCGTCCAGGCCGTCCAGCAGGTTGGTGGCGTTGCAGGTGCAGACCACGACGATAAACAGGAGCAGTCCGCGGAGGGGAACCAGGACCCACAGGGGCAGCGATAGCCCCACCAGACTACAGAACACACCCGCCAAACCGGTGCCCACGCCGCCCACCAGGAGCACCCCGGCTGCGACAGCTTGGCCGTAGATCTTCTGCCGGGGTGTCAGGCTGTAGATGTCGTCCAGCAGTCCCACGATGGTGATCAGCACGGCAGCCACTGCGAAGGCCAGGGCTTTGAGGAGCGAATTGGAGTGCAACTTCTCGATATCCGCGGCCGCTAGGGCCTGGCCGATCCCGCTCCAATACTCCTGCAGGTTGGGCATGGAGGCGATGTAGCAGGCCACGCCGACTAGCAACCCCGCGCACATCGCCAGCCCCCCCAGATACGCCACCGGACGGCGGTGGGGCTTCAACCAGTCATTGGGACGATCGACAAGCTGCTTTTGGTAGGCAATCCACCGGACGATGGGCGTCACGACCAGCGAAACGCCCAACGCCACGACACCAATCCACCACTTCCTCTCGAGAACCTGGATAAAAGACTCAGCCGGAAGCATCAATGAACTTGACCTCGGTACACACCACAACGAGCAGACCGCCCTGGGGCGGGAAGGTCCAGTCTGGACGTCTGATTACTATACCTCGCACGCTTTAAGAGCACAACCGCCCGGCCGCTGCCGTCAGCCCGTGCGCCCGGGACGGTAGTCTTCAAACAGCCTCCCCCAGGGGCTGTGGGCCAGCCAATCGTTGACCGTCTTGCGGCCGACTAGCGGGTACCACAGATGGTCGTGGTACACGGCCGAGGCGACGATGAAGGCGTACACGATCGGCGTGTGGAACATGAGGTGCTGAAGCCAGCGCAAGGGTCCGAACCACAGCAGCTTTCCCATGCGGCCGGCGGCGTTGAGGCCGGTGTGGAAGCCCCAGTTCTCAGCGGCGGCCTCGGCGTCACCGACGATCTCGATCTCCTCTGTCCGCCCGACGCCCAGCCCGCGTTCATGCGCCAGGCGGATAAAACCGTGGTCCATCGGGTCAAAGCCCATCATCTTGATGGCCACGGCGTCGACGGCCACGCAGTCGGATGAGGCCAGCAGGACGTTCTTGGTCAGCGGGGTCATCGTCCGCGGACCGGCCCCGTTGCCGGCGGTCGTGCCGTCGGTGAGGACGAAAAGACCCCGGAAGATCTCCTTCTGGATGGCCAGCAGGTCCACCAGCGTCTCGTGGATCCGGCTGTGGCAGTAATGCCGCTTGTTGTCCAGCATCGCGCCGAAGGCGTTCTTCATCGAGCCGGAGACGTTGGTGTAGATGTGGCACTTCATCGTCGGCAGGTGGACGATGTTCTTGCCGTGGAGGTAGTCCGGGATGCGGATACCTTCCGGGAAGATGTCGTGCAGCGCGAGCATCGGGGCCTGTGGCTGATAGACCTGCCAGGTCATGTCCGACGGGCGGAAGTTATACTTGATCGGTACGCCGTAGTGGTCGCAGACCATCCGATGCTTGTTGAGCCTCTCGCCCTTCTCGGCGTTGGTCACGACCGTCTCGTTCTCCAGGCACACCAGGTCGCGCAATCCCGCCTCCCGCAAGGCCAGGATCGCCCCCTCCAGCTGCCAGGGGGTGGTGTTGGCGCCGGGGTACATCAAGTGCCAGGAAAGATTCTTCTTAAGGATCGTGGTGGCCGAAGAATTCATTGCCTGCTTCAGCCCCCCTAGCTCCATCACGCGCCGCACGTCGGCCAGGACTGTCTCCGGGGCCGTCCTCACTACCGCGACTTTGCTGCGCATCGCCATAATAAGCCTCCGGTAATACTCTCATGTGAATTATATCAAATGAAGGAGGAGCAGCAGCGCGCCACTAAAAGCAGTCACTGTGTGGGTGGTCGTCTCGTTCAATAGTACCGCCCTAGCCACTGCTGGATCGCCCGGCCTTGCCAGAGGACGACCACGACCATCAGCCCCCACAAGAACACGGTCAACTGGAAGGGTCGGTCGCGGAGGATCAGATGGGTCGGGTCGGCGTGCCGTCCGAAACTGGAGAGCATCTCGAAGCGGCAGATGCCGTAGATGACCAGCGGCAGCGTGTAGAGAAGGTAGTCGGTGCCGAAGTGCTCCACCGTTCGCGTCGAGGTGGCGTACAGCAGGTACGAGACGATCGCGATGCCCGCCGACAGGGTCGTCAGGTGCGTCAGGAGTTGTGGGATGTAGAAGGGCAGGGTCAATCGATGCTGGGCGGCCGTCTTGGTGTCGTCGATGGCGGCGACCTCGCTCCGCCGCTTGCAGAAGCCCATGAACAGGCAGATGGTGAAGGTGCAGATGAATAGCCAGGGGCTGAGTTCCACGTGGATGGCCACCGCCCCGGCGGCCGCCCGCAGCACGAAGCCCAGGGCAATGCACATGACGTCCACGATCATTCGGGTCTTGAGGTACCACGTGTAGGCCGCCTGGAGCAGGACATACGAGGCCAGGACGAGCAGCGTGATCGGGCCCAAAATCCACGCCATGGCCGCACCGGCTGCCAGCAACACCGCCGATTCCACCCAGGCGGTGCGTACGGACACCTGCCCGCTGGCTAGGGGGCGGTCCTTTTTCTGCGGATGCAGGAGGTCGGCGTGGCGGTCGTGGATATCGTTGGCGACGTAGGCGGCGCTGGAGACCAGGCAAAAGGCTACCGCCGCTATCGCGGCCTGCGCCCAGGCCACCGGGTCGTTCACGCGCAGCGCAAAGACCACCGGAAACAGCACGATGCTGTTTTTGATCCAGTGTTCGGGCCTGGCCAGGCGAACCAGGGAAGTGATGTTCATGGCATTTCCTACGCCCAGCGGCTTCGGCGGGTCTTGCACTTTTGGCTCTTGGTTCTTGGTTCTTGGTTAAAATTCATCGACAGGAACCTAAGTGCGTCTTGAGGTCAACGCGCCTTGCCCGACCGGACCATCCTGTTTATCAGTCGGGACGGCGGTTTGCCTTTGAAAGGTCCGGCCTGCTCCCGCTAACATCTACGCCGATGACGAGCGTTCCATCCCAACCGTCCCAGACTACCGGCAGGCGGACGGTGCTATTGTGGTTGGGCACCTTTCTCGTTTTCTCGCTGCTTTACGTCGCCACCGCTCAACAAGGCGTGAATTGGCAGGACAGCGGTAGCCGGCAGTGGCGGATCCTGACGGGGACTTATCGCGACCCCCTGGGATTGGCCCTGGTGCACCCGCTCTACATCGCCGTCGGCCAGGTGTTGGTGGCGGTTCCTCTGGGCAGCGTCACGGCCCGGTTGAACGCCCTCAGCGGCCTGGCCATGGCAGCGGCCTTGGCGAACTTCGCCTGCCTCGTGGCGGTGCTGGCGGGCCGGCGATGGATCGGCCTTGCGACCGCGGCCATGCTGGCGGTCTGCCACACCGTCTGGTGGCTGGCGACCATCACCGAAAGTTACACGCTCAACGCCTTCTTGTTTACGGCGGAGCTGTGGTTGCTGGTGGCGCTGCTCCGCCGGCCGCGAACGGTTGTGCTGGTCGGTCTGGCGCTGGTCTGCGGGTTGAATTGGTCCGTGCACAACATGGCCCTGCTGGCCTTGCCGGTTTACGCGGTGGCGGCGGTGGTGCTGATGGCCCGGCGCCGCTTGCCGGTCTGGTCGGCCGTGGCGGCGGTGTTGGCCTTTGTCGCTGGAGCCTTACCGTTCCTCCTCCTGATCGTGCGCCAGGGTCAGGCCAGCGGGGACCTGCTGGGGGCGATGCACTCGGCCTTGTTTGGAGCGTTTCGGACCGACGTGCTCAACGTTTCGGTGGGCCGGCCGATGATGGGCGTCAACGCCGCCATCGCGGCGTTGAATTTCGTCTCTCCTCTGCCGGTGCTGGCCGTGATCGGCTGGTGGAGCTTGCGCCGCCTGCCGCACCGACCCACGGCCTATGCCTTGGCGGTCCTGACGCTGATCGAAATCCTTTTCGTCAGCCGCTACCCCGTCCCGGATCAGTTCATGTTCTTGCTGCCCAGCCTGGTGATGATCGCCCTGGCCGCTGCGTTGGGCGTGGCGACGCTGGTCGACGCTTCCCCCCCATGGCGCAAAGCGGCCATAGCAGCCTGCCTCCTTTCGATCGCCATGCCCCCGGCCCTGTACGCCGCCGCGCCCCGCTTGGCGGCTTGGTTGGGCGTGCAAATTCACCGGCCCCGCCAGCTTCCCTTCCGCAACGAGCTTCGGTATTGGTCCGTGCCCTGGAAGCACGACGAGCGGTCCGCCGACCTGTTCGCCCGCCGCGCCCTCACCGAGGTGGATGATGGGGCAGTCGTGCTGGTGGACATCACCGCGATGGACACGCTCCGAGTGGCCCAGAAGGTGTACGGCCTTGGCCCGAGGGTGGTTCTCACCGGCGAGCAAGGCCCGCTGGGGGACTACCAGCGCGATCCGCAGGCCTTCCGGATCGCCCTGGGCACCCGGCCGCTGTACGTCCTCTCACCCATCCGTGGTTATCTCCCCGACAAGCTTCTGGCCGACGCGGACTTCGTCCAGAAACAGGGGCAGGTGCTCTACCAGGTCGTGTGGAAGCACCCGCTACCGATCCCTGCACCGCCTTCCTCAACACCGACGTCCACGAAGAATTAGGGGTGTTTTGAGCCCCCCCGGGGCGTAATAATGTAAGAAGAGGAAAGGCATGGGTCGGTGGAGAGCAATGTGGTTGGTGGCCGCTGCAGCCGCCATTGCGGTAGGTCCACCTTTTGCCCCTGCCCAAGTCCGCGGGCAGGTAAATATCGGCTCCCCTGGAACGCTAAGAGATGTCGGAAGTTCGGGGGTCGTTGCCACGTTCCGCAACACCTCCTATGGCCTGGGTGCGCTCCAGTCGCCCGTAGGTGCCCCCTCCAGCAACCTTCTCCGCAGCGCGATGGAGTCCCGGGCATCCTATACCATCAGCCGACCCGGCGGGGATTCTTTTCTAGGTCAACCGTCTGTGTCTCTGACGCCCTTGCCCGGTTCCGGCATGCGCCTTTCCAGACCGATGCTGGCGGGAAGCCCAGGTCTGTATGCGGGCGGTTCTGGCGAGGATCCTCTGGCCTCGGATTCGCGACTGCTCAAGGCCACGTCCACCTACCTCAACGCCCTGGGCGGGAACCAGGATGTGGGCATTGCCACGCGGTTGAGTCCCATCATCTCTCTGGTGACGGGGGGCGACGACCAGTTCAGCACTTATATGGAAGAGGGTGAGAAGGCCTTTCGCGCCGGGGATTACGACAACGCGATGGAGCGCTTCAAGATGGCCAACACCGTCAACCCCAAAAACCCCGATTGTCTCCTGAGCCTGGCCCATGCCAGCTTCGCCATCAGCAGGAATTCCTACTATCGGGCGGCCTACTACCTCACCCGCGCGCTGAAGTTCATGCCGGATATGCCCCTGCTCCCGATCCAACCTCAGGCGTTCTATGCCTCCCCGGAGCAGTATACCCAGCGGATCGACTGGCTGGACAAGCATCTCCAGAGCAATCCCTTCGACAACGACGCCTTCTTCGTGGCAGCCTATTTCCGCTGGTTCCAGCAGGACTTCGAGGGCGCCCGCCTGGCCTTGGAGAAGGCCCGCCGCGGCAAGATCAATCCCGACCTCCGGGAGGCCGTCAACACGTTTTGGGACGGCATGAAGGCCAGCGGCAAGCTCAGCGGGACGGCGGAAGGTTCGGGCGCTTCCGAACCGCCTGCGGGGCCGTCTTCTCAACCCACCCTGACTCCACCTCTGCTGCCGATGGAAAGTCCCACCACCGCACCGGCGGCATCCGCCCGATGAATGTTGCAGCCCGTCCCGAACCCACCCCGTCATTGCCACGCATTAAGGATGCCTGTTGAAGGGAAGGTAGGCGTGGCCTATAATCCTAAATTCGCCTGAATCAGGCATCGACAAGAGACCTAGCGACAAGACCTGGTTCTTGGCTTAAGGCTTCAAGTTTCAAGTTCCAAGTTTAAAAAGCTAAGACTTAAGAATGATAGAACCCCCCTCCACAGGAGCGAGAAGGCCCTCTTCCGGCGGGTTCGCCTGGACGGAAGGATTGCTGCTGAAGCACCGTCTGACCTTCAACGTCGTGGTCCACGCGGTGCTGTTTGCGCTGGCGCTGCTCCTGGCCTACTTGGTCCGTTTTGAGGTGGCCGGAGAGCAGGCCCGAAAGGGGTGGT
Source organism: uncultured Phycisphaerae bacterium (assembly GCA_963760365.1). Taxonomy (GTDB): domain Bacteria; phylum Planctomycetota; class Phycisphaerae; order SM23-33; family SM23-33; genus JALHTV01. Next base: position 34,107 of record CAVXDC010000012.1, read on the forward strand.
TCCTGAGCTCCTTCCTGCCGATGCTGCCGTTCTTTATCATCGTCAAGATCATCATCTTCGGGGCGACCAACCTTTTCCGCGGCGGCTGGCAGTACGCCTCGATCCGCGACATCGGAAACATCCTGTTTGCCTCGTGGTTGTTCCTGCTGGTGATGTATGTGCCGATCGTCGCGGTCCGCTGGCTTGAGGCCTATGGGGGCGTGACGCTGGCCTACGTAGGTGACTACATCAAGTCCTACCCAACCGGTGTGCTGTTTTTGGACTTCCTGGCCAGCATCTTCCTGGTCTGCACGGCCCGGCTGGGGTTCCGTATCTACCGCGAGGAGCTTCGGCCGATGTCCAAGGAGGGGGTGCGCCGCGTGCTGGTTGTCGGGGCCGGGAACGCGGCCGAGGCGATCGTCCGGGAGATCCACCGCATGCCCGTGGAGCGATTCAGGGTTATCGGCCTGGTGGACGACGACCCGGCCAAGCAGCATCTGATCATCCACGGCGTGCCCGTGTTGGGCCACACGACTGAGATCCGGCGGATCTGCGAAGAGGAGGACGTCGAGGAGATTATCGTCGCGATGCCCTCGGCCACGCAGAAGGAGCTCCGCCGCGTGATTGAGCTGTGCAGCGGCACGAAGCTGAAGTTCCAATCGCTGCCGGGCGTGAGCGACCTGATCGACGGGCGGGTGACCGTCTCGCAGATCCGCCCGGTGGACATCCACGACCTCCTGGGCCGCCAGGCCGTGGCCCTGGATAGCGAGGCCATCGGCCGGTTCCTCCGCGGTCGGCGGGTGCTCATCACCGGGGCCGGTGGGAGCATCGGCTCGGAGATGTGCCGTCAGGTAGCCCATTACCAGCCCGCTCAGCTCATCCTTGTGGAGCAGGCCGAAAACCCTCTCTACGAGATCGAGAACGAGCTGCGCTCCAGGCACGGCGACATCCCGCTGGTCGTCTGCGTGTGCGACATCTTCGACCGCCAGCGCGTCATGAGCGTGTGGAAGACGCACCGGCCGGAAGTGGTCATCCACGCCGCCGCCCACAAGCACGTGCCGCTGATGGAGCACAACCCCTGCGAGGCGATTAAGAACAACGTCCTCGGCACGCGCAACGTGGCCGACGCCTCCGTCGCGTACGGCGCGGCGGAGTTCATCACCATCTCCACCGACAAGGCCGTCAACCCCTCCTCTGTGATGGGCGCCTCCAAGCGCGTCGCGGAGATCTACACGCAGGCCCTCAGCGCCTCCAACAGCAGCAAGACGCAGTTCAAGGCCGTGCGGTTCGGCAACGTGCTGGACTCGGCCGGCTCGGTCGTCCCCGCCTTCCGCCAGCAGATCGCCGAGGGCGGACCGGTCCGCGTCACCCACCCGGAGATGCGGCGATACTTCATGACCATCTCCGAGGCCTCGCAACTGGTCCTCCAGGCCGCCGCGACGGGAACCGGCGGGCAGATCTACGTGCTGGACATGGGCGAACCGGTCAAGATCGTGGACCTGGCGCGGCAGATGATCACCCTCAGCGGCTTTCGGCCCGGGGAGGACATCGACATCGCCTTCACCGGCGTCCGTCCCGGCGAGAAGCTCTTTGAGGAGCTGCGCACCTCCGGAGAGGACATCGAACCGACCGTCCATCCCAAGGTGCTCGTCTGGCGTAGTAAGCCTATGGACCTGGCCGTCATCAACAAGGTCATGGACGAGCTGGAGGCGCTGGCGAACTCCACGGACCGCCCCAAGATCATCGCTGCGCTCCAGCGCCTGGTACCGGAGTACGCACCCCTCAATTCTCCCTCGCCGGCCGAAGGGGGAATCGCCTCGGTTTCCTCGGCGGCGGGCGACGCTCTGGCGACCCCATGACTAGGGCCAACAGGCGATAGCGCCCTGGGAGGACGCAACGTATGGCGGAACAGTCGGTGCCGCTTTCCGGCCCGGACATCACGGACCAGGAGGTGCAGGCGGTCGCCGCGGTGCTTCGCAGCGGCCGACTGAGCATCGGCCCGCGGCTCCAGGCTTTTGAAACCGCTGTGGCGGCCCGCGCGGGACGAACGCACGGCATCGGGGTCAGCAGCGGCACCTGCGGACTGCACCTGGCCGTGCGGGCGCTGGGGATCGGCGAAGGGGACAAGGTCATCACGACCCCGTTCTCGTTCATCGCCACCACCAACTGCCTGCTGTTCGAACGCGCCAGGCCCGTATTCGTGGACATCGACCCGGCCAGCTACAACCTCGATCCGGCGGCCCTGGAAGCGGCCATTACCCCGCGCTCCAAGGCCATCCTGCCGGTGGAAGTCTTCGGCCACATGGCCCACTTCGACCGCTACGAGCAGATCGCCCGCCAGCACGGGCTGGCGTTGATCGAGGACTGCTGCGAGGCCCTGGGGGCGGTGCGGGACGGCCGGCCCGCGGGCAGCTTCGGGGAGGTTGGCGTGTTCGCCTTCTACCCCAACAAGCAGATGACCACCGGCGAGGGTGGGATGATCGTGACCGATGACGACCGCCTGGCCGACCTGTGCCGCTCGCTGCGCAACCAGGGGCGCGACACGGCGGACTGGCTGAGCCATGCGCGACTGGGCTACAACTACCGCCTGAGCGAAATCCATGCCGCCCTTGGGGAAGTTCAGATGCGACGCCTGGACGACCTGCTCGCCCGCCGCCGCCACGCGGCCGACTTGTACGACCACGCCCTGGGGGAGATCCAGGAGGTGCACCTGCCGCCGATGCACGACCGCGCGACGGCAAGCTGGTTCGTGTACGTCATCCGCCTGGCCGACCGCTTCAGCCAGGCCGACCGGGACACGGTCCTGGCGCACCTGCGGGCCGGCGGCATCGGTTGCAACCCGTACTTCGTGCCCATTCATCTCCAGCCGTACATCCGCAAGATGCTGGGCACGAAAGAGGGCGACTTCCCCGTCACCGAGGCCGTGGCCGAGCGGACCATCGCCCTGCCGTTCTTTGCGGGTCTGAGCGAGGACCAGGTGCAGGCCGTCAAGAAGGCCCTCACCTCGGCCTTGGCCGCCGTCTCCTAGGGACGTCGCCTCGATGCACGGATCGGCCAAGAAGTCGCAAGGTGGGGAGCGTCCTGCCTCCGGCAGGGAAAAATCGACCATGAGCCGAGTGCGAGAGGATTTCCAAAAAACCTTTGCGGACTGGCTGGGTGTGCCCTACGCCTTTGCCTTCTGGAGGGGCCGTGTGGCGATCTATGCCATCCTCCGCGCGCTGGGAATCCAAGAGGGCGACGAGGTCATCCTCCCCGGCTATACCTGCGTGGTCGCGGTCAACCCCATCAAGTACCTCGGCGCCAAACCGGTGTACGTGGACATTGAACCGCACACCTACAACATCGACGTGGACCAGATCGAGCGGAGGATCACCCCGCGGACCAAGCTCTTGGTCGCTCAGCACACCTACGGGTATCCGGCGGAGATGGAGGCCATCCTGGACATCGCCCGCCGCCACGGTCTGCCCGTCATGGAGGACTCCTGCCTGGCGGTGGGGTCGACCTACAAGGGCCGAAAAACCGGCACGTTCGGCCTGGCCTCGTGTTTCTCCGGCCAGTGGAACAAGCCCTTCACCACCGGCATCGGCGGCATCGCCGTGACCGCCGACCGTGAGCTGGCGGAGAAGATCCGCCGACGGTGCGAGCAGGAGGCCTTCCAGCCGGGAAGGGGGGAGTGCGCCCTGCTGGCTGCCCAACGCCTGGCCTACAAGGCGGTGGTATTTCCGCAAACCACCGCCGCGGTCCAGTGGTTGTTCCGTTGGCTGGTGAGAAAGAAGGTGCTTGTGGGTAGCGCAACCCCCAGCGAATGCCGTCTGGAACCCCAAAGGGAGTTCTTCAAACTCATGGGCAATGGGCAGGCCCGTTGTGGGCGGCGGGAGGTCGCCCGATTGGAAACCAACCTCCAGCACCGCCGCCGCATGACTGCCCTCTATGATCGCCTGCTGACTGAACGGGGTTGGCCGAGGCGGGTGACGCCCGACTACATAGACCCTGTTTTAGTCCGCTATCCTATTCGCGTGGCCGACAAGGCCCGGGCCGTCGCCTTAGCCGCCCGCAAGGGCATCGAGCTGGGCACGTGGTTTGAGTCGCCCCTGCACCAGGCGCTGGTGTCGCTGGATCATTACGACTATGCTTTCGGCTCCTGTCCCGTGGCCGAGCGGGCCACCCGCGAGGTGGTCAACCTGCCCACCCACCGCCGCGTCAGCCCGCGCGTGGCCCGCAAGACCGTCAACTTCATCTGCCGGATCGGCCCGTCCCAACTCTAACACGTGCTCCGCACCGGGAAATGGGGGCAATAGCCTTCAGGCTCCGGTCGCGTGGGATGAACGACTTTTGCTCACAGGATGAGGATCGCGTGCAGCATCTACCCTCGGCGATCTACGCAAAGACGATCGACGCGTAGCCGACGGTGGTGTCGTCGGGGTCGTCGGGGTAGACGGCGTGGACGACCTGGTAGCTGTTGGTGTATTCCAGGCAGATCCCGCGTGTGGCTCCAAGCTCGCGGCAGGCGGCGATGGTCGCGGCGACGGCGCCCGCCCCGCAGGCGTTGCCGCGGGACTCAGCCTCGTTCACCACCTTCTGGGCCGAGAGCCGCTCCATCAGGTCGATCATGCGCCGGTCGTTGGCGACGGTCCACCGCACGCCCACCTCCCCTCGCCCGCCGGGGGCGGGAAAGTTCCCGGCGTGATGCGTCAGGTCGGTGCTGCCGACCACGCGGACGCCCGCCCAGCCGGCCAGCGCCCGCCCCACCGCCCGGCCGATGTCCATCGCGAGCGCCGTCGGCGGGACGGTGACGGGCACGATGCGGGCCTGGGGGCACAGCAGCTTAATGAGCGGCAACTGGACCTCCAGGGAGTGCTCGTGGGCATGGGCCTGGGGGTTGGCCCGCAAGGCCGGGTCTGCTTTGAGGATGGCGGCGGCGAGTTTTTCGTCAACGGCCAGGTCGCCCACCGGCGTCCGCCAGCTTCCGCGGTCATACACCTCACCCTCGCTGGCCGCCCCGACGTGGTCGGCCCCCAGCAGCACGAACGTCTCCACCTCGCCGGCGGCCGCCAAGGCCTTGAACGTCATCGCGGCCAGCCTCCCGGAATAGACCCATCCGGCGTGCGGCACGATTCCCCCGTACAGCACGGCCGGGAGGTCGGGCGGCAGCTCGGCCTGGGCGATCAGATGGCCGGCGTGGCGCCGGCAGTCATCGCTCGAGGCGTCGTAGAAGCTTCCGGCACGGAAGGGGCTGCGAACGGTCATGGGGCACCTTGCTCTTTGTCCTTGTCCTTATTAAATGCCGTTGGTGGCAGCCGTTGCCACAGGTATTATCGTTCCATTATAACCCCGCACCGGGGGGAGGAAAACTTGTGGCCGTCAACGTCTACAAGCCCTGGAAGAGCCTGAACTGGCCCAACCGCATCACCATCATCCGCCTGCTGCTGGTGGCCCCGTTCGTGATCCTGCTGACCAACCAGGACAGTTGGCCTCATGCGCGCTATGCGGCGATGGCCATCTTTGCGGTGATGGCCCTGTCGGACCTGCTGGACGGTGTGCTGGCCCGGCGGCTCCGCGCCCGCACCCGCCTGGGCGCCATCCTGGACCCCCTGGCCGACAAGGTGCTGATCATCTGCTCGGCCGTGCTGCTGTCGCTGCCGCACTCCGCGCCGCCGGGGGTGATCCTGTCCAACTGGATCGTCGTCTTCATCGTCGGCAAGGACCTGTGGGTGATCCTGGGGTTCCTGGTGATATACTTGGTGACCGACAAGTTCCTCATCCACCCGGCCAAGGCGGGCAAGGCCTGCACGGTGGGGCAGCTCGTCATGGTGATGCTGTTCCTGGCTGGACCCGACCTCAACCGCCTGGCCGGGGGGCTGGGTAGCAGGATCGCCCTGGCCGCGGGCTGGGTCGTGGCAGGGCTGTGCGTGCTGGCGGTGATCAGCTACACCCGCATGGGCCTGTCCTTCATCGCCCAGGAAGAAAAGCCCCTGGAAAACACCGGCCACAAAAAGAACCCCTAAGCAACCGATGCACGCGATTGATGAAATCCTGGCCGAGCTGCGAAGCGGGCGGATGATCGTCCTGGTGGACGACGAGAACCGCGAGAACGAGGGCGACCTGGTCTGCGCGGCCGAGAAGATCACGCCCGAGGCCGTCAACTTCATGCTCCACGAGGCCCGCGGCGTGCTCTGCGTGCCGATGACGGGCGACCGGGCCGACCGGCTGGCGCTGTACCCCCAGGCCAGCGAGAACACCGCCCTGCACGGCACGGCCTTCACCGTGACCGTCGATGCGGCCGGGGGCGTGACCACCGGCGTGTCGGCCGCCGACCGGGCTAGGACCATCGAGGTCCTGGTCCGCGACGACAGCCGGCCCGGCGACCTCGCCCGGCCGGGACACATCAACCCGCTGCGGGCCCGCGACGGCGGCGTGCTCGTCCGCGCCGGCCAGACCGAGGGCGCGGTGGACCTGTGCCGCCTGGCGGGGCTGAAGCCCGTGGCCGTCATCTGCGAGATCATGAACGAGGACGGCACGATGGCCCGCCTGCCCGACCTGGAAAAGTTCTGCGCCGCCACTCGCTCAAGATGTGCTCGGTGGCCGACGTCATCCGCTACCGCCTCCGCAGCGAGCGGCTGATCGACCGGGCCGTGGAGATCGACCTGCCCACCGAGGCCGGCACCTTCCACCTGATCGCCTACAAGTCCCTGGTGGACCCCGAGCCGCACCTGGCCCTGTGCACCGGCGGCGTGGGCAAGCTGGACAAGGACGGCAAGCCCATCATTCATCCCGAGCCGGTGCTGGTCCGCGTGCACAGCGAGTGCCTCACCGGCGACGTGCTGGGCTCGCTGCGGTGCGATTGCGGCCCGCAGCTCCGCACCGCCCTGCGCCAGGTGGCCGAGGCGGGCAAGGGCGCGGTGGTCTACATCCGCCAGGAGGGCCGCGGCATCGGCCTGGTCAACAAGCTGCAGGCCTACAAGCTCCAGATGGAAAAGGGCATGGACACCGTCGAGGCCAACCTCCACCTGGGCTTCCAGGCCGACACGCGGGACTACGGCATCGGCAACCAGATCCTCCGCGACCTGGGGCTGACGCAACTGCGCATCCTGACCAACAACCCGCGGAAGATCCTCGGCCTGGAGGGCTTCGGCCTGACGATCGTCGAGCGCGTGCCGCTTCTAATCCCCCCCGACGAGCACACCCGCGACTATCTCAAGACCAAAAAGGACAAACTCGGCCATCTGCTGGAGGGTTTGTAGATTGTAGGGTGTGCAGGTTCTCCACAAAGCGGGGGTTCTGCACACGCGAATCGTCGTGTTGGTTTTCTGTGGGCAACAAGTTGCCCACCCTACTGGACTTGACTGGGCTACTCAAACGGGCTCAAGGTATCTCTATTCGGGAATTGGAAGCTCAGTTTTGTGCCAACCGAAGCATTTGACGGAATACCCCCTGGTGGGTCGTATGCACCTACACAACCATGGCTTCTGGGCCAACGTGAATCGGCCAATTTCTCCCAATCGTATATGCGCAATGCCCAGAAACATATTGGATCCCCATTGTCGGCTCGCACGAATACACACTCGTAGACGCACTTCCCATTGCAGCACTCGATGCGGTCGAGATTCCTGGCCAAGCGGTTCTTCTTGATCACCTCCGGGACGAAGGATTGCTGGTCTAGGATATCATTAAACATAATTTTCTCCCCATTTCTTCGACCCTTTGGGAAAGGTGTATGCACGAAGGAAGGGTTGGTTCTCGGCAAGTGCACATGATAGAGAGCTGCGTGGAAGCCTCGAACCCATCTCCAAACGATCCGATCCAGATTGATGTTCGTAGTGAAGGCAATAGGCGTGGCATCGTCCTGCAGTCTTCCGGCTGTGATGGCGAGACGTTGCCGTTCAGGTCGAGGAAGGCGTCCATGGTGCGCTGAAACTAACTGGGCTACGAGTTCATCCTCTCCAGACTCGGCATCGTTGCAACTGGGGTGCGTGAGCAGGATCAAAGGGTCTCCTCGATCAGCCTCAAGGAAGATCGCTTTAGGAGGAACGTGATCCCGGTTTGGCTGCTCCGCCTTCTCGAAAGGTTTGCCGCACAGGTAGCAGAAGTCTAACCTTGCACAAATCTGTAGTTCCCTTTGTGTCACGATCTGGATCAAGTAGTGCCTCGATTTATCTTTGCTGTTTCTCTTTACATCGTTCAGGTAGTTGCGTAGGGCGGGAGAATCGTTTCCCGCAGCTAATGAGACACTGGCCCTACTTTGGCCTACCGTATAGCTTTTTCCAGCGAGACTTGATCCATGCGGCCATCCCCAGAACAACAGGAATCAACGCAGCCGTTAACATCTTGTCTGATATGGGGAATACAAAGCCTTCCTTGTACTCAAGCCCTTCGCGCAGTCTGATACTCCTGACCATTTGTTCAAGTATAGGGCTGTACTTCTCCACGTCCTTATCATCACAGTACAACACTGTCATAACCGTCCCTTGTTCCGTCAGCCTCATTCCTATTATCCTCTTGAGGCCAGTTGGGTCGCTTATCTTCATCCAAAGAATGTGGCTTTCCGGTTCGTAGACGGGAGAACCGATGTCGAGTGAGGAACCCACTGAGGGGTCTATCTTGCTGACCTCTGTCTTGAGTCTTTGATTTATTGTCTTATATTTTTTCAACTCTTGTTCAGGCACACGTTTGGTTCTCACCTGAACCAAGACATATGGTGTCTGCATCCAGGTTTTATTGGTCGAGGGCTGGAAACCGGCATCCATCTCCATGTTTACCGAAGCCGGTACGTTCTGCTGTAAGAGTCTAGAATCCTCATCCAAGACGTTCTGAGGAATACGAACCCAACCGGCCGGTATCTGCATTGATATACCATCAGACACCGTGTACTGCTGCGAAGGATCGACTGCACGGACTTGGACGGACAGCACGGCAAGAATAAGCGGGACTATCAGAAGCATTCTCATCACAATGGTCTCCCCGTTCTCTGGTGCGTAACCGGAGCAACTATCTTACGCGGCCAGTACTAAATGGCAAGTTTGTAGGTTGGGAAGCCCGGTGCCGTGGCCGCGGCGTTTGCGGCCACGTAGGTTACAGGCGCAACTGGGGAAAGGACTGTCGATCCAGTCGAATAGGCTCATTCACGCCCGTCTCCCACGCCCTGGCGCTGGACCACGGCCAGTCCTCCGCACGCGGCATAAGGCCACGCCGGACAGGATTATTGTGAATGTAACGGGCCTTCTCGTGAATCTCCTGGGTTGACCGCATGTTCCGGTCATACCCCCCTCCGCGCTGCCAGCTTGTAGGGCGGGAAACTCGTTTCCCGCGGAATCCCTTATTCCGGCTTCTGCCAATCTGGGGGGTTTTTGAGTTTGTAGAGTCTCTCTCCGGCCTGGGGGACGTAGAGGAGGCCGCCCGATTCGTGGCCTTGCCAATCGGCAACGTTGATGCTGGCCGGGTCGCGGTAGCCAAGGTTGATCTTGCGGCAGAGGGATTCGGGGATGCCCGTGGCCAGCGTGACCTGGATGCGGCATTTCTCGACGCCATTCTCGTACGTGCCGATGCCGCGGACGTGAGTCGAGTGCGCCAGCACGCCCCAGGGGAAGTGCTTGTAGCGTTCCCACTGGGCGAGGAAAAAATCCCGCGTGTGGTAGCCGATTTCTTCGATGATCCGACCGTGGGCGGCGGAAAGCTGCGTGATGTGTGGGGCGTAGATAATCAGCTCGCCCCCGTCGGCCACGACGGGCTCCATCTTGTACATGCACTTGCCGCCGGTCCACAGCTCGTCGTACATCTCCGGCGCGGGAGAGCACCGAGTCGAAGGGCTTTTCCATGTAGGTGATGTGGAGCTTGTCGGACAGGTCCACCGCGGCCGACCAGCTCTCGCGCACCGGGCCGAAGAACAGACCCGCCAGCTCGTGCTCGGTAACGACCATGCACAGGGCGAACTTCTCGAACTTCTTTAACAAGAGCATGTCGGCGGCCGCCTCCAGCGTGGTGCGGACGGGCGTGTCCTTGTTGCCGATGATCCTGGGATTGGTGATGACCGCCCCCAGCCAGTGGAAGAAGTTCAGCAGCTCGGCCCCGCAGATGCCCGGGAAAAAGTACTTGCTGCCGCCGGAAAAGCCCACAACCTCGTGCGGGAAGACCGGCCCGGCCACCAGCACCAGGTCGTAGTCGAACACCATCTTGTTGATGGTGACGGTCACGTCCATCTCGAACCGCCCGGCGGTGATTTTGCGAATCTGCGCCGCCGGCAGCGTGCCGATGGACGTCAGGGCGGCCGGGTCGTTCCAGCGATGGTTGAAAAACCGGCTGCCGCGAAAAACCTTTTCTCTCTCGCGATATCCGGCCTTGACGCCTATCAGGCGGTCGATCTGCGATTCGCTGAGCGGCGGGTGCGTGCCCAGGGCGATGAGGAAGTCCAGCTTGGCGGCCACCGGAGCCAGGGCGGCGTGAAGCTGCCGCGTGAGCATCGGCAGCGGGCAGGACCGCGTGTGGTCGGGCAGCAGGACCAGGACCTTCTTGCCCGCCGGCGACATCGCTCCCGCGGCGGCGGTGATGACCTGGGCCGATTCGGCCTCGCTCAGGTGCCCCCCAATCGGTGCTACGCGCGAGATCACGCTCATCGAAGCTCTCCACATCTTTTAATTCTATCGTCGCCGTCGGGACCGCCGCGGGGTCACGGGTTGGCCGGTTGCGTCGTCGGGACAGGTGCGGCCGCGGGGGCTATCCGGGCGGGCTGGGTGGCGAGGTAGGCGTTCACTTGGGCCAGGGCCTGGTTGAAGAGGCGGTGCTTGTCGGCCGCGCTGCCGGCGATCATCGCCTGCTCGCGGGCGGCGGTGAGCAGGGCGGCGACGCGGGCCTTTTGCTCCTCGCTCAGGTCGTGCTTGGCGGTGATGTCGTTGTAGAGCAGCTTGGCCCGGCCGTAGGTCATCTTGTCCTTGACGGTCTCGATCTGACCGGATGAGAGCACCTTGCCCAAGTCGGCCAGCAGCGCCTCGCGCATCCGGGCCAGCTCATCGTCCAAAGCCTTCAGCTCGGTCTGGAGCTCTTTGGCCCCAGCCTCGGCGCTATCTTTGGGGGCCTTGGCCAATTGCCTTTCCAGCTCCTTGATCTTGTCGTCGTTGGGCTCCCAGGCGATCCGCTTGACGTAAAAGGCCGTCATCACGGCCCGGACCTTGGCCTCCTTGGCCGGGTCGCCCAGGGCCAAGGCCTCCAGGATGCCGGCGGCGGCCTTGTCGGCCGTGGCCTTGATGGCGTCGGCTTCGCTGGCGGCCTGGGTGGTCGTGGGCTGAGTCGTCTGCTGACTTGCCGGCTGGCTCGTGGCCTCCGCCAGCGCGATGGACGCCGTTGCCAACCCCGCACCCCAAACGGCCAGACACACCGTGAACGTCCACTTGCGCATCGTGCGATCCTTTCCGAGCTCTAGCGCCCGTCCGAAGGTTTTTTCATCCTCATTGGCCGGTGAGTGCCCAGCCAATAGCGAACGGTAGGGGTGGGATTCGAACCCACGGTACCCTTGCGGGCACACCGGTTTTCAAGACCGGCCCGATCGACCGCTCCGGCACCCTACCACAGTAGTCACAGGACCCGCATCTGACGGGCCTGAGATGCATTTCAGCCGCGTCGGACGGGCCTTCTCTGCATATCGTCCAGCTCGCCGCTTTGTCCCACCGCAACCCACCGGAGCACATGGCAACCCACCCCGTTGGGGGCAGTCCGGGGGGCAGTGGAGCAGGCAGTCGAGCGGGCAGTAAATCGCCGCCACTCATGCCCCACCCGTTCCAGTCCTACCAGATTCTACCAGCGCAGGCTTTGCACACAAGTCCGGCAGCCGGCTCAGGGCGTCTACTTCCTGCTCTTGGAGGACGTGGGTGTAGCGGTCCATGGTCAGGGTGATGGTGCAGTGGCGGGCCAGGGATTGGGCCACGCGGGGATGGACTCCTCCCCTGGCCAGGTTAGTGATGAACGTGTGCCGCAGGGCGTGCCAATCGGCGTAGCGGCCGTTCTGATCGCGATACGGAATGCCGGCGGCAGCCAGGTCGGTCTGGAGCAGGCCGGCCCGGGCATTCTTGGAGCGTGGAAGGGAGAACGCGGGGCCGTCAGGCATCTTGAGCGCCAGGGCCTGCTGGAGCTTGGTTACCAGCTCGGCTCGGAGCAGGACTGTGTCATCACGGCGGTGCTTGGAGTACGCCGCCCTGACCACAAGCCATGGCGGGTCGGCCTCGAAGTCGAAACTCCCCCGCGTCAGGGACATGATCTCGCGGACACGCAGCCCGGTCTCCAGGGCCAACTGATAGACCAGCGCCCGATCCGTCCCGGACATGCCGCCACGATTGGGCCTGCTTGCTGCCGCTTCAATGAGCCGGCAACACTCCTCAGTGGATAGCGCCCTCCTGTCATGCCGGCGGTCCAGTCTGACGTTCTGGCCTGAGAGGCCCACCAGGGGGTTCTCGTTCGCTCGGCGCTCACGGACCATCCAGCGGCAGAACTGCTTGGCCGCCTGGAGATAGAAGTTGGCCGTCTGAATTGAGACGCTGGGCTTATCCTTGGCATAAGTAGCTGACGACACCCAAGGGTGTCTATGTGCCTAGGAAAAAGATAACCTGCCAGTTGAGAAGCATAACTCGCTGCGATCCAGCAGCTTGAGCAGGGTAGGTTCGTGTGCGCGAAGAGGAGCTTCAACGCGCATCGCGCACGAGCTTCGTTCCGGTTCTGTCTGCACAATCCTTCGATCCACCCAGTTGGAGCTCATGATCCTGCAACCCTGGTATTACGAGTCGTTTGGTATCTGCCTAGGAACAGTCGCGAAGGGAAATTCCGGGCAAGAAAGGCGTGCGATCGTTGGCCGGTGCGCCCGTCACTCCACGAGCCGATTCCACGCGTCGGGATGAGGTCCGGACGCCCCCGGCAAGGTCACCGGGTCGGTGAGGTTCGTGATCCTCTTGTCTTCGTGAACCGCCGCGCCGCCGGTGAGGCTGACGTTATTGGCTACCACCGCCCCGCAGAGCTGGGAGCCGCTGGTGATCTGCACGTCCGCGCCGGGGGAGAGGATGACGCCCTCCGTGCTGGTGGTGCTGTTGCTCAGTTGGACCGGGCTGGTCCCCAGGTTGATGAACTTCAAGCGGGATAGGTCCGAGCCGCGCACGACGTTCGTCGCGCGGTCCCGAATCTCCAGGCTGCCTTTACAGTACAGCGTCAGGGACGCCCCGGGGAGGACTTCGATGCCCGATCCGTTCCAGATGTCGACGCTCCCTTCGGCCAAGATGATCACGTTGCCGCTGATCTGGACCCTGGTGCTGGACTCGATCGAGAGATTGTCGACGTGAAGGTTTCCGCTGATGACAAAGGGTCCGCTGCCTTGGTAGGACCGGTCACCCACGCTGGAGCCCATCCCTGTGGGGGCGGCTGGGGTCGAAATCGCCAATGGCTGGGACATGGCGCTCACGGTCCCGGTGATGGTGCTGCCTCCGTCCTTGTGGACGACCACGTTGGGGTCGCCGGACGGTCCGATCGCCGCCGAGCCTTGAATCCGCGCGTCCGAGGTCAGGTAGAGGCCGCTGGGCGCGGTGGAATTAGTGGCCACAAACGCTTCGGCTCCGACATTGGGCCCACCGTATGCCCCGACGCCCGAGTCGTAACTGTCGATGGTGGAATTGTCCACGAAGATGGTGCCCAGCGCGCTGACTCCGCTGACAATCTGGACCGATGGCATCGTCATGTGCACGCGCAGGGAGTAGCTCGCATCCCCGACGGTCCCCATGGCAAAGACGGTAAAAGGTGAAGTGGGGTCGTTGGTCAGGTCTCCATCGGCCTCGTCCACCAGCCGCCAGGTGAACGTCCCCCGCCCCAGCGACTTCCCGATCGTCTGCTGACTGTACGCCGACCGCCAGCCATCCGTCTCGTCGATCTGCGCCAGGGCGTGCTCGACGGCCGAAAAGGCCAGCGATTGCGCCTCCGACCAGTCCTGCGAACCGCCCGTGGACCGGGCCTGGACCCGGCTAACCGTGACAGCCCCCAGGCCGATGACCGTGAGGATCACGGCCATGCCCAACACCAGCAGGTAGATCGAGCCCCGCCGTCGGTTCGTGCGGACCCGGGGGAGACCAACGGAATGGCACCGGAGGCAGGGGTAGGGCATGGGCATTCAAGGACCTCCGGCCGGGATGACGTTCAACAGGTTGGCGCCCGAGTACGCCCGGGTGCTGCTGTCGCTGCCGATCTGCAATTCCACGCCGACCCACGCGACGCACGTGATCGGGGAGGCCGGCCTGACGTCATAAACGCCCGCCTTGCTCCGCAGCGCCACGACGGTGGTCGACACGCTCCTGGGGTCGGTGACGATCACCGAGATGCGCTTGACCCCGCGATCCGTCGTACCGCAGGGGGCCATGGTGTCCGGGTCGATGTGCTCGACCGTGACCTTCCGTGTCCAGCCTGCCAGCCCGGGAATCGCGCGCCCGTCCCTGAACTGCGGTGGCGATTCCGTCCAGTTGTGATAATCGTCCACGTCGTCGAACTGCGCGGGACGTGCCTGCCTCTCCTGGCTCGGGCCCGAACACGCTTTGGCCGGACGGGTCCAGATAGAAGTTCTGGAGGACCTCCGACAGGAGCTGGTTGGCCAGGCCCGTGGCAGTGTTCCGGGAGACATTCAGCTGCCGCCCTTTCGCCAGCGAGCCAAACGTGTTGAGCACCATGGTGATCAGGACCGCCAGGATCACGACGGAGATCGCTGCCTCCACGAGCGTCAGTCCACGGCGCCCGGACGATGACCCGTGAGGATTCATGGGCAGGCCTCCGGGTCGCCCGATGGGCAGAACGCCAGCCATTGAATGTCCGCCGGCGTCAAGAGGGCCTGGGGAGACAACGTCTTGAGCAGGTAGGTCAGGCTGAACAGGTGCACGTCTTCGGCAATGATTGCGGCCGGCGAGCCGTTGACCTGGCGGGTGAGGGGGTCGCCCGGCGTACCGGACCAACTGTAGCGGATGGTCTCGGGCTGGCCGTCGCCATTGCGGTCCGGCACGACCAGGGTGACGGCCTCGGCGGACTGTTGGCTCAAGGCCGTCGCCAGGCTCAGGTCCAGTGTGATCATCTGGATCGCCCGGCTCTGCCTGGACATGTTGTCAGTCTTGTCGGCCCCGCTGGACAGACCGCCATAGGCGAGGAACATGACGCCGACGATTCCGGCCAGGATGATCACGGCGATGGCCGTGCCGAGAACGGCCTCGATGAGCGTGAATCCCCCGTGGGCGTGGGTGGGTGCGCCGCGGCGCCCGTCCGGTCTGTGGCCTTGGGGTTCATTGGACCTTCACGTTTCCGGTGTTCTGGTCAAGCACGATAGTCCTCTGGAAGGAACCCGCCCCGACCACCACCTGCCCGCCTCGGTCCGGCAGCCCGTAGCCGTCGAACGTGACGCTTCTGGACCCCTGGAAGTCCGCCGAGATGATGTCGGCATGATGGGGGGCCTCCCACAGACTGGCCACGTATTCGGCGGAGGCCCTCTCCAGGCTGCGTATGCCTGACAACCGGTACTCGTCGGTGTCGGGGTCGAACGTGACGACCCGCCGAACGCCGGTGGTCCAGGCGTTGTCACGGGCCATCGCCAAGTCCGCCGCGATGCGCTTGGCCGCCAGATCCGCTCGATAGAAATTGAGGGAGTCGACGTACCTGGGCATGGCGATGGCCGCAACCGTGCCCAGGATGCACACGACGAGGACCGTCTCCAGCAGGCTGAATCCTCTCCGGATGAACTGGATGCTGTGGTCAAAGCGAGTCATCCGATTCCGCCCTTTGTGGCGTTTCTGGGATGCCCGTCTCCAGCCGCCCATGGCCGTTGGCGAGCCCGCACGGCGCCGGGTGTGACCAACGAGGAAGGCCCCACGGCGCTACAGGACGGACACGGGGCGGAGGCCTCTAGCGATCGTCTCGCCACGATTCGTCCGGCGCTGCTGCGCTCTGTCCAGAAAAGGACATCAATAGGTGCTGTAGAGCTTCCCGGTGACGTCCACTTCCGTAGTCGTGTTCGCCCTGATGTCGCCTGTGGCCGCGGTGTATATCCACCCGATCGTGGCCGCGTCGGCGGCAGCCACACCGCTCTGGCCCTTCCTAGCCCCCACGGGCAGAGGCGGAATCGTGCGGACATAGGGCCCGTAGATGAACACGGCGGTCTTGGTGGCGCTGGTCGCCCCGGCCTCGTTGGTGTATTGCGTAATCTGGGCCAGGAAGGTGGCGACGGCGGGGAACGCACCGACATGCTCAGCCGAATAGCGGTCAATGGCTTCCCTGAGCACCGCCAGGTTGCCGGACAGGGCCGCGTCGGCTGCACCGGCCGCCCCGCGGCTTAGCCTCGGTATGGCCACCGCCGCGATTAGGCCGATGATCACCACGACCAGCAACAGCTCAAGCAAGCTGAAGCCTTTACGCTCGCGCAAGTTCCGATGAGACATTTCTCCTTACCTCCTACTGGAGTAGCAGTCAAAATCTCGCTCCGCCAAGGTTCCACATCGCTTATCGACGCCCTGGCAAGCGGACTTTAGCACGGGGGGGAACCCTTCGAGAACCTTATGGGCCAGCAGGCTGGAGGAGGGTCACTCCTCGCGCCCGTCGGCATTCACGGGCAACTCGAGGGTCACGCGAGACCCGTCCTCTGACACCAGGACGACCCCCCGTTCGCCCACTGAAACCAGTTTGAAGCCGTCGATCGTCTGTCCGAACCCCACGCAGGTATTGTCAATGATGGCCTGATAGCCTTTGGCGCCGACCATGACTGCCTTGAGGGTATGCTTCTGCATGAAGGCCTCCGCTGCGGACCCGACGGTTCCTTTCACAGGGGGCTTGGAGGAAGCGGGCATCCAGTCCGCCGGGGGCTGGAAGGCATCGCGCATGTCGTCCGCCCGGAAGGGGGTGTTGGCGGTGGCCGCCTTGAGACGGCCGGCCAGGGCGTCTCCTGGCCTGTCGCCCACAGCGTCCGGCGTGTCAGCGGGCACAGCCGCAGGAGTGCCTGCCGGGGGTACCGCATCGATCCCGACGGCCGAGGCCAAAGCCCCCTGGGGGCCCGGAACGGCGGGCGTAGCCCGCAACCGGTCCATGAGAACAGCCGCCACGCCGATCGCGCACAGCCCCATCAGGACCTTCTGTGTTTTCGAGAGGGCCATACTTGAAGTAGAAGATACAACCGGGCTTGGGGCAAATGGGGGCGCCCTTTATCTTACGGACTGCCGGGCGCCTTGTCGGGGACGACATGCCAGACGAGGTCGACCTGGAACTCCGGCGGAGACGCCGAGTCGTCGTGCTTGCCGGACAGCAGGAACGAGTCCACCGCCGTGTCCGGGAACGACTGAGACAACGTGTGGAGGAAGCCCGCCCAATCGCGATAGCCGCCGGTGCCGTTCAGACGAATCGGCACCGATCCGGAGTTCTGGCCGTAGACGGGCTCGGCCGGTTGGACCTCATTCACCTTCAACCCATGATGGGCCGCCAGTTCCGCTAGCCGGCTGATCCTGTTGTTGATCGCGCTGGCCGGCTCCAACTGGACCAAGCCCTGGGTCACGGCCTTTCGGACCTCCGAGAGCTTCTTCTTAAGGTCCTCAGCACGGGTCCTCATCAGCGCAATGTCTTTCTGCCGGCTCTCAAGCTGAGTCTTCTCAGCGGCGTGTCGGTCTTGCAGGTACAGGACGGGGCGCAGGCCGAACCAGAAGAAGAGGAACCCTGCCACCCCAGCCACCGCCAGGGCGGCCAGGTGCATCCGGATATGCTTGCATGTTGTCAGCGGGCCGATCTTCACTGGACCGTTCCTCCGCAGTCCTACAGGGTGCACTCCAACCGGAACGCCATCGCCTGCTCGCCCAGGAACACCTGGCGAGTCGTCTTGACCAGCTTGACCTTGCCGAAAAGCCCCGTCTGCTCCAGTCGCAGCACGTAGGCGGAGACATCCGCCTGGGCCTTGGCCCATCCGCTCACCTCCAGCAGAAACGACCCGTCGGAGGCATCGGGATTGGCGGGGGACTGGCTGACGGGAGGAACCTTCTGAAGCCGGCATAGATCCAGGACGATCTGGTCCCCCAGGTTCTGGGCCACCGCCCTCAGCACGCTGCCCCAATCGGGCTGCTGCCCCACGGCCTGGGCCGCTTGCAGCTTCTGCCGAGCTTGGGCAAGCTCCACCGTCAGCACCAAAACCTGGCAACTGGACGCGTTCAGCCTGGCGGCCACCGTCCTGATCTCGCTGTCCAGCGGCTTGCTGTCCAGGGCGACGTGGCGAATGCAGAGGAAGTACCCTACCAGCAGCGCCGCCCCATAGACCACCAGAGCGCTGGCCAATTTGAGCAGATGTGCCTTGTTCGCCTTGGCCTCGCGCCGGCCCAAAGGTATCAGGTTCACGCCGTTCATCAGTCCGCCTTCCAGGAGTACTGGGCCAGGCCTAGGGCCGGAATCAACGAGGGCCCGTAGGTCGCATTAATCGTTTCGGGGCACTGGCCCAGGTCGCCGGGGTTGACGATGCGCACCTCCAGGCCAAGTCTGGCGGCAAGGAACCCTTGCAGTCCCCGGATGCAGGCGCCGCCGCCGACCATCAGCAGACGCTTCACGAGGGCGTCCTGATACTGGCTGGCCAGGTACGCCAGGCTGGTGCGCACCTCCGCGGCCATGTTCTCGAGGTGGGCGGCCAGTGTGGTTGTGCTGCTACCCCCCTGGCCGTTGCCTGGACTCCCCGTGCCCGGCCCCGGATCGCCGGTGGGAAGCCCCAGGTTCTCCAGCCCTTCCGTGAAGAAAACGTGTTCCGTGGCGTCCACATCCGCGTTGCGTTCCGACGCCACAAGGCGCACCATCGCCGCGAATCCGCTCTTGGTCAGGTCCCGCTCGTATACGACGGTGCCGCCGTGGAGCAGAACCAGCCGCGAGGACGCCCAGCCCACATCCAGGATGGCCCCGGTGTGCTGCACGTCCGACAGGAGAGGCAGGCATGCCCGGCTGACGGCCATGGCTTGAACGTCCAGGGCTTCCACGTTCAGGCCCTCCCCCTCAACTAGGTCCAGGAGGCTCTCGGCGTTCGCCTGGGGGCATGCGACAGCCATCACGTAGGTTCGATTGGCCGCCCGGGCCGGCGGGGGCAGGTCCCAGCAGGCTATCTCAAGCGATCGCATGTCCACGTTGTGTCGGCGGGCCAACTCCGAGCAGGCAAGCTGTTTGATCGGAGCGCCCGAAGACCGAGGGGGTAGCTCCATGATCGCCGTCAGGATCTGGGTGGCCGGAACGGCCAGCACGATGGACTTGCCCCGGAACAGGTTCTTCCGCAGCGCCTGCGAGAGACGCTGGACTTCAGAGGGCTCCAGCGCGCCGTTGGAGCTCGTTCGCGGGACCCAGACGGCCGCCGTGATGCGAGAACCGACCACCTGGGCCGCCTTGATGTACCGCGAGCCGATGTCCACACCTATGATCGCGCGAGATGTCAGTGTCGGCCACCTCAAGAGCCACCTCCGCCGGACATCATGCTCGTCACGTCGAACAACGGCAGAAAGATGCTGATGGCGACGAACCCGACCATCAGGCCCATCAGGATCAGCAGGACCGGCTCAACGATGCTCGTCAGCGATTTCAGGGCCAGTTCGTTCTCGTCATCCAGGAAGTCGGCCAATTCCAGCAGCAGCGGCCCGACCTGCCCGCTCTGCTCGCCGCTGCGCATGGATTCGTAGACCGACGGGCTGATAAGGTTCGTCTCGCGGAAGGCTGAGCTGACGGGCTCCCCGTGGCCGACGGCCTGTTCGGCCTTGGCCAGGAGGGCGGCGTAGTGAACGTTGCTCGTAGCGCCGCGGGTGAGGGACAGGATGTCCTGGACAGGCAGATGGCTGTCGGTCAACAGGCCCAGGAGGCGCACGATCCGCGCCGTGGCGAAGTTCCTGAAGAGTTTGCCGACTTGGGGCAGGCGAATCGCCACCGTATCCACCGCCCGCCTTCCGGCCGAGGACTTGAAGTACTGCCGGGCCGCCACAGCCGCCGCGACGATCGCTCCCGCCAAAGCCCACCAGTACGTCCGAAGGCCTTCGCCGGCCGCGATAAGGGCGGCGGTGGTGGGCGGCAGCGGGGCGCCGATATTCGCGAACAGCTCGCCGAAACGCGGCACGACGAACAGCAACAGGGCGCCGAACACCGTCGTCGCCACGCAGCACAGCAGAATCGGATAGGTCATCGCCGCACGCACGGTACTCAAGACATGCACGCGCTTGCGGGTCAGAACCGCCAGCCGGTCCAGTAAGGCCGTCAGCTTGCCGCTGCTCTCGCCCGCGGCGACCATCGCCCGGTACACCGAATCGAAGCACTCCGGATGCGCCCCCAGGGCCTCCGACAGCGACAGACCGCGCTCCAGGCGAGTGGAGACGTCCTGGATCACCTGGTGCCACCAAGGGTCGCGCGCCTGGCGTTCCAGCGCCTGAAGACCCTGCGCCAGAGGCGTGCCCGATCGGATCAGCGAGTAGAGCTGCGCGTGAGCAAGGCCAGCTCTCGGAGCTGGCGGATGCGGCTGCGCGGAAGGTGCAGTCGCCACGTCTTGGCTGCCACCGCCCGCCCGGCCGGGGCGATGTCCGCGACAAACAGGTCCTGTTGGTGAAGCCGGTCCATGGCCTCGCCCAGGCTGCCTGCCTCCACGACACTGCAGACCTCTCGACCCGTCTTGTCGAAGGCGCGAAACTCAAGCTTCATGTCGTTGCCCCATTAAGTGCTCGCCACCTGGACCTCCGGTCGCCTGGTGGCTGGCTGGTTCACTGAGCTCACCTCGCTATGCGTGGCGCTCAGTACCTCCTCCAGCGTCGTCTTGCCGGCCTCCGCCAGGACCAGCCCTTCCTCGCGCAGCGGCATCGCTCCTTGCCGGATCCACTCGCAGCGAAACTCCTGCGGCGGCACCCTCCTGTAAATCATGTTCCGCAGCTCCGGCGTGATCTCCATAACCTCGAAGATTCCCGCCCGGCTGTGGAAGCCGGTGTGCTGGCACTGCTCGCACCCGCTGCCCTTGCTGAAGGGTTTGTTGACCTGTCCGGTCAGGCCGGCGTCGCGCAGGACGACGGCGTCGGGGTAGTAAATTGTCGTGCAGTTGGGGCAGTTTAGCCGCACCAGCCGCTGCGCGACGACCCCGTTCAAGGCCCCAGAGAGCAGGTACGGCTCCACGCCCATATCCACCAGCCGGGCGACCGCGCCGGGGGCGTCGTTGGTGTGCAGCGTCGCCAGCACGAGGTGCCCCGTCAGGGCCGCGTGCACCGACACGCTGGCGGTCTCCTCGTCGCGGATTTCGCCGACCATGATGATGTCCGGGTCCTGCCGCAGGATGCTCCGCAGGGCCCGCGCGAAGGTCATCCCGATGGCCTCCTGCACCTGGATCTGGTTGACCAGGTCCAGCTGATACTCCACGGGGTCCTCAACCGTGACGATGTTGACCTCGGGGCTGCGCAGGGAGTCCAGGGCAGAGTAGAGCGTGGTGGTCTTGCCGCTGCCGGTCGGACCGGTCACCAGCACCATCCCGTAGGGCTCGCAGAGCATCCGCCGGAAACACTCCAGCGTCTCAGGGCGGAACCCCAGGTCCTCCATCCGGACCTTCAGGTTGGCCTTGTCCAGGATGCGGATGACGACCTTCTCTCCCAGCAGCGTGGGCATGCTCGAGACGCGCAGGTCGATCTGTCGCCCCTCGGCCAGGATGCCCAGGCGCCCCTCCTGCGGCAGGCGCTTCTCGGCGATGTCCATCCTGGCCATGACCTTCACGCGCGAGACGATGGCTGCATGCATGTCCCCCGGCGGTTGCATCAGGTCGCGCAGCACCCCGTCGATGCGGTAGCGGACCCGCGTAGAGGCACTGTCCGGCTCGATGTGGATGTCGCTCGACCGGTCGCGGATGGCCTTGAGAAGGACCATGTTGACCAGGTTCACCACCGGGTTGCCCTCGCGAGGCTTGTCCAGGTCGATCACCGGACCTTCGTCGCTCTCGGCCGTGACCTCGGCTAGGTCTGACTCGGAGATGGAGGCAAGGACGCTCTCCATGTCCATCTTCATGGAGGCATGCTTCTTGATGAACTCGATGGTGTTGGCCTCCAGCGCCAGCACTGGGTGGATGTTGCAGTGGGTCAGCTGCCGCAGCCGGTCGATGTGGGGCAGGGACTGGGGTTCGGCCATCGCGACTGTCAGGGTGTCCCAGACCTTGAACATCGGTAGGGCCTTGAGCCGTAGGGCCTCCTCTTGGCCGATCAGCTCCAGCATCGCAGGGTCCGCCAGACCGGTGCGAAGCACGCAGCCGCGCACCCCCAGGTGCTTGGCTAGCACCTTGACGAGCTGCTCGTGGCTCAGCACCCCGCGAGAAACCAGCAGCTCACCCAGGAACTGCCCGGTGACCTTCTGCTCGGCCAGGGCCTGGTCGAGCTGTTCCTTGGACAGGACATTCTCCTGGACGAGGACATCACCGATCCGTATGGGTGCCGAAGCGGTCATTGGCAGCTCCCCACGGCCATATCCACGTCTTGGCAGTGCTCAAAAAGCGGCGCCAGTTCTGTCAACTCCAGGACTTCTGCAAGGGTTGCGTTGGCGCCGGCCAGCTTGAGCATGAGGCCCTGTTGGATCATCCGCTCGGCCGCCTCCGCGAGAACCTCCAGGCCGCGGCTATCGACAAACAGGATCCCCGATGCGTCCAAGACGATCCGGGGAGGGCTTTCGTCCATCGCCTTGGCCAGAACGGCCTTGAGCTCCTCGGCGTCGGCCGCAACCAGCAGACCGCGAGGCCGAAGAATAATCACATCGCCTTGTCGCGTGCTCTCGATTCTCATGTCGTGCCGCGCCGGCCCCCAAGGCCGGCTTGTCCTGATGCCTCGTGTGACGGTTCCGAACGTACCGACAGCGTCGCCGTGTTCTCGAGGGACGAGCGCCGCGGGCGCCGCCGCAGCCCCGTCCGACGACGGCGACGGTTACACGGACATCGCGATTTCATCTAGAACCATCGGTCGGCCTTGACGCAACTTGAGGAGAAACATCGGCTTCTCGATCACCTTCGAGCCGCCACACCTGCGCCCGGCCGTGGGCGCGCGGGCAACTGGCTGACCTTGGGGACCCGATCAACGGACGGCGGAAGGGCGACACCACGCAGGTACTCGGGAGCTACGCTGACCGGATCACGGCCTGGCCCTCCAAGAAGCGCCGCGAAATCGCCCTTAACTCGACGTGGTGGGGTCTCCAGGAACACAACGACCGCCAGGAACGGCGGTCGTGTGCAAAGCTTATAGATGGGGTGGGATTCGAACGCATGACCCGCCGGTTATGAGCCGACTTAGCCAGCCATCCTGAACCGCCGCCAGAACGCCTGCCCGATCCAGAAACGAACGAGGCCCTGGGCATCGAGCCTAGGACCTGCGTCCCGAGTAGCATAGCGGGGGCGCGCTCGCTACCGCTTCACCTGAGAGATGCCTTCTGGGAGAGATGGGGCACGGCGGCGTAAACCGGGGCAGATGTTGGGATAGTGCACCCAACGACGTCGCACCTACGACCATCTACGGACCGACAACACGAGGCGTCTGTCCGAAGTTTGAACCGATCGCGCTAGCATTCGTTCAGGCCGCCGTTTCAGAACACGCCTGTTTGGAGCAAACCATCCCCCGCCTCAAATGAACTGCGATACCAGGCCGGGTCGGCTGGAGCGGCCCATTCGAAGCCGGTGCCGGGCGTGCCGTCGTAGCTGATGTAGCGGCTGATCTCTCGCCAGCCCAGCAGTTGCCTGGCTGCCCCCGCAGCCGCGGCGTCGCGCGGGGTCAGTGGCTTTCCGGTCCCCGCCTCCCAACCCTCGCGGAAGAAGGCCCACGCTGCATGACCGGCCTCGACCATGCCCAATGCGGACCCCAACTGCATGGCCGAACAACCAACTCGGCACATTTCCAGATCAAAGAAGCCCGTGAACCGCCCTTGCTGGACGTGCAGGTTGGCGACGTCCTGGTGGCACAAGATGCGAGGCTGCGCCGGGCGCGGAGACGCCGCACGGCGAACGACTCCTTTCTCTCTCCGATGCCCATCCGTCAATCGCCGGCCAGGCGGGCCCAGATCGTGAGCCAGGGCGGGGCGTAGGCCTTGAAGTGGTCCCAACTGCCCGGCCGGGCATCGAGGCTACCGGCATCTTGCTCCCACAGGCCCTGCACGACAAAGCCGCGCCGAATCAACCCATTGACCAGGGTTCCTAGCGTGTGGCGGAACTCGCGTGGCCCGTGGATGCGAACCGTAGGCAGGCTTTCTTGAGGCTTCTGTGATTCCTCGCTGCCTGGCTCGGGCCGGTCCCAGGGCGCCACATCCCAGAACGGCTGGGTGTCGATCTCTCGGCCTTCCACGTAAGGGTGGATGACCACGTAGCCCGCACCGTTCCAACTATCTTGGTCCAGGCCGTGGGCGAACGGATTCCAGCAGCTCATACGATATTGCCCACGGGGCCGCAGGACGCAGCGGACCTGGCCGAACACGACATCGGCGTCGGGTACGAAGTTCAGGGAATGGGCATGCCACACCACGTCGAAGCTGCCCGGACCAAAACACGAAAGGTCGCGCATGTCTCCCTGGATGGTCCGAACGGTCTTTCCGTAGTGCTCAGCCGCCTGGCGGTCGCGAGCCAGCTGCGTGTCGCACAGGTCCAGGACCGTCACGTTGGCCCCCAACAGGGCAAAGGCAGCCGACTGCTGCCCGCCTCCGCCAGCCAGACACAGGACCTCCCGCCCCGCCGGGTCGTCCATCATGCCTTCAGGGTCCACAAGCTTGCGGGCGGAGGTGGCATCCAGGTTCAGGGCGGGGCGTGAGAATATGACACCTGCCTTCGCCAGTTCTTCCCACCGTTCCTTATTGAATCTTGCCAGGCCGTCCAACATGTGGCACCTTCGAACAACTTATCCTGGCCCTTGCGGAATTGCCCGTGTTTTCCGGGCGTTTCCTCTGGGGTACATATCCCGGCCGCGCCCCGCCGATGGGTTGGAGCCCCCCTGAGTCCATGTGAAACGGTCACTAGCGGGGGTGGGATTCGAACCCACGACCTCCGGGTCATCACCTCGACGAGCCAACAACGGCCGCCACTAGCCTCTGCGTTTTCACCTTGGACACCGGCGGTATACTGGAACATTCCCGTCCAACACCCGGTACCCGCTCAAACTATTCCCCCTAGCGGGTCAACACGGGCCATCTCGGACGATTCCCAGATAGACGTTCGGGAATACCAAGGACTCATACGTTGGAGAGTTGGGTGAGGAAGTAACACGGCGATAAGGTCATCATCGCCCCCAGCCTGGATGCCTTGCCTTTACCCAAGGCCGCGAGCCTGGACACACCAAGGCTGAGGAGGCTAAAGATGCCAGCAAGCCACATCTCTTAGTCGGTGTTGTGAAGCCTGAGGTTCGCAGAGACACCGATTACCAACGTCAGAAAATGTCGCGTCTACCCTGGGATATCAGCATTTGTCTCGAGCCACATACCTTGTCAGGCACAGTTTCAACAGCAGCACCGCTGGCAGGCCGGTTTGTCGCCGGGCGAGGTTAAGCCGGCCGATCACGTTGTCGTCCAGTAGTACGCGGACAAGCTTGTCGGCCAGGACCTCACCCTGGAGCCCGAACTGCCGGAGTTCCTGAACCAGCCCGGCTAACTTGGCGTCCAAAGCTTCATCCACCACCCACCGGATCGCCTTGGCGTCGCGTTGGCCTCGCCACTTGACCGCCCGCCAAAGGGAAGTAGGTAAGCGGATCGTGCGGTGGAACAGGGGCAGGCGTTTGTCCTCGTCGCAACTGACGGTCTCACATGGTCTTGTGCTCATTTCTCGCACCTCCAAAACCAGGGAATCACGCGTTTAATTCTCTGTCAATATGTCCACAATTAATACCCCCCGGCCCTGAGCCTCGGAGAACGATCTGAAGCCCGCTGGTCTGTGCACAGCAGATCGGCGGGCTTTTTCTTTGGGGTGGCGGAACAGGTGACATGGCGGAAGAGATCGAGAACGCGATTCGGCAGAACGCCGAGGGACCGGAGTCGGCCGAGGAGGACGGCGTTCGAATGAAGCAGCACCCGCTCCCCGACCAGATCGAGGCCGACAAGTACCTGGCCACCAAGGAAGCGGCGTCGCGCAATCCGGCCAAGGCGTTCACCCGCGTCAAGATCGTTCCGCCCGGCGCCGTTGAGGCGCCCGCGGTGAGCGGAGTTGAACCGCGGGACAAGAAGAATGGGACTTCCTTCGACAGGCTCAGGATGAATTGGCCCTGGATAAGGCGGAAGAAGGTGCAGGCCGCCGGCCAGTTGATGTTCGTACGCGCCCGGTTCTACGCCGCGCAGACCACGCCGGACAACCGGAAGCACTGGTCGAACGCCGACCATCTCTCGAGCAACGCCAACCGCACCAGCTAGGCCGAGTTCGCCCGCTGGGCAATGGTCAAGCTCATGAGGTGGCTGCCCGCGAAGCTCGACCCTGTGCGGTATGTGGTGTCGGAGGGGCAGCCGGACAGGCAGTCGGCTTAGTGAGATTCACAAGAGCCTTCGCCGGCCGGGACTTAAGGAAGTCAGCAACCAGTTTTCAATACCGGCCCGATCGACCACTCCGGCACCCTACCCGCCGGTGCAATCCGGGGCATTTTCGACCTCAGGGGGTGGGTTTTTCAGCGTTTTCGACCGGCTGGGGCGCTGTTAATCGCTGGTGGCAGCCGATGGGGGGCCTGCTCATGCCGACACCTTGGCCTCCTGGGAGTTCTGGAAATGCGCGGCTAGCTGCACTAAGCTCTGCGGCACGTTGCCTATTTTGCCTTTTCGTTCATTTTGCTTTTCGTTGATTTTGCAAAAAGTCCGTGAAAGGGAAGTCGGATGATCGAACTGTACTGGAAGAACGCCACCGACCGCGTCGTGCCCGCCACCCACGGCCTGACGGCCGAGGACCTGGAGAACATCGACGGGCCGATCCGCCGCGCCCACGCCAACGTCTTAGAGCAGGTCCGAAGCGGCAAGCTGGGCTACGCCGCCTTGCCCACGCACAGCGAATACCCCGCGGCCGTCAAGGCGATGGTCCAGCGCTACCGCTCCAACACCACCGACCTGATCGTCCTGGGCATCGGCGGCAGCGCCCTGGGCAACATCGCCCTCCAGGCGGCGCTGAATCCCGTTACCTACAACATGCTCTCCGATCGCAAGCGGCCCGGGCCGAGGCTGTTCGTGCTGGACAACGTCGATCCGGTGCTGGTGGCTGAGACGCTGGGGCTGCTGGGCCGCCGCCTGGAGAGCACGCTGGTCAACGTGATTTCCAAGAGCGGCGAGACGGCCGAGACGGCCGCCCAGTTCATGATCGTCCGCGAAATGCTCCGCAAAAAACTGGGGGACAAATTCGCCCAGCGGATCGTGGCCACCACCGACGCCCACAAGGGCACGCTCCGAGACATCGCCACCGCCGACGGCTACGCCACGCTTCCGGTGCCCCAGGACGTCGGTGGACGGTTTAGCGTGCTGTCGCCGGTGGGGCTGTTCTCGGCGGCCATGTGCGGCATCGACATCGATGCGCTGCTCGCGGGGGCGGCGGCCATGAGGCAGCGGGTGGAAAACGTGCGCTGGCGCGAGAACCCCGCCTGCATGTTGGCGGCCATCAAGTACATCGCCTACGCGGCCAAGGGCAAGACTATCCACGTGATGATGCCTTACTCCAACCGCCTTGTGGGCCTGGCCGACTGGTACCGCCAGCTCTGGGCGGAATCGCTGGGCAAAAAAACCGTCCGCGACGGCAGGGAGGTCTTCATCGGCCCCACGCCCGTCAAGGCGCTGGGTGCCACCGACCAGCACAGCCAGATTCAGCTCTACCGCGAAGGCCCCAACGACAAGCTGGTTGTGTTCCTTGAGGTCCGCAAGCACCCGCGCGACCTTTCTGTACCGGACGTGTTCGCCCAGGCGGGAGGCTTGAGCTACCTTCGCAAAGCAAAGCTCTCCAAGCTCCTGATCGCCGAAAAGGCGGCCACGGAGTATGCCCTGGCCGAATCGGGCCGGCCCAGCGTCACGCTACGGTTCAACGCCGTCACGCCGCCGTCGGTGGGCGAGTTCCTCTATTTGTATGAGTTCGCCACCTCGCTGATGGCTGAATTACTTGGGGTCAACGCCTACGATCAGCCGGCGGTGGAGCTGGGCAAGCAGGCGACGTTCGCCCTGCTGGGACGCGAAGGCTACGAGGACCTGGCCCGCCAAATCAAACCCTTCACCTCCCCGGACCAGACCTACTCCGCCTGAGCGAGCACCGCGGGAGCGAGCTTGGACCGTCCCTTGAGGTGGCCTATTTCTCAATGTAGCACTTTAAGTCATGCCTGACGATGCCGACCGTGCGTTGTGGGAAACCTACGAGCGCCGTGCGCCGGGCTGGCAGGTCCGGTGTCTGAAATGCGGTTTCACGGAGCATTGGGGCAAATACGGCATCCGCATAGGGGGTGCCGGTCGAAAATGGACGCTCGGATGGTGTTCCCGGTGCCGATGGATTCGGTGCCACGTGATTGAGAAGGCCAAGACCGGGAAGATCGGCTAACTCGAACCTCTCCTGGTTCCCCATCACGCCAAAGTCGCCGACGGAGCCCGACAATCCCTATTCGGTCTGAGCGGGCGAGGCCCGCCGGTTGGCTTGGAGCCGCCAC
The DNA here is from genome assembly GCA_963760365.1 of uncultured Phycisphaerae bacterium. Taxonomy (GTDB): domain Bacteria; phylum Planctomycetota; class Phycisphaerae; order SM23-33; family SM23-33; genus JALHTV01. The sequence continues at coordinate 62,690 of CAVXDC010000012.1, forward strand.
TCCTTGAGGGCGCAGTAGAGCACCGGCACGATGAGCATGGTCATGATCTGAATGGTCATCCCGCCGAACGAGGGGATGGCCATCGGGATCATGATGTCGCTGCCGCGTCCGGTGGAGGTGAGCACCGGCAGCAGGGCCAGGATCGTCGTGGCCGTGGTCATCAGGCAAGGCCGAATCCGCCGCGTGCCCCCGGCCAGGACCGCTTGGCGGATCTCGACCAGGGTGTCGGGCTTGCGGGCGGCGAAGGACTGGTTCAGGTACGTGGCCATGATGACGCCGTCGTCGCTGGCGATGCCGAACAGCGCCAAAAACCCCACCCACACCGCCACCGACAGATTAATCGGATGGATGCGGAACAGCTCCCGCATGTTGACGCCGAAGACCGAAAAGTCCAAAAACCATCCCCGCCCGTACAGCCAGATCAGCAGGAACCCGCCCGCCCAGGCCACGAAGATGCCGCTGAACACCAGCAGCGTCGTGGGAATCGAATCGAACTGGAAGTACAGGATCAGGAAGATCACGAACATCGCCAGCGGCAGGATCAGGGCCAGCGTCTTGCGGCTGCGGATCTGGTTCTCGTAGCTGCCAGCGAAGGTGTAGCTGACGCCCTCGGGAATGATAAGCTCCCCGCTTTTGATCTTGGCGTCCAGGTATCGGCGGCACTGTTCCACCACGTCCACCTCGGCCTGGCCGGGCTTCATGTCGAACAGGACGTAGCCGGTCAGGAACGTGTTTTCGTTCTTGATCTCCTGCGGGCCTGGCGCGTAGCGGATCTCGGCGATCTGCTCCAGGGGAATCTGCTGGCTTTCCATCCCCGGGACGAGCACCCTGCCCAGCGCCTCGGCGGTGTCGCGCAGCTCCCGCGGATAGCGGATGCGGACAGGGAAGCGCTGACGCCCTTCCACCGTGGTCGTGACGGGCATGCCGCCGATGGCGATCTCCACGACGTCCTGAAACTCCCGCATCTTCACGCCGTAGCGGTCCATGGCCAGGCGGTCGGGGACGATCTCCAGGTAGGGCTTGGCGACGATCCGGTCGGCGATCACCGTGGGGGAGTCCACGACAGGCACTTCCTTCAGCAGCTTTTCGATCTCCAGGCCGAAGCGTTCGATGGCTGCCAGCGTGGGGCCGTAGATTTTCACGCCCATGGCGGCCCGCATTCCGCTTTGGAGCATGACGATCCTCGCGGCGATGGGTTGGAGCTTGGGCGCGGAGGTCGTGCCGGGGATCTGTCCGGCCTTGACGAGTTCCGCCCAGATGTCGTCGGGCGAGCGGATGCCCGCCCAGGCCGTCCGGCCTTCGTTCAGGTCTGTCTCCAACGTCGGCCGCCACTGCCGGAACGGCCGGCCGGCGGCATCGGAGATCAATCGTCCGGCCTTGTCGCGCGCGAATTGCCCGCGGACGTAGTAGTTTTCACCGTCCGCGGCCACCATCAGCAGACCGTCGGCGTCCTTGGCCAGTTCGATGCCCCCTGAATCGTAGCGGAAGTTCACCCGCCGACCGGCCTTGTCGGTCACGTACTCGGTGCGGTAGTTGACGATCGTCTCGAACATGGAGATCGGCGCCGGGTCCAGTGCCGACTCCATCCGCCCCAGCTTGCCCAGGACCGACTCGACCTCCGGAATGCCCCCAAAGGCCTGGTCCTGACGCGACACGATGTCCAGCGCCTCGCCGATCGACGCGTGGGCCATGGTCGTGGGCATCCACAGGAACGAGCCCTCATCCAGCGGGGGCATGAACTCCCTGCCCAATCCCGGCAGCGCGCGGCTGCCGCCGACCCACAGCGTCGTGGAACGGATGACCTGCGGGTCGATGCCGAGCTTTTCGACCCCGCCGGCAGCCAGCCCATGATCGTCGGGAACCCCAGCCAGATGAACGCTCCCAGCACCGTGACGGCCGAGGGGATCAGCAGGAAGAGCACCTTGTGGGCCAGGCACCAGCCCAGGATCTGCGGGTAATAGTGCTGGAACAGGCGGAACAGGGCCATCAGCCCGCCCACCAACATCGCCACGAACAGGAAGTTCCTTATCGCCCCGCGCTGCGGCCCCAGGGGGTCCCAGCTCTTGGTGAGCAGCAAACCCACCAGCAGCACGACCGCCGCGTTGGCCAGCAAGGGAGCGGCCTGCCGCAACCGTTGCGACAGCCGGTGACGTCCCCATCCGTAGGCCACGAACCCCGCCCCGGCCAAGGCGGCAAGGACGGTCAGCGCCGAACCGCGCCAGGCCGAAGACGGCCAGGGCGGCCAACCCCGCCGTCAGCAGGCCGTACACGTAGCCCCGAACCTTTTTGGAAGAGATCCGCCCGCAGAACAGGACGTGGGCCAGCGGCGGGATCACCGTCAGGGCGATGACGATCGAGGCGATCAGGGCGAAGGTCTTGGTGAAGGCCAAAGGCTTGAACAGCTTGCCCTCGGGCCCCGTCATCGCGAACACCGGCAGGAAGCCCACGACGGTGGTGGACACGGCCGTCAGGACGGCGCTGCCGACTTCGCTGGCGGCGTGGTGCACGACCTCCAGGCGCGGGGCATCAGGAGGTGCCTCCTCCAGGCGGTGGAGGATGTTCTCGCACAGGACGATCCCCATGTCCACGATCGTGCCGATGGCGATGGCGATGCCCGACAAGGCCACGATGTTGGCGTCCACGTGGAAGGTCTTCATCGCGATGAAGCACAGCAGCACGGCCAGGGGCATCATCCCGCCGATCAGCACGCTGCTGCGGAGGTTGGTGATCATGAGGATCACCACGATGGCGGTGATGAGGATTTCCTGGCCGATGGCGTCGTTGAGCGTGCCGAGGGTCTCGTAGATCAGCCCCGTGCGGTCGTAGGCCGGCACGACCGTCACGTGGCTGGTGGTGATCCAGGCCGGCCAGCTTGCCCGCGGGCGGGTGCGCAGAAAGTGCAACCAACCTTCGTGGTTGAGCTCTCCGGAGTCGGCGTAGGCGGCAAAGTGGTTCTCCTCGGCCAGGCGGCGGACCTCTTCCTCGTTGACCTTGGCGGGGTCGATGACGACCTTGGTCGGCAGGGAGGGGGCGATCTCGGCGATCTTGACCTTGACGTTCTTGATGACGGCCAGCGGATTCGAACCAAACCGCGCCACGACCACGCCGCCGACGGCCTGAGCCCCGTCCTTGTCCAGCGCCCCGCGGCGCGAGGCCGGACCCAGCGCCACGTGGGCCACCTGGGCGACGCGGATGGGGACGTTGTTATTGACCTTGACGACGCTGTTTTCGATGTCGGCCGTCGAACTTGATGAAGCCCACGCCGCGGATGAAGTACTCCACGCGGTTGATCTCCAGGGTGTCTGCGCCGACGTCGATGTTGGCGCCCTTGACGGCCCCGAACACCTCCATGAGCGTCACGTCGTAGGCCCGCATGGCGTCCGGGTCGACATCCACCTGGTACTCCCGCACGAACCCCCCGCCCGAGGCCGCCTCGCTGACCCCCTCAGCCGACAGCAGTGCGTACCGCACCTGCCAGTCTTGGATGGTCCGCAGCTCCTCCAAATCCCAGCCGCCGGCCGGTCGGCCGTCGGCGTCTCGACCTTCCAGCGTGTACCAGAAGATCTGCCCCAGGGCGGTGGCATCTGGCCCCAGCGCCGGCCGGACGCTGGGGGGCAGGGAGTCGGCGGGCAGGCTGTTGAGCTTCTCCAGAAGGCGGCTGCGGGACCAGTAGAAGTCCACCCCGTCCTGGAAGATCACGGAGATCGTCGAAAAGCCGAACATCGAGGTGCCGCGGACGGTCTTGACGCCCGGCACGCCCATCAGCGCCGCCGTCAGCGGCTGGGTGATCTGGTCTTCCACGTCCTGGGGGGATCGGCCTTGCCAATCGGCAAAGACGATCTGCTGGTTCTCCCCGATGTCGGGGATGGCGTCGGTGGGAACGGGGTAGCGGGGCAGGCCGCCTAGCTCCCAATCGAACGGGGCAACGAGCATGCCCCAGGCGATGACGAACGCCACCAGCAGCATGACAAGGAGTTTGTGGGTCAGGCAGAAGCGGATCAGCCTGCCGACCGGGGACCGCTGCTCCGGGGAGGGTTCGCGATACAGATCATTCATGCCGGTGCTCCGGGCCTTGGGCAGGCATGCGGGGACGGCGGGCTGTGTTTCCGCGATGGGCGGTGGAATTTCGGCGGGCGGCTCAGCCGCTCCGTGGTGATGTGACGTCACCGGGCCGCCCTGGGGCGCCATCATGCTGGGCCGGGCCTGGATCTGAAGGGCGCTGTCGATCTTGAAGTTGCCCCGCGTGACCACGCGCTGGCCTTCCTCCAGCCCGCTACGGACCTGGTAGTAATCCCCCGCCCGCGGACCCAGCACCACCTCTTGGCCTTGGAAGGTGGGCTTGTCCATCCCGGGCACTTCCACGTACACGACGGCCCGCGTGCCGGTCAGCAGCACCGCCGAGGCGGGGATCACCAGCGGTTTTTCCGCCGCAGCGGCGTCGCTGACGTAGCCCAGCGACTCGCTCGTCACCAGCGGCATGCCGCAGATGTCGCAGGTGCCGCTGTGGTCCCGGACCACCGAGGGGTGCATCGGGCAGATCCACTTGCCGGCCAGGTCCTCGTCCATCACCTTGCCCTCGGCGGCGATGCGGGACCGCACGAGGGCCTTGACGAACATCTCGGGCTTGAGCCACCCATCGGGGTTGGGCACGTCCAGGCGGACTTTGACCGTCCGCGTCCGCTCGTCCAGCACCGGGTCGATGAAGGCGATCGTTCCGTGGAATGTCTCGCCGGGGTAGGACACCGTCGTAAACTCCACCTTCTGCCCGTACCGCAGCCACATCAGGTCCGATTCGTAGGCGTCCAGCGTCACCCACACGCTGGAAAGGTCCGCGATCGTGTAGATGGGGGTGCCCGTGGAGACGTACATGCCCTCCAAGGCGTCCTTGCGGACGACGATGCCGCCGACGGGCGCGTAGATGGTGACGTGGTCGGCGGCCCGGCCGGTCCGCTCGACATCGGCAATCTGTTCCGCCGTCAGGCCGAGCAACCGCAGCTTTTCCCGAGCGGCAGTCACGGTGGCCTGGGCCGTCTGGCGGATGATGTCCACCTCGCTGCTGGAGAGGTTCTTGACGGCCGCGATGGCCTGGAGTAGCTCCGTCTGCGTGCTGAGCAGCTCGGGGCTGTACAGCAGGACCATGTGGTCGCCCTTGCGGACCGTGATGCCGGTGTAGTCCACGTAAAGCCTGTCCAGCCGGCCCGGCACCCAGGCGGAGATGGTGGCCTGGCGGGTCTCGTCAAAGGCCACCTTGCCCGTCATGCGGATCTCGGCCGTGACGAACCGGCGCTCCACCGGCGCCGTCTCCACGCCCATCAGGGCCTTGGCCTCTTCCGTCACCGTCAACCGCCGCAGGCCGACCATCTCCTCGCCGGTGGTCAGCGGGATCAACGTCATGCCGCACTTGGGGCACTGGCCCGGGTGGGGCAGGATCACGTCGGGGTGCATCGAGCAGGTCCACAACTGGACGTGGGTTTCTTGGCTCGCCGGCTGGCTGGCCGCCGGGACGTCGTGCCGCGATACCGAGGCAGGGCGCAGCAGCACGCCCACCACCAGCCCGATTACCGCCGCGGCCAGCAGCAGGGCCCACTTCTTGGCTTTGCGGAGGAGCCTGTCCCGTCGCGTCAGGTGAGATTCATCCATGGTCGATGTCCTCCAGCCTTTTTTATCTCCCCGCCGTTACTTGTCGTCTGCGGCGGGTGCCTGGCCGGGAGCTTTTTCCACACCCAGAGTCGCATCCACGTCACCGACTTGGCCGATCATCACCTGGATATCCGCCAGGCGCTGCTGGCCGTCAGCCAGCGAGCGCTCGTAGGCGAGCTGGAACTCCAGCAACATCCGCTGGCTGTCCACCAGGTCCGAGAAGCTCGCCCCGCCGGTCTTGTAGGCCGCCTCGGTGGCCTGGAACGATTCCCGGGCCCTGGGCAGCAGCGTGTCGCGGTAGAGAGAGACCCTCCGTCCTGCGTCGCGGTATTCGTAGGCGGCCATCTTCAGATCCGCCTGGAGCCGGTTGGACATCTGGGCCCTGTCCAGCAGGGCGGCGATCCGCAGGGCGCGGGCCTCGCGGACGGCGGCGGTGTTCTTGTCCCACCAGATCGGCAGGCTGATGCCCGCCATGATCACCCAGTTGTCTTCGGCGGACATCTGCGAGCCTGGGAGGGCGGTCGCGTCCATCCATTCGACGCCGACCATGAAATCGGGCAAGAACCCTTGGGCCGCCAGGTCCACGCCACGGGTGCGAGCGGCCACCTCGCGGTCCATGGACTTCAGTTCCGGGTTGTCTGCCGCCAGGCGCTCCAGCAACTGCCGCTCCTCCAGGGTGGGCGTCGAGGCGACGATCTGCTTGGGGATAGGAAGCGCCGCGTCGATGGGGCGGTTCATCGCGGCATTGAGCTTGGCCGCGCTGGAGGAGCACATGTCCCGCAGCGAGGTCAGATCGTTGGCGAGCTTGCCCAGCTCCACCTGGGCGCGGATTACGTCGGGGTGCGATCCGGCCGCGGCTGCGTAGCGGGCCCGCGCGACACCCTCCACGTACACCGTTAACCGGACGTTTTCCTCGGACACCGCGATGGCCCTTCCGAGGTAGTAATACTCGTAGTAGGCCCGCTTAACTTCCTGAAGGAGCGTGAGCCGCTCGGCCTGGAAGCGATGGAACTCCGCCGCCGCCTCTTGCTGGGCCATCTCGGCCCCGGAAATCAACTTGCCCGGCCAGGGGATCATCTGCGAGATCCCCAGCGCCTGGCGCAATGCCATATCAGGACCCATGCCCATCTTGTCGGTGTAGTACCGATAGCTCAGTTGCGGGTCGGGCAGCGCCCGCATCTGTGCCACCCGCTGCGTGGCGGCCTGCCAGCGATGGAACGCCGCTTCCAGGCCCGGATTGTTCAAGGCGGCATAGGTGAGGTAGTCCGACAGGGTGGAGTTCTCGGTCAGCTCGGGCGGGGTTATGAGTGATGATTGTTTGGCGATTGAGGGCTGGCTGGTTGGGGCGAGGTTCGCGGCGGCGTAGTGTCGGAAGGCGTCGTCCTGGGGGCCTGAGCAGCCCCCCGGCACGGCGGCCAGAAGCATCAACATCACCTGCGCGATGCGTCGGCCCATGGGTCGATCCCTCGTTACGGCGTCCGCGACGGCAGAGATGCCGCCAGACCGCGCGGACGGCGGTTCCCTAAATCTATAGGGCGCAGAAGAGAGATTTCCAGCCATAAGTCCCGAATGTTGTCGCCGGAGGAGAGATGGAGAATGAAACAGGGACGGCCAAGGTTCCTTAGCCGTCCCTGGTTATTTTCCTCGGGGCGGTGAAGTATACACCGCCATGAGGTTGTCCGCCGCCCCTGTCCGGGCGGCTACACAGGCGAAGGGCAATGCTGAGCGGACATTGCCGCCTTGTCTCTCCATTTAAAATAATACCAGGCCTGGTAAAAAAAACCAACAGAATTCCCTCTGGAATTCGCTTTTGGATCGGTTTAGACAACTTCCGCCTTGCAAGGGGTTTGCCCCGCCGCCAGCACCGACAGGGCCTTTTGCAGTCGGGCGAGCTTATCTTCCAACCTCAGCAAGGCTACCTTGGCCCCGTCCAGGTTCCCCTGGGCGGCTACGGCGTTGAGGTTGGCGGCAGCCTCGAAGGCCTCTGGGGCTGAAAAGTTGCTCACGGACCCTTTCAGCGTGTGGGCAAGCTGGGCCGCCGCTTGCGTGTCCCCGGCGGCTAGGGCGACGCGAATCTGTTCCAGCAAGCCCGGGTAGGTCTCCAGGAAAAGCCCCGCGACTTCCCGCAGCAGCGCCTCGTCTCCGTCAAAGCGTTCCAGGGCCAACGACAAGTCCATCACTTCACCGGCGGATGATTTGTCTGGGGTTTCCCGTGGGCGGGGACTATCGGCCGATAAAGTCTTTCTCCTGGTCTCCTCGACGGCTTCGAAGAGTTGCTGGGGTTTGACGGGCTTGGCGAGATAGCCGTCCATGCCGCCGTCCAGGCACTTTTGGCGGTCTCCCTGCATGGCGTATGCGGTCATGGCGAGGATCGGGACGTGCCCGCCGGTGTGCATCTCCCGCTCGCGGATGGCGGCCGTGACCTGGAAGCCCCCCATTTCCGGCATCTCCAAGTCCATCAGGATCAGGTCGAACGGCTCCTGCTCCAAGGCGGCCAGCACCTCCCGGCCGGTGGAGACGGCCCGGACGTTATGGCCGTGCTTCTGGAGCATCCGGGTGGCCAGGCGTTGGTTGACCTCATCGTCCTCAGCCACCAGGATGCGCAGCGGCGCCTGGGGGGTGGCGGGTTCGGTGGTGGCGGGCGGTTCGACGTGGCGCTTGGGATAGGCCCCCCCTCCCAGGGCCGACAGCAACCCGTCCAGCAACTCCTGCGGCAAGAGGGGCTTGACCACGCAGGCCTGGGCCCCCAGCTTCTGGCAGCGCGAGATCTGCCCGCGCCGATCGGCTGGGAGCATCAGCACCACGGCGGGCACGGGCCGGCAGCGATGGGCCATCGCCTCCAGCGCCGCCATCCCGCTCATGCCGGGCAGGGTGGCATCCAGCAGCACCAGGCGGAAACATTTTCCTTCCCGCTCGGCGCGGTCGAGGGTTTCCATCGCGGCCTGGCCGCTCTCGGCCGATGTGGCCTTGGCGCCCCAGGCGGTCAGCGTCTCACACAGGCCGGTGCGGCTGGCGTCGTTGTCATCGACCACCAGGATGTCCATGCCTTTCAGGGCGGCGGTGTCGTCGGCGGTCGAGGCCGGGGCGGTCTGCAACCCGCACAAAGTAGTGAAGTGGAACTTGCTACCCATCCCCACCTTGCTTTCCAACCAGATCCGCCCCCCCATCATCTGGGCGATCTGATCGGAGATGGGCAGCCCCAGGCCGAAGCCGCCGTACCGGCGGGTCATCGAACCATCGCCTTGAGAGAAGGCCTCGAAGATCTTCACCTGTTTGTCCCGGGGGATGCCGATGCCGGTGTCGGCGACGATGAAGTGTAGATAGACTTCCTCCTTGTCGCGGCTGGAGACTTGCACGGTCAGGACGACCTGGCCGGATTCGGTGAACTTGACGGCGTTGTTGAGCAAGTTAAGCAGGACTTGGCGGATGCGGTAGGGGTCTCCCACCAGGGCGTCGGGCACGTCGCCGCGGACCGACGCGACCAGCTCCAACCCCTTGGCCGCCGCCCGCATCGCTAGGGGGTCCAGGCTCCGGGCCAGGCAGTCGTGCAGCGAGAAGGGGATGGGGTCGGCGTCCAGCTTGCCGGCCTCGATCTTCGAGAAGTCCAGGATGTTGTTGATCGCCGACGTCAGCGCGTCGGCCGACTGGCGGAGCATCTCCAGGTACTCCCGCTGCTCGGCCGTCAGCTCCGTCGCCATGACCAGGTCGGTCGTGCCCATGATGCCGTTGAGCGGCGTGCGGATCTCATGAGACATCCTGGCTAGAAAATCACCTTTGGCCTTGTGGGCGGCCTCGGCCGTCCGGCGGGCGATCTGAAGGTCTTCCACCATCTTGCGGGCCGAGAGCCTGGCCGCCTCCAGTTCCTCAGCCCGGCGGGTCAGCTCGGCGCCGACCTTCTCGGCCTTGTCGTGGGCCTGGCGAAGCTCCGCCTCCACGCGCTTCTGCTCGGTGACGTCCACCCCCACGCCGATCACCCCGATGATCCCCCCTCGCTCATCGAAGGCGGGGGCGAGGGACATGACCATCTTCACCACCCGCCCGTCGCGATACACGATGGTCTGTTCCTCCCGAAGGACCTTCCCTTCCTGGCGCACCTGCCTTTCCTCAGCCTCAAAGGCCTCCGCCACGTTGGGTGGGAACAGCTCGCCCGCGGTCTTTCCGATCGGATCGCCCACCTGGGGGGGCAACATGCTGAGATAGGCCTTGTTGACGGCCACGTACCGGCCGGCAATGTCCTTCAGGAACACACAGGCCGGGATGTACTCCAGGAGCGCGTGCTGGCACTGGAACGGGACCAGCCGCTCGCTTTCTCCGCTGCTGGGGGTCTGCTCGATCCGGATTCGCACGGACGGCCGTTTGGCCTTTTGGGGCGGGTGCGGACGCCGCCGGCGCTGCCAAAACCCCAGGACGGCCAGGAACCCCCCTATCGCCAGGTATGACACCGTCCAGACGGTCCACGAGGCGACCCCCTCAAGCAAACCATACCCTAGTATCCCCACGAGCACGACAGTCACGGCCGTGACACCGACAGCGGTCCGGTTCTCGCTGTTGGGTTCGTCCTCCATGAATCTTCCTTTGGGCAAGTGTTTCCTTTTGCGGCCGGTGTTCTAAATCGTTTTCGATTCTCCAGGACGGAAAAAACAAGGGCGCCTGGATTGCTGGGGGGGCTGCTGTGGCATGGCCCGGAATACCACGGGCCCAACCACAAGAGCGACCGTGTGCGTGGGGGGTACGGCCTGAGTGGGCGCCACGAAAAAGCGCCTTGTCTTGACCGACCCCGGTCGGCTCGTCGTAAGCCAGCAGCACCGGCCACCCGCCCGAACTCACCAGCACGGCTTGTTAGACCCTTTTATCGGACGGCGAAGCGGTGAGTTTAGCAGCTTCCTGCATTCCTGCCGCAAGCAGCCCATCTGACTACGGGCAATCCGAGGGAGCCGGTGATTGACTCCCTGACGGCGGTGTGCGAAGCTGACCTCTGGAACGCAGGACGTCTTTTGGGGCCGGTCTAATGACGAGAAAGGGCCTCAGTCTCGCTGAGGTGCTGGTGGTTACGGCCTGTATTGGGTTGCTGAGCGGGATTTTGCTGCCCTGTCTGTCGTCCGCTCGCGACTTGGCCAGGCGGGCGGCGTGTGCCTCGCAGATGCATCAGATCGGCGTGGCGACGTTGAGCTACGCCAGCATCCACAGGTTCTGCATGCCGCCCTTTCAGTTCTCCGACGTGCGGGGGACGCTCCCCGTCTCGGGACACTATGGCGGTCCCAGCCAGCCCGATCCGACGACCCTTCGCCATCCCCCTACCCGCCCCATCAACCTTTGGTGCCCGGTGGCTGAGAACATGCTCACACCCGCCCACCTGGTTTGTCCCGCCGCCCCGGGGGAGCTGCGCAGCGGGCAGGAGAGCCTATTTGCCTACACCTGCCAAATCAGCACCTATTGCCTGCGCTTTCCACCCAGCCCGGACTTGTTTGACGAGTCGCCGCAACTGGCCGATTATCACAGCCTGGGATTGCTGGGGGTTTACCTCATGGCCGCCGGGGGGGACACCCTTTACCCTCCCCTCGGAAAGGGATCGCCGGGGCCACGGTTCAGACCGTTCCTCTGGTCAGGCTTAACCGCCGCTACGCGCTGGACCCCGACGTCTGTTTCGGTAAGTCCACATTCGACCCGGCCGCCGACGTGATGGTGAGCGATGAGTTCTGGTGGCAGGACCGCCGCGAACCGGCCCCCTCGCCGCCCAAGGGCTTGAAGACCTACGCTGTCCAGGTGAGTGGTCCCACGGGTTGTTCTTCAACGTCCTTTCCGGCGGCGGGGCGGTGCAGACGGTGGGCGACGACGGCACGATCGCCGCCAACACCGTCCCTCCCGGCGGGTCGCTGGTTGACGGCGGGCTCTACTTCGGTAAGTATTCCGAAAGAGTCTGGCAATACTTCGATAAGGCGAGATCACGATAGCCTCCCCATCCCGCATGAGCGCCCTGGCCTTGGACGGATCGGCGTATGCGCATCTTGTTGAGCAATGACGACGGCATCCTGGCCGCCGGCCTGGCGGCGCTGCGGCGGGCCGTCGCCGATCTGGGCGAGATCGTCGTGGTCGCGCCCGACAGCCCGCAGTCAGCCGCGGGCCACGCCATCACACTCCGGACTCCCCTGACCGTTCGGCAGGTCCGCCGTGGAGGACGGGCCCGAGGCGTTTTTCAGCGGATTGTGCGTGGATGGCCGCCCGGCGGACTGCGTCCGCCTGGCCGTCCGCAAGCTGCTAGCCGCCCCGGTGGATTTGGTGCTCAGCGGCGTCAACGCCGGCGCGAACGTCGGCATCAACGTCTTTTACTCCGGCACGGTGGCGGCGGCCGCGGAGGCGGCCATGCTGGGTCTGCCGGCCGTGGCGTTCTCAGCGGCCCTGACCGGCGGGGAAGTGGACTTTGCCCGCATCGCCCGCCTGTGCCGCTTCGTGCTGGATGGGCTGCTGGCGTGGGGACTTTCCGGCGGCCAACTGGTTAACGTGAACATCCCGGCCCTGGCCCCTGGCCTGCCGCGCGGCATCCGAGCCGTGCCGCAGTCCACCGCCGGCGTGGAGGATTTCTACCACCGCCAGGAGCACCCCCAGGGGCTGGAATCCTACAAGCTGGGGGATGAGTTCAACTTCACCGCCGCCGAAGGTCCCACCGACGTGGCCTGCCTGGAGGAAGGCTACATCACCGTGACCCCCCTGAAGGTGGACATGACCGACCACGCGGGCCTGTCGGCCTTGGCCCAGCGGACCTGGCCGGCGCTGCCTTCCTGAAAGCTTAGGAAGCCGTCGCCTCCTGGGCTGGAGGGAGGAGCTTCTTCCAGCGGCTGGAGCTTGAGGCACTCTTCCACCGTCCAGCCGCGGCTGGTCAACAGGCGCAGGGGGTTTTCCACCTGGCTGGTCTTGTCGGACAGGTAGATCGCCTCCAGGACGGCCAGGTTCAGCAGGTTCTCGCGGGCGGAGCAGGCGTAGCGCGTCTCCCCGGCGGCGACGGCCGATGCGAATGCCTCTGCCTGCCTGCGGAACAGGTCCGCCGGACCGATTTCCTCCCGGGTGCTGTCCCGCACGTTGCCGTCGGGGCCGCGGAGCGTGCAGCCTTCGCTGTTGGCGGTTAGCGAGCCGCCTTGGCCGTGGAGGCTCAGCTCCTCGCTGACCGGTCCGGAGGTCCGCGTCGTCACGACCGTGGCCATCGAATCGGTGCCGTAGCGCAGGATGGCCGCGGCCGTGTCATCGGTGTCGTGGACGGGCATAATCCCCTCACCGGTGGAACGGGCCGTCAGGCCGTAAACCTCCTCCGGCATCCCCAGCATCCAGAGCATCAGGTCGATGGTGTGGTAGGCCAGCTCCAGCAGCGCCCGCCGCCGGCGGTGGCCTTGTCGGACCGCCAGCCCAGCTCGCCCCCCAGTTGAACAGGTAGTGGCCGCGGGCGAGAAACACCTTGCCCAGCTCGCCCCGCAACTCCCAGGCCCGCCGATACCCCGGGGCGAACCGCCGCTGCGTCCCCACCGCCAGCTTCAGCCCGGCCTTTTCCATCAGGCCCACCAAGGCCGACCCCCTCCTCCAGGTTGCGGGCCAGGGGCGGGCCCTTCCACACGCAGATGCCGCGCTCGGCGCAGGCGGCGATCAGCTCCGCCGCGACCGGGGGGGGCACGGCGAGGAAAACGGCCGCCGGTTTGGTCTCAGCGAGCAGGCTGCGGTTGTCGCTGTACGAGCGGGAGCTTGGCCGGTGCCGCGGCCCGCTCGGCCGCCCGGGCGTCCCGATCGGCCACGCCCACCACCTTCACCT
>CAVXDC010000013.1:0-8797 GCA_963760365.1 uncultured Phycisphaerae bacterium
AGGAAGTGCCGCTGGTGGTAGAGGACTCACCGACGCGCGACGATCTGCGGCATGCGGGCGTGCGACGCAAGGACACCTTGTGCGGCATGTACACCGGCATCCCCCTGACGCGGCGGAGCGTGGAGCATTCCGGCACGCTGCCGGACGTCATCCGCATCTTCCGCCACGGCATCCTGTCGGCCGCGATGGACCGTAGGGGCTGCATCAGCGACGCGGCGCTCCGCCGCCAAATGCACATCACGATTCTGCACGAGATTGGCCATCACTTCGGCCTAGGTGAGGAAGACCTGCGCCGCTACGGGTACGGTTAGGACGGGCAATCAAGGTAGATAGGTCTTGATCTTCTCGACCAGTTCCTCGGCCCGACCTGGAGGGTACTTGCCCGCCGGCCAGTTGAAGTAGAACTCATCTCCTGCCCGCCGCGGGATGACGTGGACGTGCATGTGCATCACGGCCTGATGGGCCACCCGGCCGTTGTTCTGGAGGACATTGACGCCCTCGCAACCGGTGGCCTTGCGCACGGCCGCGACCAAGGCCGGCAGGTGGCGGAGCACGGCTGCGGCCTGGTCGGCGGAAAGTTCATCCACCGTCGCGACGTGGGTTTTGGGGATCAGTAGCACGTGGCCCTCGGCCAACGGGCCGATGTCCAGAAAAGCCAGGCAGACCTGGTCCTCCAGCACCTTCATCACCCCGATCTGCCCCGAGGCGATCTTGCAGAAGATGCAGTCGCTGCGGTTCATCTCATCAAGAACTTTCCGTGTCTTTATCGGCCTGGGTCTTGTCGGAGGCCGCGTCTTGGGCGGTCTGGTCCGACTCGGCGGCCCGCTTCTTGCGCCGCGAGGCGCCCTTCTTGCCGCCTGCGGCCTTAGCGGGGCTCTTTTCCTCCACAAGCTGGAGCAGCACCTGGACGCCGCTGTCGCCGATCCGCCGCTCGGCCAGGCGGATGATGCGCGTGTAGCCACCCGGTCGGTTGCGGTAGCGGGGCGCGATCTCGTCGAAGAGCTTCTGGACGACGGTCTTGTCTTGAAGCTCACCCTCTTCGTCCACCATGGCACGGTCTTGCAACAAGGCGATCACCCGCCGGCGGGCGTGAAGCGTACCCTCGCGTGCGATGGTAATGAGTTTCTCGGAGAATCGCCGCACCTCCTTGGCCTTGGCCTCGGTGGTGCGGATCGCCCCATGCTCGAAGAGCGAGGCGGACATATTCCGCCGCAGGGACCGGCGGTGGGCCGTGTTGCGGCTCAATTGTCTTCCCGACACAAGATGACGCATAAGACAACCTTCCGGTAAATCGCCTGCCGCCCCCGATCTAACTTGCCATGGGGGCGACGGCGGGGTTCTCGCCTTCCAGGGGGGGTAGGCTCATGCCCAACGACAATCCCAAGTCCTGGAGCTTGCGCTTGACTTCGCGCAGCGAAGTCTTTCCAAAGCTGCGAATCTTAAGCAAGTCCGCCTCGGTCATGCGCACCAGATGCCCCACCGTTTCGACCTGGGCGGACTCCAGACAGTTGTTGGACCGCACCGACAGCTCCAACTCGTGCACGCTCATGCGGAGCTTGTTCTGGAGCTCGGTGTCTATTTCTTCTCGGGCCTGGCCCGCCCCGGCCTCGACGATCTGCTCGCCCAGTTCGAAGTACTGCACGAACGGGTTGAGGTGCTTGCGGAGAATCTTGGCCGCCTCGACCATCGCCATCTCCGGCGTGATCGTCCCGTTGGTCCAAACCTCCATCACGAGCCGGTCGAAGTTGGTCTTTTGCCCCACGCGGGTGTCCTCGGTCACGTATCGGACGCGCGTCACGGGCGAGAACGAGGCGTCCACGACGATCCGCCCCAGCTCCTGGTCGGCGTCGGGATCGATCGTCTCCTCGGCCGGGATGTACCCCCGGCCGCGCTGCACGACCATCTCCATGTCGAAGGGAACGTTATCCGTCAGCGTTACCAGGACCAGGTCGCCGTTGACAATCTCGATGGCCGGGTCGACCTCGATCATGGACGCGGTGACCGGACCCTTAACCTCGCTGTGGACGCGGAGGGTCCTGGGTTCCTCGCTGTGGCTCTTGACGATCAGGGACTTCACGTTCAGGACGATGTCGGTGACATCCTCCAGAACGCCGGGAAGGCTCGTGAACTCGTGGGCGGCGTCGGCGATCTTGATGCTGGTGACGGCGGCGCCTTCCAGGCTGCTGAGCAGCACCCGTCTCAGCGAATTCCCGACCGTCGTGCCGAACCCGCGCTCAAAAGGCTCCACGGCAAACTTCCCGTATGTGGGGGTCGAGACCGTCTGGTCACTGACCACCCGCGTTGGCAGTTCCAGGCCGCGCCACCTGATTCGCATGGACCTTCGCCTCCGTCCGCTGGGGACTGAATAAGAAGTTAAGGGTTATCGTTTCCTTGTCCGATTACTGGCTGCACAGTTCGACGATGAGCTGCTCTTCCACCGGGATCATCACGTCTTCGCGCGTGGGCAAGGCCACCACCTCGGCCTCCAGCTGAGTCATGTCCAACTTCAGCCAGTTCTGCACGTGCGGTTCGCCCAGTTCCTCCAGGCAGGAGCGGAAGAGCTTCTTGGAACGCTCCGAACCCTTCGTAGTGATCTTGTCGCCGACGCGTACGAGGTAGCTGGGAATGCTGACGCACCGCCCGTTGACGACCAGGTGGCCGTGGCTGACCACCTGCCGGGCCGACGCGCGCGAGGGGGCCAGACCGAGCTTGTAGACCACGTTGTCCAGCCGTCGCTCCAGAAGGCTCAGCAGGGCCGAGCCCGTGTTGCCCTTGGTGCGCTCGGCATGGTGGAAGTACTTCATGAACTGCTTTTCAAACACGCCGTAGTAGCGCTTAACCTTCTGCTTCTCGCGAAGGCGCAAACCGTACTCGCTGCCCCGTCCGCGGCGCCAGTTGTGCTGGCCCGGGGGGTAGCTGCGCCACTGACGTTCCATGGCGCACTTGGCCGTCTCGCACCGGGCGCCCTTGAGCATCAGCTTGATGCCCTCGCGCCGGCAGAGCCTGCATGAAGGTCCTGTGTAGCGTCCCATGTCTCTACTCGCTCCGATCGTCGTTTAATGCGTTTAATAAAAAAGGGTTCAAACGCGGCGCCTTTTGCAGGGCCGGCATCCATTGTGCGGGATGGGGGTCACGTCCTCGATCGACAGGATCCGCAACCCCGCTCCCTGGAGGGCCGAGATTGCGCTTTCACGCCCGCTGCCGGGGCCTTTTACCCGCACTTCCACTTCGGTGACCCCCAGCTTGCGGGCTTTGGAGGCCGCCTGCTCCGCCGCGCGCTGCGCGGCGAACGGCGTGCTCTTGCGGGCACCCTTGAAGCCCATCGTCCCGGCCGATTCGCGGATCAGGGTGTCGCCGTTGACGTCAGTGATCGTCACCAATGTGTTGTTGAACGTGGCCTTGACGTGGGCGATCGCCCGCGCGACGTTCCGCCTGACTTTCTTGCTCTTGCGTGCCTGAGCCATCGCTTATCGCAACTCCTTGACCGATTTCTTTCCCGCCACGGTCTTGCGGGGGCCTTTACGGGTGCGGGCATTGGTCTTCGTCCGCTGACCGCGGACGGGCAGCCCGCGGCGGTGGCGCATCCCGCGATAGCACCCGATGTCCCGCAGCCGGGCAATGTTCTGCTGCACCTGGCGGCGGAGCTGGCCCTCGATCACGTACTCGCTGTCCAGAAGCGAGGCGATCTTGGACAGTTGGTCCTCGGTGAGATTCTTGGCCCGCGTGTTCGGATCAATGTTGGCCTTGGCGCAGAGGTTCGCTGCGACCGTCGGCCCCACGCCGAAGATATACTGAAGCGCGATCACCGTATGCTTCTCAGCGGGAATGTCAACACCTGCCACGCGCGGCATGGACTGTTCTCCTGGTTCGCCTTATCCCTGGCGCTGTTTATGCTTGGGCTCCGTGCAGATGACCCGCACCACGCCCTTGCGGCGGATGATCTTACAGTTTTCGCACATCCTCTTGACTGAACTTCTTACCTTCACTTTTTTGCACCTCGTCATCCCACCCTTAGCTGCCGTCGGTCAGTACCGCCGGGCCTCCGGCGGTGATTGCGATCATATGCTCAAAGTGCGCCGAGGGCAGTCGATCGGCCGTCACCACCGTCCAGCCGTCCGGCGCACACTCCACGGCCGCACCACCCATATTCACCATGGGCTCCACCGCCAACACCAGCCCCGGCTGCAGGAGGATGTCGTTGGCCTCCAGCTCCGGGGAGACGAAATTGGGGACTCTGGGGTCCTCATGCATCTCCTGGCCGATGCCGTGGCCGACAAACTCCCGCACGACCGAAAAACCTTCGCTCTCGACGTAATGCTGCATGGCCGCCGCCACCTGGCTCCACCGCCCGTTAGGCCGAATCATTCGAATGGCCAAGTCCAGGCAGTGGCGCGTCACTTCCACCAGGCGAAGGACCTTATCGTCTACTTCTCCGACGAGGAACGTCTCGGCCGCATCACCGCACCAGCCGTCCAGCTTCGCGCCGAAATCGATGCTGACGATCTGGCCCGCGCGGATGACCCGGTGGGAGGAGGGGATGCCATGAACGACCTCCTCGTCGATGGACACGCAGATGTTGCCGGGGAACGGCCCCGCCCCGCCCCGGCCCGGAACGCCCTTGAACAGGCACTCCGCGCCCCGCTGGCGGCACAGCCGCTCGGCTTCGGCGTCCAGTTGTTCGGTTGTCAAGCCTGGCGCGACCATCTCGCCCAGGCGGTCCAGCACCCGCCGGACAATCCGTCCGGCGCGACGCATCCGTTCAATCTCCTGCGACGTCTTAAGCCGGATCGCCACGGTGGCGTCCTTCGTCAGCTCCGGACCCCAAAGTGCCTCGAGCTGGGCTGATAGCTTAGCCAATACCACGTCGGCCTGCCCGCCGCCGTCCACCTCGATCATCCTCAGCTCGCTCTGACGCCGGTAATAGGCGATGACGGGCTCGGTCTGCTTGCGGTAGACTTCCAACCGCTTCCGCACGACCGCCTCACTGTCATCGTTGCGATGCACCAGGCCGTTGCCGCAGACGTCGCAAAGCATGTCCTTGCGGGGCGGCATGGTCTCCACGTGGTACACCTTGCCACACTTGGGGCAGCTCCGCCGCCCGGTGATCCGTCGAAGGATCATCGCCTCATCGGCGTCCATCACCACCACCGCATCCAGCTTTCGGCCCGACTTGGCGAGCTGACGGTCCAGCGCCTGGGCCTGTTGGACGGTCCGGGGAAACCCGTCCAGCAAGAGTCCCGCCGTGTCGTTGGCGCCCAAGGCCGCGGCCATGACTTCGACCACCACCTCATCCGGCACCAGCTTGCCGCTGTCCATGTACTGGGCCAGTTTCTGCCCCAGGGGCGTTCCGGCGGCTTTTTCGGCCCGCAGGATGTCGCCGCTGGACAAATGGCGCATGCCGAAGCTTCTCGGACAAGTTGTTTCGCCTGGGTGCCTTTGCCGGCGCCCGGCGGACCCATCAGCACGATTCTCAACCGTAAGATCCTTTGATCCGGGCACTGCCGCCCAGGAACCCGCCGTAATTCCGCATCACCAGGTTGGCCTCGATCCGCTGCACCAGGTCCAGCGCCACCGACACGGTGATCAGCAGCCCCGTGCCGCCCAGGAAGGCCGAGATGCCGTAAGGCACCTTCAGCGACATCGCCACCACCTCGGGAATCACGGCGATCACGGCCAGGAACGCGGCACCGCAGTACGTGATGCGCTCCATCACGCGCTCCAGGTACTCGGCCGTCCGGCGCCCGGGCGCAAACCGGGAATGAAGCTGCCGTAGTCCTGCAACTGCTCGGCCATCTCCTTGGGGCGGAACTGCACGGTCGTCCAGAAGTACGCGAAGAAGAAAATCAAGCCGATATAGCTCATCTGGTAGATGTAGCTGTCCATCCGGAATAAGCTGGCCAGGGTCATCGTGATGTCGTTGCGGAACGCCTGCGCCAGCCAGTTGAACAGGGTGTTGGGGAACAGCATCAGCGACGAGGCGAAAATAATCGGCATCACGCCGCCGTGGTTGACGCGGAGCGGAAGGTATTGCCTTTGCCCGCCGTAGACCCGCCGCCCGCGGGTTTGCTTGGCCTGCTGAATGGGAATCCGTCGCTGGCCCTGGGTAATCAGGATCGCGCCGGCGACGACCAACACGAACATCAGGATCAGGACAAGGACCGTCATCGGGCCCATCTGTCCTCCACCGGATGACCCGGTGAGCGACAAGGTCACGTTGCGGCTGAGCAGTTTGATGGCCGCGGGCATGCGGGCGATGATGCCGGCCATGATCAGCAAGCTGATGCCGTTGCCGATGCCGTATTCGTCGATCTGCTCGCCCAGCCACATCAGGAAGATCGTTCCCGCCGTCATGCCGAACACGCCCATCAGGAAGATCACAGGGGAACCGGCGTACTGGATGTAGACCCTGCCGCCTTCCTCGTCAGCGCCGCTGACCATGACCCGCATCCACACCACCGCCTGGACCAAACACAGCAGCACCGTAGCGTAGCGGGTGTATTCCTGGATCTTCTTGTACCCGGCGGGGCCTTCCTTCTGGAGCTTCTCCAAGGCCGGAACGACGGTGGCCAGCAATTGGAAGATGATCGAGGCCGAGATGTACGGCATGATCCCCATGCCAAACAGCGTGGTCCTAAGGTTCCCGCCGGTCAGCATGGTGTAGTATTCCATCACCTGGCCGAAGGCGCCCTGCTCCTGCTGCTTCACCCAGCCGGCGATTTTCTCCTGGTCCAGGCCGGGCAGAGGCACATGAAAACCGATACGGTAAATGCACAGCAGCACGACCGTGAACGCCAGCTTCTTGAGCAGCTCAGGGATGGCGAAAATGTTCTCCAGCGATCGCCGGACGGGGGAGTCGGCGATCAGCGCATAGTAATAGGCACCCAGGATCAGCAGCCCGAACACCACCGACAGCGCCGGCCCGGCCAGCCAATCACCGGAAATCTGCTTCCCTGTCACCACCGGCCACAACGCCGACACCCCCCTCACCATAAGCCACGCGGCGACGGCGACCAGGAGAATGCCCACCATGACTCTGAAAATCCTGAAAGCCATTCAACGAACCCTTAGTGTCTTAGCCTTCTTAGTTAAAAAGGCATTAATCCTGCACCTGCCGGACGGTCCCGCCGGCCTTGGTGATCTTCTCGCGAGCCGAGGCGGAAAATTTATCCGCGGCCACGGTCAGGGCCTTGGTCAGTTCCCCATCGCCGAGGACTTTGACGGGTTTGGCAGCGTCCTGGATCAACCCCGCCTCGACCAGCGTCGCGGCGTCCACGGTGCTGCCGGCATCAAAGCTCTCCAGATCGGCCACATTGACGACCTGGTACTCCTTTCGGAACGGGGCGTTGGTGAATCCCCGCTTGGGGATCCTGGCCAGGATGGGATTCTGCCCGCCCTCATAGCCCAGGCGCTTGCCGCTGCCCGCGCGGGCGCCCATGCCCTTGTGCCCGCGGCCGGAGGTCTTGCCGTGGCCGCTGCCCGTGCCTCGCCCCAGGCGCTTGGCGGTCTTGTGTCGTCCGGCCTTGTGGAGAATCTCATCCAGCCTCATTCGATCTTCACTCCACGCAACTGACTGACGGACTGGGCCGTCCGCAGGCTCTGTAGCGCTTGCAGTCCGGCCTTGAGCAGGTTCTTGGGAGAGGTCGATCCGTAGGCCTTGGTCAAGACGTCCTGGATGCCCGCCAATTGCAGCAGGGGACGGAGCTTCTTGCCTGCAATGACTCCCGTGCCCTCCGAGGCGGGCACCAGCACCACCTGCGACGCGCCGCACCGACCGGAGACCTGGTGCGGGATGGTCCTGCCTTTAAGGTTCACCGCCACCAGGTTCTTCTTGGCGTCGGCGATGCCTTTGTCTACGGCTAGGGGCACTTCGTTCGCCTTGCCGTAGCCCAGACCCACATGCCCGCCGCGGTCGCCCACGACCACCAGGGCCGCGAAGCTGAACCGCCGACCGCCCTTGACCACCTTGGCACAGCGGTAGATCTGCACCACGCTGTCCTCGATAGTACTGGGGCCTTCCAGTCCGCCGGATGCGCCGAGTTTTTCCTGCAATGCCACCGCTACCTTCCTGTCTTGTCTAGAACTCCAGCCCCCCCTTGCGGGCTGCTTCGGCCAGTTCTCGAATCCGGCCATGATACGGATATCCGTTGCGATCGAACACGACCTTTTTGATGCCGGCCTGGGTGGCCTTGACAGCCAGCTCGGTGCCGACCGCCGCCGCGGCCGTCTTGTTGCCCCGCCTGCCTCCCAGCTGTTCCCGAAGCGGCTTTTGCATGGACGAGGCCGCCACAAGCGTCCGTCCAGCCACATCGTCGATGATCTGTGCGTAGATATTGGTATGGCTGCGAAAGACCGTCAGCCGCGGGCGCTGCGGCGTGCCGGTCACGCTCTTGCGGACCCGGCGCTTCCGCCGGAGGCGATTGAGGAGTTTTCGGGTTACCTGCTTCATGGACCTGTTGCCTTGCTAAGCCTTGCCACAAGGAAAACCGTATCGGCTGACCTTTTTTTCAAGTCCCGGTCGTGCCCACGAAGGCCTTGCCCACCTTCCGGCGGACCCTCTCGCCGACATACCGCACGCCCTTGCCCTTGTAGGGTTCCGGTGGACGGGCCCGGCGAATGGCCGCAGCGAGCTCACCTACCGCCTGCTTGTCGGGCCCGCGGACCATAAAGCGGGCCGGTTCATTGTCACCACGAGCCTGGGGAGTCTGCACTTCCACGGCCAGCCCGGCGGGAATCTCGAACACCACCGGGTGGCTGTACCCGCAGTTGAGGGTGAACTTCTTACCCTGCACCTGCACGC
>CAVXDC010000014.1:0-43823 GCA_963760365.1 uncultured Phycisphaerae bacterium
CAACGCATCGGCTTAGCGGCTGCGAGAAAGACACTACTCGCGCGGGGTCATCGGGTGGCGGACGTCCCGGCCCTGGATGATGTAGATCACGTCCTCGGCGATGTTGGTGGCGTGGTCGGCGATGCGCTCCAGGTGGCGGGCGATGAGGATCAGCGCCAGGGCCCGCTCGATGGCCTTGGGGTCGGCCATCATGTAGGTCAGCAGCTCGCGGATGATCTGGTCCTTCAGCCCGTCCACCTGGTCGTCGGTGGCGATGACCGTCTGGGCCAGCAGCACGTCGCCCTTGACGAAGGCGTGCAGGCTGTCGCGGACCATCTTGCGGGCCAGCTCGGCCATGCGCGGGATGTCGATGAGGGGCTTGAGCTCCGGCTGGCGGACGATGGTCGGAGCGTTCTCGGTGATGTTGATCGACCAGGTCGCCGATCCGCTCCAGTTCGCTGTTGATCTTGGTCGCCGCCAGGAGGAAGCGCAGGTCGACCGCCACCGGCTGCTGGGTGGCGATGAGGGCCAGGACCATCTCGTCGATCTCGATCTGGAGGCGGTTGAGTTCCTGCTCGTGCTGGGGGACGCTCTCGGCGACGGCCTCGTCGCGTTCGACCAGCTCGCGGATGGCCTGGTCGATCATGGTCTCGGCGATGGCGGCCATGTGGATGAGCTTCTTCTTCAGTTCGTCCAGTTCCTTGTCGAATTGCCTCTTGATGGGTGTCCATGTCGGCCTCCTAGCCGTATCGGCCGGTGACGTAGTCTTCGGTCCGCTTGTCGGCGGGGTTGGTGAAAATCTGCTGCGTCGGCCCGAACTCGACCAGCTCGCCCAGCAGCATGAAGCCGGTCTCGTGCGAGACCCGGGCCGCCTGCTGCATGTTGTGCGTCACGATGACGATGGTGTACTGCTCGGCCAGTTCGCGCATCAGCTCCTCGATGTGCCCGGTGGCGATGGGGTCCAGGGCCGAGCAGGGCTCGTCCATCAGCAGCACCTCCGGCTCGACGGCCAGCAGCCGGGAGATGCACAGCCGCTGCTGCTGCTCGGGCGAGAGGTCCAGCGCCGGCAGTGTCCAGCCTGTCCTTCAGCGCGTCCCACAGCCGCGTCGCCCGGAGGCTGGTCTCGACCATCGCGTCCAGCTCGTCGCGTCGGTCACTGCCGTGGACCCGCGGGCCGTAGGCGACGTTGTCGAAGACCGACAGCGGGAAAGGGTTGGGCCGCTGGAACACCATGCCCACCCGCCGGCGGAGCTGCGTCAGGTCGATGCCGCCGCCGTAGATGTCCTGGCCGTCCAGCAGGACGCTGCCCGCTGACCCGGACGCCGGCGATCAGGTCGTTCATCCGGTTGAAGCACCGCAGCAGCGTGCTCTTGCCGCAGCCGGAAGGCCCGATGATGGCCGTGATCGCCCGCGGGCGGACGGCGATGTCGACGTCCTTCAGGGCCTGGAAGTCGCCGTAGCAGAGGTTCAGCGCATCGGCTTGTATCTTGATGTCCATGGCCGGCGTCTTATCCGAAGTGCCCGGTGATGTAGTCGTTGGTCCGGTCGTGCACGGGGTTGGTGAACACCTGCTGCGTCGGGCCGAACTCGACCAGCTCGCCCATCAGGAAGAACGCCGTCCGGTCGGTGGCCCGGGCGGCCTGCTTGGTGTTGTTGGTCACCAGGACGATGGAGTACTTGGCCTTCAGCTCGACCAGGGCGTCCTCGATCTTGGCCGTGGAGATGGGGTCCAGGCCCGAGCAGGGCTCGTCCAGGAGCAGCACCTCCGGCTCCAGCGCCAGCACCCGCGCCAGGCACAGCCGCTGCTGCTGGCCGCCGGAGAGGTTCGTGGCCGGTCTCTTCAGCCGGTCCTTGACCTCGTCCCACAGGAACGCGCTGCGCAGCGGCCGTCTCGACGATCTCGTCCAGCCGCCGGCGGTCGCGTGACGCCCGCCAGCCGCGGGCCCGAAGGCGAGGTTCTCGTAGATCGTCCAGGGCAGCGGGATGGGCACGGCGTAGACCATGCCCAGCCGCCGCCGCAGCGCCGGCACGTCCACGTCGGCGGTCGTAGATGTCCTGGCCGTCCAGCAGGATTCGCCCGGTGTGGGAGAAGCCCAGCTCCAGGTCGTTGAGGCGGTTGAGGCTGCGGAGGAACGTGGTCTTGCCGCTGCCGGCCGGCCCGATGATCGCCAGGCGCTCGCTGGGGTAGACCGTCAGGCTGATGTGCTTGCAGGCACGGCCGTGCCGTCGAAGAAGGCGGTGAAGTCCTCGACGACGATCTTGGGCCGCCTGGCGGCGGCGGCGTGCGAGCGGTGCGTGCTGGCGCATGCGTCATGCGGTCATGCCGTTGCGTGGTCATCGCTCAGCCTCCTTGGCCACGAACCGCTCGCATCAGCCAGTAGGCGCAACAGGTTGATCGCCAGGATCGCCAGGATCAGGACCGAGGCCGTCGCGTAGGCCTTGGGCATCGAGATGCCCTCGCGCGACAGGATGTAGAAGTGCAGCGCCAGCGTCCGCGATGGAGTCGAACAGCCGAGTGCGGGCAGCCGCAGGGCCGAGCCGGCCGTCAGCATGACCGCCGCCGTCTCGCTGATGCTCCGCCCGATCGACAGCACGATGCCCGTGCCGATGCCCGGCAGGGCCGAGCGCAGCACCACGCGCGTGACCATCTGCCAGCGCGTGCTGCCCAGGCCGTAGCTGACGTCGCGGTAGGCCCGCGGCACGGCCCGGATGGCCTCCTCGCTGGTGCGGATGATCGTCGGCAGCACCATCAGCGCCAGCGTCAGCGCCCCGCGAGAGGACCGACAGGCCCATGCCCAGCGTGATGGCGAAGAACACGAACCCGAACAGCCCGAAGATGATCGACGGGATGCCCGCCAGGCAGTCGGCGCCGAAGCGGATGACGGCGGTCAGCTTGCCCTCGCGGGTGTACTCGGTGAGGTAGATGGCCGTGACCACGCCCGACCGGCGCGGCGATCAGCACCGCCAGGCCCGTCACCCACAGCGTGCCGACGATCATCGGGAAGACGCCGCCCTCGCGGCCCATCGACGCGCGGCGACTTGCGTCAGGAACTCCCAGGTCACGTGCGGCAGGCCGTGGGCCAGGATGTAGGCGATGATGAACAGCAGCACGCCCGAGGGTCAGGACCGTGACCAGTCCACATGCAGCGTCACGGCGACGCGCTGGGTGGTGGCGGGTGAGATCTCTCATCGCATGCTCACGCGCCTTCCGTGCTCGCCGGCGCGAGACGGTCAGGGCGATCGTGTTCAGGATCATGATGATGACGAACAGCGATCACGCCCGTGGCGAACAGCGCCTGGCGGTGGTCGCCCGGCGGCGTAGCCCATCTCCAGGGCGATGTTGCTGGTCAGCGTCCGCACGGGGTCCAGGATGCTGTGGGGCAGGTCCAGGGTGTTGCCGGCGACCATGATGACGGCCATGGTCTCGCCGATCGCCCGGCCCATGCCCAGGATGACCGCCGCCACGATGCCCGAGCGGGCGGCCTTGAGCATCACCATGTGCGTGGTCTGCCACTCCGTGGCGCCCAGGGCGATCGAGCCTTCGCGGTACGGCCGCGGCACCGCCTGCAGCGCGTCCACGCGAGATGCTGGTCACCGTCGGCAGCACCATGACGCCCAGCACGATCGAGGCCGCCAGCACCGACAGCCCCGGCCCGCCCAGGTAGTCGCGGATGAACGGCACCAGGATCACCACGCCCATGAACCCGTAGACCACCGACGGGATGCCCGCCAGCAGCTCGATGCACGGCTTGAGGATCGACACCACCCGCGGCGGGCAGAACTGCGTCAGCACGATCGCGCAGCCCAGGCCCAGCACCCCGCCGATGACCATCGCCCCCGCCGTCACCGCCAGCGAGCCGACGATCATCGGAAGGATGCCGAAACTGCCCCTCCTGGGGGTACCAGTCGCTGGAGAAGACGAACTCCGCCAGGCCCACCTTGGTGATGATGGGCAGGCCTTCCTGGAAGATGAACACGGTGATCAGCGCCAAGGCCGGAGATGGCCGACAGGGCCACGGCCAGCAGAAGCAGGCTGATGGACTTGTCCTTGGTGATTTCTCTCATGGGACGCTGACCAGCCCTTCCTTCTCCAGGATCTGCTGGCCTTCGGCCGAGAGCACGTAGTCGATGAACGCCTGGGCGGCTGGGGTAGGTGTGCCCTTCACCACGAACAGGAACGGCCGGACCAGCGAATACTGCTTGTTCCGGACGGTCTGGAGGGTCGGATAGACGCCGTCCACCGAAAGGATCTTCAGTTCACCCCGAACCAGCCCCAGCGACATGTAGCCGATGGCTGTGGGATTGTGCTTGACCAGTTCCTTGACCGCCCCGTTGGACTCCTGGGTCATGGCCTTGCGGGAAATCCGGACGGGGTGTTGGGGGCCGACCTTTTCCGAAGAATTCGTCGCAGTCGGTTTTGAATCGCCGGCCTCCATCACCAGCTTTACGAAGGCTTCCCGCGTCCCGGACCCCTCCTCGCGCGTGATCAGTTCGATCGGCCGGTCCTGGCCGCCGACCTGCTTCCAGTGGGTGATGTGACCTGCAAAGATTTCTCTAACCTGATCGCGGCTGAGGTTGCTGACGGGGTTGGAGAGATGGACGACAATCGCCAGGCCGTCGATCGCGATGGGGATCCCCCGGGCCTGGGCGGCTTCCTCCGCCTTGAGCGACCGCGAGCACATGCCGATGTCGGCGATATGTTCCCTGAGGGCCTGGAGACCGGCCGTGGAACCGCCCCCCTGAACGTCGATGGTTTCCAGGGGATGGAGTTTGGAGTATTCCTCCGCCAGCAGCTCCGCCAGCGGTTGGATGGACGTGGACCCCACGCAATTGAGCGGCCTTTTCCCGGCATTCCCCCTTCCGCTGAAGAACGAAAACCACACCATGACTGCCGCTACGGCCAGGAATCCGCCCACGATCCATTTCATCGGGCCCTTTTTACCACGAAGCCTTCAAGGCGTAAAGTGGGTCGCCCGCCGAGGCCTTGAGCCTGGATGTTTCAGCGACGCTCGGCCAGATGGTGCATGAAGGCCGCCGCGGCGATCGAACCGCGCCAGAGCTGGTCCAGGTGGAGGTGCTCGTTGGGGCCGTGGAGGTTGTCGCTGGGCAGGCCGAAGCCCATCAGCACCGCGTCCAGCTTCAGCAATCGCTGGAACAGCTCCGCCACCGGCACGGAGGCCCCGCAGCGGATCGAACGCTGGTTCGCACCCGAAGGCCTCCGCCAGGGCGGCTCGGGCGGCGTGCATGGCCGGGACTGTCGGTGGCCAGCAGCACGGGCTTGGCCGAGCTGGACTGCACCTGCGAGCTTGAGGGTTACTCCCGGCGGGCAAAGCCGCCGCAGGTAGGCCTCCAGGGCGGCGACGATCTTGCCCGGCTGCTGGCGCGGCACGAGGCGCATGGAGATCTTGGCCGTCGCGGCAGGCGGGGATGATGGTCTTGGCCCCGTGCCCGGTGTAGCCGGCGACCAGGCCGTTGCAGTCCAGCGTCGGGCGCGACCAGCGGCGCTCGAGCACGGTCCAGCCTTCTTCGCCGCCGGTCAGCTCCTCCAGCCCAGCGAGGCGGCGTACTCGTCCTCGTCGAAGGGCAGCTGTGCCCAGGCGGCCTGCTCGGCGGCGGAGGGTTCCAGCACGTCGTCGTAGAAGCCGGGGATGGTCACCCGCCCGCGGTCGTCGTGCAGCGCCGCCACCAGGGCCGCCAGGACGTTGGCGGGGTTGCGGACGGCCCCGCCGTGGATGCCGCTGTGCAGGTCGGCTGGCGGGGCCGCCGAACGGTCACCTCCACGTACGCCAGGCCGCGCAGGCCGTAGGTGATCGGCCGGCAGAGTCGTCGGCGAAGAACTCCGAGTCGCTGATGACGGCCGCGTCGGCCGGCAGACGCTTGCCGCGTGCGACGGCCAGAAAGGCTTCCAGATGCGGGGAGCCGATCTCCTCCTCGCCCTCGATGAAGACCTTGAGGTTCACCGGCAAGCCGCCGCCGGCCTGCTGCCAGGCCTCGATGGCCATCAGGTGCGCGAAGAGCTGGCCCTTGTCGTCGCTGGCGCCGCGGGCGTACAGGCAGCCGTCGCGGACCTGCGGGGCAAACGGCGGGCTCTGCCAGGCCTCCAGCGGGTCGGGCGGCTGGACGTCGTAGTGGCCGTAGAGCAGCAGCGTGGGGCGGTCTTGGCCGATGCGCACGCTCGGCCAGGACGTTGGGCGGGCCGGCGGAAGGGACGACCTGGGCCGCCAGGCCCAGCCGCTCCAGATGCGCCCGCCAGCCACTGGGCCGCCGCGCTCGCAGGCGCCGTCGGCGGACGTTGGCGATGCTGGGGATGCTCAGCAACTCGCACAGCTCAGCCAGGTGCCGCTGGCGGTGCGTCAGCAGGTAGTCCATCGACGCCGACGGGGAGCATGGCGGCTCTCACCTTCACCAGAAGCGCCACCAAGGCCGGCGGGCAGGACGCTCGATCGCGCGCGACCCGCCGGGCCATCACCGACAGGGACGGCAACTTGGCCTGCATGTCCCGCAGACGCTGGCGGGCGAACTTCTCGGGGTGCAGACGGAAATACCTCCGCTGTGGTGGCGGTGAAGAACGCCGAGGCTGGCGGCAGCTCGTCGTCGCCGTAAAACTTCAGTGCCTCGGCCAGGCATAGCGCCGCCTGGTAGCCTCGCAGGCGACTGTTTTGGGGGGAGCTGTCTCCCACGGCCGACTCCACCAGCAGGTAAAACAGGCTCAACCATTGGGCCAGGTCGATGATCCTGCTGGGCTCCGCGATCGGGCTGATGAACTCAACCCCGGGGCCTTCGGTGGGGACGTCGTGGGGGCAGAGGAACTCCAGGCGGCCCTTGCCGCGAGCAGTTCCGGCAATGGGCGGCTACGACGGCCAGCCGGTTGACCGAGTCGGGGCCTTGGGAGCGGTCGGTTTCCCAGGGACCTTTGCCGCAGAAGGGACAGACCGTCACGGTCAGATAGTAGCGCACCTCGTTGAAGCTGTGCGCTTCCAGTGGCTGCGAGCGAACCGATTCGGTCATCGCCGACCCTTACGAGCTGCCTCCATACAAGCGCGTGGCCGGGGCCATCAGATGGCGCTTCATCTCCTCGGCCTTCTCCGGACCGCGACCCCTGTTGATGTCCTCTTCCGGCGCTGGGGCCACCGGCGGCGGGGCTGCGGCGGGGGCATTGGGTTCAACCGGCGCGACAGTCGGCGCCCCCACCGTTCCTGCCGGCGCCGCGACCGTCCCTCCCGGAGGCGCCTTGGTCTTTTCCTTCTTCTTTGCGACGGTTCCCTCCGGCGGTGTCGCGGCCGTTCCCTCCGGAGTCGTCGCCCCTGGCGTGGTCGGGGTAGGAACCGAGGCCTTGATCTTGGCCATCAGGGTTTCCACGGCCGCCTGGCCCTGCTCCCGGATCTTGGGAACGAGGTTGTCCTTGGTGATCGTGCCGTCGTTGATGCCGGAGGAGATGGAATCCGTCACCTTGTGAATTCCCGCGACGGTCTCAGAAATGATGCCGATAGACTGGCGAAGCTCGGGGTTCAGTTCGATTTTCCACGACCCGTTGACGTTGAGGAAGGTGAAGGTCTGGGCGTTGGCGATGGTCAGCGTGACCCGGTCGCCGGCAGTCGTGACCTGGGCCTTGTTCAAGGCCTCCAGGATCGCGGGGCGGTCAAATTTGTCTGGGTTGGCAATGATCAATCCAATCTGGGCCAGCGTCGTCTGGAACACGTTGTCGGGTATCTCGGGGCCGAATTGGGTTTTGATCAGTTGATCCAGTTTGGCCAGTTTCTCCTGAAGGGCAAACAAAGCAACCAGACCCGGCTTGATGGCTTGGGCGTCCTGGGCGACAAAGAAACCGGTGATCTTGTCCACCTGCCTGGCCTCGAGGGCATCGACGAAGGCCAGGACGGTCTTTTTGATGCTTTCGAGTGGTTCACCGCCTGCCTGGGGGACTCCGGCCGCCGAAGCGATGCGCTTGGGCGACTTCTTGGCGATCTCGGCCTGGTTGGCCAGCAACTGCGGATCGGGTTCGACCACGAGGGTGGAGGGGGGTGAGTCAATCGTCGGGTCGTAGACCTTGGGCTCCTCG
Organism: uncultured Phycisphaerae bacterium; assembly: GCA_963760365.1. Taxonomy (GTDB): domain Bacteria; phylum Planctomycetota; class Phycisphaerae; order SM23-33; family SM23-33; genus JALHTV01. The sequence goes on from CAVXDC010000014.1 coordinate 8,039, forward strand.
TACTTCTCCCCGCGATCGCAGCCAACGGCCAGCGCCGCCGCCAATACCAGCCCCAAAAGAATGGTCAAGCGTCTCATGGCCTCCACTCCTCACCCTCCGCTTGTGCACCTGAATGCCGCCGCTTCAGCGCGACGGCCAGTAGCTCTCTTCCTCGCTCCGTTCCACCGGGGCCGACGGACCGGGCTCCGTGTCGCCCCCCAGCCCCAGCGCCGTCAGCGCCCGCCTTTCGATGATCGACCGCAAGGCCTCCCGCGGCACGGTCGGCAGGTTCGTCCCCTGCGTGACTTCGTGGAGGCGGTAGAGGGACTCGATCGCCTCCGCCGCCGTGCCGAAGGGAAAATCGCTGCCGAACAGAATCTTGTCCACGACGTGGAACTGATGCGCCGGCCCCAGCGCCTGGTACGCCTGCCAGGGGCGGCGGATCAGCGAGGCGATGTCCGCGAACACCCGCTCCCGGCGGCCCAGCAGCGCCACGCACTCGGCCACCCACGGCTGGCCCATCGAGGCAATCACCATCGTCAGCTTGGGCCATTCCAGGGCGATCTCCTCCAGCAGCGACGGGCGGGCATACTCCATCCGCCCGGCGGTTGCCAAGGCCGAGCCGTGGTGGAAAAATACGCACTTGCCCAGGGCCTCAGCCGCCTCGTAGAGGGGCATCACGCGGCTGTCGGCGGGGTGGAAGTTGCCCCCGGCGGGGTCCAGCGTCAGTCCCGCAACCTCCCGCCGGGAAAGCATCGCCTCGACCTCGCCCGCGTCCACTCCGTCGGAAGGGTCCACCGCCGCCACGGCGAGCATCTTGCCGTTGCTGGAGGCGGCGTATTGGGCGACGTAGTCGTTGGGGACGTGGACGCCCGTCGCGGTGCAGCGACAGGCGAACACCAGCGTCCTGTCCACGCAGCGGGCGGCCTGGGTGTGCTCAGCGGGGTTAGCCAGACAGTCCTCCAGCGCCCCGCGCGGCGGAGCATGAACGTGGCCGATCGGCCTAACTGCTCCACACCGGCCCACAGGTGGGTATGACAATCGACGATCATGTTCGCTCTATCCCTCCGGCCTCTGCCGGGTATCGGCGCCTTTATCCGAGCGCCGGGCCGCGGCCGGTGACGATACCCCAGAAGGTCCAGAGTACCTGGCTGACGTACCGGTGGCTTATCTCAAGCCATGCGATCCCGCCCACGACGGCCAGGACGAGAAACAGCACCAGCCCTCTCAGTTCCGTCCGGCTCTGGTCCGGGTCCCCCGGGGCCCAGTAAATCGTGACCAGCAGCAGGTAGCCCGCGATTTCCAGCGCCCACATCCACACCGGCAGGACGGCCGACCAGCCCACCAGGCCGGCGGGGGACAGCGGCATGAGCACCATGGTCGCGTTGAGCTCCTGACGGGCTTTGACCAGGGCGTAGGGTGTCGCCGCCAGGGAGAAATACAGAGGCGTGATCACCGCGAAGAACAGCACCACCTCCAGGAAGCTCAGCAGCACGCTTCGTAGACCTAAGGCTTTTAAAAGGCTCATTGTCCCGGCCTCAAGATGACGTTGGGTGCCGACATCTATTGTGTTCCCGCTGCGCCTGGCTGACAAGGGCAAACTTCATCGGTCCACGGTGGTGAGGGGTTCGGAATGTTGGAATCCGCACTCGGCCATTCGTCATCCGCAATCCGTTACGTGTCCCCCGGCTCGGTTTCCTCATCCAGTTCCCCTGCGACCTCCAGGGCCTGACCTTCGCTGGCCGTCAGGAGCTTGATCTTGCTCTCGGCCGAGGTCAGGATCGCGCGGCATTGCTTGATCAGCGCGATGCCCTCGGCGTACTTCTCGATGGACTTTTCCAGGGGAACCTTGCCGGCCTCGATCTCCGAGACGATTTTTTCCAGCCTGGCCAGGGCCTGCTCAAAGGTCATCTTGGACTCTGTCATGACGATGCTCCTGATTTATTTTTCCTCGAACAAGTTGGGATAGGTTTTTCCGCGGTCCCGGCGCCGCTCGCCGCCTGAGGCGCGTCACGCGGCTGTCGATCGTCCCGTCGGCCAGTTCCGTGCGGATCCATTGGCCGTCCTTGGCTTGCTTGACGGATCGCAGGATCCGCCCGGCCGGGCCGCGCGTCACGCTGAAACCGCGGGACAGGACGTTGCGGTAGCTCAGGGCCTCCAGTTGCCGCTGGGCGGCGTCGATCTGCTGGCGGGCCAGCCGGACGCGGTGGATGGGCGAGGCTGAAAGCAACCGGCCGCTCAAAGTCGTCAAAGTATCGCCGGCCCGTTTGCTCTGCCCGCCGAAGGCCCAGGCCAGCCGCGCGGTCAGGCGGTCCACTCGGCCACGGGCCCGTTCGGTCAGGACGGCGGGGTGCTGCACCGCCAGTCGACCGGCCAGCGGCTCCAGGCGCCGGCGGCGGTCGGCGGCCAGGGCGGCCATCTCCGCCCTCAAGCGGTACGACAACTCATCCAGGCGCTGAAACGACGTCCGCACCCGCCAGGCCGGATCGCGGAAGATCACACTCCGCAGGACCGCCTCCAGCGCGGCGTGGGCGGAACGGACGATGGCCGCCGCCGTACGGTTCAGCCGAATCCAGGTCGTGGTCAGATGACGGGTCAGTTCGGCCGCATCGGGCACGGCCAGCTCGGCCGCGGCTGTGGGCGTGGCGGCACGGACGTCGGCGACCAGGTCGGCGATGGTGACGTCCGTCTCGTGCCCCACGCCGCAGATAATCGGCGTGCGGGCGGCGAAGATGGCCCGCGCGACGATTTCCTCGTTGAATGCCCACAGGTCCTCCAGGCTGCCGCCGCCGCGGGCCAGGAGGATCGTGTCGATGTCGAACCGCGCGGCGTGGGCGTCCATCCGGGCGATGGCGTCGGCGATGGACTCCGCCGCCCCCTCGCCCTGGACCAGCACCGCCAACAGGTAGACCTGCACCGCCGGCCAGCGGCGCGTCAGCGTGCGGAGGATGTCGCGGATGGCTGCCCCGGTGGGGCTGGTGATGATGCCGATCGCGCGGGGGAATCGCGGGATTGGCACCTTCGCGGCCGGGTCGAACAGGCCTTGGCGCTGGAGCTTTTCGCGGAGCTGGCGAAAGGCCAGCTCCAGGGCGCCGGCGCCCTTGGGGGTCATCTGCTCGGCGTAGAGCTGGAGCTGGCCCCGCGACGTCGTAGACGTCCACGCGGCCTTCCAGGACGACCTCCAGGCCGTCGGTGGGGGTGAACTTCAGCTTAGTCGCGTGCTGGCGCCACATGGCCACGTCAATGGCGGAGCTGGCGTCTTTCAGGCGGAAGTACATGTGCCCGGAGGAGTGCAGCTTGAAATTGCTGATCTCCCCCACCACGGCTACCGATCTGCGGGAACGCCTCGGCCAGGGCGCCCTTGATTCGAAGGATCAGCGCAGACACGGTCAGCGGGGCAGCGCGCCGATGGTTATCGGCGGGGGCGTCTGGGGTGGCGGGTTGGCCCACGTCCGGCCCGTACCGCGGCGGCCTGGCCTTGGAGGGATCGAAGAATGGCAATTGACCCGAGTCCATAGCGCCGGCCATTGTAATCGCCTGCCGGACCGATTGCACACTCTCGCACGTTCCTTCTGCTTTGGCGACGCGATATACTTTTTTCTCTTACTTTCAGGAAGGCTTCCTGATTTTGGCGAAGTAGTTTGTTCGAGTTCCAGGCCGACGGGGTCAACGAACCATGATCGTGACGCTGCTGACGAGAATCTATGGGAACTGGCGGTCGCGGCACCGCCATCCGGTAAGCTTTGCCTTGCACCTGGTGGGGATCCCGGCTTGTTTTGTGGCGGCGCCGGTTCTCCTGATCGCCTGTCAGTTCCTGGCCGCGGGGGCGTGCTTCGTGGGGGGGTATGTGCTCCAGTTCGTCGGACATTGCTTGGAGGGAAATTGGCCCGGAGAAGCGATGCTTCTGCGACGCCTTTTTAGCCGGACTGACCGGATTGGCCGGAAGAAAACCAGCCCCTGACCCTCCTGCTGCTGTCGCGCAGATGCATCTATGTCCCTACGGAGATCGCCTTTCTAGGTGGGAAAAATGAACAAACCTGGGGCCTTTTCAAATATAACTCTTTTTCTAATAAGCGATTTTGATGGAATCAGGCAGCACGAAAGTTATTAGCCTATTCCTCTATTACTAATTGGAAGGCATGCAGTTATGTCCATATCATCCCTGGAAGCTAGGTTGTTTCGTAGTTAGGTGAGTTTTTTGCCTGGGAGAATAGCTCGTAAGGGCATCATTATAGTATAGTTATGAACGATATCGAGGAGTCGGAAATGGGTATAAACCCGTGCACGCCGAGTCACGCTGGGATAGGTTAAAATATAATTTTTGAATCGAATGTTGACAAGTTGTACCAGTTTGGTAGTATTATGCCAACAGACACAGCTTGAGCGGCTGAAGGCAGCCAGGGAGAGCTGAAAGACAGTCTGAAAAGTGAATAGCGCATCGTGGCCCGGGCAAAGAAAACGTGAAGGTCAAAAGTCCCGGGCGAGCGCCTAGAAAGGCAGACGACGATGACAACGCTATTGATCCATCCGACGTGGCCGCGGCGGCAGAAGGCTCCTCGTTTTCTAGAAGCACTGGGGGAGCAGCAGTGCGCGACGTACATGCGAATCCCCCCGAAGGTTGGTTACGTCTATCACCCGTTGTTTTCATCGCCCTCGGCATCGGAGAAGCTGTTTGGTGACGGAGTCCGGCAGATCGACGTGCCCCCCTGGACGCATTATCCTGAGGTGGCCCAGGATGTTTCCACACGCCAGGCGGCGCGAGTCACGCTCAGCGCCGCCGACGAGGCGGTGCTGTTCCTTCAGTACAACTACGCTCGTTATCGCTTGGCCGGGTTGGTCGAAGCGCAGCGGCGGCGCAAATCCCCCCTTCGAGCGCAGCAGATGATCCTGTGGTATACGCGGGTGCTCGGCACCCAGGCCAAGCTGGTCCGGGCCAACCTGGCGTTGGTGTTGGCGATGGCCAAGCGGACGCGGATACCCAACGTGGAGTTCAGCGAGCTGGTCAGCGAAGGGAACATGGCGCTGCTGCGGAGCGTGGAGAAGTTTGACGTCTCCAGGGGCTTTAAGTTCTCCACCTACGCCTGCCGGGCGATCCTTAAAAGCTTCAACCGTCTGGCGACCTACACCGGCCGCTACCGCCAGCGGTTCCCGACCGAGTTCGATCCCGATCTGGAGCGCAGCGACTACGACGTCCACAGGCATCAGATGCAGCGCGACGACTCGGTGGACGCGTTGCGGGAGATCCTGGCCCGCAACAAGGCCTTGCTCAACCGCGTGGAACGGACGGTCGTCATGGAGCGGTTCGCCATCGGCTCGGGCGGCAAGGGCCGCACGCTGTCGCAGGTCGGCAAGATGGTGGGGCTGACCAACGAGCGGGTCCGGCAGATCCAGAACACGGCGCTGGCCAAGATCCGCGCCGTGCTGGACGAGGAGTTCCTCGTCGCCTGAGCATTCCTTGAGTCGCGGAGGTTAAGGCGACGTGGGTTTGGTGCCGTTGGCGGGGGCCGTGGAGGAGGCCGGCAGAGTAGTCACGATCCGGACGGGCTCGCGTTGCTTGTAGGATCCGATGTGGACCAGGATGGTTTTCCTGGACGTCTCGTTGCCTTGTTGCTGGGCCAGGGTTTCGGCGCTTTGGGCTGTTTCCAAGGCCCTGTCAAACTGCCCCGTCTCGGCATAGGCCATGGCCAGCGTGGCTAGTCGGTCGGCAAGATCGGGGTCGCGAGGGGGGGTCAACCGGCAGGCTTTCAGGGCCAGGGTTATGGCTTCGGGCCCGTTCCGCAACGACGGATCGGGGTCGCTGGCCAGGATCACCGCCAGGAAGTTCAGCACGAGCACGTCGTCCGGGTAGACTTCAAGCAACCGTCGCAGATTCTCGGCGGCCTTTCGCGAGACCCCCGTCTGGTATTGCGCCAGGGCGAGGTTGAAGCGGGCGCGGTGATTTTCCGGTCCGAACTTCACCGCCTGTTCCATGTAAAAAAGCGCCTTGGGAATGTTTCCCATCCGTGTGTAAAGGTAACCAAGGTTGTTGTAAGCCTCGGAGTAATTTTCTCTCAGCCTGATGGCGGTCTGGTAAGCCTCCATCGCCTCAGGGAGCTTGCCTTCATCGGTCAGGTATGTCGCCCGCTCGTAGTAGGCCTCGGGGCAGGTGGGGTTTTTGGCCAGGACGTCCGCCCACAGGGTTCGCAGGCTCGATAAGGTCAGCCCTCGGGAATACGTCATGGCTGATAGCGCCGACAGCACCCCCGTAGCCAGCACTCCCCCCAGGATCCGCCAAGCCTTGCTGCCCAGACGATGGACCAGATGCCAACCGGCGGCGGCCACCAGCACGATGGGGCCGGGGAGGGCGACATATTGCAGGTGGTCCGCCACCAGCGACTTGCGGTGGAACGACATCACAAAAAACCCCAGCACCGGGAATAGCACCACCACGAAGTACCCTAGGGTTGCCAGCATCGGTCGGCCCCAATGTTTTCGGAAAATCCAAAATATCCCCAAGGCCGCCAGCAACGCCGCCCCTGGCACGTAGGACTGAACCAGGGTGGGATCGACGTTCCAGCGGGGATAGACCATGGTGAGGTTGACCGGGACCAGGGCCTTGGACAAATAGAACCACGGGATCATCCCCGCCGCGGCCAGGCGGGAGAAAAATCCCTCGGGACGGGGGGAACCCCTCCCGAGGGCGTGGTGATGTTGGAACCATATCGTGATTCCCGCAAAGATCGCCGACAAGGCCAGCAGCGGGGCGACGGCTAGGACGTCCCGTGTGGCGATCTTATTTCTCCGCCACCAGGCCAGGCCCAGCAGGACCACCGGTGCCATGATGACCTGGGCCTTGCTCAGCAGCGCCGCCGCGAAGGCGAGAATCGCCAGGAGGTACCACCGCTTCCCCCTCCCGGCGTCGAATCGGGCGTAGGCCAGCAGCGTCAGCAGGTAAAAGACCATCGAGAGGGTATTTTTGCGTTCGCTGATCCAGGCCACCGACGCTGCGCAGACCGGATGCACCGCGAAAATCGCCGCCGCCAAGGCCGCCCCGGGCAGGCGCAATTCCCTCAGCAGCCGCCACAACAGCACGGCGCTGAGGGCATGCAGCAGTACGTTGGTGACGTGGTAGCCGGTGGGGTGGTTGCCCCACAGCCGCCACTCCAGCCACAGCGTGGTCCACGTCAGCGGCAGGTAGTCGTACGACTCCGTGGTGAACCAGAACCGGCTTAGACCATCGCCGGCCTTGATGAAGGCGTTTTCCGTCAGGAGGATGTTGTCGTCCCAGAGGAATCCCCCGTAGCGGATCGTCGAGGCGTAGGCCGTCAGCGTCAGGGCGATTAAGGCGGCGGCGATCAGCACGGGTTGATGGCCTCGGTGCTTTCTTAAGGCTTGTACCGCCGTCTGAGGTTGGGGGGAGGCGTGGGGCAACTTACCTTGTCCTGCTTGCTCAATCATGAGACGCTAAGCTTGCCGTGTTATCCGTGGCGGTAGAAGGCGGTGGCGTCGAGCAGGTTTTGGCCTTCTTGCTCGCTGGCCGCCCAGGTCATCACGAACAGGCCTTCGGGGCCGATGGCCTCGATCAGGGGCACGACCTGGTTCACCTTGACGCCGGTGGCTTGGACGGCCTTGCCGGCAGCCTTAATTCGCCGATAGAGGTCGTACCAACAAGGGTCGCCGCCCCCCGGTTGGCCGGCCTGGGGCGTCCACTGGACGGCCCGGATCGGCTCGATCGCCAGCAAGGCCTCCAGGTGCTGGAGGGCCGTCGTGCCGTCCAGGTGGTAGAGGCCATAGTCCAATCGGAGGCACTGCTTGGTGAGGTAAGGGACCACGAACTCCGCGAACATCCCCCGGCTGATCATGCAAGACACGTCGCACTGAACCTTGGCCGTTCGGCCCGGACCCCAGATCATGAAGACGCAGAAGGCGTTTCCGCCGTCGAAGCGGACCTTCTCGTACAGCCGATCGAACGCCTCGAAGTACGCCTGGTTGATCTCAGCCAGGCGGCGATGCACCCACGCCGGTCGCTCGATCAAGTCCTCCAGCAGACGTTGGGTGCCCCGCAAGGCCGCCAGGGTGTCCAGTCCCTCGATGAGGTCGGGCATGGCCACGGGGAACCGTCCGCCGGCCAGGGAAAGCCCCGCGTCAATCAGGGCCATGTGAATGTCCCACCAAGGGTTGTTCTCCGTGGCCAACCGGATGGGGGGGAAAGACTCAGGATCGGTGATGCACGGATCGTACCACACGGTGGACTTGGCAAACTGCGGCCTTGCGCCCAGCAGGGTGCCCAGGCTGCCCGGGCCGAGGTTGGTGTCGAAGTGGCTGAAGCACTCCGCTGCGTGGAACGTCGCCGCCAGGTCGTACGCCATTTTCGCCCGGCGGTAGGCCGCGTCGGTCCACTTGGCCGCGATATCGGCCGGTTCCGCTGGCCTGACCTGGCCGGCTTCGGCGGGGCGCTTCCACCGCAAACACAGGGCGAACCCCTCCCCCCGCCACCAGCGGATGAGCTTACTCTTGATCTGGGGCCACGGACTTTCTAACGGCACAAAACATCCTTTCACTCCCCTGCCTTGGCCCATGCTATCGCGCTGGTCGGGTCGGCACAACGTCCCTGGCCGAGCCGAGCAGCCCTTGGAGCCCTTGTCAGGGAACTGAGGGTCGGTTAGATTGAAGCATGCAGGGCAAAGGACTTAGTGAGGCTTGAGGCGACGCGATGAATCAGGCGGGTGATGAGGATACGGAACAGGGTGGGTCGGGTGAGGCCTTCTTCGAGCGGGCCGACGAAGTCGCCCAGATTGGCAACTGGGACTTTGCGATTGAGCTTTACCTGGAGGGGATCAAGCGGGAACCGGGGAACATTGAACGCGGCCACCAGAAACTTTGGGAGGTGGCGCTGAACCGCAAGGCCAGAGGCGGCAAATCCCTGGGCATGCTGAAACAGATCAGGTGCCGCGGGGGGAAGACCCCGCTGGAGGAGATGCTCAACGCCGAGTACATCCTAGCCCGCGACCCCGGCGCGGTGGCGCCCCTGGAGACGATCCTCAAGGCCGCCCGGCAGCTGAACCTGCCCCAGGTGGTCAAGTGGGCCTGCGACATCCTGTTCATCTCCCAGCGCCCCCCGGCCAAACCCAGCAAAAAGGTGCTGAGATTGCTGGTGGACACCTACACCGAGTTCGAGGAGTACCGCATGGCGATCCAGGCCTGCGAGATCCTTCGGGCGCTGAGTCCCGAGGAGGAGTCGGTACTTCAGAAACTGTCGCAATTGTCCGCCAAGCACACCATCCAGAAGGGCAAGTACGACCAGGAAGGCGACTTCACCCAGTCCGTCAAGGACCTGGACAGGCAGAAGGAGCTGATCGAGCAGGACTCCCTCGTCCAGAGCACGGTGTTCCTGCGTCAGCAAATTGATCGGACCCGCGCGGAGTACCTAGCCAGTCCCACCCAACACGGCAAGATCAACGCGTTCGTGGACGCGCTGCTGAAGCCGGAGGATGAAGTTTTCGAGAACGAGGCCGTCGAGGTCCTGACCAAGGCATACAACGACCTCAAGGCTTATCAGTTCAAGATGCGCATCGGCGACATTCGCATTGCCCAGATGACCCGGCGCTATCGCAAGCTCGTTAGCGCCGGCGACAAGGAAGGCGCTACCGCCCATGCCCGCCGGCAACTCGAATTTGAGCTGGAGGAGTACGGCGAGAGGGTGGTGAACTATCCCACGGACTTGGGACTGAAGTATGAACTGGGCCGGCGGCAGTTCCTGGCTGGCAGGTACGATGAGGCCATCGGCTCCTTCCAGCAGGCCCAGCGGGACCCACGTCGGGGTCTGCGGGCGACCAACTACCTTGGCCAGGCGTTCGCCAAGAAGGGTTGGCTGCCCGAGGCCGCCACCACGCTGGAGAAGGCGTTGTCGCAGGAGCTGACCGAGAATCAGGAAATGGACCTGCGATACACCCTGGGCGACGTGCTGGAGCAGATAGGCGATCCTCCGCACCTTCAGAAGGCCCTGGAGAACTTCTCCAAGGTGGCCATGATCGACTTCAACTACAAGGACGTTCGCCTCCGCGTGGACAACATCCGTAAGAAGCTCTCCGCGCCGCCCTCGGCGCCCAAAGGCTAAAAAGGCTAAAAAGGCTAAAGCCGCCTGTAGCCGGACAGGCCAGGAAGGATGACCCGGACGCCAGCCCTCCACCCATGATCCCGGGGAACGAACAGGCCGCCTTACGGAAAGTCCCCCTTGGCATCGTGCCCTTGGCCCTAGGTCTGCTGGTCGCGCTAGGCTGGCTGTGGAGCATGTCCCTGCTTCTGACGCGGGTGCACATGGTCTGGACCTACGCGGTGACCACAGATGTGTCCGGCCCGGCGGACTGTTTCCTCCCGCTCCTGATTGTCTTCCTGCCAAATCTATTTTGGATCTTCTTTGTGGCCTTGGGCGTTGGATGGATGTCCGCCCGGGCCTGGCCGCAAAACTGGCGGGGGCGGGCCAAGCTCCTATTGTGCGGCGTGGGGTTCTGGATCGTGCCGGTGATGGAGCTGATCCGCTTGGTCTGGCCGACACTCCCCAGGACGTTTCTGGAGCCCATTGGCTTGGCGTTCCTGACGGGCGTGGTGGTGAAAGAGTTCGCCCACCTGAGCCTTTCCAGGCCGCCCTCCACGTTTTTTGCGCGATCGGTGATATGGTTTTGGGCGGTGGTTCTTGTGGCCTTAGGCCTTGGGGTCTGGTGGTTCTGGCAGTCGCACCAGGCCTATGCGGACTATCGGCTGGGGTATTTTGACTTCGGCCACTTCGCGCGACGGGTCATCAATACCTGGCGAGGGGTTGGCTTCCTCCAGCAGACGCCGGGTCTGCCGGCCTTTTGGGACCATTTTAATCCCGGCCTGGCTCTGCTTGCCCCGCTATGGGGACTTTGGCCCGACGCGCACCTGTTTTTTGCCATCCAAGCGCTTTGCCTGACCTTACCGGCGGTGTTCGTGTACGGTATCGCCCGCAAGCTGGGGGCCACGGCTGCGGGGTCGGCGGCCTGGGCGCTCGGCTACTTGAGCTGGCCCGTCGTGGAGCAGCTCAACCTCAACTTTAGCTACGGCTGGCACCCCGTCAGCGCCGCCATCCCTCTCCTGATGGCGGCGGCGTACTTTTTGGTTACGAAACGGAAAGTGGCTGCCCTGCTCTTGGCTTTGCTGGCATGCAGCTTCAAGGAAGATGTGCTGTCGGTGACGACCGTGCTGGTCTTCGGGCTGGTGTTGCTGGCCTGGAGGGAAAAAAGGTTGCTTGCCGAGGACTCACCGACCCTCGAAGGGGACGGTTTTCAGACGAACGATTCGACTCGGCGACCGTTGCCGGCCTTTGCGTTCTTGCCGGCCCCTTGGGTGAGCAGTCTTGTCGCGATGGGCTTTTTGGTGGCGACGGCAGTGATCTTTAGGACGATGGACTTCACCCGTTATCAAATGTGGCGGTTCCAATACCTGGGCGACACCACCTGGGAGATTGTGCTTTCTCCTTTCCTGCGCCCCCGGCTGTTCTGGCCGGAAGTCTTGAGCACCGCGTCGCTCTATTACCTGCTGATCCTTTTTCTGCCGTTTGGCCTTCGCAACGCCGTGCGCGGCTGGCCGCTGCAAATCGCCATCGCGGCCCCCTTGGCCATCTTGCTGAGCTGGCGCGTCAGCGCCGCCAAGTGCATCGCCTTTCAGTACGTAACCTGCCCGATCATCGTCATCACCTTGGCGGCGATGGTGGGGGCGAGAAGGTCGGCCGCTGCGCGGGCCAACCCCGCGGCCGTAATGGGCGTCTGCGGCGCCGCCGCTCTGGCGACCGCCCTGGGTATGTCGCTGGTCTTTGGGGCCCTGCCTTCCACGCCCCCCACCAGTCCGTTCTACGTCCACGAGAGTCAACGCCCCCTATGGGACCCCCATGTCAGGGAGTTGGACCGCCTGGTGGGCATGATCAATAAGCCGAACGCTACCGTCCTGGCCAGCGGACGGGTGGCGGCGCACCTCCTGGCCGTCCGGCGGGTGGAACCCCTCTCAGATGCCCTGGACCGACGAGACTTACTCGCTCGCGAGGCCGGTGAGGGAAAAACTTGGAGGGACGTGTTTGACTGGGTGCTCCTGGACAGGATGGACATCGGACAATTCGACCTGGACACCCTGAACGCCGTGATCGTGCAGTTCCTCCAGGACGGATACCAAGTCCGCTACGACGATTCCGAGATCATTCTCCTTCACCGCCCCGCAACCCAATGAAGGTGCTTACATCTTCTTACCGCTGAGGCGGAAGCGGTGGTAGTCCAGGCCGAGTTGCTTGGCCTTGTAGCCCAGGATGCGCGGGGTGGTGCCCAGGTCAGTGGCGGCGGCGGTGATGTTGCCGTTGCCGCGCTTGAGGGCGTCGACGATGATGTCCCGCTCGAAGACGGCCACGCGCTCGGCCAGGCTGCCCACCCCGATCGTGTCGGAGGCGTCGGAGGTCTGGAGCGTGGGGGGCAGGTGGTGGCCGTGGATGACGCCGTCGGTGCTGAGCAGCACGGCCCGCTCGATGCAGTTCTCCAGCTCGCGGACGTTGCCCGGCCAGTGGTAGGCCACCATCATGTTGATCGCCGGCGTGCTGATGCGGCGGACGTCCTTGGCCATCTTGGTGGCGTACTTCTCCACGAAGTGGTCGGCCAGCAGCAGGATGTCGTCCTTGCGCTCGCGCAGCGGCGGCAGGAAGATCGGGAAGACGTTCACGCGGTAGTACAGGTCCTGGCGGAACCGGCCTTGCTTCGACTGCCTTTTCCAGGTCGCGGTTGGTGGCGGCCAGGATGCGGACGTCGGCCTTCTGCGTGCGGTTGCTGCCCACCCGCTCAAATTCCCGCTCCTGGAGCACGCGCAGGAGCTTGACCTGCGTGGCCGGGGAGAAGTCGCCGATCTCGTCCAGGAACAGCGTGCCGCCGTCGGCCTCCTCGATCCGGCCCTTGCGGGTCTGGATGGCGCCGGTGAAGGCGCCCTTCTCGTGGCCGAACAGCTCGCTCTCCAGCAGGTTCTCGCTCAGGGCGGCGCAGTTGACCTTGATGAAGGGCCCCTTGGCCCGCGGGCTGGAGTAGTGGATCGCGTGGGCGACCAGCTCCTTGCCCGTGCCGGACTCGCCGCGGATCAGCACCGTCGTGTCGCTGCCGGCCACCTGGTGGATCGCCTGGTACACCGTCGCGCATCGCGCCGGAGTTGCCCACGATGTTCTCGGGCCGGAAGCGGTCCTCCAGCTCCGCCTGGAGGCGGAGGTTCTCCTCCTCCAGCGCCTGCCGCTCGGTGGCGGCGGCCTGGCGGCTGCGGACGTCGTTGGCGATCATGCTGGCGATGATGGTCAGCAGGCGGACGTCCTCGGCCAGCTCGGCCGAGGCGTCGAAGACGCGGTCGGCCGACAACGCCCCGACCACCTGGTTGCCGATGGCGATGGGCACGCAGATGAAGCTGATCTCGTCCTTGCTGACTTGCCTGCCGCCTGTGCAGGCGGTCCAGGAACATCGGCTCCTGCGAGACCTTCGGCACGATGGCGGGCTTGCCGGTCTGCACCACCCGGCCGGTGATGCCCTCGCCCATGCGGTAGCGCACGCCCGCCAGTTGCGAGCGCGGAGAGGTTGTGGGCCACCTCGATCAGCAGCTCCTTGTGGTCGGGCGAGACCAGCACGATCGTCCCGCGGTTCATGCCCAGCTCGCGGTGCAGCACGTCCAGCACCTCCGCCAGCGTCTCGCGCTGGCGCGGGCCGACGGCCAGGATCTGCTGATGCGATAGAGCGCATCCAGTTCCTTGTTGTGGCGGTCGCTTCGGGTGGCAATGAGGGTCTGAGATTCAGCCATGCCTGTCTCCGGTGCTTGCGGGCCGGTCGATTATATAGCAACGACACTATTGTTTTGAATCAAAATTATCACAACAAAGTTGTCATAACAAGGAATAACCCGCGAATATTGGACCAGTTCTTTTCGACGTTTCTTCAAGCTTGCTTCGCTGGAAACGTCCGGTCAGCAAGAGGGATTAAGGGGAGCTGGCCTCTAGACCCCGCGCTCTTGGATGCATCAGCATGTCTTAACTTTGCGAAGCAACAAGTTTGCGTTTCCGGTAAATACAAAAACATAAATGTATGAAATAGTTCCTTCGAACAAAAACCACGTTTTATGTTACCGCATTTGTGGAAATAAGATACGGCAAGCTTCTGCTTTGGCACATATTGTGCTTAAGCATAACGCAAGGCGGCGGACCGGCCGACTACGTCCGCGCTGCTAGAGATAGAGGTAAGCGAATATGGGCTTGACAGAAAGCGGAAAGAGCCAACGGATGTGGTCTGTCGTGGGTGGGGCGTTCATTTTTCTATGCTTGGCTACCGCAACGGCGCTGGGGGATGAGGTCAGCTCCGTCCCGGCGGCAGCGATGGTGGACAAGGCCGACACCGCCTGGGTGCTGGTGGGGGCAGCCTTGGTGATGCTGATGACGCCGGGGCTGGCGTTCTTCTACGGCGGGCTGGTCCGCCGGAAGAACATCCTGTCGGTGCTGATGCAGTGCTTCATGATCCTGTGCCTGATCAGCCTGCAGTGGGTGCTGTTCGGCTACAGCCTGGCGTTCGGGCCGGACAAAGGCGGGATCATCGGCGGGCTGGAGTGGGTGGGCCTGCGAGGCGTCGGCGCCAGCCCTAACGCCGACTACGCCGCCACGATCCCGCACCAGGCGTTCATGATCTTCCAGATGATGTTCGCGGTGATCACGCCGGCGCTGATCATCGGGGCGTTCGCCGAGCGGATGAAGTTCTCGGCCTTCTGCGTCTTCAGCCTGCTGTGGGCGACGCTGGTGTACGACCCGGTGGCCCACTGGGTCTGGGGCAAGGGCGGCTTCCTGGGACTGCTGGGCGGCTGGGGCGCTTTGGACTTCGCCGGCGGCACGGTCGTGCACATCAACGCGGGCATGGCGGCCCTGGCGGCGGCGCTGGTGCTGGGCAAGCGCCAGGGCTATCCCGACGACATCTCCCCGCCGCACAACCTGCCGTTTGCGGTGCTGGGCGCGGCGCTGCTGTGGTTCGGCTGGTTCGGCTTCAACGCCGGCAGCGCCCTGGCGCCGACGGTCTGGCCAGCGGGGCATTCGTGGCCACGCATCTGGCGGCGGCCGCGGCCGGGCTCGACCTGGGCGCTGCTGGACTGGTTCGTCCACAAGAAGCCGACCACGCTGGGCATGATCACCGGTGCGGTCGCGGGACTGGTGGCGATCACCCCGGCGGCGGGGTTCGTGGATCCTTTGGGCGCCATCGGGATCGGCATCGGGGCGGCGGTGTTTCCGTGGCTGGCCGTGACGTTCCTGAAGTCCAAGCTGGGCTACGACGACTCGCTGGACGCCTTCGGCGTGCACGGCGTCGGCGGCATCTGGGGCACTGTGGCTACTGGGCTGTTCGCCTCCGCCGCGGTCAACCCCGCCGTCGGCAAAAACGGCCTGTTCTACGGCACCGGCGGCGCCGCCCAACTCCTGATCCAGCTCAAGGCCGTCGGCGTCACGGTCGTCTTCTCGTTCGTCATGGGCTTGATCCTGTTCAAGATCGTCGATGTCCTGGTCGGTCTGCGCGTCAGCGAGCACGAGGAGCGCGTGGGCCTGGACCTGACGCAGCATAAGGAAGCCGGCTACACCGTGATCGACTAAGGAGCGTGCATCATGAAATACATCGTCGCCATCATCCAGCCCGACCGGCTGGACGACGTCCTGGAAAAGCTGACGGAGAAGGAGATTCACCTGGTCACCGTGTCCAACGTCATCGGCCGAGGCCGGCAGAAGGGCATCGCCGAGGTCTATCGCAGCCACAAGGAGGCCGGGAGCCTGCTGCGGAAGACCTGCCTGGAGATCGCCGTCAACGAGGCCTACGTGCAGCCGACCATCGACGCCATCATCGCCGGTGCCCGCACCGGACAGATCGGCGACGGCAAGATCTTCATCCTGGACATGCCGCGGTGCATCCGCATCCGCACCGGTGAGGAGGGTGGTGAGGCCATCGGCTAGATCTTTGCCTGCCGGGATCATTGCGATCTGGTATAGGCCGGTCATGGCAAGAAATGACAGGTTTGTCGAGTTCGTCGGAACTCACAAAACAGCGTGCCACTCGTAGCTTTTGTTGTTGGCTATAGTTAACCTATTGAGTCCGTGGTGGCACACGAAGTGCATAAAGTGGTAGGATGACCTGCGAGCACAGTGCTCGTGCCCCTCAGGAAAACGGTTTGCCTCAGGCGACCGAAGGACTACTGGCAAGGAGCCAAGGAAAATGACCCCCAAAGAGTTCTTTGACTTCCTCAAGAAGAACCACGCCGAGATGGTGGACTTGAAATTCGTGGACCTGATCGGCACCTGGCAGCACTGTAGCTTTCCCATCGACGTGATAGACGAGGGCACCCTGAAAGAAGGGTTTGGGTTTGACGGGTCCTCCATTCGCGGCTGGCAGGGCATCCATGTGTCCGACATGATGGCCGTGCCGGATCTTTCGACCCTGTGCATGGACCCGTTCTTCGCCAAACCGACCGCCAGCGTGATCGCCAACATCGTTGATCCGGAAACGCGGGAGGACTACACGCGCGATCCGCGGCACGTGGCTCGCAAGGCTGAGAGGTACCTTAAGGCCTCTGGCATCGCCGACACGGCCTACTTCGGCCCGGAGCCGGAGTTCTTCATCTTCGATGAGGTCCGCTACGAGCAGAACCAGCACACGGGCATGTACCTGATTGACTCGGTGGAAGGCTCCTGGAACACGGCGCGCTTTGAGGAGCCCAATTTGGGCTACAAACCCAGCTTCAAGGGTGGCTACTTCCCCGTCAGCCCTACCGACACGATGCACGACCTCCGCGGCGAGATGGTGTACGCGATGCGCAAGGTCGGCATCCTCATCGAGGCGCACCACCACGAGGTCGCCACCGCCGGCCAGGCCGAGATCGACATGCGGTTCCAGCCGCTATTGAAGATGGGCGACCAGATGATGTGGTACAAGTACATCTGCAAGAACATCGCCAAGCGCTTCAACAAGACGGTGACGTTCATGCCCAAGCCCGTCTTCCAGGATAACGGCAGCGGCATGCACACGCACTTCTCGCTGTGGAAAGGCGGCAAGCCTCTGTTCGCCGGCAAGGGCTACGCCGGATTGACCCAGTTGGCGCTCCACGCGATCGCCGGCCTGTTGAAGCACGCCCCGGCCATCCTGGCCTTTGCCGCCCCGACGACCAACTCCTACCGCCGGTTGGTCCCGGGCTTTGAGGCGCCGGTGAACCTGGCCTACTCCGCCCGCAACCGATCGGCCGGGATCCGCATCCCGATGTACTCACCCAACCCCAAGGCCAAGCGACTGGAGTTCCGTTGTCCCGATCCGAGTTGCAACGGGTATCTGACCTTCTCGGCCATGCTGATGGCGGCGATGGACGGCATCAAGAAGAAGCTCGATCCGGGCAAGCCTCTTGACCGCGACATCTATGACATGACCGAGAAAGAACTGTCCGTCGTGCCCAAGACGCCCGGTTCGTTGGAGGAGGCTGTCGCCGCCTTGGAGGCCGACCACGCTTTCCTGTTGGCCGGGAAAGTCTTCACCGAGGACCTGATCGAGGCCTGGATCACCTGGAAGAAGGAAAAGGAACTGGACGAGATGCATCTGCGGCCGCACCCGTTCGAGTTCCATCTGTACTACGACAGTTAAGACCGTGGGGCGTGCGACCTCTTAACGCTCGGTCGAACCGGCACGCCTTGCCAATCGAACCAGCAGTTGCCGGCGCAGGCGGCTTCGAGCGCACTAGGCCCCGGAGTTTCGTCGCTCCGGAAATCCCGCGAGTCGGGCCGGCCGGTGAGCTCCTTTAAAGGCGGCAAAGCCAGGCCTGAGGGGCCGGCACTGAGTAGCCGCGGGTGAAAACCCGCGGCCGCTTTTTTTACACCCTGGATAAGGAAAAATGTGCAGATTGGCGCACGCAGGCCGGCTACTGCGCACCCTTGTAGAGCCGGATCAACTCCTTGTCAGGCAGGGACTGCTCGGCTTTTCGGCCCAGGAAGTAGCAGCCCGAGGCAGCGTCGTAGGCCCCGGGTTTGCGGATCAGGTAATAGTCGAAGTATTTGAGGTAGAAGGCCGTCATTCGCACGAAGGCCTTGATCAATGCCCTGAGGGGCCTTGAGGTGGAGAAGCTCAGGAGAAAATGCTCGTACGACCACGCCAGGGCCATCCCCGGACCGCACGCGATGCCGCTGTCAATCTCGTCAAATCTGCGGAACAAGCGGCGATGCCCCAAGGGGGTGAAGCGCGTAAAGTCGTATTGCCTGCCGTGGACCTGCTGCATGAAGGGCGTCTCGGCGTAGACCACCCCGTCTTTCTTCAGGACCCGATGGATCTCTTCCACGCATCGATAGGGGTCAAGGACGTGTTCCAGAACGGCCTGGACAATCACGCCGTCAAAGGTCTCATCCTGAAACGGGATATCGTGGGCATCGCACAGGAGCGTCGTCCGCGGGCCCAGGGAAATGTCCGTCTCCACCAGCTCCAGGGCGGGGTTGGCTGCCAGCGTCTCCATGCCTTGGCCCAGGACGCTCCCACCCAGCATGAGCACTCGCGGGAAAGTCGCTTGCTGGAGCAGTAAGCGGGCCAATTTGAAGTATTGTTTTCTGGCGACGACGTTCCTGCTGATGGAGGGGATGAACCGGCGCAACGTTCGTCGGAGCGGACTTTGGCCAAAGTCAAACAGTTTCTTTCGGCCGGAGACGTAATCGTCTATGGCGAACAGGCTGGAATGCTCGTTTAAGAGGATTGGGATCCCCTCCACGATGGGGAAACGGGTATGGCACTGGGCGTTGAGGCAGACGAACTGGACGTCATCCAATCTCAGCTTGTCGTGGCAGATGGGGCAGCAAAGGGAATCTTGAGCGCCCTGGGATATTCGCAGTCCTGAAGGCATGCGTTCTCCTGGGCATTCTCCTCTGTGCCGGCCGACGGCAAGGCGCACGATGCGGTCCGCGCTTGTCCTTAGGGCGTGTCCTTTATACCACCTTTTGCAGCGGCGCCGCCAGACCTCCGGCCTTGGCGACGGAGCTTGACCGGCCTGGGGGGCGATGACACAATGTCTTGGAGCATCCTTCGGCTCAGGTGCGCCGCGATGCGCTGACCGGTGGATGGACGGGGCGTAGCTCAGCTTGGCTAGAGCGCTTGGTTTGGGACCAAGAGGCCGGAGGTTCAAATCCTCTCGCCCCGATTGATGCAGGGGGGATCCACCGGAGAGGGGTTGGGGTCAGGAATGAGAACGCTTGTCCTCGACAAGTCCGCATTGGCAGCCGCACCTCAGGGGTTTCTGGCGAGCAAGAAGGGCGAATTTTCCTTCCTTCTGACAGATACGCTTCTTCACGAAATCGGTACTCAGCAGGTAGAGCGGAGGGAGAAGCTGTTAACGCCCGAACGAGATGCAGTTGACCGAAAAATCGAGGCGAACTTCAGAAAGGCTATAGATGAATGCGGGGGTGAGTGGCTGGTTGGCCAAATGGCCCTGACTTATGAGGTCACGATGGGGCACTCTGCCAGGCATGCACTGAGGATTAGACTTCGCACCCCCCCTTCAGTCGACATGGACTCTCCTGAAACAAGGCAGCCTTACCTTGATTTTGACGCACAAATGGCCGAGACCCTGGCCGTCAACAGATACCCCGTTGATCAGCAGAGCCTGCGCAGGATCCGCCTATTGGGCGAACAAGCACTCTTCAACGAGATTCGAGAGGAGTCTTCATCTCCCCAAGCTCGGCAACACTGCTCTCATTCCGCCCGGACAAGCTACCGAGACATGGCGAAGGGCAAGGGTCTACAGGTGTCCCCGCGCTTCAATCCCGGCCCTGGGTGGCTGACGTTTGGGATTGACCTAGTGGCCAGAGCGTTCTTCAAACTCAGATTGTGGACGGAGAAGGATCCCGGTCTTGTCCAAAGGAAGTCCCCGAACCCTTTCTTTGACTCGGTCTACATAGCATACATTTCCATCGCCAATGGTATCCTCTCTTCGGACAAAGGGCTCCTCAAATTGGCATGGGCCTGCTGGCCGGAGAAGGAGAAGAACCTCTATGAATTTGATATGCAGACCCAGACGATCCGTCCGTTTGCCCCGTCGTGGACCGCGCATTCCATCAGAGGCTAGAGCTACGCGCAGCGAATGGGTAAAAGGGGGCGGGTGGCATGGCCGCGGTGTGGGCGGCCATGGGTCGTGCTGGGGGACGGGCGTTACGAGTGGCGGGCTGAGGCTACTTCTTTCCGGTAGCAAGTTCCAGCCAGCGCCGGCTGGGCAGGTCCACCCGGAAGGGCAGCACTTCTTGATCGGTGTCATCTTGGAGCAATGTCCGCGTTGCCCCTTGGTCGGGGCCGCTGGATAAAGCCCCGCGGTCCGAAGACTTCGGTTTTTGCAGCGGCGCAGATGCGTCCTTGCCACGACGTTCGTGCTGCTTGCCTTTGCGCATGTTCCCCGTTCCTCGACGTGATGTGGCCGCCGGGGGCGACGATGGCAAACCGCCCGCGACGACACAGGCATTATACGCTTTCAAACACTCTATGGTCTAGGAGTGTTGGTTATGTGAACGTCAATAAACCTATCGGCATCGCCACGAGTCAGCCCCAAGTGCTTTTTTAATAGACGATGGACAGCGAGTGACCCGAAGCGAGCGACGAGTAACCAGGATATGCCGGCCTTGGTCTTCTCCAACGCCGGACTCCCGATAAAATCTTGCCACGGTGCGGTGGACTTATGTCAGTGCCTTGGCGCAGGCCAGCGTGTTCCGCAGCAGCATGGCCACCGTCATGGGGCCGACTCCGCCGGGCACGGGGGTGATGGCGGCGACCTTCTCCAGCGCGCCGTCGAAGTCCACGTCGCCAACGGTGATCATGGCGTCTTTGCCCTTGTCGGTCTTCAGCGGGTTGCCCTCGACGTCGAAGCCCTTGGGGATGCGGTTGATGGCCACGTCGATCACGATGGCGCCCTCGCGGAGCATGTCGGCCTTGATCAGGGGCGACAGGTCCGGCGGGGGCAGGTCGGGTTGCTTTTTCTTGCGCCTGGAGTAGCCCAGCCAGCGGGCCTGGCTGATGCCCGTGGCCACGAACAGGATTTCCGCCCGCTGCGTGTGGGCGGCCAGGTCGCGCGTGGCCACGTGGCAGACCGTTACGGTGGGGGAGGCGTTGAAGCTCTGGAGCAGGATCATCGCGATGGGCTTGCCGACGATCTCGCTGTGGCCGACCACGACGGTCTCCTTGCCGGCGATGTCCGGACAGGTTCGCCGCAGCAGCTCCACCGCAGCCATCGGCGTGCAGGGAGCGACCACCCCGCCGCCATAGAACAGCCGCCCCATGTTCACCGGGCCCATGCCCTCGACGTCCTTGGCCGGGGAGATTGTGACCTGGACTGAGCGGGCGTCGATCTGTGGCGGCAGGGGCATCTGGAGGATCAGCCCGCTGACGTTCGCGTCGGCGTTGAGCTGCTCGATCCGTTTTAGCAGCTCGTCCTGGGTGGTCTTGTCGGGCAGGTTCAGCAGGTCGTAGGCGATGCCCACGTCCTGGCAGCTCTTGGCCTGCATGTTGGTGTAAATCTTGCTGGCCGGATTCTCCCCCACCTGCACGGCCACCAGGCGGGGGGCCTGCCGGCCTTGGCCAGCTCGGAAGCTTCCTGGGCGGTCTGGCGGTTCATCTCCGCCGCCATCGCCTCACCGTCGATAATCTTGGCAGACATTCGTCACTCCTTCACTACGGGGGGATCCAGCAGCCTCCGCAACGCAGAGGCCTTGGGGGGATCGATCGTTCCTTTTCGTAGCGCCAGCGCCACCGTCCAGAGGCCTAGGGCACGATAGACTTCATGAAGGTCCTCTTGACCCGACAAGACCTTCAGGTGCCGCCGGACGGTCTCCAGGTCGCCGCGGGCGATGGGGCCGGTCAGGGCCTTTTGCGTTTGAGTCCCCTCGGCCAGGATGTTGTCCAGCGTCGCGCGGACCAGCGGTTCCAGCGCCTTGGGGGCGGTCTGCTCGTCGATGCCGGCCTGGCGGCACAGCGTCAGCGCGGCGTCCATCAGGCTGGTCAAATAGTTGCAGGCCATCACGGCCGCCGCGTGGTACAGCGGCTTGGCGGCGGAGGCGATGGGCACCGGATGCGCCCCGATGTCCCTGGCCAGGCGCTGGAGCGTTTCAACGGCCGCGGCGTCGCCTTCGATGAAGCAGTACGCCCCCGGAAGCTTTTCGGTCGCCGCTTGGAGGGAGGGGAAGGTCTGGAGCGGGTGCATCGAGCCGACGTGGCAGCCGCGACGGCGTGCCGGGGCGAGTACCTCGCTGCCCAGCGCACCGCTACAGTGGGCCACGATGGCCCTGGTGCGAAAGGCCGAGGCGGCCGCCAGTTCCTGGCACACGGCCGCGATGGCGTCATCGCTGATGGTCAGCAGCACCAGCCCCGCCGCCCCAGCCGCCTGGACCACCGTAGTGGCCCGCGCGCACGGGCCGATGACGGCGGCAGCCTCGGCCGTGCGTTCTGGATTCCGTCCACCCAAGGCGGCGACGGTCCAGCCAGCCTTGGAGGCCAGGACGCCGATGGCCACGCCGACCTTGCCGGGACCGATGATCGCGATGTCCGATGATTTGTTCATGCCCAGGGGCGAGCAGGCAGGATACGGCATCCGAACCGATCCGGGCAAGAAGCTAAGAGGGCACGCCGACCGTGACGGAAGCGCCAACACTGCCCCGACGAAAATATTTCGTCGGGGCATGAAGCTTCGTTAGCGGACAGACGCAGTCGATGCAGCGAGCTCAGGCCAGGACCTTGTCGGCCTGTCTCATCAGTTCACCGATGGCCATCCGCTGCGGGCATCGCCGCTCGGCCGCCGAGTAATCCGCACTGGCCAGGGCCGCCCGGGCGGCAGGGGACAGTTCGGCGAAAAGCTCCCGAGCGTAATCGGCCATGCCGTATTCATCGCGGTACATCAGGCACCGCATCACGTCGGCGATGGGTGGAGAGCCCGCCACCGCCTGCTGGCAGATGGCGGAGCAGCCGGCGCAATACTGCGAGCAGCTTCCTTGGGCGTACTTGTGAAGGGCCTGCCGGTCGGCCGACGACAACTCCGTCTTGTCGATGGCGGCCAGGTAGTTGGACTGAAGCACGGGGAGATTGTACATCGCCGAGCAGATGGTCGAGATTCTCTTATCCTCCCAGATGGCCTTCAGGGCCGCCTGCTGAGGCGTGAAGCCCTTGGTGGTGAAGCGATCCAGCAGTTGGAGGTCGGCCTCCCCGCCGCGCTTGGATGGTTTGGCCTGGGTCTTCATGGCCGTCAGGCCGATGTGGGCCTTGTGGGCGGCCTCGACGGCAGCCTTAATCGCCTCGTCCTCCATGGACCGGAAGTTGTACCTAAACATGATGCCGTCGATGAACCCCAGCTTGCTCGCTGCCTGGAGACAGGAGGCCATGTTGCTGTGGGTGGAAAAGCCAAAGAAACGGATTTTCTTGGCGGCCTTGGCCTTGGCGACAAAGGCCTTCCAGTCCTCGGCGTTTTGGGTGACTTCCTCTCCACTGCTGACCCCGTGGGCGAAGAACATGTCCACGTAGTCGGTCTTCATCCGCTCCAGCGAGGTGTGGAGCGAATCCATCATCTTCGGGCCGTTCATGGCCTTGGTGACCAGGAAGACCTTTTTGCGCTCGGCGGGGTTGGCCCCGAAGAACATACCGATGCCCAACTCACTCTTGCCGCCGGTGTAGCTGGCGGCCGTGTCCCAGTAATTGATGCCCCACTTGAGGGCCTGCTGGAGAACGAGCTGGTTGGCGGTGATATCGAAGATGCCGCCCAGCGTCAGGATGGACACGTCCAGTCCGGTCTTGCCGAAGGGGCGGCGGGGCACGGCCTGGGCGGCGGCCTCCGAAGCTGGCTGGCTGGTCGCGGCGGTTTTGCCCAGCGCCAACTTGGCGGCCCCGGTCAGGATGGACCCGGCGCCGCAGGCGGCGGCCGTCTTGAGGAAATCGCGTCGCGAAAGATCGTCGGGGTGGGAGGACATAGGTTGGCTCCTTTGTTGCTCGGACATCCTTGGGGACAAATATTCCGCGGCGGGGCGGATTGTATCGGTTCCGCCGCGGAGATTGCTTCAACGAGACATTATACCTTTCTTACAGCAGCAACGAATGCTTCCGGTTGCGGGACTCGTTCTCCGCCGTCACGCGGATGGCCCGCAGGCCGCTGACGGGGCACTCGTGCTCGCACACGCCGCAACCGATGCACGCCCGCACGTCCACGTACGGTTGCTGAAGGCGGACCTGGATTTCCACGTCCTGACCCTCCGACGGCGTTGGACTGGGGGACTCGGTGAGGGTGATGGAGGTCGCGTCGTTTGCGGTGATGGCCAGCCGCCGATTATCCAGCAGGCAATAGTAGTCACCGTCACCGAGCTGACCGGCAGGTAGCGTCGTCCCCGTCAGCTCCAGCGTGGCGCCGCGTGTGGCTTGGACCTTGGCCTGGCCACCGCGAATCGTGCTGAAGTGTTCCCGCACGACGATGGCCTTGGGGCTGACCGGGCAGTTTTCCTGGCAGACGATGCAGGGCCGGTCCATCGCCCACGGCAGGCACCGGCCGCGGTCGACGAAGGCGGTGCCCAGGCGGATCGGCCCGGCTGAGGCGAACTTCCCGCGGCCGAGCTTTTCGTCCAAGCTGATCGGCCGGATCGCCGCCGTGGGGCACACTGACCCGCAGGCGACGCAATGGAGTTGGCAGCCGCTGGTACCGATGCGGTTGTTCAGCATCGGGGTCCAGAGCGTCTCCAGACCCCCGGCCAGGCCGCCGGGCTGGATGACGTTGGTGGGGCAAATCTTCATGCACTGGCCGCAGCGGATGCACCGCTGGAGGAACCGCTCCTCGTCCAGCGCCCCGGCGGGCGGATGACGGCGGAGCTCCAGTTGGTTCCCAGCTTGCCGCTCAGGCGCACCAGCGGTCCGGCCGCCGCCCCGCCGACCAGCGACAGCAGCAGGCCGCGGCGGGAGACGTCCGGGGAGGTTTTTTCACCCGCCGCTGATTTGGCCCGCTGGTAGCGCAGCACGCCGTCAGGGCAGGCGCCCAGGCAGTTGACGCACAGGACGCACTCGCTGTGACGAATCTGGCCCGCAGGATTGCAGGCGCCTTCGCAGTCGGCCTCGCACAGGCCGCAGTCGCGGCACTGCGGCACGGTCTTGCCGATGCGGAAGAGCGCAAAACGTCCCAGCACGCCCAGCATCGCCCCCAGCGGGCAGACGAACCGACAGTAGAACCGCGGCACAAACACGCTTACCGCCACAATGGCCAGGAACACCGACCCGATCAGCCAGGACCATTCGTAGAGTCGTGGACTGGCCGAGAGTTTCTGCATGGGGGCGTCGGCCAGGGGCAGCGCGACCAACGTCACGGAGCGGTAGACAAGCGGGATGGGATCGACCAGGCCGGTTGCCAGTATCCTCGGGCGGACGATGGACATCGCCAGCAGCACCACCAACAGGTAGTACTTCAGCAATTGCCAACGGTGGTAGCGGTTGGCCTTGATGCGCTGTTGGAGGGGCCGGCCGCGACGGCCCAGCCAGCCGAAAAATTGCTGGATCGTCCCCAGAGGGCACACCCACCCGCAGAAGAACCGCCCCAGCAAGACCGTCAGCACGACCGTCACCGCCGCCCAAATCAGGCCTGCGTACAACGTGCCGGTCGTCAAGGCCGTCCCGAGCGCCACCAGCGGGTCGAGCTGAAGCAGCCAGTCCACCGGCCAGTTCCATATCTGCCACCAGGCCGACCCGACGGTCGTGACCACCGCCAGCCACACGAGCAGAACCAGGAAGAACACCTGGCAGATTCGTCTGGTCGTTACGATTTTCATACGATTCCGCTCCGGTCTACTCCACGTTCAGGCGGACGGGCCGCAGCGATTCGTAGTCTGCCGTGCCCGCACCGGCGGCGGCCGCCAGACCGATGAACGGCAGATCGCCGGCCGTCTTGCCCAGCAGCGTCGCCCCGAAGGCGTCCGCGGCCACCGGGTCGGTGCTGACGATCATCGTGTGGGTCGCCGCCAAGTCGTCCAGCGAACCGCCGGTGGGCCCGTGGCGCATCATCGTCGTCGTGCCGTCCAGGATCACCAGCGTGGGCCGGATCATCGTGGCCAGCTCCTGGATGACGGTGTGGATGTCCTGGTGGAAGATGTTCCGCCGGCCGCCCAGCAGCCCGTACCAGTTCTTCAGGATCATCGAAGCCCCACTCCGCTCGTGGTGCTTGACGGGGGCCAGGCCGATGACCTTGTTCGCCGCCTCCAGCGGCTTAGTACAGCAGCGGCCAATTGACGATCAGCCGAGCACCCTTGACCGTAATGGGCGCGAAGGCGTCGTCGCGCGGGAGAAAGACTTTGGCCCCGGCCGAGCGGGCCGCCTGCTCGATGCCCGTCAGTGAAAAGCAACTGGCGGCGTCGTTGATGGGATTGTCGGTCACGACCACCTCCGCCGCCCCGGCCGAGCGGCACAGATGTGCCACCTCGGCCACCAACTGCGGGTGCGTCGTGGCCGACAGCGCCGGCGGCGTGGCGAAGGCGGCGTTGACCTTCAGCAGCACGCGGTCGCCCTTGGCGATGAATTGCCCGATGCCTCCCAAGGCCTCCAAGGCCCGTGCGACGGTCTTGGCGCGATCGGTGCCGGTGGCGATGGCCATCTTGCCCGCTAGTTTCGCCATGGAATAGTCCGGCAGGGAAACGAGCCTCTGCTCCAGCCATCTCGCCGGCCCGCGGGTGTCGCGCAGCAGCCAAGCAGCCGCGCCGGTGGCGGCGACGGCGGCCGCCGCCTTGACGCCGCGGGCCAGGAACTCCCGCCGGTCCATCGCCTTGTTAGGCGTGTCCGTCACTTGGCGGCCTCCGCCAGCTTGCGGGCCAGCAGGGCAGCGACCTTCTCGGCCGGGGGGTGCTGGGAACTTTCGTGCACCCCCGCCACGAAAGACCCGCGCGAGAAGACGATCTTGTAGGTGTCCAGGACTTTGATCATCGTCCCGCCGGGGATGTCCGGACCGGTGGGGGTCACCTGCCCGCCAATGGACTTTTTATCAAAAGAGCCAAAAGAATCCCGATACGCCGCAGCCAGGTCCGCGGCCTCGTTGGGCGATGAGCAGCGGTGGAGGAAGGCGGTCACGTCCACCTCGTCGATGCGGTACATGGCCAAAAAGACGTTTTGAAAGCCTTCGATGCCGAAGTCGTCGGCTCCGCTGCGCGAGATGCTGCCGGCCCGCAGGTCCTGGGATGGAAACAGGGCCATGTCCCTGGCGGCGGAGCCTGACCCGCCTTCGACGGATGCGATGAAGTGATTGCGGTATTCTCGCATCGCCTGGCGGATCGGTTCGGCGTCGGTGGCGGCGAGGATCTCCACGTAGTATTTGCCGTGGGCGAAGTGCAGCGAGTTGGGCGTTTGGTAGGCCAGCTCTCCCAGCTCCTGCACGCCGGGCCGCTTCTGCTTGCTATAGACCGTGAAGGCGTTGTCCGGGCTGCCCATGTCGTAGACGAATACCTCCACCCAGGACTCCCCTGCCCCCTTGCCGCTGAAGCGCTGGCATTGCATGGCGACCATGCCGGCGGTCAGGTAGAGGTCATCCCGGCCGTCAATCTTCTTGTAAAGGTCGTCGGGCCCGAAAGACTCCATCGAAGACATGGCTGAAAGGCCCGTTCCCGCGTAGGCCGACAGGTCGCTTTCCTTCTGTCCTGTTGGGGAGGCGGGTGACGACGTGGGTTCGGCCAGGGCGGCCAGGAAGGGGGAGAAGTAATGGCGCTGTTGCAGCAGGATCGTCGCGGCGATGCCGGCCAGGGTCAGCAGGATGGCGAAACTGACCAGCGTCTCGGTGCGACTTCGCTTACCGAAATCGGTCGTCCCGGGCGGGTGTTTGGGAAAGCTCATGCCGTTGCTCCGCAACATTTTGCCCTCTGCACGTGCTTACGTCAGTTTATTTAAATAAATGTCTCAAAAGGACGGGGGGCATGTCAACGCGATTACCGCGTGCGGGCGATTGACGCGTGGGGGGACTGTGGATTCTAATCCCGCCATGTCCGTGCAGGGCGACGCAAAGGTTAAGAGGGTTAAAGGGGTTAAAGAGGTCGAAAAGGTCAAACCCATCCGCCTGGGCGTGCTGATCAGCGGCAGCGGGCGGACGCTGATGAACCTCCATCGGCTGATCGTGGCCGGGGAACTGCCGGCCCGGATCGCCGTGGTGATCGCCTCGCGCCCTTGCAAGGGGCAGGATCTGGCGCAGCAGGCGGGATTGCCGGTGGAGCTCGTACCCTACCGTAAGACACCCGACCCGCATCGGTATTCCGAACGCATCACCGCGATTTTGGATGCCGCTCGTGTGGACCTGGTCGTCCTGGCGGGGTTCCTGTCGATGTGGCACATTCCGCCGCACTACCAGGGACGGGTCATCAACATCCACCCCGCGCTGCTGCCGGGTTTTGGCGGCAAGGGCATGTACGGGCACTTCGTCCACGAGGCCGTGCTGGCCGCCGGGTGCAAAGTCTCCGGATGCACGGTGCACTTCGTGACCAACGAATACGATCGCGGGCCAATCATCCTCCAGCATGTGGTCACGGTCCAGGAAAGCGACACGCCCGAGACGCTGGCCGACCGGGTGTTCCAGGAGGAACTGCTGGCCATGCCCGAGGCCATCCGCCTGTTTGCCCAAGGCCGGCTGCACATCGAGGGCAACGTGGTCCGCATCTACTGACCGGCGAGGGTGGGTGGCGGGACTTCGATGGACTTGCAACGGTTCTCCGCTCCCCTTACCATAGCTCGCTGCAAGTCTGGAGCCGAGGATGAACCTACTGGTTGGCCCATCACCGAACCTGCGGGGCGCGGTCAAAGTCCCCCCCAACAAGTCGCACTCGTTCCGCGCTGATCATGGCGGCCTTGGCGGAAGGCACCAGCAAGATCATCGCCCCGATGGTCTCCAACGACTGGATGCGCGGCGTCGAGGCCTTGGAGATGTTCGGGGCCAAGATCGACCCCAAGGCGGAGAACGTCTGGCAAATCGTGGGGACGGGAGGGAAGTTGACCGTACCCGAAGACGTGATGGACTGCGGCAACAGCGGGATTATCCTGCGGTTCTTCATGGCCCTGGCAGCCTGTTGCGAGGGATACACGGTCCTGACCGGGGACGAATCGCTGCGGCACATCCGCCTGTGCCAGCCGCTGATCGACGCCTTGAACGGCCTGGGTGCCTGGGCGGTTTCCACCAAAGGCGACGGGCACGCACCGGTCGTTGTCCGCGGGAAGCTTCGCGGCGGGCGGGCGGAGCTGGACGGCATGGACAGCCAACCGGTCTCGGCGCTGCTGATGGCCTCCCCCCTGGCCGAAGCGCCCACCGAACTCATCGTTCGCCGGGCCGGTGAGAAACCGTGGGTGGAGCAGACGCTTTCGTGGTTGCGCCGCTGCGGCGTGAAGTTCAGCCACGACAATTACGAGCGGTATTGCCTTCCCGGGGGGAGCGGTGGAAGGCCTTCGAGTGCCGCATTCCGCTAGACTGGTCGGCGGCGCTGTACCCGCTGGCCATGGCCTTGATCACGCCCGAAAGCGAAATCCACCTGCCGGGCATGGACTTTGACGACGTCCAGGGCGACAAGGAAGTGGTGAACGTCCTGAAGGCCATGGGCGCCAACATCGAGATGCGCGACGGCGCCTTGGTCGCCCGTTCCAGCCGCCTGGTCGGCCGGGAGATCGACTGCAACGACTTCATTGATCAGTTCCTGCTCCTGGCCGTCCTGGGGGCCTATGCCGAGGGCACGACCGTCCTGACCAACGCCGAGATCTGCCGGTACAAGGAGTGCGACCGCATCGCCGAGATCTGCCGGGCGCTGAAGGCGATGGGGGCCGACGTGGAAGAGCGCCCCGATGGATTGATGGTCCGCCGCAGCCGGTTGCACGGGGCGAAGTTCGACAGCCGCGGCGACCACCGGTTGGTGATGACGTTTACCGTGGCCGCCCTGGGCGCCAATGGTTCTTCGCTCATCACCGACATCGAGTGCATGAAGAAGACGTTCCCGAACTTCGTCGAGCAGATGCAGGCCGTCGGCTGCGACATGCGGACGGTGTAACGGCCAAACCAGCGCCCGATAGAGCGCAAGCCTTCCGGCCCGCGACGATCAGGACGCAAAGGAACTTCACGATGCTAGGCAACACGTTCGGAAGATTGTTTCAGGTGACCACCTGCGGGGAGTCCTACGGCTGGCGCGCCAACGAAAAGGAAGCCACCTACGGCGGGGCCCTGCTGACGATCGTCAACGGCGTGCCCCCGGGAATCCGCCTGGACGTCCAGAAGATCCAGTACGAGCTGGACAAGCGCCGCCCCGGGCAAAGCAAGCTGGACTCCCCCCGCAAGGAGACCGACCGTGTGGAGGTCGTCAGCGGGTGGTTCGAGGGCGTCACGACCGGCGCCGGTGGGGTTGCTCATCCGCAACGTCGATACCCAGGACGTCCACATCGACCAGTACCGCCAGGTTAAAGACGTCATCCGTCCGGGCCACGCGGAGGTGAACTTTTTCTACAAGTACGGCCCGTACGGTGACTGGTGCGGTGCCGGCCGGGCCAGTCCGTCAACTCGTTATACATGGATGTGGCTTTGATGGTTCCGCAAGCCCGCAATGAACGAGCTTCATTCACCTGGCTGGGCCTACCTGACGGGAGATCGCGTACGCAGGCGCGCGCTGCCTGCCAGCTCCCAGTCCAGGTGCATGAAATGCACAGGACGCACGTGACCACCCGCGCTCAACGCGATGTAGTCTGTGGGCGTTTGCAGACTGGTCCACTCGCGTGTCCTCTTCGTCCCTGGCAACACCATCCATCCGTCCGACATGCCGGTCGACGGATACGCAACGCGGATTGCCTGATGGGTACTGTCATCCAGGAGCACGAATCGCGGCAAGAGCCACGCACGCCGCGCGAAGCGCACGCGGCGCAGAAACTCCGCTTCGTCCAGACCTTCAGACCGAACCGTGATGGTGGTGACGACCGCGGTAGCGCCATCTGCATTGCGCTGCACCGAATCGAGTTGGAGCAGCACGCCATGGCTCCGGCTCGTACGACCCGACTCGAATGGCATGACCGCCGCGGCGTTTGCGGAATACGCGTCAACACGCCCGACGATTTCAACACTCGCGACGCCGGATGCCAGGGCCTGGACCTCGCTCTCAGCGAGCAATATGGGAGTCGGACCGTCGGGCGCGAAGTCACGCCACGGCCTGCTGTCCGCCGCGATGCTGCGCACGGCCACCACGAAGGGCGACATCCGGTTCCTGGGCCTGACCGTGGATCCGTCTCGCGCGTGGACCAGCAGGCTATCCACCGTGACAATCAGCCGCGTGGCATCGCGCCACGGCGCCCCGGTCACCCGCAACTGGATTCTCCCAAGTGTCGCGCCAGATGCCGCACGGTCGAAGTCGACGCCGATCTGTGGGGCGTCGCCGGTGGCCGTGGCGGCGGGCTTCCCCGCTGCGGGAAGATCCGGCACGATCATGAACGGCTTGAGCAGGAACCAGGCGACCAGAAAGCTGGCACCGACCGCGCGGGCGAGCGTCACGCGGTCGCGCATCCAGTAGACGAACACCAGCAGGGCGAGCGGGCCAACCTGCAGTGCCGTGGCATGCAGTCCGCTGCCGGCGGCCGGCAGCCCCGGGCTTGACTGCAAGCGTCCAAAGAGCGTCAGCAGCGCAACGAAGTAGAGCACCAGCAACACGACCATCGTGTTGGCGAAGCTGCGGAGATCACGTGTCACCGCAGCGATTGCCATGCCGAGGAGAAGCCACGTGGAGAAACTCAACGCCGCACGTCCGAGCGCGGACGGATACTCGTCCACCGGAACGCCAATCTGGTCAGGCACCAGGTCAGGCCGGCCAGGGGGAGTGCGACGACCAGCAAGGCGAGCGTGAGCTTCGCTCCCACCACCGCGACGGGCCAGATGGCCGGCTGACCCAGAATGCGTCGGGTCGGTACGGCGACGCCTGCATTGCCGACGCGACCAGCACAAGATCCACCAGCACCACGAGCATGGGCGACATACCAAGCCACGCGCGGCCTGTCCGCGCAGGGAGAGGGCACCAGCGGTCGCCAGCCCACGCAGCCGCGTACGCCAGCAGCAGCCACCGCAACCGTCGCACATCGTTCACGAGCAGATGACGTACCTGGGCGAACGCGTTCATACGCCATCCCCTTGATTGATGCGGAGTGCCGCGCGCCAGCGCGATGAAGACCTCGCGCAGGGTGGCGTCGCGCACATCCAGCCGCGCCGCGCCGGCAAATCGGTCGCGCAGCGCGGTGGTCGCCGCCTCGCTGCCATCCAACTCGGCAATGAATGACATCATGAGACCGTTCTGCTCCACCGTGAACCAGTTGCGGGGTATGGGCGTCCACCGTCGCGCCGTCGGCGAGTTGTACCTCAACGTGCTTGAAGCGCTGGTGAAGCTGCTCCATGGGCTCCGAGAGACGCATCCGCCCGTTCTGCAGGAAGCCCACCCAGTCGGCGAGCATCTCCACCTCGGCGATGTCGTGCGAGCACACCAGCACTGTCCATCCCTCGGCGCCGGCCGACTGCAGCAGCCGCGCACCAGGTCATCGCGCACCAGCGCGTCCATGCCCGTGAACGGCTCGTCCATCACGAGCAGGGTCGGCCGCGGAGCGAGCGCACAGAGCAGCGCGGCCTTCATCTGTTCACCCGCGAGAAAGTCTTGAGCTTCCGGGGGGTCGAGCGCAAACCGGTCTCGCAGGTCGCGCGCCAGCGCGGGGTCCCAGGTCGGGTACAGCGGGGCCAGGAACGCCTCGACCTCGCGCAGGCACATCGAACCCGGCAGCGACTGCCCCTCGGCGATGTAGCCGATGGACGTCCGGTCGGACGCGTCGAGCGTGCCGCAGTCGCGTCCCATCACCGATGCGCTGCCTCGCTGCGCGCGCCGAAGGCCAAGCAGCACCTGCATCAGCGTGGTCTTGCCCGATCCGTTTGGACCAACGAGCGCGTACAGGGCGCCGGCGGGGATCGTCAGGTCGAGATCCTCCAGTGCCTGGACGCGGCCGTAGGCGTAGCTCAAGCCACTGACTTCAACCATGGACATCCGCCGGCTCCATTGTGGTTGGTCTGGTGCGATTCATGGGGTCACCGCTCCGCGGAGCGCGATTCATCGAACAGCGCGCCCCAGCGATCAGCGACAGCGTCGACGAGTTCGTCCCTGGAGAGGCCGAGGCGCTTGGCCTCGACGAGCAGTTGCTCGAGCTCCCTGGACAGCAGGCCCCGGCGCTCCGCGGCGGTCGCACGGCGCCGGCCGCTGACGACGGTGCCAATGCCGGTGCGTACTTCGATCAGCCCGGCACGCTGGAGTTCACCGACGACTTTTGCCGCAGTGTTCGGGTTGATCTTCAGCGCCTGGCTGAGCTCGCGAACCGACGGAAACGCCGTGCCAGCGGCAAGATCGCCAGAGACGATGGCCTTGGTCGCGGCGTACACGACCTGGCGATACGGTGATTCCCCGGGGACGAGGGTGACTGGGAAGGGCAGCATGATGGTGTACTATGTGTGCTAGTACACTTATTGTCAAGGCCGCTGCATGGTCGTCGTCGGGCGCCCGAGTGGGTCGTGGGCACGGCAATGTTCGCGCTCGTGCTGCAGGATGAGGCGTCGCAGCGATGGGTCGATCTCCGACAGCCACCTTGGCCAGAGCACGTGCGGTTTCATTCAGCCGACCATGCCGTAGCCCTTGCGCACGTGGCCCAGGATGTCGGCGCGGAATCCCCAGTGCGGGCCGCCGTGGAGTGGCCCGCCAACAATATGGCGCGGCCATTCGCACCAGCCGCCGTCAGCGAGCCGGGCCAGGCGTCGGACTTTTGGTCCGGATGATGACGGCGGGGCAGCCGTGGCTCCCGTACAGACTCGCCGCCGACGCACCCTTGAGTACCTCGATTGACTCTATGTCCGCCACATCGACGCCCAGTGGATCCGCGGCCGGCGCTCTCCTGTCACCCGCGATCACACTGGGCGACGTCGCTGGGCGAGCGCGACCGCAGCTACCGGCACGGCCGCTTCGGGCGGCGCGGTCGGCGACTCGTTGCCGCAAGCGGAGAGCACGAGGGCAATACCGCAGGTGACTACCGGTCCACGCACGAGCGCTCCGAAGCCGAAGAAAGTAGCGACAGCGGAAAATCCGCGCTCGACGTCCGGCATCGAGCGCTCATCGCAAGTGTACCCGCGACATCGCTCAGAGTGTCACCACTCCACTCGCTCGCCAACGAGAACTGAACGGGTAGCGCTAACGACTGGCGTTGCTGGCGCAGAATCCTGAACATCAGCAGCCAGTCTCAGTCCTCATTCCGAAGGCCGAGCAGCCTTCTTGCCCGACGTGCCCTCGCGCCGCGTGCGCTCGCGCCTGACCGCGGCCGTGTCCGTATACGGTGCGAGTTCACCGAAGAGCGCGCGGAACATTGCGGCTGCCCGCTCCGGGTTGTCCCACCGCACCCAGATGGGCGCGAGCGTCCGATACGCTCGGGCGCGCAGCGGCGCCGGCAGCATCGACACGGTGGAATCGTACGAAGCGATCAGGGGCCGCACGTTCGCG
This sequence comes from uncultured Phycisphaerae bacterium, assembly GCA_963760365.1. GTDB lineage: Bacteria > Planctomycetota > Phycisphaerae > SM23-33 > SM23-33 > JALHTV01. The sequence goes on from CAVXDC010000014.1 coordinate 42,558, forward strand.
GAATCGACATCCGCCGCCAACACGCTGTCTGTGACGACCGGTTCCAGGAACTGCTCGAACGCCGCGTTGGCGTGGCGAACGGCGGGCCATGCCATCGCTGACGCGGGAAACCTCCGCAGGAACTCGATGAGTGGATTGATCCGTTGGCCGAGGTAGCAAGGCACATAGCCCTAGCACTCGCCGAACCAGGCGAGCTGCGTAAGGGCATAGCCGGCGTGCGGCGCGAGCGAGTCTTCCGGAAAGCGGCGCAACAGTTCCCTGAAGTGATAGCCGCCGTACAGGTAGTCACCACCAACCTCATTGAACGCGAACTGCTCGGGTCGGGCCTTGGCGTAGTCCTCTACCTTCGAGCGACTCAGGTCGTACAGGACGTTCATGTTCAACACGAGCTGCCAGAGCAGGCGGGCCGCAGTCGCGCTGTCGCCGGGTTGCGCCAGGGACGCTTCGAGCGCAGCCACTCGGCGCAGGGTGCTGTCCGGAATTCCGGGGTCACGGACCACCCGCGCATTCAGTGGGGGTCGATACGGCCTGAACAGCACCGCCTGCACGAACGCTGCCGTATCGGCTGGGCTTACGAGGAGCGACACCCCACCAGAAAAGGCACAACGAGCGCGACGTCGCGCCTCGTGAGCGCGACGAGCGCGCGCTGTCGTCGCCAAGACGGAACCAACCCCCGATGAACCCGGTGATCTCAAACCCGTCTTCGCGCAGAGGCTTCCGTACACCGAATCATGCGCTGCATTCACGATCCTCGCGTCACAGCACCGCAGCTCCGACAGCGGGAGCCGCGGGTCGCCAGCTGTCGTCAACGAACAGCGAGTCGCCGGCAATTCTGAGCCGTACTCGGTATGGCGTGAGCGTAATACGTGCCGCACCGGCGGCGACGGTCAACGCGACAACCGCTACGATGGCCGAGTAGATGCGTGTGCGCGTCAAAGTTCGCGGCCGACCAGGGACGCGCGCACGGCGCGCACGGCGATACAGCGAGCACGGCGATGGCCACCATCGCCGCGCAGAATTCGTGGCCGGCGCGGAGCCCGGTGAGGCGAGCGCGAGAGGGTCGGTCACCACCGACTGGATGACTCATGAGCAGGCACGTTCGCCTGGAGGTCCGTTCGCCACCATTGCTCCTCTGACGAGCCTGCCGACTGGCGTTGCGCTGCGGCGCTCCTGCGGAGGGCGCGCTTCCACGCCGCTCACGGGTTGGACGTCGTCACGGTCACCTCGGCACACGACCTCTGCTATCGCCGATCGCGCAGATGCTGT
>CAVXDC010000015.1:0-21674 GCA_963760365.1 uncultured Phycisphaerae bacterium
AGATGTGGCCCAGGTCGCCGGCCAGGCCGTCGGAGATGTCGATCATCGCGTGCAGGGCGTAGCGCTCGGCCAGCAACCTGCGCCTGGCGGACGCGCGGCACGAACGCAAGCTGCCTTCCCGACCGCCACGCCCCGCCCAGGCTGCCCGTCACGCAGACGGCGTCGCCGACCTTCGCCCCGCTGCGCAGGACCGGCCCGATCCCGTCGGGCCTGGCCAGGATGGTCACGCTGATGGCCAGCCTGCCCTCCCAGGCGGCCAGGTCGCCGCCGACCACCGGGCAGCCGAACGGATCGCCCAGTTCTCTGCAGGCCCTGGTAGATGGCCTCGGCCGTTTGCCGCGGCGTGCCGCGGGGCAGCGCCACGGCCGCCACCGCGCAGACGGGCACCGCGGCCATCGCGGCCACGTCGGACAGGTTGCGGACCATCGCGTTCCGCCCGGCGGCCCCTGGGCCATGCTGGTCCAGGAGGAAGTGCACCCCGTCCAGCACCTGGTCGGTGGCCACGAGCACGCGCTGCCGTCCCCAGGCGACGACGGCCATGTCGTCGCCCGGCCCGACCGGCACGCAGGAGGGATCCAGGTGAGTCTGCGAGCGAACCCACTCGATGAACTCAAACTCCCGCACCTACTTCAGCACCTTCTTCCAGAAGGCAAGTTGCTTGCGGAGTTGGGGCAGGCCGGCGGCGCCTTCGGTGGCGTAGCGCCGCACGACGTTCGCGGCCCCCAGGTAGCCGATAGACGTCTCGGCCGATCTTGCCGCAGGCGGCCTGGAGCTCCGCCAGCGGCAGCTCCGCCGAGCGTCCGTCCGGCCCGCTCGGCCTTGGCGACCAGGCCGCGCGACGATCTGGTGGGCCTGGCGGAAAGGAACACCCTTGCGCACCAGGTACTCGGCCAGGGCGGTGGCGTCCAGGAACCCGCCGTCCAGCGACTGGGCGATCCGCTGGGCGTTCGAGCTTCGTCGTGGCCGCCAGGCCCGCCGCCACCGTCAGCGCCTGCTGCATGGCCGCAACGGTCGCGAAGGCGAATCGCTTGTCGTCCTGGAGGTCGCGGTTGTAGGCCAGCGGCAGGCCCTTCAGCAGCGCCAGCATGCCCGGCCAGTTGGCCGATGGCGGAGGCGGCCTTGCCGCGGATCAGCTCCAGCGTGTCGGCGTTTTTCTTCTGCGGCATCATGGAGCTGGAGGTGCAGTAGGCGTCGTCCAGCTCGACCAAGCCGAACTCGGTGGTGGAGTAGATGATCCAGTCCTCGGCCCAGCGCGACAGGTGCACGGCCAGCATCGCGCAGCAGAAGCACAGCTCGGCCAGGAAGTCGCGGTCGCTGGTGGCGTCGATGCTGTTGCGGCTGATCTGCGGCGAAGCCCAGCAGCCTTGGCCGTCGGCGCGGCGGTCCAGCGGCAGGGACGTGCCCGCCACCGCCCCGCTGCCCAGCGGGCAGACGTTGATGCGCCGTCGCGGCGTCGGCCAGGCGGTCGGCGTCGCGCTGGAGCATCTCCACGTAGGCCAGCAGGGCGTGGCCGGCCAGCGATCGGCTGGGCCCGCTGAAGGTGCGTGTAGGCGGGCATGACGATCCGGCCCTGCTTGGCCGCCAGGCCCACGAACGCCCGCTGAAGGCTCGCGATTCGCCGCCCGCAGCTCGTCGATGGCGTCCCGCGCCCACAGCCGCAGGTCGGGGGCCACCTGGTCGTTTCGGCTTCGGCCGGTGTGGAGCTTGCCGCCCACCGGCCCGATGCGGTCGATCAGGGCCTTCTCGATGACCATGTGGATGTCTTCCAGCTCCACGGGCATCTTCAATCGTCCGGCCGCCAGGTCGCGCGCGATGCCCGCCAGGCCCTTCCGGATGGCCGAAAGCTCCCTCCCGGTCAGCAGGCCGACGCGGGCCAGCATTTCGGCGTGGACGAGCGAGCCGGCGACGTCGTAACATCCCAACGCCCCATCGACGTCCAGCGAGGTCAGCAGCTCTGACGTTACCTGGTCAGCCTGGGCCGTCAGCCGGCCGTGCCAACTCTTGCGGACTTGAAACGATTGTTTCCGGGCGGACATGGGGGTTTCTCCTGAGCTCAAGGACGCGATGGTATGGCCGGGGGGATGGGGTGTCAATGCCGCCACCCCGCGGGGAGGAGGGCAGGAAGCAGGAAAAATTTTTCAATTTCCTCGCCCAGGGGCATCTTGCCACTTGTCGCGCCGACGGGACGACATATAATCGCGCCCAAAACGGATTTTCGACATTCGACCGAGTCCGGCCATGAAAGGACTTGCCCAGATGTTCAGAGAACCGATGGTTCCCCGGGAGATCTTTTTCACCAAAGGCGTGGGCAAGCACCGCACCCGCCTCCAGAGCTTCGAGCTGGCGTTGCGGCACGCGGGCATTGAGAAGGGCAACCTCGTCCGCGTGTCCAGCATCTTTCCCCCCAAGTGCAAGATCATCCCCAAGAACCAGGGCCTGCGCAAACTCCAGGCCGGTGAGATCACCTACGTCGTCCTGGCCGAGGCCTCCACGGACGAGCCCAGCCGGTTGGTCGGCGCTGGGATCGGCCTGGCCCAGCCGGCCGCGGGCGACCAGTACGGCTACATCAGCGAGCACCACTGCTACGGCATGATCGAGGACCGCCTGGGCGACTTCGTGGAGGACATGGCCGCGACGATGCTAGCCACGACGCTGGGCATCGAGTTCAACCCCGACACGGCCTACGACGAGCGCAAGGAGCTGTACCGCATGAGCGGCAAGATCATCCGAACCCGCGCCACCGTCCAGACGGCTGAGGGCGACAAGAACGGCCTGTGGACCACCGTCATCGCCGCGGCGGTGATGCTGCTGTGAGCCAACCCAAGGCCCATCCCCGCCGCGTCAATTTCCTGGGTCTGTCCGGACGAAGACGCCGACCCTTCCACCGCCCGCTACGCCGTCCTGCCCGTGCCCTACGAGGGAACGGTTACCTACAAGACCGGCACGGCCAAGGGGCCCGCGGCCATCCTCCAGGCTTCGACGCAAGTGGAGACCTTCGACGAGGAGCTGCGGGCGGAGTTCATCCAGGCCGGCGTCGCCACCTATCCCCCCGTCGCACCGGCCCGCACGCCGGGGGAGCAGATGCGGCGGGTCCGCTCGAGGGCTGAACCGATCCTGCGGAGCGGCAAGTTCCTGCTGACGCTCGGCGGGGAGCACAGCATCACCGCCCCGCTGGTTTCGGCCGCCCAGGCCGTCCATGGCCCCCTGAGCGTCCTCCAGATCGACGCCCACGCCGACCTCCGCGACCGCTACGACGGCACGGAGCTCTCCCACGCGTGCGTCATGCGGCGGGTCCTGGAGATGGCTGCCGGGATATGCCAGGTGGGCATCCGCAACTTTTCGCTGGAGGAAAACCGCGACTGCCCCGACCAGGTCGCCGTCTTCCTCACCCCCGCCGTGATCGCCTCCGACCCCAAGTGGGTGGAGCGGGCGCTGGAGCTGTTGGACGAGGAAAAAAAGGTCTATCTCACCATCGACATCGATGGGCTGGACCCCTCGATCGCCCCCGGCACGGGCACGCCGGAGCCGGGAGGCCTGTCCTGGGAACAGACGCTCCAGATCGTCCGCGCCGTCTGCACCCGCCGCAAGGTCGTCGCCGCCGACATCATGGAAGTCCGCCCCATCCCGCCCAACCACGTGACGGAGTTCCTGGCCGCCCGACTGGCCTACAAAATCATCGCCTACACCCAGTTGTAAGGCCACACCGACTCACCCGAACGACGCCGGCTGGAAGTTTGCATTTGACCGTCCTTCCACCCCGTGCAACAATGGTTTTTAGCCGCAGCCAGGGAGGCAGCATCGGGGGCGACCGCGCAACGCGGCTGCGGTGCGGTTCCGGCCGAACGGAGAGGGCAGCACCATGGCGGAGAGGCTGTTCAGCACCTACCAGGTCGCCGATCTGTTGGGCGCCACGCCCGGGGCGGTGGTGGAGTGGATTCAGAAGGGTCAGTTGCCCGTCCAGCAGCGCCGGAAGGACCCTTGCGGATTCCAGAAAGCGGCCTGATCCAGTTTCTCAAGAGCCGCGGGGCGGACGCGGATGCGGAAAAAGTCCTGGCCCGCCTGGCCGCCGGCCCGTCCAGCGGGATTGAAACCAAGCCAACCGAACGAGAAAAGGAACGGGAACAAGAAAGCGAAACGGTCCTGCCACGTCTGGACCTTTCCGACTCCTCCCCCACGCGCAACGAGCCGCCCCGCCCGCCAAGTGCCCGCTCGGAAACCGTCGAGAAGATGTTCCCGCTCGATGCCGAAGCCTTGCAGGAAGTCCACTCCCGCCTTGCTCCTGCCACCTCGGCGACAGGGGGAACCCAGGAGAAAAACCCTCGCAGGCGCACCCCGGCCAAGGCACCGCCTGTGGAGGAGGCCGTCCAGCAGATCGAGCAGTGGATGCACAAAGAGAAGGAAGAGCCAACCGTTGAGGCTCTCCCACCCGAACCCGCCAGGGAAGCACCCCCTCCATCGGCCGTCAAAGAACCGGAACTGCTCGAACCGGCCGAAAGGGAGGTGCTCCTGGGCCGGACCGAACCTGCAACCCCGCCCGAACAGCCCCCCGCACCGCAGGAGGAAGAGCTTGCCGCTGCGGAGGCGCCCGCTTCGGTCGATGAGTCGATGCAGGCCGCGATGACGCTGGTCCGCACCGCCCTGGCCCGCCGCGCCAGCGAGGTCCACATCGAGAGCACCGCCTCCGCCCCTTTGATCCGCCTGCGGATCGACGGCCTGCTGCACGATGCCACGCGTTGCGACGCCTGCCCCTTGATCCAGACCGCCGCTTTGGCCTTGCAGCAGTTGCTGGAGCTGGTGGGCACCAGGACCGCCGACGCCCGCCGGCCCTCTCGCGGCCAGGTGGACCTGCTCGTCGATGGCCGTGAGGTGGCCGTTACTGTCGGAACGTGTCCCACGACGATGGGGCAGAGGGTGGTCGTCTCCCTCCGCGACAGCCAGCTCCTCGCACCCGGCCTGTCGCTACTGGGCTTGTCCCAGGAAACCCAAAAGCATCTGGCGGCCGTGCTGGCAGGTCCTGGCGGTCTGGTGCTTCTGCTTGCCAGGCCGGGGAACGAAAGGACCCAGGCCCTTGAAGCGGTCGTTTCAGCTATGGACATCTCGAACCGCAGCATCGTCGCCGTCGCCCGCAAGCCCGCGCTGGCGCAGCGGGCCTGACGCCGATCGTCGCCAACGCGGAAGCGGACTTCGCCGTCGCCCAGGCCGTGCGAGCCGCGGCCCAGCAGGATGCCGACGCCATCGTCCTGGAGGCCGTCCCCGACGCCCAGACCGTTTTCGCCCTGCTGGAAGCGGCCGAGCTTGGCCGGCTCGTCGTGGCCGCCGCCAGCGCCACCAACGTTGCCCAGGCCGTCGTGACGCTGCTGGAGATGGGACTGGAACCCTGGCCCCTGGCGGAAAACCTCAAGGCCGTCGTCGCCTACGCGCCCCTGCGAAAACTCTGCCCGGATTGTCGCCAACCCGCCCCGCCGAACGAGGAAGTCCCGGTCAGCCTGGGCTTGACGGTGCAGGACGTCGGCCAATCTTTTACCGCCGGTTCCTGCCCGCAATGCTTCGGCCTGGGGTACCTTGGCACCGTCGGCTGCTCCAGCGCGATGCTGATGGATAAGGACCTGGCCGCCGTCCTCCGCTACGGGCCCTCGCGAGCGGAATTAATCGAGGCCATGGAACAGGCTGGCGCAAGACCCCTGCTCCAGGTCGGCCTGGACATGGTCCGCCAAGGCCTCACCTCGCTGGAAGAACTCGCCCGCGCCCTCCCCCTGCCGCTCTAAACCCCACCAAGTGAATCCGCAATTCGCAATCCGCAATCGTCTATTCGTACCCGTTGGGATGATTGCGATGCCACGCCCAGGCGTGGGCGACGATGGTGGCCAGGTCGGGGAACTTCGGCCGCCAGGAAAGTTCCGCCATCGCCTTGGCCGAGGAGGCCACCAGGCGCGGCGGGTCGCCCGGGCGGCGCGGCCCCAGCTCCGTCGGGATGGGCCTGCCGGTCACCCGCTGACAAGTCTGGATCACCTGCTTGACCGAAAAACCTTCCCCGTTGCCCAGGTTATAGACCTTCACCGCCCCGGGCTGAAAGGCCCCCAGCGCCAGCACGTGCGCCGCGGCCAGGTCGGCCACGTGGATGTAATCGCGGATGCACGTGCCGTCGGGCGTGTCGTAGTCGTCCCCATAAATCTGGACGGCCGACCGCTGGCCCAGCGGCACCTGGAGGACTTGCGGGATCAGATGCACCTCCGGCTCGTGCGCCTCGCCGATGTCCCCGGCCGGGTCAGCCCCAGCGACGTTGAAGTACCGCAGCGACACCAAGGCCATCCCGTGCGCCTCGGCGTACGCCTGAAGCATGTATTCCACGCACAGCTTGCTCGCCCCGTAGGGGTTGATCGGTAAAAGGGGGTCGGTCTCCTGGATGGGTATCCGCTCCGGCCGGCCATACACCGCCGCCGTGGAGGAGAACACCATCCGCCCCACGCCCGCCTCCCGCATGGCCTCCAGCAGCGTCAGGCCGTTGAGCGTGTTGTTGCGGAAGTACTTGCCGGGCTGCTCCACCGACTCCCGCACGTCGATGAACGCCGCCAGGTGAATCACCGCCTCGATGCGGTGCCTGCGAAGCTCCTCGCGCAGGACCGGGCCGTCGGCCACGTCGGCCACGATGAGATCCACCGCCACCGCCTGGCGATGGCCATGGACCAGGTTGTCGTAGACCACGCAGCGATGCCCCGCGGCCGCCAACGCCCGCACCACGTGGGCGCCGATGTACCCCGCCCCGCCCGTCAGCAAGACGTTCATGCCGGCTCCTTGGACGTTCGGGCGGCATTATAGGTCCACCCGCGGCCGTTGCCAATCGCCTCGGTTCCTGGGAAAATATTTCAGACCGCGTTTTGCCGTTTTCGCATAAAAACCGTGCGTATGAAAATAGCCGCAGGCTCTCCCCTTCATCGGGGTGTGCCGCGGCTTGATGCTGCGCGCTGGAAACCGGCAGTCAGAAATCAGCCATCAGAAATATGTTTGAAAAGGTCCTCAAGAGCCGCTTGCTGCGTCGTGCAGCCGACGCCTTGTCGACCGGGCGGACGGTGAAGCTGGCCGGCGTATGGGGCTCCTCGGCCCCGCTGGCCGCCGCTGCCATCGGGCGGATGCGCCGCGCGACCGTGCTGGTGGTGACGGCCCATCTCGATGAGGCCGACGACGCCGCCGACGACATCGAAGTCTTCACCGGCCGGCCGGCACAGCTCTTTCCGGCCTGGGAGGCGGACCTGGCTGGCCGGGGGGCCAACGACGACATCGCCGCTACCCGCCTCCGCCTGTGCAACCTGCTGAGCCAACCCGCCAATCTGCGGGACGAACCGGTGGACGTGATCGTCGCGCCGGTGATGGCGCTGATGCAGCCGGTGCCGTCGGCATCGGCCCTGGCGGCGGCGCGGAAGGCGCTGCGGCGGGGGAAAGTCCAGGACATCGAGGAGCTGGTCGCCTGGCTGGTGGACGCGGGCTTCCAGCGCGTCGAGCAGGTAGAGCAGCAGGGCGACTTCGCCCGCCGCGGCGGCATCGTGGACGTCTTCCCTCCCGGTGCGACGCAGGCAGTCCGCGTGGAGTTTTTTGGCGATCAGGTGGAATCCATCCGCCGCGTCAACCTGGACAGTCAGCGCAGCACCGACGCCATCGACGGCTACGACCTGACCTCCGCCTCGGCCGGCCTGGGAGGTGGCGGCGCGAGCCTGCTGGACTACCTCCCGGCCGGGGCAATCGTCTGCCTCGTCGAGCCGGGCGCGATCGACCAGACCGCCCAGGCCGTCTACAACCGCCTGCACGACATCGAGCCGCCCATCGGCGTGGATTTCACCCAGGACGTCGAACAGGTCGTTCCGACGGTCGCAGCGGCGGAGCATTGGTTCACGCCGCAGGAAGTGTCTGCCGCCCTGGCCGCCGGGCGATTCGCCCGCCTGGAGACGTATGCCTTCCGGCCCGCAGACTCACAGCCGGCCATCGACCTGGGCATCCGCTCCCTGCACATGCTCAGTGACCTTCCTTCGCCCGCCGTAGCGGGCCTCGCGAAGGCGGGCAAACCCTCCGAGGCGCTGGAAGCGCTGGGGGAACTGGCCGCGACGGAGGAGGTGTGGGTCTATTGCGAAACCCCGGCCGAGCAGAAGCGGTTCGGCGAGCTGCTGGCTGCCTCGCACCCGGCCTTGGTCTCAGCCTTCCGCTTGAGCCTCGGCCACGTGGCTGCGGGCTTCCACTTTCCGGAGCTTCATCTGATCGCCGTGGGGCACCACGAGATCTTCCACCGTTACGCCAAGCGGCGGCGGCTTCGCCGGGTGCGATCCGGGCGGCCCATCGACTCGCTGCTGGACCTGCGCGAGGGCGACTACGTCGTCCACGTCGCCCACGGCATCGCCCGCTTCCAGGGCCTCAAGACCTGGAGCAGGCCGGGCGGAGCGAGGAGTACCTCACCCTGCGCTTCGCCGACAACGCCGTGCTGCACGTCCCGGCCAGCAGATCCACCTGGTGCAGAAGTACATCGGCAGCCGCAAGTTCCGCCCGACGCTGTCCAAGCTGGGCGGAACGGGCTGGAGCCGGCAGAAGCAGCGCGTCGCCGAGGCCGTGCGCGACCTGGCCGCCGAGCTGCTCCGCGTCCAGGCCCGCCGGGCCGCTGCGGCGGGTCTGAGCTTCCCCGCCGACAGCGACCTGGCAGCGGCAGTTCGCAGGAGTTCATCTACGACGAGACCGAGGACCAGATGTACGGCCATGGAGCAGATCAACGCCGACATGGCCACGCCCGCGGCCGATGGACCGGCTGCTGTGCGGCGACGTGGGCTACGGCAAGACCGAGCTGGCCATGCGGGCGGCGTTCAAGGCCGTCGAGGCCGGCAAGCAGGTGGCGGTGCTGGTGCCGACGACCGTGCTGGCCGAGCAGCACTACCGCACCTTCCGCGAGCGGATGGCGGACTACCCCGTCGTCGTCGAGATGCTCAGCCGCTTCCGCTCGACCGCCGAGCAGGCCGACGTGGTGCACCGCCTGGCCGGCGGGCAGGTGGACATCCTCATCGGCACGCACCGGCTGCTCAGCCGCGACGTGCGCTTCGCCGACCTGGGGCTGGTGGTCATCGACGAGGAGCAGCGGTTCGGCGTCGAGCACAAGGAGCGGCTCAAGCGCCTGCGGGCGACGGTGGACGTGCTGACCTGACGGCCACGCCCATCCCGCGGACGCTGCACATGGCGCTGCTGGGCCTGCGCGACATCAGCGCCCTGGCGACGCCGCCGCTGGACCGCCGGGCGATCGACACCGAGGTCTGCCCCTACGACGACCGCGCTGATCCGCGAGGCGATCCTCCGCGAGCTGAACCGCGACGGGCAGGTCTTCTTCGTGCACAACCGCGTGCATGACATCCAGCCCGTGGCCGACCACGTCGCGCACCTGGTGCCCGAGGCCCGCATCGCCGTCGGCCACGGGCAGATGCCCGAGCGCGAGCTGGAGCGGACGATGCTGCGCTTCGTGCAGCGGCGAGGCCGACGTGCTGGTCTGCACCACGATCATCGAGTCGGGCCTGGACATCCCCAACGGCCAACACGATCTTCATCCACGACGCCGACCGCTTCGGCCTGGCCGAGCTGCACCAGCTCCGCGGGCGGGTCGGGCCGGTACAAGCACCGGGCCTACTGCTACCTGCTGCTGCCGCAGACGCGGCCGCTCAGCCCGACGGCGGCCCGGCGGCTCAAGGCCATCGAGGAGTTCAGCGACCTGGGGGCCGGCTTCCAGATCGCCATGCGCGACCTGGAGATCCGCGGGGCCGGCAACATCCTCGGCCCCGAGCAGAGCGGGCACATCGCGGCCGTCGGGCTACGAGCTGTACTGCCAGCTGCTGGAGCAGGCCGTGGCGGAGGTCCGCGGCTCGGCTGCCTTCGGCTCTGAGGCTCAGGCTCCAGGATCGCTCGCCGAAGCCGGCCAGCCCGTCGCGCCGCGACTCCAGGCCCACGTGGAGCTGGGCATCGACGCCTACATCCCTGCTGACTACGTGCCTTCCGACCGCCAGCGGATGGAGATCTACCGCCGCCTGGCCCGCTGCACCTGCGGCGAGGACGTCGCCCAACTGCGGAGCGACCTGGTCGACGCCTACGGTCCAATGCCGCCGGCAGTGGTGACCCTGCTGGACCAGGCCGAAATCCGCGTCCTGGCTGGGGCGCTGGGCATCCAGAGCATCATCCGCATGGACGGGGACATCGTCTTCGGCGTCCGCAGCCACTTGAGCCTCAGGGGAATGCTGGACGGCTCACCGGGCAGCGTCCGCCTGCCGGACGAGCGGACGATCCACTGGCGCCCGCCGCGGGCCTACCTGGAACCCCCCACGCTGCTGGCGGTGCTGCTCAAGAGGTTGAGGCAGGCCCGCCAAGCCGTATAATGGCCGCCTAAACAAAAACACGAAGGATGGACGATGCGACGGGTGATTCCTTTGGCGGTGGTGGTCTTGGCAGGTTTGTGCGGCTGCCAGGACTTGAGATTCCGTGGCCCCGCGGAACGGAACGTCCCCATTACGAGGCCGAAAGAGTCGGCCACCCTGCCGGCCGTCGCGCCCCCCCTGCCATCCACCAACCCATCCACGACGGCGGCGACGCGGCCTGAAAATCTTTCCAGCGCGGAGGTGGTCACCGGCTCGCTGCTCCAGGTCAACGACCGCTTCTTCACCCCCCAGGACATCCTCCTCGCCGCCGCCTTGGAGCTGTCGAAGATCCCCAAGGGACTGCCCGAATCGTCTTTCCGTCAGCGAGCGGAAAAGATCATCCAGGAGGAAATCCGCCGGCAGGTCAGCCAATCGCTGGTCTTGGCCGAGGTGGACAAGACCCTCACCGAAGACCAGAAAAAGCTCATCGACCAGGAGCTGAACGACACGCTCGCCCAGATGGTCTCCCAGACCGGCGGCAGCAGGAAGAAATTGGAGGCCGACCTGATCCTTCAGGGCACGACGCTCCAGGCCGTTCTGGACAACCACCGCCGCGAGCTGTCGGTCCGCGTGTACCTGCGGCTGAAGTTCGCCCCGGCCGTGTCGATCTCCCGGACCATGCTGTGGGACTACTACCGCCGCCATCGCGAGGAGTTCGTCACCCCCAGGAAGGTGCAGATGCAGATCGTCGCCGTGCCTCTATCGGTTTTTCTAGCGGGCGGGTCGGCCAAGCCGTCGCCTTCGGAACTGGCCGCCGCGCGGGCCGCCGCCCGGGTGCGGATCAACCAGGCGGCTGCGGCGCTGAAGGCCGGGGAGGACTTCGCCGCCGTGGCCGACCGCTTCTCGTCGAACAACAAGCCCGGCGGGCTCTGGCCGCCGATGCCGGCCGGCAGCTTCCGCCAGGAAAAGGTCGAACAGGCCGCCTTCGCCCAGCCGCCGGGCCACGTCAGCGGGATTCTCGAGACCGACGAGGGCTTCTACATCGTCAAGACGGTCGCGGTGCAGCCGGAGTCCGCCACCGGTTTCGAGGACGCCCAGGTCGCCATCGAAAAGACCCTCCGCGACCAGCAGTCCGCCAGGCTCTACAACGACTACTACGCCAAGCTGTTGAAGGGCGCAACCATTGTCACGTCGCAGAATTTCGTCCCTGCCGCGGTGGACCAGGCCGTCCACCGCTACGGGGGTCAGTAGCACCGGACACCAGGAAATCCGTCATGGGTTGGTTTGCCGAGCTCAATCCCATCACCCAGGCGTTGTTGGCCGGGCTGTTCACCTGGATCCTGACGGCCGCGGGGGCGACGTTGGTCGCCTTCACCAAGAAGATCTCGCAGAAGTATCTGGACGCCTCGTTGGGCATGGCCGCGGGGGTGATGATCGCCGGCAGCTACTGGAGCTTGCTCGCCCCGGCGATCGAGCTGGCCAGGCGATCCCCACTGTATGGGCCGGCCCTGCGCTGGCTGCCGGCGCTGGTGGGGTTCCTGCTGGGGGGGATTGCCTTCCGCATCGTCGACCGCCTGCTGCCGCACCTGCACCCCGACCTGGCCAGGATTGAGGGGCTCTCCTCGTCCTGGCGGCGATCCACATTGCTGGTGCTGGCCATCACGCTGCACAACATCCCCGAAGGCCTGGCGGTGGGTGTGGCCTACGGGGCGGCGGCCACGCTCGCCGGGGCCGAGCGGGCCACCCAACTCGGCGCCGCCATCGCGCTGACTATCGGCATCGGGCTTCAGGACATCCCCGAGGGCACCGCCGTCGCCCTGCCGTTGCGGCGGGAGGGGCTGACACGGAGGTGGGCGTTCTTTTACGGGGTACTGTCGGGCGTGGTGGAACCCGTGGGCGCGGTCGTCGGGGCGGCGCTGGTGATCGCCATGTCTAACATCCTGCCCTACGCGATGGCCTTCGCCGCCGGAGGGATGTTCTTCGTCGTGGTGGAGGAACTGGTCCCCGAATCCCAAAGCCACGGAAACGTGGACCTGGCCACGATGGGCGCCATCGTGGGTTTTGCGATCATGATGACGCTCGAGGTGGCCTTGGGCTAAGACCGCAAGTCAACGGTCTTTCGTGATGATCCCCAATCCCTGCCGGCCGGAGGCGTCGCCGTCCCAGCGATGCTGCTTGATGGATTCGACGATCTTGCCAGCCAGGCGGACGGCGGCCAGGCCGTCGGAGGCGGAGACCACCGGCGGGGCGCCTTCCACGACCGTCCTTCGGAACGCCTCGGCCTGGCGGCGGAGCGGCTCGATGGATTCATCGACTTTGAGGTGCTCCACTTTGAGCAGCTTGGTGTAGTCCAGCTTCATCGCCAGCTCCGCCAAGTCCTGCGCATCGCGGTCGCGGGCCATCTGGATGAGGTCCAGGTTGGCGCTCTTGGTGACGACCAGGCCCACTTTCTTGCCATAGTCCACCGACAGGTACGCCTGCTCGGAAAAAACGCGCATCTTCCGCTCGGTCTTGATGGCCAGCCGGCTGGCGGTGAGGTTGACGACGCACCCGTTGTCGAAGATCAGCCGGGCGTTGCAGATGTCCTCGTGGGGTCCGAGCACGTTCACCCCCACGGCGTGCAGGTGCTGCACGCGGCCGTGGACCATCATCAGCACCAGGTCGATGTCGTGGATCATCATGTCCAGCACCACGCCTACGTCGGCTGAGCGGAAGGTGAACGGGCTGATGCGGTGGGCCTCGATGAACTTGGGCGCGATGGCGTGCTTCTGCATGGCCAGGACGACCGGGTTGAAGCGCTCGGCGTGTCCGACCTGCACGCTGGAGCCCGTGCCCGCGGCCAGGTCGATCAACGCCTGCCCGGCGACGGGATCGTGGGTATAGGGTTTCTCGATCAGCACGGCCTTGCCCGCTTCCACGAAGGGCCGGGCGGCCTCGACGTGCGTCAGCGTGGGGGTCGCAATGATGGCGGCGTCCACCCCCTCCACCGCCGCCGCCGCGTCGGTCAGTCCCACGCAGCGATACTGCCTGGCCAGGGCGGCGGCCGCGGCGGGATCGACGTCCACCACGCAGACCAACTCGGCGCCGTCCATCTCGCTCAGCACGCGGCGTGGAGCTTGCCCATCCGCCCGCTACCCACCACGGCTACGCGAAAGCTCATCCTAAAGGCCTCCGGAGAGCGGCCTGCTGTTCCGGCGGCAGGTACTGCATCGCCTCGGGCGGCGCCTGGCCGCGAAACTGCTCGCGGTAGCGCCCGTACACCCCGTGCAGGCTGCGCTGAATGAACTCGCACAACTGCGCCGCTTCGCCTTCCACGCCCATCTTCTCGAGCTGCTCGATCTTGGTCTGGAGCGCCGATTCGTCGTCATACAGCTCCCCCAGCACGCGGCGGAGTTCGGCCTCCTCCGGGGGGAAAGTCCGGCCGCCCGGATGCCGGCCTCGTGGACGCCGCGGACGGCCGGGGGGATCCGCTCGTGGTCGGGGCTGAAGTAATCCGTAAACGGCGGCACGTCGCGGCGGACGGGCGTGCGCGGGCCCACGCGGGCGTACCGACCGATGGTGGTGAAGTGGTGCGCGCCGACCATGTCCTCGATCACCGCGCCGGTCTGCACCAGCACGTGCCCGGCCAGCAGGACGTTTCGGCCGAGGGTCGCGCGGTCGTCGATGTAGCAGTCGTGGGCGACATGGCAGCCGGCCTGGAGGAGGTTGTCGTTGCCGATGCGGGTGAGATAGCCCCCCAGCTCCGTGCCGACGTGGACGGTGACGCGCGGGCCGAAGCGGTTGCGGTGGGCGATGATCAGCAGCGTAGCGGCCCCGCCGTATTTGAGGTCCTGGGGAATCTCACCCAGCACGCAGCCCTCGGCCACGACGTTGCCCGAGCCGAGGGTCGTCCTCCCGACGACCGTCACCCGCTGCGTCAGCACCGTGCCGGGGCCGATGGTCACCTGCGGGCCGACGACGCAGTAAGGCCCGATGACCGCCTCGGCGGCCACGCGGGCTGAGGGGGCGATCTCCTGAATGACTTCAACCTGGCTCATGCCCCGGCCCTCCGCTGGCGTTGACGGCGGACCACTTCGACCAGTCGGCGGACGTGGCCGTTGAGGTCCGCCCGGCCCGCCAGGTGCTCCAGAGCCTGGGCGTCCACGGTTGTACCGTTTTCATCGAAGAGCTGGCGGAAGGCCTCCTTCAGGGCGCGGACGTCTTCGTCGCCGAACCCGCAGCGGCGGAGGTTCTCGCTGTTGACGCCGCGGATGCGGCAGGGGAACCCTTGCACCATCGCGTACGGCGGGACGTCGCCCTCCACGCCCGAGAACCCCACCAGGTAGGTGTACGCCCCCACCGTCGCGCCAGGACCGACGAACGCAAAGGCGCTGGTCCCCACGTAGTCCTCGATCGTCGCGCCGCCGTCGATCTGCGTGTAGTTGCTCAGGATGCAATGGCTGCCCACGGCCGCCTGCGGGCCGATGCGGCAGCCGATCATGACGAGGTTGTCGTCGCCCAGGACGGTGGGGCGCTCGGAGCCGCCGCAGAGGGTCACGTGCTCGCGGATGTGGTTGGCCTGGCCCAGGACGCATCGGCCTTCCGGCCCGTCGCCCGGCCCGGTGCCGATGACGGCCATCGGGAACACGCGGCATTTAGCGCCCAGCGTCGTCTGGCCGGTCACCGTGGCGCCGCTGTCGATGACGCAACCGGCGCCGATCCGCACGTGCGGCCCGATGTACGCGAAGGGTCCGACGCGGACGTCCTCGGCCAGCTCCGCGGAGCGCTCGATCACGGCATGGCGGGAAATCTCGGGCATTGCAACCTTTTCCACCGGTCCACCGGCCGACGGTCAGACCGGCTCGGCATCCACCAGCATGAACTTGATCTCGGCCTCGGCCGCCAGTTCGTCGCCCACCATGGCCCGGCAGCGGCAGTGCCCGGTGCGGGCGTGGACGCGAATGGTCTCGGACTCCAACACGAGCTGGTCTCCAGGCCGGACCAGCCGCCGCATCTTCACGCGGTCCAGGCTCAGCAGCACGGCGATCTTGCCGGTGTGCTCCAACCGGCGGCTGAGCAGGATCCCCGAGAGCTGCGCCATCGCCTCCAGGATCATCACGCCGGGCATAACGGGCTGGCCCGGCCAGTGCCCCTGGAAGAACGGTTCGTTGATGGAGACGTTTTTGATGCCCACAGCCCGCTGGTCGCCGTCAATCTGGATAATGCGATCGACCATCAGGAACGGGTAGCGATGGGGCAGGACGCGCATGATCCGCCGGATGTCCATCACCGGTTCCTCGGCCATGCCGGCCGTCCGGCCGCGCGAGGCCATGGCCGCCGCCAGCTTGCGGACCAGGGCGTGGTTGAGGTCGTGCCCGCTGCGATAGGCAACGATCCGCCCGCAGACCGGCCGGCCCAGCAGCGCCAGGTCGCCGATCAGGTCGCACACCTTGTGGCGGACCAGCTCGTCGGGGAAGCGCAGCGTGTTGTCGATGGGCCCGGATTGGCCCATCACCAGGATGTCCTTGACCGTCAGATGCGTGCACAGGCCCTGCTCCTGAAGGCGGCGGGCCTCCTGCTCCAGGGCAAAGGACCTGGCCGGGGCGAGCTGGCCGAGGAAATCGTCTCTCCCCAGGCGGAAGCTCAACACCTGCCGCCCAATGCCGGGCACTGAGGGATAATCCAGGTCGAACAGGATGTCCAGGCCGTCGGTCGGTCCCGGCAGGGCCGCCAGAAGCGCCTCGCCCTCGCTGACCGACACCGGCTGGTCGATGATGTAGACCCTCTTTTCCGCCTCCTGTTCCACCAGGCCGGCCTGCTTCAAGGCTTCGGCAAAAACCAGCGGCGAGCCGTCCATCGAGGGCGTCTCCTCGGCGCTGACTTCGATGATCAGGTTGTCCACGTCCATGCCCTTCACCGCGGCCAGGACGTGCTCGACCGTCTCCACGCAGGCCGTGCCGTCGCTCAGGGTGGTTCGGTGAGGCCGCTGGGCGACCTTGGAGACGTTGGCGGGGATGGACACCGGCCCGTTGTCGCTGGGGCGCACAAACACCAGCCCAGAGTCGGCCGGGGCCGGGGCAAACTGCAACCGGCAAGGCTGGCCGCTGAACAACCCGCGCCCGGTCACGGCGACGGGCGCCTTAATGGTCTTTTGTCGACTCAAGGCCGCCGATCCTCGACTCCAGTTCCCGCACCCGCTTCAGCAGTTCCGGCAGCTTCGGCCAGGTCTGAACGATCCGCAGCGCCTCCTTGGCCTCCCGCGCGGGGATGCCCGCGACGGTCTGCCCGGCTTCGACGTCGGAAGCGACGGCGGCATAGGCCGCACACGTGACCCCATCGCCCAGGGTGACGTTGTCGCGGATACCGACGTGGCCCATCAGGATCACGCCGTCGCCCAACCGAGCGCTGCCCGCCACCCCGACGTGGGCGGCCAGGATGCAGTGCCGCCCGATCTGCACATTATGCGCCACCTGCACCAGGTTGTCGATCTTGGTGCCCGCGCCGATCCGCGTGGCGCCGAACTTGGCCCGGTCCACGCACGCGCAGGCCCCGATCTCCACGTCGTCGCCGATCTCCACGTGGCCGATGTGGGGAATCTTGTGGTGCCGTCCTTCGGCGAAGTAGTAGCCGAACCCGTCCCAGCCGATGACGCTGTTGGGGCCGATGACCACGCGGTCGCCCAGGATGCATCGGGCGCCGAGCACCACCCCCTCGGCCAGCAGGCAGTTGCGTCCCACCACCCCCTCGGTGCCCACCGACACGCCGGCTCGCAGGACGCTGCCGGCCCCGATCCGGGCGCGGGCGCCGACCGCCACGCCCGGGCCGATGGCTGCGGTGTCGGCGACCTGGGCGTCGGGCGCAATCAAGGCGGAAGGGTGAATGCCGCTGGGAGGATTGTCTTCCGGGGGCGCCCAATGCCCTAGCAGCTTGGCCACGGCGGATTGGACGTGGGCTACGCGGATCAGCGGCATGGCGGCCGAGACGGCGGCGCCGTCAGCCACCAGGGCGGCGGAGGCCTTGCTGTCGGCCAGGCGCGCGGCGTATTTGGCGTCGGCGGCGAAGGTCAGCTCGCCTTCCCCGGCCGACTCCAATGAAGCAATGCCGCGGATCACGACGGCGCCGTCCCCCTCCAGGCGCCCGCCGACCAGCTCGGCGACGGCTCGCAGTGTCAATGGTCGATCGCCCATAGCCCACCCGACACATGATACGGGCCGGAAGCGGCCTGGGCAAGGTTCGTCGGCCACTACGGCTTGCCGCTACGGTAGGAGGCGTTCAACCGGGCCAGGACGTCGGCGGTGATGTCCAGGCTTGGGTCGCTGTAGAGCACCTTGCGGTTGCGGATCTGGGCGACAAGCTCCGCGGTCTCGTCGGTGTCCACGAGGTCGGCGTCGCGGCAGAGCACCAGGGTGAGGCCGCGCTCCCCGGCCACCGCGGCCACGACCTTGGTCACCTCCCCGTACATCTCCAGGGTCAGCCGGCGGTGCTCGCGGAGCAGGGTGACCTCTTTGAACTGCGCGTTGACCGTGCGGTCGAGCCGCAGGCGGTCGGCCTCGGCCAGGCGGGCCTCGTACTCCTTGCTGCCGGGCTTGAGCCCGGCCAGCTCCACCCCCAGGGCGTCGATGGCCTTGCCGCGCTGCTCATCCTCGGCCGTCAGGGCCTGGCGCTTGTCGTTGAGCTGGGCCAACAGGTCCTTGGCCCGGGCATAATTGGCAAAGACCTGCTGGATGTCGCAAACGGCCACCCGCGCTGGAGACGCCGCGACAGGCGCCTGGCTTTGCGCTGAAGAATTCTTCAAAAACACCCAGCCGGCGGCCAGGCCGATCACGATCCCCAGCATGGTCAGGGACATTTTTCTCATAAGTCACCTCGTGTATTTCCAGGGGTTGATTGTCTCGCTATGAACGGACCGGGATCGCCGCAAGGACGCAATGGACAGGCGCGTCAGAACGTCCAGCCGACGCTGAAGCTGAAGATCTGCGTGTCGTCCTCGCTGGTCTTGCTGATGGGGAAGCCCAGGTCGAAGCTCATCGGCACCTGGCCCAGCAGCGGGATCACCCACCGCACGCCAATACCCACCGACGCGCGGTAGGCGGTGATCTTGAAGTCCTCCTCCACCGTGCCGGTGTCCAAAAACAGCACGCCGCGGAGCATCTCACCGTATAAGGGGAAGGAGTACTCCGTACCGGCCAGCAGGAGGGAGTCGCCGCCGATCTGTTCGTCCGTGCCCGCGCTGCGCGGGCTGATGCCCCGGTACCTAAAGCCGCGGATCGACCCGATGCCGCCGCCGTAAAATTTTTCAAAGACCGGCGCGTCGCCGAAGAGGTGCCCCGCCGTCAGGCGCGTGGCCAGGATGTGCTTGCGGTCCAGGGCGTCCACCGCCAGCGTGCGGTAGAAGCGGTAATCGACCATCGCCTCCCCGAAGTTGTAGTCTCCGGTGATCTGCTCGTAGCTGATCTGAAAACGGTCGCCGGTGCTGGGCATCCAGCGGCTGTCGGTGCGGTCGCGGGTGAACGTGAGCTTGGGCCCGGCCAGGAAGTTGTCGCCCTTGACCTTGACGACTTCCGGCGGGGCATCGCTGTCCAGACTGCTGACGCGGACGTCCTCCACCCGCGCCGAAAGCTCCCCGTACCAGCCGTTGGCAAAGCGGCGCCCGACGCTGGGCACGTAGCCCACGCGCTGCTCGTCGTAGCTTTCGCGCTGGCGCTGGAAGTAGTACACCCGCTGTCCCAGGGAGTATTCCTTGTCTCCCAGGCGCGGGTCGAACCAGTCGATGTAAGCCTGGCTCAGTTCCGTGCCCGGCTCGACGGAGATCGTCAGCGTCTGGCCCGCGCCCTTCCAGGCGGTGGCGAGCGTGCGTCCCCGGCCTGGCCAGGCCAGCAGGTCGAAGTTCTTCTGCGTGTAGGTGATGTTGCCCAGCAGGCCGCTGTTGCTGCTCACGCCCACGCCCAGCATGATGTGGCCGGTCTGAGCCTCCTCGACGACGATGGCTGCATCGCGCACGCCGGGGGTGGTGCCTTCCGGCGTGATCGTCACCTTATTGAACAGGCCCGTCTCCATCAGCCGCTTGCGCGACTCGGCCGCGGCGACGGTGTTGAAGAGCTGCTCGGGATAAAACCGCATCTCGCGGCGGATGACGCGGTCCTGCGTCACGGTGTTGCCGCGGACGATAGCAATACGGTCGTCGAGCAGCAGGACAAAAAGTTGGTCTTTATTTCGCTAATTTTTATTTTCTTTGTTTCCATATTAATCACTTCCAAAAGTCGTTTTAAATTTTTCTTTATCCTCCAGTCCGTCAAAATATCCTCCTTCGGCTTCCATTCTATCGGCAAATGATTTTTGGAAAGGAGTTTCTTCCGGTATTATTTCAGGAGAAATTTCAAATATCATTTCTTCCGCTTTTTTGAATGTAATCTTGAAAATATCTGTTGATTTTTTTACGTTGTTTCTGACATCTTCAAATGATTGGGGTTTGTTTTCCATTTTAAAAAGGTAATTTATAATCAAGGGCCTTTTGATTTTCTCCGGCCTCAAATATCTCCGGTTCCCTTGCCTTCTCTTTCCACCAAACAACTATCTTCCTGATAAAATCCGGATAAGGGAATTTTTCAAATTCGTTCAGACCATCATTTACATCTACTCGGTTGGTTTAACCTGAATGAAAATCATCTCCGGGGGTCTTTTTTTATAGCCATAAATCCGTGCCGGCTATATCTTTGGCAAAAAATATGATTTTCTTTTCTCCGGTCTTTTTATCAACTGTGAAAATTCCTTGCCGCCTTTCCAAAATGTCAACGAAATATCCGTCCTTCTCATACCACTTTTTCGTCTTCAGCCGATTATAATTTCCTTTTTTAACTTTATTCATCTTCAAACAATTTGATTATTGCTTTATTTTTTTTCTGCTTATAAATATATTGCTTAACCGGTCATATCTGTAATTCCAATTCCGGCTTTTTTTGGTTTGGCATTCCCTGAAATTAAGCAAATCGGAATCCGGTTTTTTTCTATGGGCCTTGATTGTGTGCTTCATTTTTATTATAGCAGAATTTAATTGAAAAGTTGAGATCGGTTCTCATTTGTCAAAGGCGGATAACCCATAGTGACTCGCCATTCGTTCTCTTTTATTCCTCTTTGCTTCGCTATCTTTTTGTCGGTAGGAAAGGCCCAACTAAAACCCATTTCGCAAAATTTGGCGCGGATCCGCTTAATACTATCCTTGTTCGTTAGTGGAACATTTTGACGAACATTCCTTTATTTTCTCTTTAATTTCTTTTGGCTGAACCATTGTTTTACTTGCTTCTTGTTCAGAAACAATTCTCTGTTTTAATTCGTGATTTTCTACTATTTTCTCTTTTATTTCTTTTTTCATATTATTTTCCTTTCCCCAGCTTTCTTGGGGTCGGGCTATTTATTAAAGTCATCATAAGGAGGCAACACTTCGTAATCTAAATCCTCATCAGGAAATTCATGGTCAGCCTGGATCCCTTGGTGGAAATAGTCCAGCGCGGTGTCGTATTCTCGGTTGTAGACAGCCAGCATTCCCAGGCGATAAGCCGCTTTTGGCGAGGTCGATACTCCCTTGGCGGCAGCCTCGCCGTGCAGCCACCACTTCGAGGATCTGGTGCGATGTTTTCCGGAACGGCTTTATCGCCCAATTTCTGAATAGTCTGCTTATCGATGCCCTGCATGACCAACAATTTTTGCACGATCTGGTCCAAAGCCTGCGAGCCGAGCACGAGGACGTTTTGTGTGATGGTTTGCCGGTCGACGTATTGGCCCTCGATGACTTTAGCCTCGATCTGGTTCACGGTGCTCTCCATGTTCACATTCCCGCGGACATTTTCTAATTGGACCCCTGTCACCTTGCCGTTTGAGACCTTGCCGACGTTTTGGTTTACGGATATCTCGGTCTTGTGATCGGGTTTCGACGTTTCCTGGAGCGCCTGGCCGCACGCCGGGCAGAAACGCGAGCCTTCCGGCGCCTGCTCGTTACCGCAATTTGGACATTTCATAGAAGCCCTCTCGGAGTTGCCAAATAATCTCTTCGTGTAAATGGATGGGAATATAACCTTTTTACATGATACACTTTTTATAATTTGAGTTGGCAATATTTACCGTCCAGATATTTACAGGCGGCGATACAATTTTGTTAACACGCGATGTTGATGGCAATGATATTGTAGTTGATTCTGTTGTTATTCCGACCGGCTGGTCGCCTCAGATGGCAATCATTGCATCCAAGTACATTACGCTAAATAAATGCATAAGGCGTTTGTGGGACTCTAATGACAGCAATTCTGTAACGCTCGGAAGAGTTAATAACTATACCAG
>CAVXDC010000016.1:0-42581 GCA_963760365.1 uncultured Phycisphaerae bacterium
TGAATTGCTCAGCGATGCCGAACTCCGGGTGGTCCTGGCTCACGAGCTGGCCCATAGTCATCTGCATCACCTACGATCCCAGTGTAAATTGAACATGGTTCTGGTGACGACGAAGGCGGTGTGGTTGGCCCTGGCCTGGATGGGGAGTCTCGGCTTTGAGCCGCCCTGGACGGCAAAGGCCGTGTTGCTGCTGCCCCGCATGATGCTGGCGATTTGCCTGTTCAGCCTGCTGCTAGCGCCTGTCGCGGCGGCCATCAGCCGCCGGGGCGAACGCGCCGCCAACCGCTGGGCGATGGAACATACGACGGACCCGGCGAGCTTCATCTCGGCCATGACGAAGCTGGCCCGCCGCCAAGGCGCAACGCGCAGGCTGACCTGGTGGCAACGCTGGTTCATCACCCGACACCCCTCCCTGGAGGAAACGCTCCACCAAGCCCGGCAGTTCGCGAAAGAGAAAGGCATCCGGTTGGAGGAATCGGCCGAAGGATGAAACCGAACCTCTTGGACATGACGATCGAGCAGGTCCGCGCCGCCTTGGCCCAGGGGGGCGTCGAACCCTACCGCGCCGATCAACTGGCCGATTGGGTCTATCGCAAGGGTGTGACGGAACCGGGCAGGATGACCAACCTGCCGACCAACGTCCGGGAGTTTTTCGACCTCCTCACCTCCCGCCTGGTCGCCAGGGCCGACAGTCGCGACGGGACGGTCAAGCTGCTGCTGGAATACACCGACGGCCAGCGGGTCGAGACGGTGCTGATCCCCACCGCCAGCCGGGCGACCGTGTGCCTGTCCACCCAGGCGGGCTGTGCGATGGGATGCGTCTTCTGCGCGTCGGGACTGGATGGGCTGGGGCGAAACCTCACCTGCGGGGAGATCCTCGAGCAGGTCCTCCACCTGCGGCAAGTCACAGGGCGGCGAGTCACGGGCGCGGTGTTCATGGGCACGGGGGAACCGCTGGCCAACTACAAGGCCACCGTCGCAGCCGTGCGGGCGCTGATCGACCCGGCTCGCTTCGGCCTGTCGGGGCGATCTGTCACCCTCTCCACCGTGGGCCTGCCCGGGCGCATCCGCCGCCTAGCCAAGGAGAACCTGCCGATCACGCTGGCTATCTCGCTGCACGCCCCCAACGACGCGATCCGCCGCAAGCTCCTGCCTTCCGCCTCGGCGGCGGGCCTCGAGCAGATTCTCTCCGCCGCGGCGGCGTTCTTCTCCAGCCGAAAGCGCGAGGTCACGCTGGAGTACGTGCTGCTTTCGGGTGTGAACGACACGAACGTCTGCGCCGAGGCTTTGGCGCGGCTGGCCAAGCGCCTGCGGTGCAACGTGAACCTCATCCGCTACAATCCCGTCCCCTCGCTGCCTTTTGCAGCCCCCACCGCCACCGCGGCCAGGGATTTCCTCGCCCACCTTCGCAAGCGCGGCGTGAACGCTCACCTCCGCCGCTCGCGCGGGACCGATATCGCCGCGGCCTGCGGGCAATTAAGACAGGGATCAGACAACGGGGACTAGGGGTCAGGCTGCAAGCACAAGAGCCCCTGGCTATATTTGCTTGGATCGTAAGCATATTCTACGTTTCCTAATGGAGTTAGCCTCGACTCCTTAGGGCATTTTTTGGCCGAAAACTCAGGCCAAAGCGCCTAGAATTAAGTGAGGAGACGAGGAGCAACGAACCTACTGACGCCAGGAAAAAAACTCACCGCGGAGCCCGGCGGGTTCTGCCCGGCCGCCCGATGAAAGCCAGCGGCGCGCAGGCAGAATCCAAGCAGTCCGGCACCTCCGGCGGTGAGGGAACCTCAGGGCGGACCTTAGCTGGCCCGCCCTTTCTTTATCTCGATCCAACCGCCTTGGTCCTTTGGAAAGTAGCCAGTGGACAACACGTCTGGGCCAGGCGTATCATAGCCTCGCAAGGTCAGCTTTCGCGAGAACCAGACTCCACCCCAGTCAGAGGAACCCATGGCCAAGCCGAGACGTCGCAGGAAGATTGGTTCCAAGAAGCGCCGCGAGCGACGGAACCGCCGCAAGAGGAAGTAGCCGCAGCGCCCAAGCGGGATACTCGATCGCAAGGATGGCGCCTCCTCACCAACGTGGGGACTGGCGCGGTGGGGGGCGGGTCTTCACTTGATCGACCAAACCCCCTCGATCGGCGTGCGGCATTGGGGACAGGAACCTTCTTTCAGATGGTTTGTGCGGACGCCAAAACCCACCCGCTCGATCAGCAGCGTGTGGCAAGAGGGGCAGTAGGTGTTCTCATCGACCTGCCCCGGCGCGTTGCCGCCGTACACGTACTTCAGCCCCGCCTCCTTGCCCAATTGGCAGGCCAACTCCAGGGTCGATAGCGGCGTGGAGGGCACGGCGGTCATCTTGTAGTCTCCGTGGAAGCGGCTGACGTGCCAGGGCACGAAGTCGCCAAGCTCCTGAGCGATAAAACGGGCGATGTCGCCCAGCTCCTCCTTGGAATCGTTCATCCCCGGCACCACCAGCGTGGTCACCTCCACCCAGACTTTGGCCTTGACCAGGGCCCTCAGGCACGTGAGCACCGGCTCCAGTCGGGCCTTCATGATCGTGCGGTAGGTCACATCCTGAAAAGCCTTGAGGTCCACGTTGATGGCGTCCAGGACCGGTGCGATGGTCTGGACGGCCAGGGGGGTGAGGAATCCGTTGGAGACGAAGCAGTTGCCCAGCCCGCGCTGCTTGGCCAGCTTGGCCGTGTCATAGGCCAGCTCGAAGAAGACGGTCGGCTCGGTGTACGTGTAGCTGATGGACGGGCAGCGGTGCTCGAGGGCCGCCGAGACGATCTCCTGGGGCTTCAGAACCGAGCTGCCGACGGACAGCCCGTCGCGCGGGGCCTGGGAGATCTGCCAGTTCTGGCAGAAGGCGCACTGGAAGTTGCATCCCGCCGCCGCCACCGACAGGCTTAGCGTCCCGGGCAGGAAGTGGAAGAGGGGTTTTTTCTCGATGGGGTCAACGTTGACGGCCACGAGCTTGCCGTAGTTGAGGGACTTCAGCATCCCCTGGACGTTCTGCCGCACCCGGCACAGCCCGTACTTACCAGCCGCGATGACGCACTCATGCCCGCAGAGCCTGCACCGGACGGCCTGGCCGTCCAAGTATTCCCACAGCATCGCGTCGTGATCGTTCTTCATGGCCAATTCCCCCAGGGGGGCGATGGGGCCAGCGGCCCCATCGCCGAAAACGGCTACAACTGTCCCATGTCCCGCTCGGCAAAAACCTTTCTCAGCAGCAGGTAGTCCTGCCCCTTGTAGCGACGGAGGATGCCGGTGATGCGTACCTTGCCCTTGAAGGCCGCAGCCTTTTCCAGCAATCGGCACGGCAGCAGGGGCACGGGGCGCTCCTGGAGCGTGTTATCCGCCTCGAAGCGCGCCTCCAACCACTGCCCATCAGCCGAGGTGGCGATTCGAACCACCCGATCGATGAGGATGTCGCCGGCAGGCGGGCTTGTGGGCGGTGGCGATGTCAACGGCTCCTCGGCACTAGGCTGGGGGGCGGCCGGAGGCAGGGGGACGATGGGTCGGGGCGGCCTGATCTTCGTGAGCGACCGCCGGATGCGATCCGCGTCGGCGGCGGGCGAGGAGGCATCCGCCGGCTGGGTGGCCGTTGGCCCCGCGACGGCAGGCGGCCGGGACTGATCCGCGGGCGGCTGGGAGTGGGCAATCCATTCCTCGGCAATGCTCAGCAGAAGGATGTAGGCCCGGCCCCCGTACGAGGTCGTCTGTCCCGTGATGCGGAAACGGGCCTGGCTGTTCGCGTCGGCCAGGGCCTCAAGCGTCTCCAGCTCCCTGCCGGGCAGGACGCGCATCGTGTTGGGAAAGCCGGCGGGAAGCTGCTCGGGAAAGTCCAGGTCGAACCAGCCCGTGTCCGCTTCGCGCACCAGACGGCACGGTGCATCGACCACCATGCTCTCCGGCACGGGCGGCGGTGCAGGCTTTTCTCTCGTTACGGCGGAGCTTGGAGGGGTCAGCGGGACCGGCTGGACGTCCAGCAGCGAGGGTTCCTCCAAGGCCGGGGATGAGACGGCCTGCTCCGCTCCACCGGCCTGATGCGAGGGAGCGACCGAAAGGATGGCCAGAAGAACCCACAAGATGAGCAGGACGGTCCGCATGAACAGAACATTTTAACTTAACGCAGCCGGCACTTCCATCAATCCGGCGTGACGGCGGGGAAGAACCGCCCCAGTTCCGCCGAATCATCGACGACGGCAATCCCAGCGGCGCTGGCCGGACGGACGGAGACCACGAGCGTGATGAGCGGCTGCCAGAACCGTCCCACACACACGATCGGCCGCTGGTGCTGGCCCCGCACGCTCTTCTGCTCCCACGCCAGCGCCAGCTCGGTGAGCGTGCCGTTGGCCCCGGGTAGCACGACGTAGCCGGCCGAAGCAAGCTCCAGCAACGTCAGCAGCCGTTCGGTGAAATCGCCGGTCATAATCACCTCATCGACATACGGATTGGCGGGAGATTTCCACAGCGAGCAGAGCACGCCCACCGTCCTGCCGCCGGCCTGCTTGGCGCCGCGCGAACAGGCTTCCATCGTCCCCCCGTAGCCGCCGTTGGCGACGACGTAACCTAACCGGGCCAGCGTCCGCCCCGTAACCTGGGCCA
This sequence comes from uncultured Phycisphaerae bacterium, assembly GCA_963760365.1. Taxonomy (GTDB): domain Bacteria; phylum Planctomycetota; class Phycisphaerae; order SM23-33; family SM23-33; genus JALHTV01. Next base: position 4,617 of record CAVXDC010000016.1, read on the forward strand.
ATTGACAGACGGCCGGGTCGCGGCAGACGTCGTCGCTACCGCCAAAGACGCACACGACCGGTCCAGCAGGCAATGGCGTGGAAGGGGCATTCATACGTGGTCCCATCTTAGGGAGCGACCTGGCGAGTGTAGTTCAGCAGTCCGCCGGCGGCCAGGATGTTTCGCTGCCGCGGCGAAAGGTGCAGCCGGCAGGTGAGGCTCTCACCGCTTCGGGTATTGCGGATTGTCACCGTCTGGGCCGAGGCGATGGCCTTTTCCAGGCCCTCGATGCGAAGTTCGTCCCCCTGCTGGAGGCGGTCGTAATCGGTCGGGTTGGCCAGCACCAGCGGCAGGATGGCGAAGTTGACCATATTGGCCTGGGCAATCCGCTCCACGGCCTTGGCGATGACCACGCCGACGCCCAGGTACATCGGGCACAGGGCCGCGTGCTCGCGGCTGGAGCCCTGCCCGTAACTGTCCCCGGCCACGATGACGCCGACCCGCCCGGCCTGCTTAGTACCCGTCGCTCGCTGGGCGAAGGTGGGCTCCCCAGGCCGGTTGAAGCACTCAAAGACGTGCTTGGCGTACTCCGGCACGTTGGAGCGATGCTTGAGCAGCTCCCCTGCCGGGAGGATCTGGTCGGTGGAGACCTTGTCGCCAACCTTGATGAGCACGCGGCCAACGAGCGTATCCGGCAGCACCTGGCCGACGGGCGGCTTGACGATGGTCGAACCGCGGACGACCTCGGCCGTCGCGGCCTTGCCCGCCGGCAGCGGCGGGATGATCATGCCGTCGTCAACGAAAAACGTCTGAGGCGCCGCGACGGACTTGTAGGCGATGCCCAGGCGGCCCGTCAGCTCGCGCGGGTCGGTGATCTTGCCAGCAATCGCCGCCGCCACGGCGGTCTCGGGTGAAACGAGATACACCTGGTCCCCCGGTGTGCCCGATCGGCCAGGGAAGTTGCGGTTGAACGACCGCAGGCTCACCGTACCCTCCGGGGGGGCAAATCCCAGGCCGATGCACGGACCACAGGCCGACTCCAGGACCCGCGCCCCCGCCCGGACCAGCTCAGCCAGCGCGCCGTTGGCGGCCAGCATAGCCAGCACCTGCCGGCTGCCGGGGGCGATGGCCAGCTCCACGTCGGGATGCACCGTTCGGCCGGCCAGGGCTGAGGTGACCAACATCAGGTCCTGGAAGCTGGAGTTGGTGCACGAGCCGATGGCCACCTGCGAGACGGGCCGGCCGGCCACGTCGGCGACGGCCACCACGTTGTCCGGACTGGACGGGGCAGCCGCCAGCGGCTCAAGCCCCGACAGGTCGATGACCACGCGGCCGAAGCTCACCTCGGCCATGCCGCCAGCGTCCGCGGCCGCGACTTCCACGTCGGTGCAATACCGGCCGATCCGCTCCAGGACGGCGGCGTCGCGCTCCAGGTGCAGGCGCTTCGTGATGCGGTCGTAGCCGGCGCCCGCATCGGCCGACAGCGTGACAAAATCCTTCTCCCGCCCCTGGGCCGCCAGGAACTGCCGCGTGACCTGGTCGGCGGGGAAGATGCTGCTGGTGACGCCCAGCTCGGCGCCCATGTTCGTGCAGGTGGCGCGGGCGGGGACGGGCAGGCCGGCCAGGCCCTCCCCGAAGTATTCCACCATGCAACCGACGTTGCCGCGGGTGGTCAGGATGCTCAGCAGGCGGAGGATGATGTCCTTGGCCGATACCCAGGGCCCGAGCCTCCCGCGAAGCTCCACGCCGATCACGCGCGGGCAGGTCAGGTAGAACGCCCCGCCGCCCATGGCCACGGCCACGTCCAATCCCCCGGCCCCGATGGCCAACATGCCCATGCCGCCGGCGGTGGGCGTGTGACTGTCGCTGCCCAGCAGCGTTCGGCCGGGGCGGGCGAATCGCTCCAGGTGCACCTGGTGGCAGATGCCGTTGCCCGGCCGGGAAAAGTACGAACCCACCTTGGCGGCGACGGACTGCAAGTAACGGTGGTCGTTGGCGTTCTCCGGGCCGAACTGGGCCAGGTTGTGGTCCACGTAGCTGACCGAAAGCTCCGTCCGCACCCGCGCCACCCCCATGGCCTCCAGCAGCAGGTAGGCGGTGGTGCCGGTGGCGTCCTGGGTGAGCGTCTGGTCGATGCGGATGCCAATCTCGCTGCCGGACGTAAGCTCACCGGCGACCAGGTGCTCGGAGAGGATTTTTTGGATCAGGTTGCGTGCCATCGCGACACCTTCAGCTAGGTCGCGGGAAAACCGCGGGACAAACCCTCAGCATACCACAGCCCAGGCGATGAGGCAAAAGCCCTGGACGCAGGTCCCTTCTGGCCAAGCGGCTTGAGTCCGATCGCTTGCCACCGGTATCATGCGTCCACTGGTCTGCACAACCGCCTTGACGAGGCAGGACACCTTTATGGGCGAGCGTCGAGAGTTTTTCTGCGTCTGGCTGACCATCTCGGCGGTGCTGGTTGGCTTATGGGCGATGCTGCCCCACGACGCCTTCTTCTCGACAGATTCGGGGGTCAAGCTTATCCAGATTGAGAACTTCCTGGCCAATGGCTACAGAAGCGTCACCCTGCGTTACAACGGCAGCGACATCGACCCTCAGTCGATCATCTCACCGTTTCAATTCGAGCCTAGTGTTTACGTCAGGGACGGCCAAAGCTACTCGCTTTTCCCCGTACTTTTCCCGTTTCTCAGTTCGTTCTTCTATTCAGGGCTGGGGTATTCGGGATTGTACGTCCTGCCCTTGGGCAGTGGACTGCTGTGCCTGCCGCTCACCTACCTTATCGCCCGCCGTTTTGTTCCACATCGCACAGCCCTGCTGTCCATGGCAGTCGTTGGGCTGGCCACGCCCGTGTGCTTCTACTCCATGACGTTCTGGGAGCACACGCCCGCTACATGCCTATTCCTGGCGGCTGTCTGGCTCCTGCTTCGCTGTGACCGTAGCATCCTCCAGGCGGCAGTCTCCGGGTTGCTCCTGGGTTGCAGCGTCTGGCTGCGCTCCGAGATGCTCGTACTGATGGCAATGTTGCATGCTTCGGGCCTGGTCTTCCTGCCGACCCAGGATGATCATAGTCTCCGTAACCGCTGCGGCGTTTCCGGTGGCGGGGCTTGCTGCGTTCAATAAGTTCCTCTATGGGGAATGGTTCGGCCATGTGACGCACAACCTCGACACGCTCTGCGAAGAAGGGTTTAAGGGTCTCCTGTCGATGGTGAAACTCCGGGCGGGTTTCCTGTGGACGAGCCTGCTGGGGATTAACGCCCCGCAGACCCTCACGGCCGAGCAGGCGGGTTGGGAAAGGTCACTGCTCCTGATCCGGCCCAATAACGTGCTGGAGATCTTGGCCTTTTGCGCCCTAGGAGGCATGGCGGCCTGCTCAGTCATAGGATCGAGGCTGGGGCAATACCACCAGACGGACGGAGACGACAAACTTCTTCCTCAACACCCCACAGGCTCCTTTCCTCGCGTCCTAGCCATTCAGATAGGGTTGCTATGGGTGCTGGCGGGTATTGTGACGAGGTATGTGCTGACGTTTCCCCAGGATCACTCGCCGTTGATCACGGTACTCAAGTCAGGCGGCGTGTTCACGTTCAGCCCGTTCCTGGCGACGGTCCTGATCTGGCCTTTGATTCCGATCAAGGACCGGCCCCAAGCCGGAGAGTTCAAGTGGTTGTTTTACACTAGCTTGATCTTCATCTTAGTCATACCCGTCCTATCGCCCAATGATGGTGGGATTCGCTATGGTGCTCGCTATCTTCTTCCAGCCATTGCCATGCTAACCATCCTGGCTGTCGTGGTCTTCCATAGGCGATGTAGCGGGATTGGGTGTAGGCTCTTCCAGGCGGCTCTGGTCGTGCTCGTAGCGCTGTCGGTGGTAATCGAGGCCAGAGGTTACCAGGTGCTCTATCACAAAAAGGGTTTCAGCCGCGATTTCACAACTGCCTTGTTGGCTAATCCCATCCAGCGCGTGGGCGTATCCACCGGTTGGATACCCTTTGAGGCCCCAGGCTTTGATGAAAAAGAAAGTCCACTTCTTCCAAAACGCCGATACCGTGAATCGGTTCCTCCAGGGCGCAAGGCAGGTGGGGGATACGAAGGTATTAATTGTGGTTTCGGGCAAGAAGGCCTTCATTCATCCTATGCCATGCACCGCGGTTATCAACAGGGTGGAGGTCGTGCATCCATTTGACACGTATTTCAACCTCACGCTGTTTACCGTGGAGTTGGAACAGAACAACGTCAACCCTCACCGCTCTCCTTGACCTGACGATGTAGAAAATTCTATAATCCGCTCCAGCTTAATCAGTGCGTGGGAAGAGTTGCCATGCGCATCCTCATCAACGGACGGCATCAAGAGCACGACAGGGCGATGACCCTTGCGGAGTTGCTGGAAGAGCTGTCGCTGGAGCCGCGGCGGGTGGCGGTGGAGCTGAACCGCAAGATCGTGCCGCGCGGACGCTACGCCTCCACGCCCCTGGCCGATGAGGATGAACTTGAGATTGTCACCTTGGTCGGTGGAGGCTAAGGACCCTTCCTGGAAAGAAGCCCCTGGCATGAACGTCGAGCCGCTTTGCATCGGGGGTTTTGAGATCACCAGCCGATTGTTTGTCGGCACGGGCAAGTACGCCAGCTTCGATCTGATGCGCGACGCCCTGGCCGAGTGCGGCTGCCAGGTGGTCACGGTGGCCGTGCGGCGCGAGCGGCTGACGGATAAGTCCGGGCGCAACATCCTGGACTTCCTGGACCCCAAGCGCTATCTCCTGCTGCCCAACACGGCCGGGTGCTTCACCGCCGAGGACGCCATTCGCACCGCCCGCCTGGGGCGGGAACTGCTGGAGGGCCTGGGCAATCGCGGCTCCGCATGGGTGAAGCTGGAGGTCCTGGGCGACCCCAAGACGCTGCTACCCGATCCGGTGGGGACGCTTGAGGCGCTCAAGGTCCTCCGGGCCGAGGGATTCACCGTCCTGTGCTACACCAGCGACGATCCGGTGATGGCCATGCGGCTCAAGGCGGCCGGGGCGGCCTCGGTGATGCCGGCCGGCAGTCCCATCGGCTCCGGCCAGGGCGTGCTGAATCCCTGGAACCTCCGCATCATCCTCCAGGAGCTCAAGGCCGCCGACGCCAGTTACCCGATCATCGTGGACGCCGGCGTGGGCACGGCCAGCGACGTAGTCATCGCGATGGAGCTGGGCGCCGACGGCGTGCTGCTGAACACCGGCGTGGCGGGGGCTCGCGACGTGCTGGCCATGGCGCGGGCCATGCGCCTGGCCGTCGAGAGCGGGTACCTGGCCCACCGGGCCGGGCGAATCCCGCGAAAACTGTACGCCACAGCCAGCTCGCCGATTGAAGGTGTGATCGGCGACAAAGGCGGTTAAGATGTCCACTGGATCTATGGACCCATTGACCCAGCAACACGTGGACCGTCGCACGAAAATCTGTTTGTGGATCATCGTCCTGGGGTTGCTAAACTTCCTGGCCTACACGGTGCTATACGTCTTCATCAACGGTGAGGCCGTCAACGGTTGGGTGGAGATGCATCACGGGCACCGACACTACTACCTCCAGAGCGGCACCCAGGTCAGCCGCGACGTGTTCCTCTACAGCGGCATCCACTCCATCAGCATCTGGATCACCGTCGCGGCGGTGATGCTGGCCATGCTGACGCTGGCTAAGGACCGGATCGTCTCCTCCATGCACCGGGCAGTCGTCCGCGGGAGAACGTTCATCACGATCCTGGCCACGATCATCACCTTCACCACGGCCGTGGCGACGGTGTACTTCATCCTGATCTTCGCGCGAAACCTCGCCAAGCCCAAGACGCCCCCTACCGCCCCCGCCAGCCAACTGGCCGCCCGCCCATGGCGCTGAGCGTGGACGACATCCTGGCCCCGGGCGGACTGGTGGCACGGGGGATGGCCACGTACGAGCAGCGGGACGAGCAGCTCCAGATGGCCCGGGCGGTCGGGGAGGCGTTCCAGACCCGCGAGCACCTGATTGTCGAGGCCGGTACGGGCGTGGGCAAGAGCTTCGCCTACCTCGTCCCGGCCATTCTCCAGGCGGCCGAACACCGCCAAAGGATCGTCGTCAGCACCTACACCATCGCCCTTCAGGAGCAGCTGGTCAGTAAGGACCTGCCCTTTCTGCACCAGCTGCTGCCGGTCAAGTTCACTGCCACGCTGGGCAAGGGGCGCGGCAATTACATCTGCTTCCGCCGTCTGGCGGCTGCGGTCAAGGGCAGCGCCAAGTTGTTCGCCTCCCAGACCCAGGCCCAGCAGCTCCGCAAGCTCAGCGATTGGGCGATGGAGACGCCGACCGGATCGCTCCAGGACCTGACGTTCAAGCTCGACCCGGCCGTGTGGGACCGCGTCCGCAGCGACTCAGCCACCTGCCGCGGCAGCCAGTGCCGGCTTTACTCGCGCTGCCACCTCCAGGCCGCCCGCAAGCGGATGCAGGCCAGCGACATCCTGGTGGTCAATCACGCCCTGTTCTTCTCGGACCTGGCGCTTCAGTCCGTGGCCGCCGGCCTGCTGGGCGACTACGACTTTGTGGTGCTGGACGAGGCCCACACGGTCGAGCAGGTGGCCGGGGACCACTTCGGGATGTCCGTTTCCTCCAGCCAGGTGGCCTACCTGCTGCGGGAGCTGTATAACGACCGCACCGACCGCGGCGTGCTGGCGTTGACGGGTGACAAGCCCACCATCACCACCGTCAATCGCGCCGCCTCAGCCACCGAGGCGTTCTTCGACACCCTGGCGGCTTACTCCGGCCCGGCCGTCGCCCCCAGCGGGCGGATCCTCCAGGGGGGCTTTGCGCCCAACACCCTGTCCCCCGGCCTGATGGAACTGGCCGGGGCCCTGCGGCAGCTTCGCCGGGGAACAAGCGACCCGGAGCAGGCCCAGGAGCTTTTTGGATACGAGCAACGGGTGGGAGAGCTTGCGGCGAAAATCGAGGCGTTGATCTCCCAGGCCGATGCCTCGCAGGCCTATTGGATCACGCGACAACCGTCGCGCGGTCGGCCGACCGTCACGCTCACCCGTGCGCCGATCGACGTGGCGCCGATCGTGCGGGAAAAATTGTTCGACGCGGTCGGATCGGCCGTGCTGACCAGCGCGACGCTGGCCACCGCGCGCGGCGGGCGGCACGGCTTTGACTACATCCGAGGCCGCCTGGGCCTGGAAGGCGGGGCGGACCTGCTCCTGGCCAGCCCCTTCGACTACCGCCGCCAGGCCAAGCTCTACATCGAGACCCGACTGGGCGACCCCAACAAGCTGGACGCATTCGTCCCCCAGGCCTGCCGGGCCATTCAGTACTACATCGAAAAGTCCCGGGGGCGATGCTTCGTCCTGTTCACCAGCCACGCCATGCTCCAAGCCACCGCCAAGCCGCTTCAGTCGTTCTGCCAGAAGCACGGCTACCATCTGCTCGTCCAGGGCGAAGACCTGCCGCAAGGGGCGATGCTGCGGGAGTTCCGCAGCCACGACCGGTCGGTGCTGCTGGGGACGGTGAGCTTCTGGCAAGGCGTGGACGTGGCCGGGGAGGCGCTGTCCAACGTCATCATCACCAAGCTGCCCTTCGCCGCCCCCGACAGCCCGCTGACCGAGGCCCGCATCGAGGCCATCCGCCAAGCGGGCGGCGACGCGTTCACCGATTACCAGTTGCCCGAGGCCGTCATCCGCTTCAAGCAGGGCTTCGGCCGGCTCATCCGCTCGCGGACGGACCAGGGCCTGGTGGTCGCGCTGGACCATCGCATCCTGACCAAATCCTACGGCCGGCAGTTCCTCCAGGCCTTGCCAGATATTGAGGTGGTGCGCGACGAATTCAGCCGCAATCCATCTCCTTGGCCGTGAACGTTCACCTTTTTCGGACTCGGCACAGCCGAACAGGCGGCGCCGGGCCTGTCGTCTTGCTCCATCGTCTAGGGCAAGCTACTGTAGGGGCACGATGGCTGACGACCCGATCACGTTCCTCTGCGACGCCATGCTGGGGGGCCTGGCCCGGTGGCTGCGGGCCTGCGGCTACGACGCGGAGTTCTACTATGGCATCGACGACCGGGAGCTGCTCCGCCGCGCCAGGGAGGGGGGGCTGATGCTGCTGTCCAGCGATGGACCGATGTTCCAGCGCAACGTTATCCGCAACGGGACCATCCAGGCCCTCTACGTGCCGCCGCAACTGGGCAAGCTGGAGCAGTTGCGCTTCGTCTTTCACCGCTTGGGTCTGACCCGCCGGCCGGCCCGGTGCATGGCCTGCGGCGGCCAGTTGCAGGAAGTGCCCAAGCACAGCGTGACTGGCGAGGCCCCGCCGCTGGCCTACCGCCATTGCCAGCAGTTCTGGAGGTGCCGGCGCTGCGGCAGGCTGCTGTGGCAAGGCACCCACTGGCAGCGCGTCACCCGCGCCCTGGCGGATTTGGAAAGCGCAACCTGCGACACCCCGGACACGGACGCCGCCCCACCGACCAGGCCCGGATAAAACTCCCAACCCCCCCTAGCCGGCATCTCCGGTAATCAGGACTTTGATCTTCTCGCTGGGTAGGTTCATGGCGCCCAGGACTTGGGCGGCTGCCTCGCGGATGGCGGCGGACTGCTTGGCGTCGGTCACGAGGTCAATGATCGCCGTCGTCTGCGGATCGCCCAGCAGGTTGCCGAACCGCCGCAGGGAGGTCGCCAGGAGCTTGAGCAAATCCACCCGCGTCTTTTCTTCCAGCGTGGCCGTCACGGCGCGATCGGCCAGGGCCTTCTGGGCCGGCGGCGCGGCGATGGTCGCCAGCGCCTTGGCGGCGGCCGCGGCCACTTCCGGCTGCGGGTTGACCAGGGCCGAGGTCAACGTCCCCACGGTCTTGGAAAGGTCGTACACCGGATTGCCCGTCTCGCCCAACAGGGCGATGGCGTCGGCGGCGCGAACCGCCCAGGAGGTGGCTTGTTCGGCGGCCGGGACGGACGGGGCGGTCTTCTTGGTGGCCTGGTCGAAGGCCTCGCTCACCTTGGCCGCGTCAGCGGTGCCCTCCAGGAGCACCACGGCGCCGTCCTGCTTGGCCAGGCGTTGGAGCTTTTCGTCACTGCCAGCGACGACGACCGGCAAGGCCGCCGTCGCCGGATCGACCCGCATCCGCGCGACAAATTCCGCCGGCGGCGGGTTGGCGCCCAGGACCACCAGGTCCATGCCGCTGGCTTCCCGGGCGGCGGCAATGGCCTTGTCCGGATCCGACTCGTCGATCACCTCGTACCCGGCCGTCCGCAAGGCGTCTTGGAGCAAGTTCCGCTGCTGTGGGTCGGCGTTAACCAGCAAGGCCTTGCGCTGGCCGCGCTGGCGGAGCGCCTCGTTGAGGACGGCCACGACCCGCTCATCCCCCTCAAAGTGCTTTTGCGGCAGCGCGTTGGCCAACGTCAGCGCCGCCAGCATCCTCACCCGCCCGTCGCGGTTGGATAGCGCCATCACCAGCGGCTGGACACCGCCCCCGATGGGTTCCACCAGGCTTTGAGCCCCGGCCGTCTCCGCCAGGGCCTCGATGGCCTTCAGGGCCAAGGCAGGGTCCTCGTCGCGCAGGGCGCGATGGAGGACGTCCTGCAAAAACCGGGCGCTGCCGGCCAGGGTGTAGAATCGCGCCGTCGGGGCATCGGCCTGTTCGGTGGGGTCCTTCTGGCCGGCGGGCAGGCGAATTTCCTTCCTCATCTTGGCCGCCAGCCACAGCGATACCGCCGGCTGGAAGCTCGGGTCGTATTTCAAGGCCGCCTTGGCCAACCTCATGGCGTAGAGGTCGCCGAAAATCTCCCTCGGCACGGCCACCATCTCCAATCCCAGCCCCTCGCGCCAGGACCACACGTTGGCGGCCGGGGCGTTGGGATCGGGTGGAATGGATTGGCGATTGTAATAATACTTCTCCGCCTGCTCGTACAGCAGCGAGGAAACCGGCACGGCCTTGGCCGCCTCGCCGCCGCAGGCCACCAGGGCGGTGGCGGCGACCTGGCGCGTCCGGTCGAACCAGGTCCTTGCGCCCCAAGAGCTCCTTCAAGGCGGGGGCCGCTTCGGCGTAGTGAATCTTGCCCAGCATCTCGGCGACCGTCTGGAGCAGCATCTGGTCCTTGGCCTCCAGGACCGCCGACAGCGGGCGGACGGCGTCTTTGCCCAGCCGCGGCAGCATGGTGATGATCCGCTCTTGCAGCGTGGCCGAGGTGGTCGGGTCCGTCAACTTCTGGATCAACTGCGGCAGGGCGTACTCCCCGCTCTGGACCAATCGACCGGCGCCGATTTCGTAGGCCCGCAGGTTCTTGCCCAGCAGCTCGATGGAATTGGCGATCTGGTTGGGGTCGGACCGCTCGGCGTAATAGCCTTCTTCGATCATCGAGCGGATGTCGGCGATGACGGGCGCCAGGCCCTTAAGCTTCTCCCCGCGCGTCAGCAGCCACTGGATGTCGCTCTCCTTGACGGACAGCAGATACACCTGCCGCGGCGAAGCGTCGGACTCCAGGATCGCCCTGCCGGTGCTCTCGGCCAGGTCCTCGCGGGCGACCTTGATGCCGTGAAGGAAGTCGTCCCACAAGGCCGCCAGTTTTCGGTCGCTTTCTTCCTTGCTGATCTCCTCGGCCGGCGCTGGTCGCGGCCATGGTGGCCGGTTGCGAGGGGGCCAGCGAAGGGGTGAGCGTTTCTTCTTCCTGCCCCAACACCGTCCCGGGCTGACAAACCGCGGCTACGACAAAGAGCATCCCAGCCGCGACAAGCCACATCCCACCCTGGGTCTTCCATCGCCTTGTGTTCATGGGGTCTCCAACTCCGCGGTTGACTGAGCAGGCCGCTCGTTGCTTGGGAGGATTGCCAAGGACTCCACTCCCGCACCGGACTTCCGATTCGTGGCGACTCAGGCCCGGTCGCCGGGCTCCGGCCCGATTATAGGAGGCCGCCCCACCCTGTCAACAGCAAGCCCCCTGCCGGCGACGGGGGCGGCTTTGGCCCTTGCCTCCGCCGCTGTGGCTGGCATAGTTTGGTGTATTCTTTTAGGACTTCCGAGAGACCATGCCGGCTAACCTGACGCCAGATTACGAACGGGCCGAGAAGCGCCTCCGCCAGGCCGCCGACGACACCGAGAAGATCCTCGCCTTGCGCGAGATGCTCAGCACCATCCCCAAGCACAAGGGGACGGAGAAGATGCAGGCGGACATCAAACGGCGGATCAGCCTGCTCATCAAAGCCGCCGCCACGAAGGTCCGCACCAAGGGCATGGACCCCTTCCACATCCCCCGCGGCGGGGCGGGGCAGATCGTCCTGGTGGGTCCGCCCAACGTCGGCAAGAGTATGCTGGTCGCCACCACCACGCACGCGGCGGTCAAGGTGGCCGACTATCCCTTCACCACCGCCCTGCCGACGCCGGGCATGTGGAAGTATCAGGACGTGCAACTGGAGCTGGTGGACACGCCCCCCGTGACGGCCGGGCAGATCCCGGGGGGACTGCTGGGCACGATCCGAGCCGCCGACATCGTGGCCGTGGTGGTGGACGCCGCCGGAGGGGCGATGGAGCAGGTTGAGATGGTCTTGGGGTTGCTCGCGGAACGGGGCATCACGCTGGCCTCGTCGCCGCGCGGCGAGCTGGCAGCCGAAGGGTCCCCGCCGCGATCTAACGCGGCGGGAGCCCCTCCCAGCCGACTCAGCGGCCTGGTGGTGGCCAACAAGATCGACCTGGCCGACCGCGCCGCCGTCGCCACGCTGGCGGAGCTTTACGGGCTCCCCAACGCGATGAACCGCGTTGGGGAGCCCCGCGCCGGGCGGATCGAAGTCTGGCCGACCAGCGCCGCCTCCGGCGAAGGCCTGGATGCCTTGGCCCGGCGACTGTGGTGGCTGCTGGACCTTATCCGAATTTACACCAAGGAACCCGGCAAGCCCCCCGACCGCGACAGGCCCTACACGCTGCCAATTGGCTCGACGGTGGAAGACCTGGCCTGCGAGATCCACCGCGAGTTGCCGGAAAAGATGAAGTTCGCCCGCATCTGGGGCGACGGCCGATTCAGCGGCCAACAGGTCCACCGCAACGAACCGCTGCACGACAAAGACATCGTGGAGATCCACCAGTAGGCCGCCAGGGAACCGGCACCGACGAGAGTTCCGATAGGAGTCTGTTCCATGCGTCAACGCAAATCGACACGCCGCTCTTACCCACCCCTGTCGGACAGGCGGATTGAGCAGATGGCCCTGGCGCAGGGGGCCCTGGCGGCCAAGGTGATTTCTCCCGCAGCCGTTCATACCGGAAACTGGGTCCGCTGGAAGTGCCAGTTCGGCTGCGACGGTTTCGGCAGCAGCCTGGTCTGTCCGCCCCACACCCCTGCGCCCGAGCAGACGCGGCGGATGCTGGATGAATATTGCCGGGCGGTGCTGTTTGAGTCGCCGCTTCGCCAGGCCAAGAAGATTGCCGCTGCCCTGGAGCGGGAGCTGTTTCTGTCCGGTTACTATAAAGCCTTCGGCCTGGTGCCGGACCCTGCCGCCTGTGCGCCACGTGCGCCTTCGAAAAGGGTTGTCGTCACGCCGAACAGGCCAGGCCGTCGATGGAGGCTGTGGGCATTGACGTTTATGCCACCGCCCGCGGGGCGGGTTTTACCATCGACGTCGTCCGCGACCGTACCGACCCGCAGCACTACTTCGGCCTGGTGCTCATCGAGTGATGGATGTGACGCCACCCGTTTGGTGATAAGGCGTGAAGGCCGACACCCTCGGTTTAGGCAGCGGCCCGCATCGGCTGAGACGGCACGCGGACGATGCTGTCCAGCCCGAACCGCCCCGGCTCGACGCCGAAGGCGGCAAAGTCGGTGAACCACTCCCCGTCGGCGCAGTAGCGGAACTTGAACTCCCCCGCCGGCAGGCGCATCCGGGCGATCCAGTAACCCTCCCCCGAGCGGACCATGAGCAGCTTGCCTTTGCGCCAGTTATTGAAGTCCCCCGCCAGATGAACCTCCCGAGCCATCGGCCTGAAGAATCGGAACTCCACCCACTCGCCGTCGATCCTCACCATCGCTCAAGCCCTCATCACGATATGCCTTTTTTGTCCATCCCGCCGACCTCAACGACGAGGGGCGTGTCGTTATCTGGCATATCGGATGAGCAAGGCGGTCACTTAAATTAAGGGACAATAATGAACCCCCCCCGGACTTTGATCTAGAGGCGGTAGGTCTCGACGGCCGTGCCGGACCAGATCCGCTGCTGCTCGGCCGCCGACAGCTTGGAGAGGAACCCTTCGACCACCTCCACCCAGCGGCTGTAGGAGCAGGCCAGCAAGCAGACCGGCCAATCGGAGCCGAACATCACACGCCGCGGCCCAAAGGCTTCCAGGGCGGACTCGGCGTAAGGCTGGAGCTGCTGGGGCGTCCAGGCGTGCCAGTCGGCCTCGGTGACCATGCCCGACAGCTTACAGGACACGTTGGGCCGGCGGGCCAGCTCGGTCAAGCGGTCCTTCCACGGCTGCAAGAGGCCTTGGCGGATGCGGGGCTTGGCGACGTGGTCCAGCACGAAGACCTGGTTCGGATGGCGGTCCACGAACTGAACCGCCGCCGGCAGGTGCCGCTCGAAGATCAGGATGTCGTAGACCAGGCCGAACGGCCGCAAGGCCTTGATCCCTTCGTTGAAGTCGCTCCGCAGCATGAACTCATCGTCCGGCTCATCCTGCAACACGTGGCGGACGGCCTTGAGCTTGGGATTGACGGACAAACGCGCCAGGTCATCGGCGACGTTCGGGGAGACCAGCGGCACCCACCCCACCACACCGCGGATGAACTCATGCTGCCGGGCAAGCTCCAACAACCAGGCGGTCTCGGCGACGCTCTGGCGGGCTTGGACGCTGACTACCCCGTCCACCCCTGCACGGGCCAACTCCGTCGCCAGGTGCTGCGGCAAAAAATCCTGACGCAGCACGGCCATGGACTCGTCGATCCATCCGTACTCGGCTGGGCTATACTGCCAGAAGTGATGGTGGGCATCGATCCGCACGAGCCGGGCTCTCATCAGTCGTGGTTTTCGGGCCTTCCGGACGGCCAGACGGTGTTGAACACCGGGGCGATGGTCTCCTGAATGCGCCGCATCAGGGCCGGGTCGATTTTGGCGCTCACTGCGCGGACGTTGGTCTGGACGTGGCGCTGCTTGGACATGCCCACCAACGTCGTGGCCACGTAGGGGTGGTCCAGGCAGAAGCGCAGGGCCAGCTCGGAGATATCCGCCCCAGCGGCCTGGCAGAGCTGGGCCACCTTCTGCCCGGCCTGCTTGACCGGCTCGGGCGCCGGGTGCCAGTCGGGGGCGCCCTGCTCGGTCAGGATCCGCATGTGCAGCGGCGAGGCGTTGACCAGGCCGATACGTCGCTTCTGGCAGACGGGCGTGAGGTGCTCGTCCATGTCCGTGATCATCAAATTGTAGTGGCAATAGGACAGGACGGTGTCCGCCCCGCCCCGCTCGGCCACGTCGGCCAGCATCTTGACCGGATAGCCCGTGATGCCCACCCAGCGGCACTTGCCGGCCTGCTGGAGACTGGCGCATCGCGGGGATCGTCTCCTCGATGATCTGCCGGCGGTCGCCGAACTCGATGTCGTGGGCCTGGAGCAGGTCCACGTGGTCAGTCCTCAGCCGCCGCAACGATTCTTCAATGCTGGTCGCGACGCGCTGGGCGGAAAAGTCGAAGGCGTCCACGTCGTACCGCCCGCACTTGGTCGCGAGAAACACCTTGTGCCGCCTGCCCTCCAGCGCCGCCCCCAGACGCTCCTCCGCCAGCGTCCTGCCGTAGTAGGGCGAGACGTCGAAGTAGTTGATGCCCTCATCGATGGCGCAGTGGACTGCGCGGACGCCTTCGGCGACGTCCGTCTCGCCGAACTCGTTGCCCAGCGGCGAGGCCCCGTAGCCGACGATCGACACCTTCATCCCCGTCCTGCCCAGCGTCCTGTATTCCATGTCTGCTCCTTCATCCGAGCGCCGCGACCGATGGGTCCTGGGGAAAAGATACGGGCGATGGGCGGGCGTTGCAACGAGCAAGGCCACCTTGGCCCTTGTGTCCCTAGCCCAACCCTTGCGAAGATACACGGGAACGGAACGGTGCAGGAGAAGACCCGATGTCGCTGGCAGACGGCTGGGCTGCGTTGAACCTTCAGATGCCGCCGCGGGTGCCGCGGACGGAATACTCCGCCCACAGGCACTGGGACCTGGTGGCGGCGGTGACGGGGATCGACGTCGGCCCGACTAGCCCCAAGGAGGTGCAGGAGCGGGCCTCGACGGCCTTCAAGAAGGCCTGGAACTACGACTTCCACTGGTCCATCCGCTTCTTCGGCAGCAACATGTTCGGTGACATCTGCACGAGAATGGGGCACGCCGAGTACGCCACCGGCGGGGTGGACCGCGATGACCATGTCTACTGCCCCTTCAAGGAGCCGGAGGAGGTGTTGCGCTTCGATCCCTGGCAGGCCTATGGCCACCTGGAGCACAAGGAGCTGATCCGCAAGGCCGAGAGCCAGTACGCCCAGATCTGCCAGCGCGACAGCGAGGGCGTCAACATGACCGGCATGTACGACACGCTGGTCTCGGGCCTGATCGACATCTTCGGCTGGGAGATGCTGCTGCTAGCGGCCGGGATCGATCCCAAGGGGTTCGGCGAGGTCGCCAACCGCTACGCCGGCTGGGTGCAGCAGTACTTCGATGCCATGGCCGACGCCCACATCCCCGTGGTCATGGTGCACGACGACATCGTCTGGACCAGCGGGGCGATCTTCCACCCCGACTGGTACCGCACCTACGTGTTCCCCAACTACCGCAAGCTGTTAGCGCCCCTTCTGGCGGCCGGGAAAAAGGTCGTGTTCACCTCAGACGGCAACTACACCGCTTTTCTCGACGACATCGCCGCCGCCGGAGTGCACGGCTTTGTCATGGAGCCCAGCACGGACATGGCCTACGTGGCCCAAAAGTACGGAAAGACGCACGTGTTCATCGGCAACGCCGATACGCGGATCCTGCTCTCCGGCAATCAACCGCAGATCCGCGCCGAGGTGCAGCGCTGCATGGATATCGGCAAGGGTTGCCCGGGGTACTTCATGGCCGTGGGCAACCACATCCCGCCCAACACCCCCGTCGAAAGCGCCCTGTACTATAACCAGTGTTATGAAGTACTTGGCCGACGATAACCCATCCTATCTCCGCGGACGCCGGATGATCGCCAACCCTCCCACGGTCAACAGGCAAATAGACATCGGCTCGGGGAGGACAACAACATCGTCAAAATACCAGGATGATCCCTCGGTGTTTCCCCCGGAGTAACCAATCGAAATAGCCGAGTATCCGGACGTATAGGTATTATCCGTAACGTCGAAGAGGTAGGTGTCTGGTTCCGGATCGCTGGATGGCCACACCTTGCATACGATCCGACCGGAATCGTCTATACGCTGGGCATATTCACGCATCCATTCACCAGTATACGCCATGGTCGTGCTCGCAAGGACAACTTCCACATTCTCCGGATCCAGACGAAGTAGACTAATTGCAAACAGGGGGTTATTAGGGTCACCTCCGTCGATCTCTACCTGAAGAGCGTATCCGGTATAGTTGTCATGGAAACAGAGATGGTTTCTATTCCATGCCTTATAATGAACGGTTCCGGGGGTAAAAGGATTATTTTTCTTATTACAATCAGTTCCACTGCGATTGCAGTCTTTCTTCCCACTGACCCAAGACCATATCTTCCCGAAAATACCTTCTTTCTCACAGCACATATGGTAGACCAAATTTCCGGTACCGTCGTCAACAACTTCCCAGACCGGAGACGCGACATTAGGGTCTTCACCATGGACCCATGTAGGGTTGTTGGAGTCGTCTCCGTCCGAGAAAGTGTCGATAACTTGGGGTGTACCAATCCAACCCGCCAAACATGGGGCAACCCACAACAGTAGTATCGCACTTCCAAATAAGAATGTAAGTATAGTCTTCATGTCTCGTGCTCCTTCCTTCCTCGATGCAAAGTACACTCCATAGGCGCTCATGGATTATTCCTATGGAAACTTGGCCGAGAGGCCTGAGGCAGGTAGGCACGAGCGAGCGAGTCTCGCCCCGCCCCGTTTCAGAAAACCCACTCCGCCGCTTCCCCGAGCGGAGATCTAAGCTAAAGTATCCTACGCTACCCCCCCGCCGTGTCAATGAAAAACCGGCAATAGGATAGGATTATAAACAAAAACTGGGTTACGTCACCCCTGGGAATATGGCCGCGATGCCCCAGGGGTGTGACTTCCAAGCCCCTGATCTTCAGTAACCTGCCTCGCGCATTGACTGGTAAGGATCATTGTTGTACCAAAGTTTAGATAAAGGAGACCCTTGTGAAGTCCTGCTATCTGTTCTCCTATCACGTCGAGCCCGCCAGCGACGGTCTGCACCTGGCCTTCAGTCGCGATGGCTGGACGTGGCAGGCCCTGGCTGGCGGCCGATCGTTCCTGGAGCCGACTATCGGCCCCGAACGGCTCATGCGCGACCCGCATATCTTCCGCGGACAGGATGGGACGTTTCACCTGGTCTGGACCATCGGCTGGAAGGGCAGGGGCATCGGGTACACCCGCTCGGCCGACCTGATCCACTGGTCGTCGCAAAATTACCTACCCGTCATGGAGCATGAGCCGGGGGCTAAGAACTGCTGGGCGCCGGAGATCGTTTATGACCGGGTGGGCGGGCAATACCTAATCTTCTGGTCCACCACGATCCCCGGCCGGTTTCCCCAAACCGACAACCAGAGCAAGCAAGGCCCGCCGGCTGAAGGATTGAATCACCGCATCTACTACGTCACGACCAAAGACTTCCAGACCTTTTCGCCAAGAGGTCCGGCGCGGCTGCTGTACGATCCGGGTTTCAACTGCATCGACGCCTGCATCGTGCCCGACGGCCGGCGGTACCTGATGTTCCTCAAGGATGAGACCAACAAGCCCTTCGTCCCGCAGAAGAACATCAAATTGGCCGTGGCCGACCGGGCCGAAGGCCCCTACGGCCCAGCCTCGCCGCCCATCACGGGCAATTCCTGGTGCGAAGGCCCCTCGGCCCTTAAGATCGCGGATGAGTGGTTCGTGTACTTCGACAAGTTCCGCGACAAGAGCTACGGGGCCGTAATCTCAAAGGACCTGGTACACTGGCAGAACGTATCCGAAAAGGTGAGCTTCCCCCCGGCGCTAAGCACGGCACCGCCTTGGTGGTAAGCGAAGAACACCTCCAATGCCTCCTAGCCCTCTCTTAAACGAAGGAATGAGCCATGCTTCTTTGATGGCTCACTCCGTTTGAAGTAATCTTAGCTCCGCCTTCGGCGGATCAGCGTTTACACTCCGTAGCCGCGTTTTCGGCGAAGGAGGGCTAAACCTCCTAACGCCAGCAGGCTCAAGCTGGCCGGTTCGGGGATGGCGTAGAGGATAGGGTCATTGTCGTCGGCGGAGAGGTCGGTGTAGAAATTTCCGTCCAGCCAACCGCTGTAGCTGTCGGTCCTGCCATAGGTGGACTTTTCGTTGGCCGTGTTGATGCCGTCCCCGGAGACAAAGAAGCCCTTCCCCGGGATGACCGCGATGCAGTCGATCGCCCCGTTGCCACCGGTGGCGGGAGTGGCGGTCAGCTCCAGGGTGCTCAGCGGGGGTGCCAGATCCGCCCCGGCCGAGGACAGGTCACCCACGTCGTATCGCAGGATGTTCAGCCCGTACTCCTGGGCCACCAGGGCGATATCCCCGTCAAAGCCGACGTCCATCGGCGTGGCCGTGCCGGTCGAGATCGAGCTGTAAGAAGAGCCGTCCGAGGCCACGATATACATCGTCTTGCTGCCGTACCCCGCCACCCAGATCCTGCCGGAACCGTCCAGCTCCACGCCCCGCAGGTTGGCCGTCAGCGTCACGTCTCCGCTGGAGCCGAAGCCGGTGTCCTTGGCCGCGCCCGTCACGTTGCCGGCGGATTCGGTCAGCGACCATTTGCTCAGGATGCCCGTGGTGCGGTCGGAGGTGTACAGCACCAGTTGTCCGCCGTCCCGCTTAACGGCCACGCCTTCGCAGTTGGTCGTCGTGATCGACATCTGCATGGCCGAGAGGTTCGGGTCGTAGATCTTGACGGACCCGTCTTCGGCCAGATAGACGCGTCCGACGTCGTCCACCGCAATGGCCTTGCCCCTCGAGACGCCCAGGAGGTTAGCCACTGTGGCGTCGGTGTAGTCGCCCTGGCTCAGGTCAATCTTGCGGACGCAGTAGCTGCCGGAGGGGTTGTTATAGCCGGCGTACAGGAACTGGTTATCGGGCGACAGGGCCAGCCCCCGGTTGTTCCGTGGCTGGTTGAACTGGTCCACGCCCATCACGGATTGCGACTGGTCGATCAGGTACTGGACGGACCAATCGAGACTATCCAAGGTGATGCCGGCCAATGCAACCTGGGCCAGCAGCGCCCACACGGTAACCACGAACGTCGCTCGTCTCATTGTCGTCGTCCTCACAAAGACAGTCCCGCCTCGGGACAAATGCTCCCAAATGTCCAGCAAAAAACTGTGCCATGTGGAAACTAGGCCGGGCGGCCTAAAGGCGGGTGCGAGTGAGCGAGAACGCCCCTCGCCTTACGACTCGCTGCAAACTCCGCCGCTCCCTTAACGGAGGTCGAAGCTACGGCTATTCTACCATATCTCTGTCCTTTGTCAACACTTGTAAAGACGAGCAACTAACCCCATGGATTGCGGAGAGTTACAGGACGGCAGTATCCCTAACCCGAAGTTCAGGCCGGGCTTCCATGATCGAAATGCTCTCACCGTTGCGGGCCGAAAGATTCGACCAATTGGCCGAAGCGGTCGAGCTTGACCAAGTCCACCTCCATACCCAGGCCCTGGCCGTGAAGGGTCTTCATCCGCCCGCCATAGCCGAAGCGCAGCGACGGGCGCGTCAGGTCCTCGCGCAACAGGAACCGGCCGTAGTTACCCTCCACGAACCGAGGCTGGGGGGCAAGCTCCAGCAGGCGCCTCTGGGCGGCGGAGAGGATGCCGCTCTCACCCACCATGCAGCCGATGACAAACGGCACGTCATTCTCGGCCGCTAGATTCGCAAGGGCCAGACTGCGGGCCAACCCGCCGTTTTTAGACAGGCGGATGTTCCACCAGACCTTTTTACCGGCGGCCAGGAGCGCCCGGGCGTCGTCAAGAGTCAGCAGCGACTCATCGGCGATCAGGGGCAGCTCGCAGCGCTCGGCCAGCTTCACCAGTTCCGCCGCGGAGCAGAACACCGGCTGCTCCACCGCGCAGACGCCCTGTGGTTTCAGCTCCGCAGTTAGCCGCGGCGTTCTCTCGGCCGACCAGCCGCCATTGGCATCGACCCGCAGCGTGCATTTTCCTTTGGCCACGCCCCGGCCGATCCATCGGCCAAGGGCGGAGAGATTCGCGCGGTCCACGTCGCTGGAAAATCCCACCTTGAGCTTGAAATCCCGCAGGCCGAACAGACGCATCTTGAGCAATTGACGCATTGTCCTGGCCGGGTCGGCCGAACCGAGCACACCGCTGACGCGGACCGCCAGCGTCCTCCGGCGCAGGTCGGCGTCGCTTTTGTCGCCCGTGCCTCCTTGGCGCAGCTTGGACCAATCCGTCTCATCCAGCAGAGCATCAGCGGCCGCCAATTCCACCGCACAGGCGGCGGCGTGGATGCATCGGCCCGCCCCGTCGCGGTCAGGAATGGCTGGCAGTTCACCCGCCTGAAGCTCGCCGGACACAAGGGCCGGCCAGACGACACGGCGAAGATCGGTGATGACACTGTCGAGGGTCTCGCCGGTCACATAGGCCCTGGGGTGCGTCTCGCCCCATCCAGCCCGGCCATCGGACAGCTCCAGGCGGACCACCAGCGCCTCGGCCTGCTCCCGCCGGGCGGCGGCGTGCTCAAAACCGCGCATCGGGATGGTGACACGATAAACGTCCAGCTTGACGGGTCTAAGGCTCAAAGCATCTCCTGGGCTCTCGGGTCGGGAGCGGGCAACCCCACCGCAAATCCGGCCTGGGCCGCGGATTGGCTTAGCTTGCGGCAGACGTCCTTGAGACGATCGACAAAGGCCTGGTTGCCATCCTGCCACTGTGAAGCCATCTGTATCATCCCCGCCACGTCACCTGATATCGACTGGCCAAGCGGCCCGGTCAGGGCGGTCTCCACAAGACGCTTGCGGGGATCGAAAGGAACGCCATCAATCAAGGCAACCACCTTGAGGGACAGGGAAGTCACCTCCAGGCTCATCTTGGCCAGGACTAGGGTATTTGCTGGTTGCTTGACGGCCTGGGTCAGCGCGCCCACCCTCCGCAGCAGCATGTCGAGTTTCCCCTCCAGCCTCTCCTGACGCAGACCGGCCCGGCCGATCGCCGGGGATATCACGGAGCTGAAAACCCCTTCGGGGTCGTACAACACCTTCGCTGTCCCATACGCGTACAAGGAGGCGTCATCCAGCATCTTTGCCCGGGAGAGCACGTCATCGAACGTCTCGGCATAGTAGTGAAGCCGCTGCCTCCCAAGCCGCATCTCACTGGGGCGGCCTTGAGACCACCTCTTGCCGAGGGAGATCCGTGCGTACGTGGCCGAATCGCACAACAAGGCGATGTCGACGTCCGAACCCTCCCGGCAAAAGCCCGTTGCCACGCTTCCCACCAGCAAAGCGGACAGTTGTGCCTTGCGGCCTTCCAGGCCCTCCGTGGCCAGGACGTGCTGCAGACCCACCGATGCAGCCCATTGCTCCAGATGCTCTTGAACGCTCTTGCGCATGGGTTCGTCTCGAGGGAAAGGCATATTCCTGTAAAGATTTTACCGCTCCTACGCACGTCGGCAACGTTGACTTGAACTTCACTTGACCTGCCGGCGGCAACGGGCTAGGATTCCAACCCCACGAAAAGCTGAGCAACGCAACGATGAGCCCACGACGCCCCCATCGTCTAGTGGCCTAGGATATCAGGTTCTCATCCTGGAGACAGGGGTTCGACTCCCCTTGGGGGTATCCGCCGACAGTGGCGAAAGTTAGGACAATGTAAATATCTTGATATATTTTTAGTTTTTTGTTTGACTGCTTTTGAGGGCCCCCCGGGGAAAGGAGATTCATGCGAGGGATGCAGCTAACGCTCCCGGGCTTGTCCCATGCGCTGAGGATCTCCGCGGCCTTCGAGTCGGCCCTGGCGATCTTCTCGGCCGAGAATGCCCTGGCGGCCAAGGCCGACCAGGTGCGTCGTAACGCGGCGATCGTCCGGGCCTTCTGGCTGGCCGCTGGCGAGCCGGAGCTGCATACCATCGATCGCCAGACCATCTTGGGGTATTTGATGGACCATCGTCTGCGGATCAGCCCTAAGACGCTCCGCAACCATCTCAGCACCGTGGGCCTGTTCTGCGATTGGCTCCAAAAGCGGGGCGTCCTGGCGTACAATCCGGCGCGGGGCCTGCGCCTGGCTCGATTGCGGAAGGAATTGCCCTGCTGGTTACGGGATGAGGAGATGGCGCTGGCCTTGGCGGCCGCTCGCGCCAGCGGGGTGGAGATCGAGGTCCTGGTGGCCCTGCACACGGGCCTGAGGATGACGGAGCTGCGGATGATGCGGTGGGAGCAAATCGACTTCCAATCGCGGCTGCTTGACGTGCCAAGCTATAAATCCATCCAACCCCGAAAAATTCCGCTGAACACTACGACCCTGGAGGCCCTTCGGCGCCAACGGACCCTGACCGGATCGACGGGCTGGGTCTTCGCCGGCCGTGGCCCGCGCGGCGTCGGCCTGCGCGACGCCCCCCGCGGCATTGACTGGTGGTCTCATGCCCTGGATGCCGTGCGCCGAGCCGTGCCGAGCCTGCATCGGCGGCTCCTTTATCAAAAAGGCCGTACCGGCAACGCCTGGCACGCCCTCCGCCACACCTTCGCCACCCGCCTGGCTGGACGGGTGGACATTTACAAAATCAAAAACTGGCTCGGTCACGCCTCCGTGAAGACCACGGAAATTTATGCCCATCTGGCCGAGGAATGGGATCCAGATATCGAGAAACTTTTGTAAAATGAAGTTCGAGATATGAGAAAAAGAGCAATCTATTGGGAACATGGCCGGCTTTCATTCTCCTGATCGTTGGAATTCTAGTAGTCTTGATCTTTTCAATGATGCTCCTGGAAATTTCATGGGCACGGCAATATCTTCGTTGGTTGATAATCTTAGTCCTCATCCTGGGGTTCCTCGCCGCGGTGGGAGGGATCCCGGGCACCATCGCTCGGCAGAGGGGTCTAAAATCGGCGGGAATGATTTATCTGTTTGGATATGTAGGCCTGTTCACGGGTCTGCTGTGGGTGGCGGCGCTGGTGTGGTCTCTTGTGGAAAAGCCCGAAAAGCCTTCCGGCATGGCAGGCGAGGTCCGTAGGCCCTGTCCCCGCTGCGGAGAGTCCATCGCGGTGACGGCCAAGATGTGCCGTTTCTGTGATTGGGTTCTGGCAGAGGAGCGTGATCCGGACGTCAAAAAGCTTTTATAAATGAAATTTGAAATAAGGAGTAAAAAACATGAAACAGACAATGCGTATAGGGATGGTGGGCCTGTGCCTATTAATGGCTTACCCCATTGGGATCAAGGGAGATTCCCAGGCCGTAAGACGTGATGATTATAGCAAAGTGGTGCTCGAATGCAACAACCTCCGGGCCGCAAATGGACAACTCCAATTGCATATCCGTTCATTGGAGAATGAAAACACCAACCTAAGAACCAGGACCAAGGATGCCGAAAAGGAGCGGGATGAGGCCAAGGCCTTCGCCAAGACATCGCCGGCAGGTCAGGCTCAACAACTCCAAGAGGCCCAGGCGAAACGGATCGTGTCATTAGAATTGCAGGTGCGGGAGTTGCAATCGGTCTTGGAACATTTGCGGCGAGATAAATCTCAAAGGCGAGATACGACGAGTCAACCAACAAGTCAACCAACAAGTCAGCCTACTAGCCAACGTATTATTTTGCCACGTTTGCCAACCCCGCCGAAGATGCAATAGGCCCCCATCGCGGTGGCGTATCGAAACAGGCGCTCTCGGGGCGACTCCGATGGCGGCCTAGACAGCATCCCTTTTGAAGGGCACATTTGAAGCCGTTGTCTAGGCCGTGCTCACAAGATTTGCATATCTCGAAGCGGCGTTTGATCTCGGCCAGCAGGGCCGGCGATGCAGGTGCAGTCCTGGCGCGCGGCGAAATCCTAATCGCTGTTCTCGCCGGGCGCGATCCAATCGCTGGCTTCCTGCCGGTGTATCCCCAAGGCTTATCGCCGCAGGGGCAATCGAAGTCCTCACCCTCAGCACCCAGCAGGCAAGCGAGGTCCCGGCGAAAGCGCGCTGCGCTGCCGGTCGCGGCAGTGGGCGCAGTGGACGCCGTACCGGCAGTGCGGAAGTGCCGATGTTACAGGGACGCCTGCCACGTTCGTCCGCTCCCGTCGTGCCCCTTGGCCGTGCCATGCATGTGGCCCTCCTCGTCGCAGTAGAAGTCCCAGGTATCGGCCTCGATGTATCCTCCCCCTGGTCCGAGCCGCGCGCCGATCATTTCGCCCGCACAAGTTCTCTCAAAGTACCACCAATCCCCCTCGCCGCCGCCATAGTCCACCCACTTCTTCCACGAGAAGGTATCGTGCAACTCGTCATACCCGTCGAAGACGTAGGAGCCGGACGGGTCGTGCGTATAGCCCGAGGCGCTGACGGCGGCCGATCCTTGACTCTCCAGATTGCACCCGTCGCAACCGGCAGTTTGAACGCAGCCCTCACAATCATCATAGGTATCGACAATCGCGACTACGTCGTTGCCGGACACCTCCGTCTCGGTCACCTCGTAGCAGAAGCCGTTGCTTAGTCGCACGATCTTGCCGACGCTGGCCGAAAGGTTCTGCGGGGTGACAAATTCGACGGGCACCGGCGGATCCTCGTAGTCCCCACACAGCGACAGCAGGTAGTGCTGGATGGTCGCCTGGCAGGCCGTGCAGTTCTCGAAGAACTGCTTGGGGAACTCCACGGGGGTCCCCTCGGCCTCGGCCCCGGTGTAATAACACTTTCCGACGGTCAGACCCTCGACGCCGCCCAAGACCTTGATGGCGCCCTCGAAGCTAAAAGGCACCAGCACGCCAGTGGCTGAGTCATCGTCGCAAGCAAACAGCGGATAACCCGTCGTCTGGTTCGGCCAACCGTTGGGCGGAATTGGGCCGCCAGGGGAGGGGTTACTCTCCGTCCGCTCCATGCAGGCCGTGCAGGATTCATAGTCGTGTGTCGGCCAGATCTGATGCATCCCCGGCGCGGCGCAGACCCTCGCGGCCTGGGGATCGACTGCCCAGCACAGGTCATTGTAGAGATAGACACCTGCCTGGGCGGGCAAGTCGTTCTCATGGACGACCACCTGATAGCCCGGTGGCTTCCTGGCCGTCGCACAGCACCGCCAAGACGTAGGGCGCGGGGGCCTGCTGGCAATTGCCGGTCTGCGTCATGGCGGACCGCCAGTCGTGGTCGTCGTGTGGGCCGTCGATACCCTCGTTCTGCGGGCAGTTGACATTGCGGAGGTAGATCTGGAGGCGGTCGCCGGCCGCCAGGGTGATGGCGTCGTCGCGCGGGCCGGCGGGGTCCTCGCGGGTGTCGATCAGCTCCGCCAGGTCGCTGTCCCATGGGACCTGCTGGCCGTTGACTCGCGGGCTGAGGCGATGGTGGCAGGCCCCGGAGTCCGTGGTGTAGTGGATCTGGACGGCCCCCGCCTCCGCAGCGGAGAGGTAGTAATAAGGTCCCTCATGCTCGCAGACGATCAGCGGCCCGGTCAGCGTGAAGAATACGTCCCGGCTTCCCTGGTTGGCGTCCTCGACCTGGAAGTCCAGGACGCATCCGCAGCAGACCCCGTCGATCTTGACGCGGCCCTCCTCGTCCAGGAGGACCTGGCCGTCGTCTCCGTAAAGATCGACTTGGCCCTCGTCGCCCATAAAACCTCAAGGACACGGCGTAGGATCATAGATCTCGCCTGCATCCCACAGCGTCAGATCTACCCCATGCCAGAAGGCCAATCCGTAATAGGTATCGTCCGGGGGCGCCACCATCTTGCCGGTTGCCGGCCGCGGCTTTTCCGGCGTCATGCCCGTGGCAGGGTCGCCGCTGCCATCGCGCTTCTGGTTCATCACGTTGCCGGCCAGGTCCTTGACGGTGTAGACGAAGCTGCATTGGGTCGTCTTATTGCCCGCTGATCCGCTGGTCTTGAGGACCCTAACGGCAAAAAGCTCTCCGGCTGCCGGCCCCAGGTCGATCAGGGTCACCCAGGTCCCATTAATGCACAATTTCCAGCCTTGAACGAGGGTGCCAACCTGGCCATCGGCCTGTCCCAGGCAATCGTAGCCGGTGACGTTCAGGTTGTATTCGGGATCTTGCGTGTCGGTGACGTTCTCGAAGACCTTAGACGTAGTATTCCAGGCCTGCTTGGCGAGCGTGTATTCACCGGCCCCGACATTAGTGACGATCTTGTACCACAGCTTTCGATAAGGAAAAAATCGCCCGCGGCGTGGAACAAAGCCGGCAGGCCCCCCGCGGCTGTCCCTTACGATCTGCCGCAAAATTTGAACGGAACGTAAAGTCAGGAGGACATTGGCGGCCATGAAAAATTCCTAAGGCGGCCCGATACCCAGGGCCGACCAATCCGCATCGGGAAATTCACGGAAGCTCAACCAATAGGGGGTATCTGTTATTTTGCTATTGGCATCTAATAGGAACAGTTCTCCGGTGGGATGCATCACGTTGCCGGAAGAATCCTTATAGGTATAACCCACATTGAGCTGCTCGCGCCACCAGGCCTTGGCCGCTTGAGACCCCGGTGGGTGTCCGGATGCGGATATGGACTTCATAATCGACATTCCAGTAGAGGTCCACGGAACCCTGGTAAGTGGACTGGGCCTTGAGATTGACCATGAGACTTCTTCCAGCGGCATAGCCCCAGAAGGCCCCCGTGGCGATCGTATCCAGATAGAGACCCAGGGTGGTGCTGGAAAAACTGGCCTCATTGCGCCGCAGACGCAGAACGATGTCAAAGACCTCCCGTATCGGCGGAGGGTCAAAGGGTTTTTTAAGCGTATTGACTAAGGCATTGCCATCCATGTCCTTATCGTAGGGCACGGATCGCCGGGAGCTGTCCCAGGAGATCTCCATGGGTTTTTCCAGGGGATCCTCATACTGATTGGAGCCGTCGGGGGTTTCGTAGGGCACGCGAATCTTGAATAGGTAGGGGCTGAGCGTCTGGACCTGTGGCATGTTGGAAAAATAATTTGGCAGGTCGGGGTGAATGCCTCCGGGGGCGGGGATGGTGATGCTTCCATTTGTCACAGGCCATAAAAAGACCGGCCGCTGCGGGGCATCGGTTAGAATGGTAAAAATCCGCAGGGTGGTCGCTTGTTTCCAGGTACCTCCGGAATTGGTCTCGCTCCAGCCTTCTTTGATGTTGATAATGGCCATAAATCAGGCCCCCGTTACCGACAATTCATCAGAGGAATTCTCAATTGTCTGGGGGATATAACGAACGCGAAGGTTGTAGAAGCAGCTCTCTCGGGCCAACAGTGCCATACCTTCTCGGATGCCCACGCGAAAGATCATAGGCGGGCGGGCAACCAGGGAAGGATCCTCCGGATGGGGACTGCCGGGAGCGGGGATCGTCAGGTGTGTCTGAGGATCCTGGGCCGTGGCCACGATCTCCAGGTCTTCGGCGATCTGGTTGAGGACCACGCTAAAGATCCGCGTGGCTTCTCGGCCTAGCACCAATCGACCCAGTCCTTCCGTGACCCTCAGCACAAGGGTAGATGTTTTTTCTTTCTCTTTGTCCATCATCCTAAATCCACGTATTCCGTGGGATTCTGAGACAAAACGACAATGATCTGCTCCAAGAGATGGACGACTTGCTCGTTGCTCTTGGCGCTAGAGGCCGTAGAAGTGGCGATGGGATCCAATCGCCGCAAGGGATCTTGTTGAACTTGCTGGAACTGGGGCGGCGCCTGGGTCAAAAAACCGCGCTCGATGTTTGGCGCCGTCATCCATTGGCGTTCCTGCTCCTGGAGAATGGTTCTGGCCTGTTCGGCGTAGTATTGCTTGATCAGCAGTTTTTGGCGTTCGGTGAGTTCCGTGTCGTCTAGTTCTTGCTTCATCGAGAGGGCCAACTGGGCCAATTGCTTCTCCTTGCCCATCAGGGTCGCCTGGATCTGTCCCTCCAGGATTCGATCTTCCAAATGGGCCGTGCGCTCGGCCTCGCGGTTGGCTTGCTCGGTCTGGCGCTTGATTTCCTGATTGGCCAGGGCCTGGCGCTTGTAGGCAAACTCCTCCTCGATGGCCAGCATATCCTCCCCGGTCATCCGGGCTGCATCGACCCGTTTGTCATGTTCCAGATCCAGCAAATCCAGTTCTCGTTGAAAGCCTTCCTCTGCGGCGTTGATTCGGGCCTCCTCCACGGCATAGACTGAATCGCGGTCCTTCTGTTCCAGTTCTTGGAGCTTTTTGATCCGTTCAAACCGCTCATCCGTCGCCTTCATGAACTCCTGTTCCACCAACCGTATCATGTCCATTGACGTGTCATGGGCGAAGAGTTCATCCTGGTGAGTTTTGAGGCGATTAAGATTTTCAAGGATGTTTTCTGTGGCTTCCAGTTCATGCCGCCAAAGAACCATCTTTTCTTCAAAATCGGTTTGACCAAAAGCAGAGGTTTGAACACCGCCGATCGTTATTCCTTCGGCGGCCATCTTTTTCTTAATCTCATCGACCCTGTTTTTTTCAATCTCGATGCGTTGTTCGATTTCTCTTCCCCGCGGCGTGGTCTCGACAGGAGGCATGCGTAGTTTTTGCAAAAACTCCCCCAGATTTTGGGCATGTGTTTCGCTTTCGGCCAGAGCGGCATTGAAATCCTTGACGCTTTGGAGTTCGCGGCGAATGGCCATGCCGGCCGCAGCAAATCCCGTGGCAATCACGGCACCCATACCCCCCAGCATGATGGCCATGGAGGCCAGATAGCCGGCCTGAGGAGAAAATTCTCCCAAGGCCTGGGAGGCCAGGAAACGGGCGCTCATGCGGGCGGTCATCCTTCCGCCGAAGCCTGCCCCGCCCATACCACCGGTCTCCAGGAGCCTGGCCCGATCGGCCGCCTCGGCCCTGTTGACCAGGGCCATCATCCGGGCATTGTCTGCGTGGAGGGCCCGCAGGCGGGCGTAATAGGCCTCGTGTTCGTAGAGCAGGACCTCCAGACGGCCATGGGTGGCGGCGTAGAGCTGGTCCTCCAAGGCCACGCGCTGCCTGTAGGTGGTCAGGGCACTGGCCACCTTTTGCTGGTCGGCCGCCCAGGCGGCCTGGGCGGCCTGGAAAGCCAGCGCCTGCTCCTCGACAATCGCCTGGCTCTGGGCCGTGACGCGGGCATTGAGCAACTTGGCGTGGAGGGCGGCTTGAGAGACATCCAAATCGTGCTGCTCGGTCGCGGCCTTGAAAATAATGGCCTGCTCCTCAGATACGGCCTGGCTCTGGGCCGTAACTCTGGATTGGAGCAGCTCGGCATGGAGGGCGGCCTGGGAGGTCTCCAGTTCGTAGGTCTTGGCTGCGGCGGCCTTCTCGGTCTCCAGGCGTTGGCGGAGGAGGGCTTTTTCGGAGGCCTCACGTCGGGCGGCGATGGCCGCGGTGAGCTCCGTCTGAGAACGTTCCAACTCCGCGGCGGTCTGAGGAGCCTCGTAGCGCTTGGCGGCCGTCTCCAGACGCCGGGCCTCGGCCTGGAAGGCCGACAGGTCCCCCAGAGGCGCCCCGGAAGCCAGCCGCCGCCTCGTTGCGGGCGGTGATGACGTATTCGATGTCTCGTCGCGTGGCGACCATCGGTCTATTTCTCTCGATCCTCTAGGTCCTCTAGTTTGATCCGGGCCTGCTCGTCTGGATGAACCGGCAGGCCGCCAGGAAGCCCTCGGC
Source organism: uncultured Phycisphaerae bacterium (assembly GCA_963760365.1). Taxonomy (GTDB): domain Bacteria; phylum Planctomycetota; class Phycisphaerae; order SM23-33; family SM23-33; genus JALHTV01. The sequence goes on from CAVXDC010000016.1 coordinate 34,474, forward strand.
CTGGTCCAGCGCGCCGCCGGCCACCGGGGGCAGGCCCTTGTCATACAGGGCCGCCAGGTCCAGAACCGTCCAGATCTCCGAGGGCAGCAGCGTCAAAGGACAGGCCGTGATCCGGACCGTGCCGTGGTCACAATGCCTGCATCCTCGGCCCTGGCAGACCGGGCATTCCATGTCGGCCGGCAACTGGGCCGTCGGGGGGTCCTTACACTTCAGGACGCCGGGGCAGCGGGGGCGGCAGTGCCCGGCGGACCACTCGACGGCAAGCCGAAGTTTTTTAGGTCATCCTTGTCCAGATCACCGACGGCGGCGAAGTACAGCTCCCAGATCTCCCGCTCCGTCAGGACCGTGTCCAGCACACTCAGGGCCACGGCAAGATTGGCAGGATCCGTGGCCTCAAGAGGATAATCCACGGGGACGTCGTCGGGACGGGTCAGGTGTTCCCAACCGGTCAGGACTGCGGCCAGAACCTGGTAGATGATTCGGAAGGTCTCATCGGACCCCAATTGCCGGATGGTGGCCTCGTTCAGCTCCTTGGAGCCGACCAGGTTCATCTTCTGGCGGCGGGTGAGGGTCTTGAGGAAGAACCGCGGCCGGGGCTCCGGCTTGGCCCGGTCGGCCCGCAGGACGAACCGCCGGACGGCTAGGGGATCGCAGGCAATGGGACTCATGGGCGACTCCTTTCGTAAATTTTTTTCTCAAATGAAAATAGGTTCCAAAAACATGGATTCAATGAATCGTTGTTTTTCGTTCCAATCGCCTCGCCGCCAAAGGACTTACGCCGCGGCGGCTGCGGTGATGCTGATCTCATCGTCGCCTTCATCCATGTTGCACTGGGCCTCGATCTCGTGGATGAATTTGCTTCCGCGCTCGCCTTCCTGAGGCGGCAGGAGTTGGACCTTGGGGGCGGCGATCGTGACCTCCACGTCACCGTCGGACAGCACCAGCTCGAAGGCCCCCTCGGTGCGGGCCTTCCACAGGCCATGCACATCCCAAGTACCCACAGCCTCGGCCTCCGGGTCCAGGCCGAGGGTGTATTTGCGGGGGGCCCCGACGTAGTAGTAGCCGATAGCCTCGGGGGCCTCATCGGAAATATCCTCGCGAGGTTCGACGGGGTTGTTGGCCTCGATCGAGAACTTGGAGCACTTCGGCGTGAAACTGCCCAGGCTCAGGGTGACGGCCTTGGTCATCATGGGGCGCGGCGCCGAAGCTGACCGCGGGCACGGCTTCGTCCACCGGCGGCACGTAGATACCGTGGAAGGTAAAGTCCAGAAAGACCTGCTTGGCCAGCTCACCGGAGATCTTCAGGTCGCCCATCGCGCCATAGACCCGTTCCTTCAGGCCGTCCTTGAAGACATTGATCGTGAGCGTCTTCTGGTCGGCGATCGCGGTGACGGGGGCCAGGACGCCGGCGGTCAGCTTCAGGCCGCAACCCTGGAGGACGGCCTCGATCCCCGGGTCCAGCCCATCCTCCCCGTCGGACGCAGCTCCAGCTGGAAGGTGCAGGTGGCGGTGCAGGGACCGTTCTCGGCCTTGCCCTGTCCGCCGAAGGCCTGGGAATACTCTCGGGGGAAGGACGTGTCATCGGGGACGACCTTGGGATTGAAGACCAATAGCGCCAGGGTCGTGTTGACCGGCGTGCCCTTGTCGGCCTCCAAGGCCACCCGGACCACGCGGATGCGTTTGAGTTTCGGCATGGGATATCTCCTTATGGCTTTTTCAGGTTTTCAGGCTCGATTGACGGCCGGGTCGTTCTCGGCGACCCGGTAGATCACGGTGAACCAGACGGTCAATCCCTCCACGCCGTCGGCGGCGAAGTAGTCGCTGGACCCCAACTGGCAGTCGATGGCCAGGCCGCCCAGCCGGACGTCGGCCATGACGCCTTGCGGACATCGGCCTCAAAGATGTTCAGCACCTGGTCCATGGGCTGGGGGTCTTTTTCGCTCTGGCGGACGATCAGGTCCAAGGCGAACGGCAGCCGCCAGCCGAGGGCCGGGGGGCTGCCGACCAGGTCCTGGTCCTCCTGGCGGTGCTCATCGCCCTGGAGGAGGCTGATGCCCTTGTCGGTCGGGACGAATCGCTCCCCCGTCCGCCGCGGGCGGACGACCTGGACGCTGTCGGTCTGGTAGCCGTGGGCCAAGGTGATGGTTTTCAGAACCGTCTCCACGGCCTGGGCGATGAGTTCCTTGATGGGCCAGAGGCTCATGGTCGGCTCCCGGCGTGCAGATGCTCGGCCCGTGCTCGATCAATAGGCCGGTCTGCGTCTCGATTTCCTGGTCTAAGTTCTCGGCGATCTTTTCTTCCGCCACGCCTTCGGCATATTCCGGCAGGTCGCCAATCACCTCGCCGACGCTCGGACCCCGCAGGTAGGCGATGGGGAAGCGCGGTCGGACCAGGCCGGCCATGCCTTGGCCGGGTCCCCGCCGGCGACGCCGACGGCCTAAACGGGGTGCTCCGATCCGGGCGAAGACGCCGCGCCCGCCCCCGATCGTGGCGATCCAGGCCTCGGGGATCTCCTTGGGCTGACCGCGCCGGATGGCATAACGGATACCGTGGCGGTATAGGCGGGCCATGAACGCCAGCAATCCGGGCCGTTTGCCGGTGATCTCCACAATGGCCTCCAGGGTCTCCCGGCGGGCCGGGTGGAGCAGGACGCTGTTCTCGCGGACCGCCTGCATCCCGAGGTTCAGTTCTTCCGTGATCCGCCGGACGATCTCCGTCCGCATGGAGCCGGCCACCTTGTTCACGGCCCGCATCAGGACCGTGGTGACGCCGCCGGGGATGTCGCGCAGCAAGGCCTCTTCACGGGCGATCTGGTCTCTGCTTGGAGCGACCTCAAAAACGGGCATGGGGTTTATCCAGGGTTCACATGGACGGCCCCGCGGGCGACGGCGATCCGGTGGCCGGAGGCCGTCAGGACCCGGAGCAGATAGACGTAGTTGTAGTAGGTCTCCGGCGGGCTGGCCGTCAGCGCCGCGGTCTGCGCGGCCGTCAGCTCCGCCACGAAGATCGCCGCCTCGCCGGCCTGTTGGATTGTTCCAGCCACCCGCAGAACCGCCGTCAGGCCGCCGGCGTCGTAGACGCTCTTGGCGACCAAGATCAGTTCCGTGGTGGACCCATCCAGGCCCGGGCCGGCCCAGGAGTCCACCTTCCAGCGGAGCTCCTTGCCATTGGCCAGGAGATAGTCGTCGCCCTGGGTCAAGGTCATCGTGCCGTCGGCCTCCAGGCGCCCAGGAACTCCATCGTGGCCTCGTGGCCGATGAGATCGGTCCGGGCCTTGATATTCTGTAGTTGGCCGCCGGCGGCGGTGGTCTTGTTGCCGTTGACGCCTAGGGCGTCGCGGAACTGTCGGTGCTCGGCGTCGGTCCAATCCTCGGCGCTGGTACCGCCGGAGGCGTTCCAGGGGCCGGTCCCGTGCGAGTTAGTCAGTTGCGTGTCGACCTGACCTGCCGTCAGCATGTTGGCCGCGGTCACCCAGCCATTGGGTTCCACATCGAGCTTGTGGTTGGGATCGACGTAGAGACCCGCGACAATCTGGGCCACGGTCGGGGCATTGCCGTCGCCGCCGTTGGTGGATGTGACATAGCCGTTGGGATCGGTCAAGATCGGATGGTTGGGATCGGCCAGGACTAGATCAGGCACGTCCAGAGCAGCCGCCTTAGCCAGGGCGGCCTGGGCGCTGGCATCCAGGGCGGCCGTCTCTGCCTCGGAAGCACGGAGAGAACCGCCGGTGGCAACAGCGGAACCGTTCGCTGAAACCAGTGAACCGCCTTGGGCGGCGATGAGCGTGGCGTTGGGATCCGTGAAGGGTTCCCATCCTACGATCTCGCAGGATAGATCCGCAGGGTCGGCGCCGGTCCCCTCGGCGTGGAGGATGAAGAGTCCGAGCGTGTTGCGGTCCGTGGCGTTCCCGGCCAGGACATACCAGCCGTTGCCCAGCTCGCTGACGGCACCGGCGACGGCGGAGAAGGTGCCGCCGTTCTTGGATAGGGTCACCGTCAGCGTCAGGCCCGTCTTGCCGGTGGCGTGGTCCACGGCATCGGCCATGAAGATCGGCACCGGGTAGTTGGTGCTGTTCTGCTGGCGTTGGATGACGGCGACCGCGATGGAACATAGGACGGCGACGGTCGCCAGGATTACTAGAAGGCGTTTCATCGGTTGACTCCTTGACCTTTGGGGATCCCTACGGCGGGCAGCTTGGTCGGCGGTCCGGCCTCCACGGCCTCCGCGGCCTTTTGAGCCGCGAACTCGTGGCCCGCGGCGTTGGGGTGGACGTTGCCGTGGGCGATTCGGTAGGCGTCCTTGAGGCCGCCGTATCGCATGACGCTATTGGGGTCTAGGCCGCTGATCTGACTGTCCGACATCGCATCGCAGACGGCGGCGACGGGGGTACCCGCAGCAGCGGCAAGGTAGTGAAGGAATGTGTTGTACTTCCGCACCTGGCCGTTGCGGATGGCGTTCTCGGCCTGGCTGGCGCAGGGTCCGTACAGGCACTCCATCAGGACCACCGTGCCGCCCTGGGTGACCACCCTGCCGTAGGAGTCATAGGTGACGGGGCCGGAGCATATCTCGCTGACGGCCGTGGTTGTGTATTGAATGGATTTGGCGAGGCTGGCGTTGGCGGCGGCCTGGGTGCTGGTGTCGCCCAGGAAACATGGGCCGAAGAAGACATAGACGGCCTCCGGCCACCGTCCGGCGGCGTGGTAGGCGGGCGTGGATTCGTTGTTGTTGTAGCTAGGGTCATTGTCGGGGCCGAACTTGCTCTTGAACCCAAGTCGCGCGAAGCCCCCGTGCACCACCGCCCCGCCACCCTCGATCCAGCTCGTCCCTGGCACGCCGAAGGAGGTGACCCAGCGCGGGTAGGCGAACTTCGTCCCCAGGGCGTCGCAGATGCCCGCCGGAACGATGCCCTTCTGTGCGCCTAGGACCCAGTTGGAGGTGAAACTGTCCCCCAGGGCGATCACCGGCTCGTGGCAGACGGTCATCGAGTCGATGCTGTAGCCGGACCCCGAAAGGACCACCCGGCGCGGCGTCCGCCTGTAGCCGTTGGTCTCGTTGAGCACCTCCTCCAGCGTGGCCGTCATCTTGCCTGGCGCGTGGTTCGGGTCGGCGGCCGCGCCGAAGCTCCGGCAGGTCACATCGTAAGCATAGTAGACGAACCCGCCCTCCGGCGTGTTCTCGTTCCACCACAGGGTATTCCACCGCCGCCCGTTGGCATCGCACCAGATCGCCACGTGCCCGTTGTCGTTGGCCCAATCGCGGACGATGGAGTAGGCTAGGCTCGCCCCGCCGACTCCGGGGATTCTTGGAGCATCAGTTGCGTATCACTGTCCACAATCAGGATGCGGTAATCCCCCGGTGTCACACCGACGCCGCCCGTGATGCGCAGTTTGTCGCCGGAATAGACCTGGGTCGTCCCTGGTGAATTCCAACTGGCATCGCCATTGGTGAGCACGGTGCCATCGGACAGCACCGTGTCGTTGGGGTCTTCGTTGAGCGTGCGGGTCTGGTGGAGGATGGGGACGGACTGGCCGTTGGCCTCCATCTGGTTGGCCGAGAGGTTGACCGTGAAGGCCATCGTGGAGGTGTTGGCCTCGTTGACGACGGGCCGCCAATGGGCCTGGCTTTCATGCTGCCCGAAAAAAGTAAACGTCACCGACCTGCCCGGCTCCACGCGAACCTTGTCGAAGATGTAGTAGATGATGCCGCTCTTGAGCGTCTGGACGTTGTAGGTGCCCCCGGCGTGAGGCCCCCCGTCGTGGAGGATAGGATTCGGGCGGGCGTGGCGATCTCCAGGCTGTATTGCAGGTGGCGGGCGGGGTAGTTAGGCTCGCTGGAGTCCAGGACCCAGTTGCCGTCGCCCGCGTCCCGGTAGAATCCGCCGGAGTCCGTGTTCAGATACCACGCGCATCCGGCGTCAGTCTGAGAACGCAGTCCGGTCCCGAACTCGAAGGAAAGTTGCTGGTTGGCCTCGACGACGTGCTGCTTGTTTTGGCCCGCCAAGTCGATCTTGCTCATCTCGTTGATGTTGGTGAAGGTGCACTCCTCCTCCCATTGTTTGGTCGGGACGGCGTCGTTGGAATCCCAGCAGGCGACCTTGATCGTGGTGAAGGTCCCGGCGGCCTTGTAGAAGCCCACCCACACCGCATTCAGGATCCCGCCGACCTCGATCTTACGGTAATGATCCCGCACCCGCTCGGCCTGGGGCAGACCCCCGTAGCCGATGTTGCAGTTGATCTTCTCGTAGGTCTGGACCGAACCGGACTCCCGATACCCCGGCCCGCACAGGACGGTCTTGGCATCCGTCCCGGCGGCCAGGGATAAGCTTCCCGCCCCAAGGAGCACCACCAGAAACAGACATGCCGCTAGCCTCTGCCGTCGTTTCATTTCAACGCTCCTGCCAGTTGCAACAAGATGCCGATGGCAAAGACAATCCCGATCATGAAAATCACGCAACCGATCACGATGCCCAGGACCTCGACTAGATTCCGATCGCCTCGCTCGTCCACGGAATCGTCATTCATCACGACACCATCTCTCAAAGGATCAACAGGACCAGGAAATCCCCGTCCTGCTGGAGGATGCGTTGGATCCCCCGGGGCACACGGGCCGTGCCGACCTTCTCGGCCACCTCGACCCGGTCGGCCCCGACATCCATCCTCGCGGAGGGGATGCCCAGCAGTTCGTCGTTCAGCACCGTGACGTGGATCTCTCCCACCGGTACCTGGCCGACGTTGGCGATCAGGCCGCGCTCCACCAGGGCGTCGATCTCCCGCGGCAGGCCCTCATGAGGGTGGTAGAGGATTCGCTCGGCCATGCAGGCCGCCGCGTACCGCTCCATCTGACCTTGGGCCCGTTCAGAGGCCATCGGAACACTCCTAAGATAATGGCTCCAATCCCATGTCCTTCAGCTCACGGATCAGCAGGGACTCCACGACACGATCGCTGGCATCGGAAGCCTTTTGGGCCCTTGCCAACCGATAGCCCTCACGATCATGAAGGCGCTCGGCGATCTCCTGTTTATCCGCTTCGCTTTCGGCGAAGCGGGACAGGACCCGGTCCACCAATCTGAGCCATTCCTGGTCGCTCATGAGTCTTTTTCATCAGGAGGAAGTTTGATGCGACAGCGGTGCTTCTCCAGCAGCCGGTTCCAGCTCTGTTTGACTTTTCCCAAAGGCATCCGGCTGCGGATGCTCTTGAGCAGGGCTGTTTGTTCGCGGGAGGGCATGGTGGCAATGGCGGAGGCCACGGTCATGCTACCCCGCTCCTGGCGGCGGTGACGGACGCCGCTCCGCAGATAGAACACCGCCACGACGGCCGCCCCCGCGATGGCCAGGCCCGCCACCAAGGCCCACCCGCCGCCGGCGGCATTGAAATTGAAATTGATCGGAATTTGCCACAGGCGGCTGCTGTCCTCGCTGTGGGCTTTGGGCGTGGTGGTCTGGCTGGTCGGCTGGCTGGTGACGGTGTTCTTCTTGGGACTGGCCAGACTAAGATCCGTCTGGGCCTTGGCCTTGACGGCATCCTTCTCCACCTTCATGTTGCCACAGCCCCAGAAGCCGATCAGGACGGAAACAACAAAAATAAGGATGTAAAGGGCCTTACGTTTCATGTTTTATCCTGCGGCGGCAAGAACAAATCCGGTTCCCAGGGCGATGAGGACTTTGATGGCGGTTTGTCGCAGCCATTCCTCATCGTCCAGGGTCTTGATGACCTCGGCAGTGCCCTGGGCGACGGTCGATTGGCAGAAGGCTGCCCACTGTTCCGGCGTGGCGGTCTTTTTGAGTTCCACCATCGCCTCTTCGCGCTCATCCCCGCTCTTGGATAGCAGCATCGTCGCCACGGTCACGGCCTTCTCGAAGGCCATGAGCATCAGGATAGGCATGGCGGCGGCCATCTCCTCAATCGCGGCCTGAAAGCGCGGATCGTTTTTCAGGTTTTGGTTTAAATCTTCCATGGCTCACCTCCCCACCGCGGGCTGACTGGCAGCAAAAACGGGGATCGGCTTGGTGCCCTTGAAGTAATGTCGCACGGGGCTGAGCAAGCCGTCCTCGAAGGAAGCAGGGGTCTTGCCGTCGGCCGCCAGGCAGTCGGGGGTGCCCACAATGAGT
>CAVXDC010000017.1:0-11972 GCA_963760365.1 uncultured Phycisphaerae bacterium
GCCCGCCAGGCCGGCCTCCGCCGGGTGCTCCTGACGTGCGACAAGGAGAACGCCCCCTCGGCCAGAACGATCCAAAAGAACGGGGGCGTCCTGGAGAACGAGGTCATCTCCAAAAGGAGAGGGACGGTGATCCAGCGATACTGGATCGACCTGGAGCAAATCGCTCCTTCGCCGCGATGATAAGCAGGCCGTTGATTCCCCTTCGTAGGCGGGGGTACATTGCGCCTATGCGCGTCGTGGTCACCGGACAGGTCGGGCTGGACAAAAAGCCGTTTCTGGCCCGCGTGGTGGAGTTGGCCCACCAAGCCGGCGTCGAGCTGGCCGTCTGCCACATCGGGCAGATGATGTACGCCGAAGCCCCCGACGTGGCCCCCGGGCGAATCCTGGACCTGCCGCTGTCCCGCCTGCACAGCCTGAGGCGGAGCGTATTCAAGGACGTGCTGGAGACCTGCCGCCGGGCCGAATGCGTCCTGGTCAACACGCACGCGACGTTCCGCTGGCGGCACGGGCTGTTCTACGCCTTCGACTACGACCAGATGAAGGCCCTCAACGCCGACCTGTACGTGGTCCTGGTGGACAACATCGACCGCGTGCATTTCCGCCTGGCCCGTGACGGCCACACCGACCACAGCCTCAAGGACCTGATGGTCTGGCGGGAGGAGGAAATCCTGGCCACCGAGCTGCTCAGCCAGATCGTCCGCGGGCACGGGCATTTTTACATCTGCGCCCGCGGGAACGACGATGCCTCCGCCGAGGCGCTGGTGCGCCTCATCTGCCGGCCTGACCTCAAAAAGGCCTACCTCAGTTTCCCCATGTCGTACGTGGACGACTCCTCCGCGATGAACGACCAGATCGACGCGTTCCGCCGCGAGATGAAGCGGCACTTCACCTGCTTCGATCCGTCCGACGTGGAGGAAAAACCCCTCTGCGGCCTGGCCTTGGCGGCCGCCGAGTCCGGCCACCGCACCGTGGAGGCCGGCCCGCTTTCATCCCGCACCACGATGGAGACCGCCCAGCTCCTGGACATCATCGCCGACATCGACGGGCAGATTTACGCCCGTGACTTCAAGCTCATCGACCAGTCGGACATGATCGTCTCGCTGATTCCCGCCCTCGACGACGGCCGGCCGGGCATCTCCAGCGGCGTGGAACGCGAACTCCAGCACGCCCACGAGGCCACCAAGGAGGTCTTCGTCATCTGGCGGCCGCAGACCCCGCCCTCCCCGTTCGTCACCGAAACGGCCACGCGCGTCTTTGGCTCCATCGAGGAAGCGGTGCGGTTCTTCCTGGATAACAACTACATGCCCCCACCACCCTCCGGCGGACTCTTTGGATAATTGCGGACCTGTCCTCCGTAGCTGCGAAGCAGCGAAGGAGGATTTCCGATAGCCGAATTTCAATTGGCAATTTGTGATTGGCAATCGGCAATTGCCGGTTTCCGGTCACCCGGTATTCCGGTTCTCCTGGAAGTAACCCAGCCAGGCCATCTGGATGGCCTCCAGGATTTTTTCGTTGGAGGCGGCGGGGTCGTCGGCGAAGTCGGGCAACTGCATGACGTAGCGGTGCAGGTCCGTGAAGCGCACGGTGAGGGGATCGGCGTCAGGATATTTCTCGCTCAGGAGGAAGGCGATCTCATCGGCGTCGGACCATCTCAGTTTCGGCATCTTGACTGTCCCCTTCGGCCCCTCCGAACTTTGAACTTCTGACTTCGCCGAAACGGCTACGCCGGACAAGCCGAACTTCGAACGATGTCTTTCGACCTACGACCTTCGACTTCCGACCTTTATTTCTTACTGTTCCGTCCCGGGATAGACACGGTGACGTCACCCTGCACAACGGCCTGACAGGCCAGGCGGGTGTGGAGAGTGTGGCCGGGGACGGAGTCCACCACGTCCAGCTCCTCATCGCTGGCCGCTGAGAGGTTGTCGGCCCCAGCGGTCACGTCCACATGGCAGGTGCCGCAGACGGCCACGCCCTCGCAGGTGTGCTCCAGGGATATCCCGTGGGCCAGGGCGATGTCCAGCAGGCTGCCGGGCTGACCAAGCTTGCCGAAAGGATAGCGTGCCGGGTCCACCTCGACCGTCACTCCCGCCGGTTGAAATGTGACTTTGTAGTGCGGCATGGCTACCCCAATGTCCAATGTTTAATGCTCAATGTCAAATGAACAGCAAACTGATGCTCATTGCAAGCCCCAGGGCGTGCAAGGAACACACCATAATCCCAAGGTTTTTAAACATTTAACATTTAGCATTGAACATTTAGCATTCAACATTGAGCATTGAACATTGCCGTTTCAGAATTCGTCCAGCTTCTTCCCGATAGCCGTCTTTTTAAGCACTTCATCCATCTGCGCCACCGTGAGCGGGCCGGCGGCGTCGTTGGCAGCCTTCATGGCCGCAGCCAGGGCGTCGCCGTCGTCACCGGCCATCTTGGCCTTTAGGTCCGCCACGGCCGCGTCCAGCGCGGTTCGCTGCGCAGCGGACAGCAGCTTGGGCAGGCCGGCCAGGGCCTTGTCGATGGCGGCCAGGATGCGCCCGGCCTCGTTCCGCAAGTCGATCAGGCGATGGGCCGCCAAATCCTCTTCCGCGTGGCGCGTAGGACTCCTTGACCATCTGCGCGACCTCCTCCCGCGTCAGCCCGTGGGCGGGGACGATCTGCACGGAGGCCTCCTTGCCGCTGCGCAGCTCGCGGGCCGAGACATTTAAAATGCCGTTGGCGTCGATGAGAAACGCAACCTGGATCCTCGGCAGGCCCGCCGGCATGGGCGGAATGCCCCGCAACTGAAAACTGCCCAGGCTGCGGCAATCGCCCGCCAGCTCCCGCTCGCCCTGGAGCACGTGGATGTCCACGGCGGTCTGCCCGTCCACGTAGGTGGTGAACGTCTCGGTGGCCTGGCAGGGCACGGTGCTGTGGCGCATGATGAGCTTGCCCATCGCCCCGCCTAGCGTCTCGATGCCCAGCGACAGGGGCGTGACGTCCAGCAGGAGCGTGTCGCGCTGGATGCCCGCAAGAATCCCCGCCTGCACGGCCGCCCCCAGGGCCACCACCTCGTCGGGGTTGATCGCGGTGTAGGGCCGGCGACCGAAGAACGCCTCCACGCGCCTGCAGCACCAGCGGGATCCGCGTGCACCCGCCGACCATCACGACCTCGTCGATCTGCTCGGGTTTAAGGCCCGCGGCGGCCAGGGCGGCGCGGCAGTGCTCGATGGTGTGGTCGATCCAGCGCGCGGCGGCGGATTCGAACTCCTCACGCGTGATCGTGCGCTGAAGCTGTCGGCCATCGCCCAGGTCCACCTCCACCCGGGCGGCCGGCTCGGTGGACAGGCGAATCTTGGCCGCCTCCGCCAGGTCGCGCAAGGCCTGGCGCGTGGCCGGCGGGAAGGTCAAGCCCTCACCAAACCGCCGTCGGAGGTCGGCGGTGAGCAGGTCGATAATCTCCATGTCCAGGTCGTCGCCGCCCAGGTGCGTGTCGCCGTCGGTGCTGAGGACCTGAAAGACCCCCTTATCCACGCGGAGGATGGACACGTCGAACGTCCCGCCGCCCAGGTCGTACACGGCGAGGGTGGCCTGAGCCTTGCGGTCCAGCCCGTAGGCCAGCGCCGCGGCCGTGGGCTCGTTCACGATCCGCCGCACGTCCAGGCCGGCGATGGCGCCGGCGTCGCGCGTGGCCTGGCGCTGCGAGTCGTCGAAGTAGGCCGGGACGGTGATGACGGCCTGGGTGATCCGCTGGCCCAGCGCCACTTCGGCCCGGGCCTTGACCTCCCGCAAGATCAAGGCCGACAGCTCCTGCGGCGTCATCTCGCGGTCCCCCACCGTCACGCAGACCGTGCCGCCCCTGCCGGAGACCACCGGGTAAGCCAGGTGGCGCAGGTCTTCCTGGACCTCCTCGATCCCCCGGCCCATGAGGCGCTTGACGGAATAGACGGTCCGCAGCGGATTGGCTACCGCCTGGGCCCGGGCGGCCGCCCCGACGACGACGCTGCCGTCCTGGCCAAAGGAGATGACGCTGGGGACCAAGGCGTTGCCGCGCTCGTCGCGGATGACGATGGGACCGGCGGGCGTCATGGTGGCCGCCAGAGAAAAGGTGGTTCCCAGATCGATGCCGAGGATGAGCGGCGGGGGCATGTTATCCTGCCTGTTCCAGCAGTTTCTTGACGTAGGAGACGGCGTTGAGCTGCCGGCGGATTTCCTCCAGCAGGTCGCGCCGGACGGCCTCGCAGGCGGCCGCGTCGGCGAGCTGGCGGAACAGTCCGGCGATACGGCGGATCAGGCCGTCGTGTTGCGTGGTCAGCACGCTGCGGAGGCGCCCCAGCTCCTCGGTGCGGCCGGCGGTCTTGGCGTCGTGAACCTCCTCCTGCATCATCATCATGGTGTTCAGGAAGCCGTCGGGCACGGACTTGTCCTCGGCGGAGCTCTTGCCGCCCAGCAATTCCAGCAGGTACCCCGCCCGCAAGGCCTGGGTTTTCAGCGTGTGGTAGGCGTCGTTCACCGCCGCCGATATCTGGAGCGACAGCACCTGTGCGTCGGGCAGGTCCGACCCGTGGGAATCGGGGTGCACCGCGCGGCTCAAGGCTAAAAACCGCTCCCGCAGCAGGTCTTCGTCCAGCTCGAACTGCTGCGGCAGGCCCAGGAGCGTGAAATAGTCCATGCCCGCTGCGGCGGGATTGATCGAGTGGCAATCGTCGCACACGGCCATGCCGTCCAGGGGCTTGGAACACTGCCGGCACTTGGCGGGGATGGTCTGTCGGTCCCGGTCCGTCATGGCTCAGGTGTCATGTGTTAAAGCTGGCGCCGCAGCCGCAGGTGCCCTTGGCGTTGGGGTTGTTGAACAAAAAGCCCCGGCTCACGAGCGAGTCGTCGTAGTCGATCTCCGTGCCGTTGAGGAAGAGGTAGCTCTTGGGGTCGCAGACGATGCGGACGTCGTGGCTGGTGAACACCTCGTCGTCGCCGTCGGGGGCGGTAGCGACGTTGATGACGTAGCTGAACCCCGAGCACCCACCGCCCTTGATGCCCACGCGCAGGCAGGTGTCCGGGGGCATCTTGTGCTCCGCCAGCAGCCGCTTGATCTGTTTGGCGGCCTGTTCTGTCAGTGTGATCGCCATCTTAGACTCCCGTACCGGCAAGCCCCCCAGGCTCGTTGACAGCGGAGGATGAGGCCTGCGCCCCCCGGCCGTTCTTGCGTTTCCAGTCCTCGATGGCCGCCTTGACGGCGTCCTCGGCCAGGACCGAGCAGTGGATCTTCACCGGCGGCAGGGACAGCTCCTTGGCGATGTCGGTGTTCTTGAGCTCCCCGGCCTGCTCGACGGTCCGGCCCTTGAGCCACTCGGTGGCCAGGGAGCTGGCGGCGATGGCCGAGCCGCAGCCGAAGGTCTTGAACTTGGCGTCCACGATCCGCCCGTCGTCGTCCACCTGGATCTGGAGCTTCATCACGTCGCCGCACTCCGGCGCCCCGACGATGCCGGTGCCGACGTCCGGGGCGTCCTTGTCCAGCGAGCCGACGTTCCGCGGGTTGGTGAAGTGATCGATGACCTTGTCGCTGTAGGGCATGGTCTGTCTCGCATTCTCTTGTTGGCGTATCCTGACCGGTGACGTTGAGTCTGTCCACCGTGTTCGGCAGTCTCCTCGGCCATCTCGTACAGCGGGCTGAGCTCGCGAAGCTCCGTGCACGCCGCGGACGACCTGCTCGATGGCGTAGTCGATCTCCTCGGCCGTGGTGAACCGGCCCAGGCAGAAGCGGATCGAGCTGTGGGCCAGCTCGTCGCCGACGCCGAGGGCCTCGCAGCACGTAGCTGGGCTCCAGCGACGCGCTGGTGCAGGCCGAGCCGCTGGAGACGGCCACGTCCTTCATCTTCATCATCAGCGACTCGCCCTCGACGTAGGCGAACGACAGGTTCAGCGTGTTGGGCAGCCGCTGCGTCGGGATGGCCGTTGAGCGTGACGTGGTCCAGCTGCGCCGGCGATGCCCTGGTGCAGCCGGTCGCGCAGGGCCGATCAGGCGCGCGGCCTCCTCGGCCATCTCGGCGCCGGCAGATCTCCGCCGCCGCGCCCAGGCCGACGATGCCCGGCACGTTCAGCGTGCCGCTGCGCATGCCGCGCTCGTGCCCGCCGCCGTGCATCTGGCAGGCCAGGCGCACCCGCGGGCTCGCGCCGCCGCACGTACAGGCGCCCCACGCCCTTGGGGCCGTAAATCTTGTGCGCCGACAGGCTCAGCAGGTCGATGCCCATCGCCTCCACGTCGATGGGCACCTTGCCGAACGCCTGCGTGGCGTCGCGTGTGGAAGAGCACGCCGCGCTCCTTGGCCACCTGGCCGATCTCGGCGATCGGGTGGATCGTGCCGATCTCGTTGTTGGCGGCCATGATGCGAGATCAGGATCGTCTTGTCGGTGATGGCCGCCGCCGACCTGCTCGGGCGACACCTGGCCGGTGCGGTCCGGCGGCAGGAAGGTGACCTCGACAGCCCTGCTCCTCCAGGTGCTTGCACGGTGTCGATGCACGGCCTTGTGCTCGGTGGCGGCAGGTGATGATGTGGTTGCCCTTCTCGCGGTACATCTCGGCGACGCCCTTGATGGCCAGGTTGTCGCTCTCGGTGGCCCCGCTGGTGAAGACGATCTCCTTGGCCGTCGGCGCCGATGAGCTGCGGCGACCTGCTCGCGGGCGTTCTCGACGGCCGCCTCGGCCTTCCAGCCGAAGCTGTGGTTGCGGCTGGCGGCGTTGCCGAAGTCGCTCGTCAGGTACGGCATCATCGCCTCCAGCACGCGCGGGTCGACCGGCGTGGTGGCGTTGTTGTCAAGATAGATGGGCAACTTCAGGGCCATGCGTCACGTTCCTTTCTGCTTATCCAGCTCTTCGACTTCCATCGGTCCAAGGCATGCGGTGCGACGGCAATCTCCGCCAGCGTCACCTTCCGCAAGAAATCCCGCAGCTTGCGCTGCACGCGATGGACCGGATCGGCCATCGGGCAGCGGGCCATCACCTGCGCAGGTGCATTCCTCGTCCATCGCCACGGCCGCGACGCACTCGGCCTGCGGCACGGGCCCTTCAATCGCCGCGACCAGGTCGGCCAGGTTGACGCCTTCGGGCCGGCGGGCCAGGCGGTAGCCGCCGCGGGACCCGCGGAGCGACTCCACGTAACCGGCTGCGGCCAGGTCCTTCAGAACGTTCATCAGCAGCGCCGTGGGAATGCCGTACAACTCGGCAATCTCCCGGGCGCTGGCCACCCTGCCTTCGGGCAGCTCGGCCAGGTGCGCCATCGCGATCAGGCCGTAACCGGTTTTCTTCGTCAGGGACAGCATTTCATTGACCCTTAGGTCTATATAAGCAATATAGCACCTTGGAGGTACGATTTCAAGTTATGCTCATCAAGATGGTTCTATCAAGGGAGGGAGGCATTTGGGGTTCAAACCTCCTGGTGGCTCTTTTGGGTCTTTGCCTTGCCCAGGCAGGAGGCCAGGCTGATGGATCCCAGCCGCGAGCGGATGTCTCTTTGCAGGCCCGACCACACGGGTCGCAGGGCGCATTGGTACCGGTCGCAGCGAGGGGGGATGCGCTGGCAGAGGTTCAGAATGATCGGGCCTTCGACGGCCTCGATGACCTCCAGCAGCGTGATGGAGGCTGGATCCCGGGCGAGCAGGTACCCGCCCCGTTTGCCCCGCACCGGCGTGATGATCCCGGCCTTGATCAGCAGGGCAAAGATCTTCACCAGGTACTGCCTGGAGAGATCGCGCTGGGAACAGATGGTCCCCAACGTCACGGGGCCTTGGCCGCTGCGTTCGGCCAGGACCAACGCGCCGCGAACGGCGAATTCGGCGGCGGGAGAAAGCCTCATTTGCTTGCGTCTCCGTCCGTCTCATCGACCGGGCCGCCTGACCCGCCCGCACACCACACCCCAAACCGCTGGAGTCCCGAAGGACTTACCTTCCTATCGGCCCGGCGGGCGACCCGACCGAACCTCCAATGAAGTTTAGGCGCGGTCATGGCGATTTTTCAAATCGAACTTGGGTCAAGCGCCAGGTCATCCTTGGGCTTTCTTCCCTACCGCTGCCTGACCGTCACGGGCGTCCCACGGCCCGTTCCAGGCTGGGCAGGAAGTAGTCCTCCACCACGTGTTCCCAGCTCATCTTGGCCGCCAAGTCGCTGCCGGCGGCGATCCGGCGGGCGACGGTCTGGGAGTCCCGCGGCAGGCGCTGGAGGATGAGTTTGGCCAGGCGGAGATTCTCCTGGGATTCGATCCGGTCGCGCTCGCTGGTGGGCAGGTCGTGAAGCTGCTCCAGGCTCAGGCCCTGGGCGACTTTGAGGTAGTCGGCCACGAGGATGTTGTCCACCTCCTGGCCGCCGGAGGCGCGGCGGGCAAAGCCCGCGCAGCCGCACACGTTGGACACCGCGCACAGCGCCCCGCAGCTCAGCGGCTCGAACTGGCTGATGCCGTAGGGTTCATAGACGCTCAGGCCGAACTCCACGTCGGTGCCGCGGCGGATGTCGGCGAAGGTCATGTCCTGCGGCATCCGCTCCCCGACGCAGCGGCGGTTCCAGTCCCACTGGTTGACCAGCACCGCCCGGATGGCCTGGTGGTTGCGGTTGAAGTTGTCGCACATGTCGCCCAGGACTTCCTCGCCGCCGCAGAGGTCCGGATACCCCTCCTCGTGGGCGACCGGCCAGCCGTACACCCGCTCCATGTGGCGGACGTCCTGGGGGCGGCGCTGCCCGGCCAGCGTGCCGAGCAGGAAATACACCGCCGTCTCCCCCACCCCGGTCAGCATCGCGTCCATCGGGTGCAGCACGCCCAGGTCCCGCCAGAGCCCCTTGCTCAGCACCGGTCGGCAGACGTGCGTGAAGACCCAGGTCGGGCGGGCGCCGAACAGGTTGGCCGAGTATGTCCGCATCCGCTCCATGGACTGATTCTTGGCCTCCAGGGTCACCGGCGAGGTTGGCACGCCGTTGTACACCAGGTCGACGTCCATCGTGCGGAAGTGCGGGTCCAGGAAGTGCAGCTCCTGCTCGATGTAGTCGCCCACGGCGAACACGTGGTCGCAATACCGCGCCGCCTTGACCAGGGGGTGCTTGTAGTTGTCGAACACTTCCGGGAAGACCTGCTCCAGCGTCCGGCCTTCGTCCATGCCGGCCCGCAGCACGTTGTAGAACATCGTGTCGTGGCCGGGCGTCTTCTCGACGATCGGACGGACCGAGGCCACCTCGTGGGCGTAGAACACCGTCCGTGTGTTGGGCTTGCCGTCCAGCACGGCCTTCAGCACCGTGGGCATGCCCATGTACTCATGGGCCAGGATGACCGTTTTCTGGCCGTTCTCAAAGCACCCTAGCGCGCCCAGCGCCTCTACGGCCGGGACGGCCAGACGGACGTACTCCTCGTACTCCCAGATGCTCTCGAAGCGCTCCGACGGCACGGCGAATTTCTTGAACAGCTCCGCTTTGAACAGGTTGAGGCGGTTCCGGTTGGCGTGGAACACGTCGATCACCAAGGCCTCGACCTCCACGGTCTTGCCGTTGCAGGGCTCCTGCACCCGTCGCCGGCCGTAAATGATGCCCACGTCGTACGTCCGCTCGATGGGCATGAACCGCTCGCGCCACGGGGAGGGATAGACGCCGTCCAGGGAGCTGTAGAGGATCTTGCCGCCCTCGCCCAGACGGAGGTTGACCGGCCGGCTGGTGTCCAGCAAGGGACCGATCAGGATGGTCCGCGAGACCTTTTGCTGGTACGCCTCGGCCGTGACCAGACCGGCAATCACCGCCCCGATGCCCCCAATCTTCTCCACGACCTCGTGGGTCACGTGCACGACGTTCATGGCCGTCCTTTCACCACGCTTGACTATTCTATCATCGGACGAATCCGGCCAAAAAATGACCCTCGACCTGTGGGGGCATCGGTGTTTCGAGAAAATGCGGATGGAAACCACATCCCCCCGCTGACGCGGGGGGCTTTGGAAAAGGTCGATCCCCCAAGGAAGCCCCTGCCGTCAGGCGGGGGGCCTACCCTCTCTAAAAAGCGCGATTACGCGGCCGAGCTTTGCTTGCTCTGGTCTTGAGCCACTGCAAGGCGGCGGGCCTGGCGGTGCCGGCGGAAGGCCGCTACGGCCTTGTAGGTCAGAAGGTACGTCAAGCCACCGATGACCAGGCCGAAGATGACGCTCCCCACCAGCCACGGCAGAAACACGTCCTCCAGGCCGTGGAAGAAATCCACCAGGCGGGTAAAAAAACCCCGGCCCGGGGCAAAGGCGTCCTTGATCGCGCCGGCAACTTTGGCCTCGTTGCCTTTGACCCCCAACATTCGGCAGCCGATCCAGTAGCACAGCAGGTTGACCGGCGCGGTGGCGGGGTTGCTCAGCCACGCCAACGGCACTCCCACGACCTTATTGGCCCGCAGCAGCGCCGAGACGGCCACGATCAGCACCATATGCAATCCGTAAAAAGGCGTCCAGGCCACGAACACGCCGACGGCCACCCCCAGGGCGATGCGGTGCGGCGTGTCGTCGGCGTGGAGAATCTTGAAGACGACGAACCGCCGGACGCGCCGGAACATCAACCGTGTGGAGGTCTTCAGTCGCATGACCGCAGCATCTCCAAGGCCCCGCGGACGACGTCGGCCGGGGCAATCACCTGCATGCACGTGATGTGGCCGCAGCGCTTCTTGAGGCAGCCTTGGCAGGGCACGTCCGCGACCAGCGCGCTGCCGCGCAGGTAGGGTCCGGTCCGCTCCCGCCGCGTCGGTCCCATCAGCGTCAGCACGTTCGTCCCAACGGCCGGGGCGATGAACTGGGCCGCGGAGTCTCCGCACACCACTCCGGCGGCGGCGGCCAGCATGGCCACCATCTGCGGGACGTCCGTCTGGCCGGCCAGGTTCACCACGCCGCCCTCCACGCCCTCGACGGCCGAGTCGCACAGCATGCGCTCCGCCCCACCGCCGCCCATCACGACCACCGGCGCCTGGCGGACCAGTTCGGCGATCACGGCCCGCCAATGCCGCGCCGGATACCGCTTCGTCGGCCAGCGCGCCGGCGGCATGCAGACCAAAAACCCCTTCCTTTTCAAACCGAACCGGCTCATCACCCCCTCGGCGAACGCCTGTCCCGCCGGCGCCAGTCGCAGGGTCATGTCTTCCCCTCGCGCCTCGACGCCCAGGTCCCGCACCAGCTCGACGTTCCGATCCACCGTGTGCACCGACCGGCAGACGGCCTTGCGGTTGTAGAAGATCGTCGCCCCCTCGCGGGCATCGGCGAAACCCGCCCGCAGGCCCGCCCCGCTGAGAAAGGCCAGCAACCCGCTGCGAAACAGCCCCTGGAGGTCGATGGCCCAGTCGAACCGCCCCGCCCGCAGCCGCCGGACCAGGCGGACCATCTCGCCCGTCGCCAGCGGCCAATGCCAGACCGGCCCGAAGCGGGCGCGGTCGAACAGGATTACCTCGTCCAGGTCACCGTCGTGCTGCACCAGCGGCGCGTAGCTGCGACCGATCAGCCAAGAAAGGTGCGCGTGGGGGAAGCTCCGCCGCAGTCCGCGCAGGACGGGCATGGCCGACACCACGTCGCCCAGGGAACTGGGCTTGATGAGCAGGACCCGCTCTGGATTCTGCGCTAAGGAGCTGGACCCGTCCGTCACGGGAAGGACCTCCTCAAGGCCTGGCGGCGCCTGCGGCGCATCAGGCGGGCCGACCCTCGGTCCAAGATCCACCAATACGGCTTGAACTCGGCCCGCCCGCAGCCGGGGCGCTCCAGGTAGCCCATCAGCATCCGCAGGCGGCCGGCCGTGTTGACCCATGGGCACTCCAGCAAGGACACGTTCAAACGCGCCAGCCCGCGAAAGCATCGTTGCGTGCCCAGCCAGGACAAGCGACGCAATCCGTCCAAGTCCACGACGACGACTTCCATCTCCTTCCCTTCGGACCAGCGGACAAGCAGGTTCGTCGCCTTAAGATCGCGGTGGGCAAAGCCGTCGTCGCCGAGGCGCTGCACCAGCCGACCAAGCC
>CAVXDC010000018.1:0-6175 GCA_963760365.1 uncultured Phycisphaerae bacterium
CACGGTCCGTCCCGCAGGCCGAGACCATCCGCGGCTTCGGTGCCATGCTTAGTCCCGATCATTATCGGCGCCGGGTTGCTCGACCAGTCAGCTATTACGCACTGTTTAAATGGTGGCTGCTTCTAAGCCAACATCCTGGTTGTCACGGCAATCCGACTTCCTTAGTCACTTAGCATGGTTTAGGGACCTTAGCCGGCGGTCTGGGTTGTTTCCCTTTTGACCACGAAGGTTATCCCTCGTAGTCTGACTCCCGAGGTCCACGCGACGGTATTCGGAGTTTGGTTGAAGGAAGCAGCCTGGTGGGCCCTTCGTTTCATCCAGTGCTCTACCCCCGTCGCGCAGCATCTCGAGGCTAGCCCAAAAGCTATTTCGGAGAGAACCAGATATCTCTGAGTTTGATTAGACTTTTACTCCTCCCCACAGCTCATCCCCTAACTTTTCAACGTTAGTGCGTTCGGTCCTCCGCGCCCTTTTACGGACGCTTCAACCTGGCCATGGGTAGATCACTCAGTTTCGGGTCTACCGCCTGCGACATGGTCGCCCTATTCAGACTCGCTTTCGCTATGGCTCCGTCCCTGAGAGACTTAGCCCGCCGCAAACGGTAACTCGCCGGTTCATTATGCAAAAGGCACGCCGTCACCCATTCCCCTTGCGGGGCATAGGGCTCCGACAACTTGTAGGTGCATGGTTTCAGGTACTTTTAACTCCCCTAATAGGGGTGCTTTTCATCTTTCAATCGCCCTACTTGTCCACTATCGGTCGTGATGGAGTACTTAGCCTTGGAGAGTGGGCTCCCCAGCTTCACACGGGGTTCCACGAGCACCGTGCTACTCTGGAACGCCAACCGCAACGGAGGGCTCGCGATGTCGCCTACGGGACTATCACCCTGTATCGTGAGCCTTTCCAGACTCTTCGGCTACCGCTGCCTTTGTAACTCCTGGATTGGCGCCCGCAACCCCCGCCTTACGGCCGGTTTGGGCTGGTCCGCGTTCGCTCGCCGCTACTGACGGAGTCTCGGTTGATTTCTTTTCCTGCAGGTACTGAGATGTTTCAGTTCCCTGCGTTCGCTCCGATCGGCCTATGCATTCAGCCGGCGGTGACGCCATCTGCTTGCACAGTGGCGCCGGGTTGCCCCATTCGGAGATCCCAGGATCAAAGCTCGTTTGACAGCTCCCCTGGGCTTATCGCAGCCTGCCGCGTCCTTCATCGCCTCATCACGCCTAGACATCCACCATGCACCCTTAGTAGCTTGATCACATCCGTCGTTGGCCCGCGAGGGCCACCGCGGATGCGTCAAGCCGCCTTGGCGCTATCTCGGTGAACCTCAACATATTTCCCGTCCCTATGTGGTTTTCAAAGAGCCTGCTGCAGCTCCAACCGGCATGGCCGGCCCTAGCGACCGGCTGCCGAAAAAATTCCTTCATCGCGGCGATGATGCCTCCACGGTGAAGGGGGGGAACTTCTACCATCAACCACCCTCAATCGCAAGGGTATTTTAGCATCCCCCCAGGAAAAAATCTCGTAAAATCTCACCCTATCCTTCCTGCCCCCCCGGCACGCCGTTAGCCCCAGATTCCTCGTGGCTTGCCGGATGCCTTTCGCTGCGAAGCTTCCGGGGGCTTGCCAAGGCGAAGTTCGCCGTGGGCCACGAGGCCAGAAGACACAGAAGCCCGGCTTCGCCTTCGGCTACGCCGGGGCAGTCTTCGTTCGCCCCAAGCGGCGAACGAAGACTGGAGACGACCGGATTCGAACCGGCAACCCCTAGCTTGCAAAGCTAGTGCTCTCCCAGTTGAGCTACGTCCCCGCCGGGAATCGCCGGTTGCCTGAAGCTCGGTCGTGGGTCATCGGCTTGGGGCGCCTGGCTTGCCAAGGCGTAGTTCGCCGCGTTCTCGAGATGCAATCTGTGCCCGGCTTCACCTTCGGCTACGCCGAGGCAGTCTTCATTCGCCCCAAGCGGCGAACGAAGACTGGGCCCGGTTGGAGTCGAACCAACGACCTTGCCCTTATCAGGGGCACGCTCTAGCCAGCTGAGCTACGAGCCCATCTCCACCAGCGGCAGCCAAACCGAACATTCGGCTAGCAACCGCTGTTTTAGCACGCCCCCTGCCGGCGTTTTGAAAAACCGCTCTCGTTCCAACGCCTGCTGCTTGTGGTCTAACCGCTCAACGTATACCAGTACCAAAGGTCAACGGTTCCGAGTCGATCTCACGTGGCCACGGGCATGCTCAGCCATTCGCCGCTTCAAGTCACCCGCTACACCGGTGTATGTCTTGCCGTCACGCAGGCTCTTCAAAACATAGACGTGGTAGCTCATGACCCATCAGCGCTTTCAGTATCCCTGCCCATGGGTCACCGTCGAACCCAACGACCTCCCGTACGGGCGCTCTAGCCAGCTGAGCTACGAGCCCGCGGGGGAACCGGCGGGGAGTAGGCATCGACAGATATTAAATAAGTATAGGCAAAAGGAGGGTTGTGGCCGAGGTGGGCGGCTGGGATTTCCGGGTCCCGGACGTCTGGGTCGCCGCCGCCAGGCGTTGCCCGGTGTGTTTGGCTCTTTGGGTTGTCAAACAACCCGCACCGGACCCTAGCGATCCGGCGTCCTTGGGGGGCCAGCATGTTAGCCGCGCATTCAAGGGCCGTCAATATACCTGTTTCGGCTAGGCGAGCGTTTTTCTTCAGCAGCTCTGCGGCGGGCAGACGGTCCTCCCAGACGATTCATAGACTTCCACCGATGCCCCCAGGTGCTCGCGAAGCTCCTGGCGAAGATAAAAAAGGCCAGGCTCGGGATCCCCAAGGCCGATAGAGTCCAAAAACGTAACCTCCTGTCGCACAATTGGCCATGACTTTAAATCACAGTCTGGTATAGTATTATTGCTCTGTTCTGGAGGAAATCAGGAAGGATGAAACGGCTACCCTGCCCCGTGGGCTTGTGTGTGTTCATTTTTGCTCTCTGCGGATCGGCCCTGGGTCAGATCTATATCACCGTCGATCCCAACGGGGGGCCGTTCTCGACCGTCCAGGCCGCCGTCAACTCCATCCCTTCTAATAACACGCAACGCTACGTCATCAACATCGCGCCCGGCACCTATACCGAGCAGATTACCGTTCCCAGCAACAAGCCTTACATCTCCTTCCGCGGACAGGACGCCAACACCACGATCCTCACCTACAACCTTAACGCCAACAGCATCGGCCCGGGCGGCACGGCCGTGGGAACCACTGGCAGCAGCAGCACGTTCATCAAAGCCCACGACTTCATCGCCGAGAACATCACGTTCGCCAATTCCACCCCCAACAACGTGGCCCAGGCCGTGGCCATCAAAACCGAGTCCGATCGGCTGGTCTTCTACCAATGCCGCTTCCTGGGTTGGCAGGACACCCTCTACGCCAACCGCGGGAGCACCCTCGGACGACAGTATTACGAGAACTGCTATATTGAGGGTGACGTGGACTTCATCTTCGGAAACGGCCGGGCCTATTTTGAGAATTGCCAGGTCAAGAGCAAGGAGAACAGCCACGTGACCGCTCAATCCAAGGACGACCCCAATCTCTACAGCGGCTACGTGTTCCACAACTGCCAGTTGACCCGAGATGCCGGGGCGGGCAACAACGGCTCCGACCTCGGCCGGCCGTGGCGGGCGTATGCCACCGTGATCTACGACAGTTGCTGGATGGATGCCCACATCAAGCCGGTCGGCTGGACCCACTGGAACGACACTTACGACGCGAACACCTCCACCGCCTTTTACGCCGAGTTCAACAGCACCGGTCCGGGCGGGGACCCCAACGGCCGGGCGGTCTGGTCGCACCAGCTTACCCCCGCGGAAGTCGAGGCCTTCAGCCGAGCCAACTGGATGGCCGGGACGGACGGCTGGTACCCGGTACCCGAGCCGGCGACCTTGACAGTCCTGAGTCTAGGCGCCGTGACCTTGTTGCGGCGAAGGTCGCGGTAGGCTGCTCCGATCGACCCCTGGTATGTCCCCCGACAACCAGGTTTTTTTCACAAGCCTATCCCCCAAGGCGGATCTCGTAGCTCTCCCCTTCTGAAGCCTGGAACTCCGTCACGCCCTGCTCCACCTGCACGCACCGCACCGGCTGCTTCTTAGCCGACTTCACCGTGACCGCCCCGGCCGCCCGGACACGGCAGGGTCCGCTGCGCGAAGGCCGGATAGCCGCGCAGCTCAATCGGCCCTGCTGCCAGGCAATATCCACCTCGTAGCCGCCACGAGCCCGCAGGCCCTTAACGCAGCCAGTCAACCAGGCCTTCGGCAGCGCCGGCAGCAGGTGGATTTCGCCTTGATGACTTTGGAGCAGCATCTCGGCGATCCCGGCCGTGCCACCGAAGTTTCCGTCGATCTGGAAGGGCGGGTGGTTGTCCAGCAGATTGGGCAGCGTGCTGGTGGCCAGCAACGCCTGTACGTTCGTCCAGGCCTGCTCACCGTCCCCCAATCGCGCCCAGAGGTTGATGATCCATGCCCGGCTCCAGCCGGTGTGCCCGCCGCCCTGGGCCAGCCGCCGCTCCAGCGTCACCCGGGCGGCCCGGGCCAAGTCCGGCGTCCGCCGCGGGCAGACGACCCAGCCGGGGTGCAAGGCCCAAAGGCCAGAGACGTGGCGGTGGCCCGGTTCGGCCTCGTCGTAGTCCTCGGCCCATTCCTGGAGCTGCCCGTGCCTGCCGATGGCCGGGGGCGGCAGGCGCCGCCGGGTGGCCTGGGCGGCGGCGCGGAACTCCTCGTCGATGCCCAGCATCTCAGCCGCTTGGATGGTCCAGCCCAGCAGCGCGTCGGCGATCTGGGAATCCATGCTCGGCCCGGCGCACAGCCTGGCCTTGGAGCCGTCCGGCAGGAGATAGGTATTCTCCGGCGACAGCGATGGACAGGTGACTAACCGGCCTTGGCGATCCTCGATCAAAAAGTCCAGCAGGAACTGGCAGGCTTCCTTCATCGTCGGATAGGCCTGGGTGAGGAAAACGCGGTCCAGGCTGAAGGCGTAATGCTCCCACAGGTGCGTGCACAACCAGGCGGCCCCCAAGGGCCAATAGGTCGAGGAGAGGCTCAGGCCTTGCGGGGCCGTGTCGGCCCAAAGGTCGGTGTTGTGGTGCGCGCAGAATCCCTTGGCACCGTACATCACCGCCGCCGTCCGCCGCCCGTTGGGCGCATCCGCTCCAGGAGGTCAAACAGCGGCTGGTGCAGCTCGGCGAGGTTGCACACCTCCGCCGGCCAATAGTTCATCTGGAGGTTAATGTTGATCGTGAACTTGCTGTCCCAGGAGGGCAGCCACTTGTCGTTCCAGATTCCCTGGAGGTTGGCCGGCAGCGTCCCCGGCCGGCTGGAGGCCATCAGTAGATACCGGCCAAAGTGAAAGTACAACGCGACCAGGCCAAGATCCTCGTGCCCTTCCGCCAGGTTCTTTAACCGCTGGTCGGTGGGGATGTCAGAGGCGTTCTGGCCCCCCAGGTCGATCGACACCCGGTCGTACAGCCGTTTGTGGTCGGCCACGTGGTCGGCCAGCAAATTCCGAAAACCCTTGCGGGCGGCGGCGGTAAGTTGCTTCTCCAGAATTTCGCGCGGCTGGGCGTGGTAGAAGCTCGTCGCGCAGGCCACCAGGAACATGACAGCGTCGGCGTTTTCGACGACGGCCGTCTCACCGAGCATCCGCACGGTTCCCCCCTCCGCCGCCACGCGCAGGCCGCCCCAGAATGCCACGCCGGGACTGTCCGGCCCGCCGCTCCCCCCGCGGAAGACCACACCGCTGCCGCTGCGCTCCACCGTGTCCAGGTAGTGACTGTAGTTTTGCACCTTGCCCCCCGCGGCGCCCAAGCGGCGGAGCTTCGCGCGGGCGTTAATCATCCCCGGCCTATCGGCCGAGAAGTGCACGACGATTACCTGGTCGGCAGCTGAGGCGAAGTACCGTCGCGTATAAGTTGC
Source organism: uncultured Phycisphaerae bacterium (assembly GCA_963760365.1). GTDB lineage: Bacteria > Planctomycetota > Phycisphaerae > SM23-33 > SM23-33 > JALHTV01. The sequence continues at coordinate 5,925 of CAVXDC010000018.1, forward strand.
CTCACCGAAGCGATAGCGCGTTGTGATCACAGCCGTCGAGAGGTCCAGTTCGCGACAGTAATCTTCGACGGCATCGTGGGCATGGCCGGTGAAGATGTGCAGGTCGGCAAACGGTTCGTAGTGCCGCTGGTTCTCCGGCACGCCCGACAAGGCCGCCAAGGCCAACGCCTCCGCGCGGGCGATTTGGCCGTCCAGGATGAGCTTGCGAATCTCCGGCAGGTTCCCCAGGGCGTCGCGGTTGTTGCGATCGC
>CAVXDC010000019.1:0-19564 GCA_963760365.1 uncultured Phycisphaerae bacterium
GCCATGGCCGTCTCCAGCCTTGAGGAAGTTTCTCATCTTAACCTCCATCGGCCGGCTGCCAAATGAGATTTCCCTCCTGCCCCGCCAACCGATGGGGAAAAACCTTGGTCATTAATCAGAAAAATCCTTCAACGTCTTGGACAGACCTGCGACGGCCTGGCTGGACAGCAGGAACGCACCCTCAGCCGCCGTGCATGAGGCATAGCGATCGGCAAAACCTTCCGGGCCTATGGCGGACACCATCAGCTTGTAGACCGCCCCTGAGGCCGGTGTGACTTCCACGACCAGGTGCGGCTTGTCCAGGCCGAACCTTTTTTCTCCTTTCCCTCTCTCTCCACGGTGCGCCACAAACCGTTGGGCCTTCAGCAGCCGGACATTCTTGAGAAAGGCGTCCACCTTCACGTCCGAGATGCCCACGTACGGATCGGACTCGCACCGCCACTGGCCGGTGCGGCGATGAAGAACCAGAGTGGCCTTGTCGAGGGCGATCCTGATACCCTCCACCTGACTGCCGGTCGGCAGGCCGACGTCCCGGTTGCGGAACTCGGCCGTGAGCTTGTCCAGGAACGTCTGGTCCATCTCCCCTACCGCCGCGACGGCTGCCCCATCCAGCCACGCATAGACAACGCCCTCCAGCTTGACGGCGTGGAGCGTATAGGACTTCGTTTTCGCCTGGGGCACGGGCGCGGAAGCGACGGAGGCCGTCGAGGTATTCGATTTGCTTGTTGTCGGCGGCACCGTGGCGGTCGTCAGCTTGACCGTGATCTTGCCTTTGGCCTTGGCGTATCTATCGGGCACGGTTCGTGCAAGGGAAACAATCTTTCGGGCCGACAGGTTGCGTAAGGCTGTGATGAGATCATTAGCCGCGGCCGCGTCCACCGGTGCGGAACCCGGCTTGGTCAGCACCCAGAGGCCGGACTTTGTGTCCAGAGCCAGGGCAATACGCTCCTCCTGGTTATCCACTTCCATGGCGACGGCTTCTACGTCCGCGGAAATCTTAAAAAGCGTCGTATCCCAATAGACCGCCGGGTCTTGTAGCAACGCCTCCACCTCCTCCGTGCGCACGACGGCGACAGACGTTTCCTCCGCCGAGCGGACGAAGGTCATCTGGGAGGAGGAACTCCGGCCGCCAATCAACAGGCGCATGGCACGGTCGCCGTCAGCCAAGTGCAACGTGATCGTGCTTTGAGGTTTTTCCAGCCCATAGGCGGCCGGCGGGGCAGGCTCGTCGTTGAAACTCTCCGCCTTGAGGGCGTTCAGACGTTCCAACAATTGTTGCACCGTCGCCTCCTCGGCCGGGCCAGCGAAGGGAAGCTCCATCCGCCAAAGGCCATCCTTCTCGACGAGCACGATCTTGCCTTCCGGCCGCTCGATGTCCACGCCGACCACGGCCTGCTCACCGAGGCGAAGCACGCGGCGGTTGCGGATGTCCGCCAGCCGGGGCTGGAGCTCTTCCATCAGCGAGGAGGTAAGCTGAAACACTGTCGGGGAGTCGGCCAGCTTGGCATAAACCACGTTCCCCGTCGTGGCGCCCAAGGCCAGCTCGTAGACCCTAGCCGCCTGCGCGGTCGCCGGCTGGGTCGAAGGATGCGAGGCCGTCGTCGGTCCGCTGGCTGGTGAGATTTTTTCAGCCAGTTCCATCCGGACGGTCAAACGCGGTTTATCCAATCCGTAGATGACTGGGTCCGCCAGCGGTTCGGCCACGAAGTCGCTGACGGTCAGGTAAACCAATTTATCCAGCAGCAACCGCACCTTCTCGCCGGCGGCGGCGGCGCGGAACTGACGGGCGGCGATCTCCCAGCCTTGTCCCGTGCGAATCAGCTCGTAGCTGTCGCGCCCGGCAATCGTGATGCGCCGGATGTCCGCCTGGTGGATGTCCCACAAGGCCTTGTCGCGGTATTCGCTTGCGGGCCTGGAGAGCCTGGTCGAAAAATCAAAGGCCGCCACGAACACCTGCTTACCGGCCTGGTCCCGAACGTAAGTCCTCGCCCCGCCGCTCATCGGTGCCGCCTGGCCGACCGCCAGGCTGTAGGTGCGGTCCTGCTCGTCCGTCAGCGTGAGGGTCCAGTGGGGCTTGTCCAGGCCGGTGATTTCATCCGCGGCGTCCTCGCCTTCGACGAGGGTAACCGACGGAGACAGCAGCGCATCGGCAATCTCGTTGACCTTGAAGCCGTCGGCCCTGGCGTGAACCGGTTCGAGCATCTGCCAGGCGCCGTCGGCCTTGGCAAAGACCAACCGGTGTCCGTCGGCTGAAGTGATGGTCAGCTCTTTGACGCCCAGAGGAGCTGGCTTGAAGAACCCTTCGTAGGTCGCCACTCGGGGCGGTCGGCCGACCTTTTCGCCGGGGCCGCCGTGCCGCAGCACAATAAAGATCACACCCACCGCCACGGCCAGGACCAATACGATCATCGTTTTAGGCTTCATGGGATGCTTGCTCCCAAAATAAAACAAGAACCAAAAAGGTCCGCTGTCCTCTAACTCAGCGTCGCCTGGCCAGCAGGACGGCCGCTCCAGCCAGAACCACGCCCAGCGGCAGGCCGATGAGGTAGATGGCCCGCAACAGGTTCATGGTGGCCGTGGGGATCATGGCCACGGGCTTGACCTGGGCCGGGCCGGCGGAGATCAGCGCCTCCCGCCCGGTGAGCCAATAAACGCTGTTGATCACCACATCGGCGTTGGACCGCGGCGGGTCGGCCAGGACCAGCGTGTTACGGGCGTCAAGCTGCCCGACGCGCCGATCGAGGTAACCATCCACCAGCCCCCCGCCCAGCGCCATCGCGACGATCCGCGCCGGGGCCGCCACAGGAGATGACTGCGGCATGGAAGCCGTCGTCGCGGTGGTCGTGGCCGCGGCGGGGCGAGCGACGCCGCTTCGCGTGGCCGCCACAGCCACGGCGAACGGTGGAGCGATGTCCCCGGCCTGGTAGTCCGGCCGGACGTAGGCCCCCTGGCTCTCCAGCTGCACCTGAAGGTCCTCCAGGCGTCTCGTGGCCCAGGTGGACTGCCAAGAGGCGGGCACCTGGAGCACCGGCGTGATGTGGACGCCCGCCGGCGCGGGATCGGTCGCCAGGATAGGCGCCAAGGCCGACCACAGCACGCGCTGGGCCTGAAGGGGCTTTCCGATCGGATGCGAGGTGAAGGTGTTCAGCGGGATGTAGTTGAACCGCGCGGGAGCGATCCTGAACAGTCCCGGCTGGGTCTCGTCCGCCAAGGCGGGGATAACCAGGAAATCGGTCTTGACGTCGATGCCCCAAGTCCGCCGCAGATAGTCGGCAAATCCGTAGGTCGGGGAGAGGGGGGGCATGTAGGCCATCTGCCGCGGCCAGAGGAACTGGACTAGGAAGATGGCCGGTGTGCCGGCGTCGATAGCGGCGGCGACCTTGGCGACGTGCTCGGGACCAAAACCCCCCTGCGCGCCCATCGCTCCCGGCAAGGCCGGTGGGGGCGGCAAGACCAACAGCACCTGCGGCCTGCCGGTAGTCTCGTCGGGACGAACTTGTGACAGGTCCCACTCCTTGACCTCAAAATTGGCCTCCTCCAGCGCTTCCGCAGCACCGACAGGTCCGCAGGGGCGATCTCCGATGGCATCATCCGCATCAACTCAGGCGGTCCACCAAAATATGTCAGCACCACCGTGGCGAACGGCTCGCTGGTCATCGCCAGGATCCGCGAGGTGACGGCGGAATCGCCGTTAAAGATCCTTTGTTCACCCTGAGTGGCGGGCTCTTCCCCGCTCGATCGCCGTCCCTTCATCGGCCAGACTTCGTCGAACGGCACCACCGCCGTCTTGCCGCCCGCTTCAATAATCACGATGTTGTCGCCCACGATGTCCGTGGCCAGGGTGTCGCTGGGAAGTTCCGAAAGCTTCCGGCCTTGCTCCAGCAGCGAGGCCATCACTTCCAGCAAGTCCTTGAACGTCTCGCCGGCCTGGGCGACTTTGAGCACTTGCCGGGAGGGCCCATCGACCTCGGTGAGCTTGTCCAAGGCCGTCCGGCCTGCCTTAGTCACCTGCTCGACAACCTGCGACAGCTCAGCCGCCTCCGTTTGGAGTCTGCCGATGCTTTGACCGTAGTATTCGGGCTTGGCGACCTTGCGGACGGCCTCGACGGTCTCGGCCATGGTTTGCAGGCTGCCGGCGACGTACTGCTCCAGGAACCTGCCTAAGTCTGAGCGAACCTCGAAGATGCCGCTGGGAATCGCGAGCTGGTAATAACGGCTGGCGGACACCAGGCGGGCGTTATCGGCCCCGCCGACGTTCTGCAACGCCTTGGCAGCCTCCAAGGCCTTGGCGGCGGCGTCGCGGGCGAGGGCAGCCGAACGATCCAGAAGGGCCTGGGAGGCCTCCTCGGCCTTTCCAGCAGCCAGGACCTTGCTCAGTTCCGCCACAGTTTTCTGGAGGGCGTCGAGCTTGCCGATGGCGTCTTGGCGATGGGCTGAAGCGGCCTGGGGGATCTTGGCAATGCCAGCTAAAACCCCGGCCTCGGCCTGGAGCTCCTGCTGGAACTCCGAAAGCGTCTTGGTGACCTCCCCCACCAGGCCGGCGTAGTCGGGCAGGCCCGTGCCGCTCAGCTCCCCCGAAACCTTGGCACGAAGGCGGTCCACTTCCTGGGCGCCCTTGGCAAGGACTTGGGGGGCCTGGGCCGTCATCGCCCACATGCTCAGGTAGGCCTCGTCCCCCAGTTGACCCCAGCGGACCTGCTCTTCGGCCAGGGACTTGGCCATCTCCTGGCTGCGCTGGGTGAAATCGGTCAGGAACTGGATGTGCTTCTCGGCCTTGCCGCCGAGCTGGCCGCGAAGCCGGGCGATGATCCGGGCCTTGGCCGATTCGCTGGCGGCGTTGGCCACCTCGATGTGGAGGTTCCGCTCGCGCATGTCGTCCAGCAGCTCCAGCACCGCCGGGCGGAAGTCGGCGCCGCGGGTCTGCTCGTCGGTGGAGGTATACACGCACGTCAGGCGCACGGGAGACTGGACCGTGGCCAGGATCCTTCGCGTCCGCCCGCTCAGCCCGTAGCGGCCCAACTGCTGCATGTCGCGGTGCCAATACAAAGCGCTGTCCTGCGCAATGAGATTGACCACGATGACCAGCGCCAAAGCCGCAGCGATCGAGACGGTCACGTAGGAGGCATATCGCAGCGGCGAGCGGTCCACCGAAGCCCTCACCACCAGCGCCACGGCCACCACAGCCCCCCCCAACACCGCCCCCGCCATTGCCCACAGCGGCACGGGCAGCGTCCACCACCTCCCCCCCAAAGCTGACCGGCCAAGGCAGCCAATCCCGCCGCCACCGCTACCAGCAGCCAGAAGACCAGCAGCAGCCTCTGGGCGGAGGCGTTTCCGCGACTGAGCTGCACGGCCGCGACGGCCATGAGGGCCAGGAGGACCACCCACCCGCTCAGGTAAGCCAGAAGCTGCACGTCCTTGCCGCGCCAGGCAATCACGAGCACCATCAGCGCCGCCGCACCCAGAAGCGCCAGGAACGCGCAGACAGCGCCCGCCAGCCTGGCTGCTGAGCGATTCAGAACCCGCTCCGGGTCACCGTTGGGGGTCATCGCCATCTCCTGGACTCTAAGGCCTTGATGCTGAAAAACAAAAACAGCGCGGTCACCGACAGGAAGTAAACCACCCCGCGACTGTCCAGCACGCCGCGGGAGAAATCGCTGAAGTACGTCATGGCATTGAGCCTGGCCGCCAGGTAGTTCCACGGCTCGGCGCCCTGGGCGACCACCCACGGCATCATGATCGCCCCGGCGGCCAGGATCGCCGTGCCCACGATGGCCGCGATGAGCTGATGCGCCGTCAGGGCCGAGGCGAACAGCCCCACTGCGATGAACGTCGAGCCCAGCAGCACCATGCCCAGGTACCCCATGGCCGCCACGCCCGCGTCCGGCTGGCCGTACACGGCCATCAGGGCCAGGTACGCGCCCGTGGCGGCCAGCAAGATCAGGTAAAACGCCATCACCCCCAGGAACTTGCCCAGCACGACGGCCGTGTCGCTGACCGGGGAAGTCATCAGCGTCTCGATCGTGCCGCTGCGGTACTCGTCGCTCAATAGCCGCATGGTCAGCAGCGGCGCGGCAAAGACCATGATGTAGGCCATCGCCTCAAACAGCGGCCGCAGCGACGCCTCGTTGCCGGGGATGAAGATGCGGTAGAAAAACCACAGCCCGCTGGTCAGCAGAAAAAGGGCCCCCACCACGTAGGCCAGGGGTGAGAAGAAGCACCCGGCCAGCTCCCGCCGCGCAAGCACCAAGGCCTTTTTCATGATGACGGTCTATCTCCTCAATCTTCAGGCCGAGCCAGCCAGCCGGCCTGGGCTGCGGACGTTCTGCTCATAGGTAATCTGTACGAAGAAGTCCTCCAGCGAGCCGACCTCCCTCCGCAATTCGCGGAGCTGCCAGCCTTTCTCGGCAGCCAGCTTGAACACCTCCGGGCGAAGATCGGCGGTGGCCTCGCCTTGAATAGATAGGTGTGTCCAGTCTCCGTCCTCCGCCACGGCCACCTCACGGGCCTGGGGAAGGGCCTTGATCAGGGCGACCATCGTCGCGGGCTCCCCGCCGCGCAGCTCGACCATGATCCGCGACGGGCCGACCACCCGTTGCCGCAATTCCTCCGGCGATCCCGTCGCGGCAATCCGACCACCGGCGATGATGATCAGGTGGTTGCAGGTTTGTTCCACCTCGGCCAGGATGTGGCTGGAGAGGATCACCGTGTGCTCCTGCTGGAGCGAGCGGATCAACTCCCGCATCGCGCGGATCTGGGCCGGGTCCAGACCGAGGGTAGGCTCATCCAGCACCAGCACCGGCGGGTTGTGCAGCAGTACCTCCGCCAGCCCCACCCGCTGCTTGTAACCCCTGGAAAGCTCCCCCACCCGCCTTCGCATCACATCCTCCGGATGGTTCAACCAGCACCGCTCGGCCACACGGTCGATGGCCGCTCGCCGCTGCCGCCGCGGGAGGTCCCGCAAGGCCGCGCGGAACATCAGCAGCTCCCGCACGCGCATCTCCGGGTACAGCGGCACCGACTCCGGCATATAGCCCGTGCACCGCCGCACGGCCATCGAATCGCTCAACACGTCGTGCCCGGCCACCGTGGCCGAGCCGGAGCTGGCGGGCAGGTAGCAAGTAAGGATCTTCATCGTGGTGCTCTTGCCCGCCCCGTTGGGTCCAAGCAGCCCCACGACCATCCCCCGCTCCACATCAAACGAGATATGGTCCACCGCGCAGATGGGGCCGTACCACTTCGTCAACTCACGAACCTCGATCATGTGATGCTCTCCTCAACCCACCCACGGAGCATGACGAATGAATGCAGTCGGCGTCTTGCCTGGACCAAATCTCAAGTCCTCGGCATCGAAACCAGCAGTCCGTTGGCGTCCATGAGCGAAAGCGTGGGGTTATTATGTGTACGCGGGAGGCGCCTGGCTGTCAAGTCTTGCACCGCCGCCGGTGGGTGGAAGGCGGTGAGCTTTTCTCTTGTGGCGGGCGGAGCCTGTCCCTAGCATGACGGCTTCTGAGCGATGGCAGGAGGCAATTTTGGCTCGTTTCGTGATGTGCATGATGATTCTAGCAGCCATGGCGATGGCCTGGCCGTCGGCAGGGCTCGGCGCAGTGCCCGGTAGCCCCCCGGCCGCCACGGCGCCTGCGAGCCAGCCTCAGTCAGATGCCGAATCCGACCCCGCCCTGGCCGCCGCGACCGCGCTGGTGGAAAAGTCCGACCGCTACCTCCATCACAGCCGGTTGAAGTCCGGCATGAAAGGCTACGGCCTGACGGTGCTGTCGGGCACGCAGCCAACGCGGTTCGACGTGGAGGTGATCTCCGTGATGACCCGCTGGACCGCCCACCAGGACGTGATCTTAGCCCGGTTGACGGGGGCGGAGATGGAGCACCTGGGCGTCTCTGCGGGCATGAGCGGCTCACCGGTCTACGTCCGCGATGATCGCGACGGCAAGGACAAGCTCATCGGGGCCGTGGCCTTTGCGTTCTTCGCCACCAAGGAGCCCATCTGCGGCATTCAGCCCATCACGCAGATGCTCACCACGCAGATGCTCACCACGCAGCACCCGGCCGCCACCCAACCGGCCGAAGGTGAAGCGATGCGCCACGCCGGTGGCGACCGCCAACTCCTGGTTGCGGTGCTGGACCCGCGCCGGACGGACTGGCTGTCCGTGCTGGGGCGCTTCGGCGGACGGGGACTGCGGTCGCCCAACCCCACCGACAGGGAGCTGGTGCCCCTGGCCACGCCGCTGATGGTCAGCGGCCTGAGCGAACGCACGCTCAGGCAAGTCGAGCAACCTTTGCGCAAGGCAGGATTGCTCCCGGTGCAAGCCGGGGGGATCGCGGCAGCACCACCCACGGATACCGCCTTCGTCCCCGGCTCGGCGATATCGATCAGCCTGATCACGGGCGACATTGATCTCTCCGGCGTGGGCACGGTGACCGACGTGACCGGGGATCACCTACTCGCCCTTGGCCATGGGCTTTTTGCCGAGGGCGAGGCGGAGTTCCCTGTCGGCCCGGCCTACGTGCACACGGTCGTCCCCAGCCTGCTGCGCAGCTTCAAGCTGGGATCGGCCTCCGGCATCACCGGCACGCTGGTCCGCGATGAGAACGTGGGCGTCTCGGTCGTGATCGGCCGGCCGGCCATCATGATCCCGGTGACGGTCTGGCTCGACCGGGGTGGCAAGGAACCCCCGCAGCGCTTCCGCTACGGCATCGCGCGACATCGCCTCCTCACACCGCTGCTGGCCTACATCGTCGCGGCTGAATCCACCTATAGCTGGCGAGAGCTGCCCGAACAGCACACCGTCCGCCACAGCGTGGACATCGACTTCGGAGCGCTGGGACACTACCACGCCGTCAACATCGAGAGCGGCAACGGCACGAACCGGGCCATGGCAGACCTGATGCGCCCGCTGGTGGCCATGTTGAACAACCCCCTGGGACCACCGGCCACCGTCCAGGCCATCGACGTGCGGATTTCCGTGGAGCCCAACGACACCAGCGCCGATATCCTGGACCTGAAGCTGGACGGCCGGGTGTATCGGCCTGGCGAGCAGGTCACGGGACAGGTCACAATCAAGCCGTTCCGCAAGGACCGCCAGACGATCCCCGTTTGCGTTTCGCTTCCCCCCGACCTGCCTGACGGCAGCTACACCTTGACGGCTTGCGACGCCCTCCAGGACACCCAGCACCTGATGAGCGAGATGCCGCAGCGATTCGACCCCCAAACGGTCCAGGAGTTGCTCGGAGCCCTCCGACGAGTCGGAGAATCCCAAGGTGACCGCCTGTACCTGCGTCTGCCGCTGGTTGGCCGGTACCTGGCCATCGGCAACAAGGAGCTGGCTGACTTGCCGGAAAGCCGCAAGGGCATCCTGGCCCAGGCCGCCCCCGAAAGCGACACCCAAACCTTCACCCAGTCGCAGGTTACCTCCGTCCCGGCCTCCTACGTGCTGTCCGGCCAGGCAACGGCGGAGCTGGAGGTGGAGCGTGAACCCAAACAGATCCCCACGCGCTAGCAGTAAAGGAAAAAAAGGAAAGACGATGAAGTCCTGGACCATCGCCATGCTGCTTGCCCTCAGCGGCTTTGCCTTGGCCGTCACCCCAGCCAGTTGGATTCACAGCGACGAGGCGGACTTCGCCCCAGGGCAGTTCCAGTCCACCGTCGTCAGCTCGCGGGGCGGCATCAGCCTGTCGCGCGAGATTGCCATCCTGATGCCCTCTGACCAGGCCCCCCCGGCCGTGTCGGCCTTGGCCATTGACGGCAAGACCATCTATGCCGCCTCCGGCGTCAAGGCAGAGGTGTATAAGGTCCAAGGCCGCGATAAAGATAAAAAGCCCTTCGCTGAACTGCCCGGTACGATCGTGACGGCCTTGTGCTGGACCGGCAAGGAGCTCCTAGCCGGCGTGGGGGGTGAGGAGGCGGGACTATATGCCATCAACACGGCGGGCAAGGTCAGCCTCCGATGGCGCGATCCGGCAGTCAAGTATATCTGGGCCGTCCTGCCCGGTCCCAAAGACTCACTCTACCTCGCCACTGGCCCCGGCGCCGCGGTCTATGCCCTCACGGGTGACAGTGAGGCGACGCTCATCTACCAGACCGGCAAGCCGGCTAAGAACATCCTGTGTTTAGCCCGCAGCAAGAGCGGCCTACTCTACGCCGGCACCGATGAGAACGGCTTGGTCGTTGAGATCAACCCGACCACCAAGGCCAGCCGCGTCGTCCTGGACGCCGAAGAGAAGGAAATCTCCTGTGTGATCGCTGAGGAATCCGGCGACCTGTACGTCGCCACCTCCGAGGCCGGCAAGGCCGCCGAACGCCAAGTTCCCTCCGAACACGAAGGAGGCCGAACGGTCCTTCCGGGACCTGCGGCGACCTCCCAGCCCCAGAGCGAGGAAGAAAACCAAGAGGGGGAACAAGGCGGTGAAGGCAACGAAGGCAATGAGAAAAACGCTCCGGAACCTGGCGAAACGGCCCAGACCGACACCGTCCGCGATAAGGCCGCCGAAACTCCGCCGGACCCCCCCGCTGTTTCCACAGCCGAACCAGCCCCCTCGCCCAAGACGACGGAAGCCCCGGCCGGCAAGTTCGCCGGCCCATCTGCTGCGGGCGGGGCCGGTGAAGGAACAGGCAACGCCGTCTATCACATCCAACCCGATGGGCTGGTGCGAACGATCTTCCGCAAGCCCGTCACCATCCTGGCCATGAAGAACGTCCAGGGACGGCTCATCCTCGGCACGGGCAACGGCGGCGTCGTGTACTCCCTGACGCTTGACGGAGAGGAGGTCATCCAGTTGGCCCGAACCGACGCCAAGCAGGTTACGGCGCTGGCCACCGACGAAGACGGTCGGATTGTCTTTGGCACCTCCAACAAGGGCTCCGTGGCCGTCCTGAAGGCGGGGATCGCCCTTCAGGGCACGTACACCTCCAAGCCCCTGGACGCCCAGCAGAGGACCAAATGGGGCACTGCCCGCGTCCGCCTTGGCGGCCGTTCCGGTCAAAGCACCTTCGCCACACGCAGCGGCAATGTGGCCGAAGCGGACGACAAGACCTGGAGCCCTTGGTCAGCGGAAGAAACGGTGGGCGATGGTTTTCTGGACATCACCAGCCCGGCCGGCAGGTTCCTCCAGTACCGCCTGACGCTGCGGTCCGCCGGCAAGACCAGCCCCATGGTCCGGCAGGTGGAAGTCATCTACCAGGTGGGCAACCTGCCGCCGGTGGTCTCTGCGATCGAGGTTAAGCCCAGCACCACTCCCCGGGAAGGCCAGCAGGAGCAGACAGGCCCGCAGGCCTATCGGCTGATCCACTTTACCGCCTCCGACACCAACAACGACTCGCTGATTTACGCCATCGCCTTCCGCCAGGTCGGCGCGAAGGACTGGGTCAAATTGACCGACAAACTGGAGCAGCCCAATTACGTCTGGGACACGCGCACCGTCGGTGACGGCGTTTACGAACTGCGGATCACGGCCAGTGACTCTCCCGCCAATCCGCCCTCCTCGGCCCTGGAGGGTCATCGCGTCTCACCGCCGCTGATCGTCAACAACACCGCCCCGCTGGTCACCGCCTTGGCGGCCAAGGTGAGCGCGGGGAAAGTTTTTGTGACCGGCACGGCCGTCGATGCCGACAGCCGCGTGGCCGGCATCCACTACGCCGTGGACAGCCAGCAGGACTGGGTGGCCGTGCTGCCCAAGGACGGGATCGCCGATTCCGCAAAAGAGGACTTCGCTTTCAGGTTGGATGACCTCAAGCCCGGCCCACACCGACTCGCCATCCGGGTCACGGACCTGTTCGGCAATGCCGGCTATGGGACGCTGAGCGTGACTACCGGACAGACCCCCTCGACAGCCCCCACCACCGGCGGAACCGACTGACCCGCCGACGGCGTGCTCGTTCTACCAAAGACAACTCGAGCGGATCAGTAATCCTGGTTGCGCCGCGGATCGGCCGAGGCCGTTACGGCGAACGTCCTGTTCCCCCGAGCGATGAGGGTGATTTGGGCGGTGACGCTCTTGGTATAGGTCAGACTGTCCCTAATGCCCGTCTGGCGAGTGACGGTGAAGGAACTCACCGACACCTCGTCTTCCGGTGCCAGGAGCACCTCGCTGGTCGTCGTGCTGCCGACGGTGCGATGGTAGTAGAGCGTGCCATTGGTCAGCTCGTACCGGATCCGCGTGACGCCGCTGCCGTCATCCGGTGGGAGGATGGTCAGGGAGGTGCTGGTCGAGTCCACTTCGTCGGCCGTGCGGCACGTCTCGCATCATCCGAGTCAGGATCGACCGCGCCGCCTGCGTCATGGACGTGATGAGCTCGTTCTCCCGGTAGCTTTGCAACGAGGCGTGTACCACGGCGGCAATGGACGTCATCAACACCGCCATCAGCGTCAGGGCGATCAACACCTCCACAAAGCTGAAACCTTTTGTCCTCGTCCTTGTCCTTGTCCCAAAAACCATGTCAATACTCCCGGTAGCTGCTGGCGTTGGGCGTGAACCGGCTGGGGGAACTGAAGCCCGGCGGCGTATGCGAATAGGTGTTCCGGTTGATGGTGAGAATGGAGTTGCCGGTCAAGCTAAACACCGAGTCGCTGTAGTTAATGATCGGCCCGTTGACGGTCCCGCCGGCGTTGCCGGTCCACGTGAAGGCATCGGCGGCCATGCAGCCGCTGACCGTACCGAAATTGCCGGTGAACGACACGCCAAACCCTGGCGCCAGCAGGAACGCCCCGGGCATCTGCCGCAACTGCTGGAACTCCGGCGTGTCGGGAAGCTGTTCCACCCCGCGGACCGTCGTGTTGCCGGTGAAACGAATGGTGTTGTCGGTGTAGACGTTGTCCCCGGCATCCTGGGTCACGATCACGCCCGTGATGTTCAGGTTGCCAGTGAAGGTGACCCTGTTGGGCTTCTCGATGAACACCACCCCCTTGAGCGTAATGTTGCCGGTAAAGTTCGGGTTGGTGTTGGCCCGGATGCGGATGTTGGTGAATGTCTTATTGCCGGTGGTGGAGGTGCTGGAGTCCACGAGGGTGGTGGCGAAGGGCTCAAAGACGGTCGGATCAACCTCGGGGAACTCCGTCTGCCCCACGCCGATATGAATGTGCTGGGTGACGTTCGGGTCGGTGGCAGAGACGCCGCCGATCTTAACGTTGCCGATGGTGGTGACGTAGGCGTCATCGTTGGAGGAGAAGATGTCCCCGGCCTGGTTGCAATTGCCCGTCAGGCGAAAAGTCTCGAGCGTGCTGTAGGTGGCCGACAGGATGTTCGCCTCCGACGGGTCGTTGGCTCCGCGGATGGAGGCGTTTCCCGTCATCTGGACGGCGCTCTTGGTAGCGATGCCATAGTCGAAGATGGAGCTATGGGAGGTGGTGGCGTCGAATTTCAACGCCACCGCCCGGCTGGTCGAGCCATCGGACCCATGGACCGTCACCTGGACCACCGCGTCGCCGGCCAGGGCGACCGTCGCGCTGAAGCTGCCCTCGTCGGTGGCGATGGAGGGGATAGAGATGGTCGAGCCGTTGATGGTGACCTGCGCCCCGTGCAGGTTGGCCGTGCCGTTCATCCGCGTTTGAAGGGCCGCGGCCAAGGCGTTCAGCATGGCCTGTCCTCTCACCGGCCCCGAAACCGTCACGCCCCGCATGATGTACGTCATATAGGCCAGCCCGCTCTCGGACTGAAGCAGTCTGCGCTGGATGCCGGCGTGGTTATGGCTTTGCTGAAGGCCGGCGTTGCTGGCGGTGGCATAGGCGACGGCCAGGGCCGCCATCACGACCAGCAGAATCAACGCCAGGATCGAGGTCAGCCCCTTGCGATTCAGTTTTGCCATAATGTTTCCTTTGACTCATCCGTGCCCGTGCGTGCCGGGGCAACAGCCCTAACCGCTGAGTTCCACGTACGACGCGGGGTCCACGGAGAGGGTGTACTTCTTCTGCATTCCAAGCGGCAGCGGGTTGCTGGGCTGCGGCGTGATCTTGATGAAGGTAGTCGTCGGAAGCACCCCGCCTCCCTCCTCGGCGTCGCCCTCCCAGTAGCCCAGGTTGGTGCCGTACTTGATGATGCTGGCGGTGATGTTGTCGAGGTTGGCCATGCTCAGGATGGTGCCTTCGATGACCACGTTGTCGCGGACGTCTACGATGCCCCCGACGATGATGCCGGTGATTTTGGAGTCGCTGGAGACGCCCTGTTTGCTAAAGTCGCCGATATTGACGTTGAAGTTGGGGGCCAGGATCGTGCTCTCCGGCATGATCGCGTTGCGCATCACCGTATCGCCTTTGAAGTACAGCGAGTTGTCGATCCACTGGAAATCAGACGGTACCCCGGTGATGATCGGGCCCTCGAACGTGCAGTTCTCGAAGACGATGTTGTTGGGCTGCTCGATATACGTGTAGCCGGTGAACTTGCAGGCCTTGAAGTGGGCGTTGTTGTTGGCCGGCACAGAGACGTTGTTCAGAACCATGGGGTTCGTCGTCGAGGCCCCTACGTAGAACTTACGGTAGAATCTCTTTGTGGGTTTTGTCTCCGGGAACCACTCGTAGCTACGAGAGGTGGGCGTTGGCAGGGAACCGGTGGCCCGCGTCTTGTAGACTGACGTGTTGAAGTCGGCGGTCGTGTACTCCGCGAACGAAGGTTCGTCGTAACCCAGCTTGCCTTGCAGGTCCTGGGTGATGTAGTCCTGGCAGTGGTCCTGAGTGAACTCCTCGTGGCTGAGCACGGTCTTGATGTCTCCGGTAATCTGGGCGTCGCTGCCCAGGCGGATGTCGAGGGGGGGAGCCTCGGCGGTTCGCCGCCACGTGCTGCAAAGGTCGCCGTCAACCTGGACGTTGCCGCGGCCGATGATCCGCGGACGGCTGGCCACGGCGTAGGTCAGCACGCGAGTGGACTCGCAGACTTTGTAGTTGACCCCCAGTTTGCGGGTGGCCCGGCCGGAGACACCGGTCACCGTGAGCCTGACGACGTTGGAAGCGGGCATGTCGGCTGTGAAGCTGAACACCCCGATGCTCGGCAGCGATATGTTGGGAACGCGCACGACCGGATGGGCCGGATTGCCTGAGTCGAGCGTCACGGCATTGGCCAACAGGCCGTTGGTTCCGTCAAAGCGGTCGCGCAGCGTGGCGTAAACGACGCTGAGCATGTTGGGGTCGGATCCCTCGACCATGATGCCTCGCATCTGCCTCATGGCCACAGACAGTCCGCTTTCCGCTGCAAAGCGAGCGTCGGTCACCATGCGAAAGTTGTCGGCCTTGGCAATGTTCCCCCCGCATTGGTCCAACATCGCGCAGGCCACCGCGGCAAAAACCGCCAGCAGCACCAGGGCCAAAAGGTAGGCGATCCCCTCGTGCCGGCGATGAGAAGCGTTTGCTTTAGACATGACTGTTACCTCCTAGTGACAAGCCATCCGGAGGACAGCACCGGTTGGCTTTGATAAGACACATCGACCGTCACCCAGATGATATCGCTGCTCCCGGCCGCCACGACGGACGTCAGGTTGTCGGGATTCCGCCAGGTCAGCGTGAGGGTCTCCGACCAGCCGACCATGGAGGCGATCGCCTGTCCTTGGCCGTCGCGCGGAGGGCTATAGGTTACGTTCATCAGGTCGTCCAGGTCATCCACGAAGACTTGCGGGTCCGAACTGTCAGGGCCGGGAGGATTGTTCGCGTCGTTGGCATCGGGGTCTGAGAAGGGAAGCTTCAACGTCCACTCCCGGATTTCCTGAACGAGGAAGACGGCCTGGGTGAGCTGTTGGCCTGAGCGGTTGGTCCGGCTTCCGGCAGCCAGAGAGACCATTAGAGCGGTTAGGGCGAGGCCGACGAGGACTGTTGCGACCGCGACCTCGGTAAGCGTGAAACCGCCGCGGGCGCATCCAGAGATTGTGCGTTTCATCAGGTCACCTCAGCATTCTCCTTTGGGGTCCTTCAACGCAGTCTAGGGCGTTGGGGGTCCCTTCTACTTCACGAGGCTGGACATCTTGAAGATGGGCAGAATGATGCTCATGGCAATGAATCCCACGATGACACCCATGATCAGGATCATGAGCGGCTCGATCATGGCGGCCATGGCCTTGATCGTGTTGCGCAGCTCGGCGGCGTAGTACTCGGCCACGTCCTCCATCACCTCGCCCAGCCGGCCCGATTCCTCGCCCGCCGAGATCATCTGCACCACGTTGCGTGGCAGCACCGATTGCTTGGTCAGCGGCTGGGCGATCTTTTCGCCCTGCTTGACGGCGGAATATACCGACGCCCACAACCGCTCGTACACCACGTTGCCCGAGACGTCGGCGGTGATCTTCAGCGTCTCCAGCATGGGCACGCCGGCACAGATCAGCTCGCCCATGGTGTGCAGGCCCCGCGTGATGTACAGGGCGCGGAACATCCGGCGGAACAGAGGCACGCGAAGCTTGAAGCGGTCCCAAAGCTGCCGCCCCGCCGGCGTGCGGATGGCATAGAAGAACGCCACCCCCACCCCCGCTACGCCCGCGATGACCAGGTACCAGAAGTGCCTCAGGAAGGCGCTGATGGCCAGGAGCATCTTGGTGGGTGTGGGCAGCAGCGCCTCTTTGCCCGCAAACAGGGTGCTGAAGCGGGGCAGGACGAACGTCAGCAGGAAGATCGTGGTGGCGACGGCCATGAAGGCGATGATGGCCGGATAGACCATCGCACCGCGAACCATGTTGCGCGTCTCCACCTGCTGACCCAGGTAACCGGAGATGCGATCCAGCATGTGCCCGAAGCTGCCCGACAGCTCCGAGGCGCGCACCATGTTCACGTACAGCGGGCTGAACACCTTGGGATGGCGGGCCAGGGCCTCGGAGAAGGGTTGCCCTGCTTCGACGTCCTGCTTGATCCGCTCGATGATCCGGCGGAACTTGGGATTCTCCACCTGTTCGGCGATGCCGCCGATGGCGTTGCGGATGTTGATGCCGGCCTTGATCATCACCGCCAACTGGTTGGTGAAGCTCTGGACGTCCCGCAGCCCCGGGCCGAATTCCACTCGCAATCCCCGCAGGCGCTGAAGGACAGAGGCCGGGCCAGCCAGCGGGATGACGTTCAGCAGGTATCCGCCGGCCTGGCGCAGCCGGCCAGTCGCATCGGCCAACGAGGAGGCCTCCAGCATGCCGGTGCTGATCCCCCCGCCGGTGTCGCGAAGTTCGTATTTATAGATCGGCATGGCGAGTTCCTCTACGCGCTGAGCGCCCGGCTGAGCGTTTCGGGTCTGACGGCTTGGCTCAGCGCCTGCAACCGGCTGATCCTGCCGTTGAGCACCAAAGCCTTGATCGACTCATCCAGCGTGCACATGCCCACGGCGCGGTTGGTCTCGATGATGTTGGGAATCTCGTGGATGCGGTTCTCGCGGATGCAGTTCCGCACGGCCGGCGTACAGACCATCACCTCACAGGCGGGAATCATCCCCGGGATGTCCTCCCGCTTGAACAGCACCATGCTGATGACGGCCTGGAGGGTATTGGAGAGCATGGCGCGAATCTGGTTCTGCTGCTCGGCCTGGTAGATGTCGATGATGCGCTCGACGGTCTGGGAGGCGCTCTGGGTGTGCAGGGTGGACAGCACCAGGTGGCCGGTCTCGGCGGCCGTGATGGCGGCGCTGGTGGTCTCCAGGTCGCGCATCTCGCCCACCAGGATGATGTCGGGGTCCTGGCGGAGGGCGTGCTTCAGGCCGCTGGCGAAATCGGGCACGTCGCTGCCAAGTTCGCGCTGCTCGATGACGCTCTTATCGCTCCGCAGTTCGTATTCCACCGGGTCTTCCAGCGTGATGATGTGCTCGGGATAGCGATGGTTGATCGTGTCGACCATGGCCGCCAGGGTGGTGCTCTTGCCGCTGCCGGTCTGGCCGGTCACCAGCACCAACCCTCGGGGCAGGTCCACCAGCGTCTCGACAACCGGCGGAAGGTTCAGGCTGTCCAGCGCCGGCACCTGGGAAGGAATCGCTCGAAAGGCAATCGCGACGGCGTCGCGCTGGTAGTGAGCGTTGACGCGGAAGCGCCCCAGGGAGGGAACCTGCGTGGAGAAGTCGATGTCGCGGTTGGCTTCCAGCCGCTCGAACCGCTTGGGTCCAAGCATGGCCCTGGCAAACTGTTCGCTCAGGGACGGCGTGACCACCGGCAAGCCGGGGGCCGGTTGAAGCACGGTGTTGATGCGAAACAGCGGCGGCAGGCCGGGTACGACATGGATATCGCTGGCCTCAGCCTTCAATCCCATCGTCAGTAGTTCCTGAAGGATTTCCACGTGGTGTTCCTTTGCCTTCTTTGTCTTTTTGCCTTTTTGCCTTTAGGTTTCCGTGGCGCGCATCAGCTCGTCCACGGTCGTCTGCCCCGCGGCCACCTTTTCCAGGCCGTCTTCGCGGAGCGTCTTCATCCCGCTCTCGCGGGCGGCCCGGCGCAGCTCGGTCAGCGGGGGGTTGGACGGAATCAGGTCGCGCAGGACGTCGTTGAGCTCCAGCATCTCAAAGATCCCGATTCGCCCCTTGTATCCGGTCTGGCGGCACTTGTCGCAGCCGGCGCCCTGGTACACCGAGGCAATGTCGGCCTGGAATTTCCGCAGGTAGGCCGCGTCGCACTCGCGCATCACCTTGACCGGCGCCTTGCAGTTCGGGCAAATCTTCCTCACCAGGCGCTGGGCCACCACGGCGTTCACCGAGGCGCTGATCAGGTAAGGCTCCACGCCGATGTTGATCAGCCGCGTGATGCTGGAGGGGGCGTCGTTGGTGTGCAGCGTCGAAAGCACCAGGTGGCCGGTCAGCGAGGCCTGCACCGCGATGCGGGCGGTCTCCTCGTCGCGGATTTCGCCCACCATGATGATGTCGGGGTCCTGGCGCAGCAGGCTGCGCAGCGCCGCGGCGAAGCGTCATCCCGATCGTCATCGTGCACCTTGACCTGGTTGACGGTGTCCAGCTCGTATTCCACCGGGTCCTCGACGGTGGAGATGTTCAGCCGCTGGCTGTCCATCACCCGCAGGGCGGAGTACAGGGTGGTGCTCTTGCCGCTGCCGGTGGGCCCGGTGACCAGGATGATGCCGTGCGGCTGGGTGACCTGGCTGGCGGAACGCTCTCCAGCGCGTCGTCGTTCATGCCCAGGTTTTCCAGGCCCACCAGGATCGAGCGGTTGTCCAGGATGCGAATGACGCATTTTTCCCCGTGGTCTGGTCGGCAGCATGCTGACGCGCAGGTCCACCGCCCTGCCCTGGACGGTGACGCGGATTCGGCCGTCCTGGGGCAACCGGCGCTCGGCGATGTCCAGGTTGGCCATGATCTTCACCCGCGAGATGATGGCCGCGTGCAGCTGGAGCGGCGGGGCCTGCTGCTCGATACAGGATGCCGTCAATGCGGTAGCGGACGCGGAGGCGGTTCTCGCCCGGCTCGATGTGGATGTCGCTGGCGCCCTCGCGGACGGCGGAGGAGATCAGGAAGTTGGCGTAGCGGATGACCGGGCTCTCGCCGGCGATCTTCTCCAGGTCGGCCACTTCCTCGGTCTTGCTATCCACGACCTCCACGGAGTCCTCGGCGATGTCCTTGATAATCTCGTCCACCTGCTGCATGGGGACGGCCGAGAGTTCTTCGATGACCT
>CAVXDC010000020.1:0-93832 GCA_963760365.1 uncultured Phycisphaerae bacterium
ACAGATTGAACTTATGTCCCCTGCAAGGAATTCCCCCAATGTGTTTGTCCCTCCGGTTTGGATAAAGATCCCAGTCCCATTGAGACCCACATACTGTATCACACCGGTATAAAGGGCCCCTCCGATAAGGTTGTACGTCCCTCTGGATCCGGGGCCGTATCCCAGATAGAGGTAATCCGTCGTGTTGGTCGCAGCGGACTGGATAACCGATCCTGCCAGTTCGTCACCGGTACGAAGTTCTTTCACCCAGATGTAGCTGGAGGAAACGGTTGCGGTGCCCCCGTTGTCGATGAGGGCGGTATCGATGGATCCCGGAAAATTGGGGTCCCAGTTGTTGGGATCATGCCAGTTCCCAGCCGAATTGGGATCATGCACCCAGTATGAGGTTCCTCCATAACCCAGCCCGCCCAGGGACAAAACCAAAACCGCAACGGACGCGACGAAAGAATAACTAGAAAATCCCCGGGATTTCACGAGAGGTTTCTTTTTTCCCTTTGCCCGCAAATCTCAACCGCCTAGGACTCTCTACGGAGGGCTTAAGACAGGTATCGGCGAACGGGAACCCCCCCCTGCATGAATTACCCTCAGGCCGTCCTAATCCTCCATTGTGGTGTTTGAATAAACATTTATGATACCACGCCTTGGCCCATTGGTCAATGTATACGGCATCATGCAACGGTCTTATAGGTCAGGGAGGTTGATTTGCCGTTAGGCAGGTATGGAACCGATGCATCCGGTTGGATAGGGCTTTTCAGCCTTGCGGGGCGGGCGTATAATCGCTGACACATGCGGGCGTAGCTCAATGGCCAGAGCTCCAGCCTTCCAAGCTGGTTGTTGAGGGTTCGAGTCCCTTCGCCCGCTGTGGGGTGCCTGCTAGCGCTTGCGGGGGCGTCTTGGGCGGCGGGGGGGAGTCTTGCCGGTTGGAGGAACGGCCGCCTGGCCGTTGCCGTTCTCGCCGTTGTAGACCCTGGACAGTTGGCCCATTAGCGTGCCCTCGCCGGTCTGGACGCGCGGGCCGACGGCGGGGGCCACCGCCCGGCGGGCCAGTTGCGCCTGGCGGGTCGAGCGGGTCCTTTCGATGATGGCCACGGCCTCCTCCAGGTCGTCGGTCACGGTGAATAGCTTCAAGTCGCTCGGATCGGCCCGAGGTGGCTGACAGTCTTGCATCTCCTTCTGCATCCAGTCCACCAGGCCCTTCCAGTAGGCGCTGCCGATGAGGATGACGGGGAAGTGCTCGGCCTTGCCGGTCTGGATCAGCGACATGGAGTTGAAGAACTCGTGCAGCGTGCCGTACCCACCCGGGAAGCACACGAACGAGCAGGCGTACTTGACGAACATCACCAGCCGGGCGAAGAAGTAGTGGAAGTCCATGCGGACGTTGGCGTAGGGGTTGGCCTTCTGCTCCACGGGTAGCGTGATGTTCAACCCCACCGAGCAGCCGCCGACGTCGCGGGCACCGCGGTTGGCGGCCTCCATGATCCCCGGGCCACCGCCCGTGATGATGGCGAAGCCCTTTTTAGCCAACATCTGGGCGAGCCTTCGGGCCTCGGCGTAGTAGAAATCCGTCCGCGGCGACCGGGCCGATCCAAAGATGCTGACGGCCCAACCCACATGGCTCATGGTTTCAAAGCCCTCCACGAACTCGCTCATGATGCGAAAGACCCGCCAGGGGTCCTCGTCGAGAAACTCCATGTGGTCGGTCATGTGCCGTTCCTTTACGTCAGACCATTCTAGCTATTCATCGGATGGATGGCGGGTCTGCCTCAATCATTCGCACCGCAGGGAAGGTTTGACAAATGTTTTTCGCTGTTGCCTAATGGATACGCAGGAGGTGAGGAAATCATGCCTTGTCGGGCGATGTGGATGGTTCTGATCGGCGTTGCCGTTTTAGGCGGCTGCGGTGGCGGGTATGTGCTGACGGCTACGGATTCTGTTGCCCCCCCGGGCGGACAAGTCCCCATTGTCGTCCGTCTCCAGCGAAAGGAGCTGCCGCTGATGACTCCGGCGGTCCAGGCCGCTCCGCTGCGTTTCCAGGTGGCCGAAGGTCCCCCCCGGGCCGCCCGCACGGATAAGAAAGGTTACGCCGCTGCCACCGTGCCGGTCCCCTCCACCGCCGGTGTGTATCCCCTGACCGTCGCCCTCCAGGACGTACAAGGGCAGGAGGCCGCCTGGGAGCTTCGCGCGTTCGTGTGGGCGCCTGACCGCCCCGCCGTTGCCATCGATCTGGACGCCTTGCCGCACGGCGGCCGCGACGCCGGACACGCCAAGGCGGCCTTGGAGAAACTGGCCGGCTATGCCCACCCGCTCTATCTGACGGACTGCCCCGTCGGTGAATTTCCCAAGCTCCGCAAGGCCTTGGAAGCCGCCGGCCTGCCCGAGGGGCCGATCCTGTCCTGGCGGGCCACCGGCTGGCAGAGGGACAAAGTCATCAGTCCGCTGGGGGAGCTGCGAAAGGTGTTTCCCAAGCTCCAGCTTGGCGTCGCCGGCAGTCGCCTGGCCGTGCGCACCTTTGAGTCCGCCGGCATGAAGTGCCTGAGTGTCGGCGGCGGGGTGAGTCCCAAGGATAAGACCGTGCAGCGCACAAGCTGGGCGGAGCTGGCGGCAAAGGATATCCTGGTGCAACGGATGGAAGAGGGGGAGGGAGAAAAGGGGCCCTAAGTCGGCCGAGGTTACGATGATTGGACGAGCCATAGGGCTGATCATCGTTGCCGCCCGCGACCACCTGGCCGCCGCGCTCGTCCGTCTGGGCGTCCGCCCCAACACGCTGACGCTGGCCGGCATGGTCCTGACGACCGCCGCCGGCCTGGGCTACGCCTTGGGCGCGAGTCACCGATTCGGCTGGAGCCTTCACCCGGCCGATCCGGCCAACACCTACCTGTTGCTGGCGGGGACGCTGATGATCCTGTCGGCTGCCTGCGACATGCTCGACGGCGCCGTCGCGCGGCTGGGCCGACAAAGCACCGAACTGGGGGCCTTTTTGGATAGCACCCTGGACCGGTACGGGGACTTTGTGGTCTATGCCGCCATCGCGGTGCACTACGCCGCCGCCCGGCCGGCCAACGTCACCTTCGTGCTGTTGGCCGTGCTGGCGATGTTTAACAGTTTCATGATCTCTTACACGCGAGCCCGCTCGGAAGGCCTGGCCCGGTCTTGCTCGGTGGGCTACTGGCAGCGCGGCGAGCGTGCGGCGGCCATCCTCATCGCAACCTTTGCCTACAACATCCCGGCCTTGGTGGTCCAGCAGGCGCTGCTGCCGGCCCTGACGGTGGTTCGGCGGGTCTGGCACACCAAGGACGTCATCGAGGGCAAAAACCCCATCGTCGATCCCCGCCAGGGCAACGCGTGGCTGAAAGTTCGCCTGTGGCGCTGGCCGCGGATGACGATCCCCTACGACTTCGTGACGGGTCTCAACATCGCCTGGCTGATCTTCGCCCGCTTCCACCCCGCCGACCCGCTGGGACAGTGGCTGCGGCTGTCCTAATCGAGATCGTGATTCAACCCGCCCGGACAGCCAACTCTAAGCCGTTGCCCACCGGCACGTCACAGCAGGTGAAGTCGCCCCGACCGCGAAGCATCTCCACGAACGGTGCAAGCTCCTTGCGATGCGTGTGGGTGTTGTCCACGGCCACGACGCAGCGCCGCGCGAATCGCGTTTCCAGGAGTTTCCAGTAGGCGAACGTCTCGCTCTTGGTGGCGTCGATGAAGGC
Organism: uncultured Phycisphaerae bacterium; assembly: GCA_963760365.1. Classification (GTDB taxonomy): domain Bacteria; phylum Planctomycetota; class Phycisphaerae; order SM23-33; family SM23-33; genus JALHTV01. The sequence continues at coordinate 3,708 of CAVXDC010000020.1, forward strand.
GAAATCGATTCCCTCGCGCAGCCGCGACAGTTCGACCAGGGCCTCGCCGGTGTAAAGCTTCACCACGTCGCTCAGCCCGGCGCGCTGGAAATTCCTGGCGGCATGCTCGTGTTTGCGGGCGTCCCGGTCGAAGGTGTGCAGGAGGCCGCCGTTATCCCTGGCGGCCGAAGCCAGGAACAAGCCGCTGAACCCGTAACTCGTTCCCACTTCCACGAGGTACCGACAGCCGGCGGCCACCACGAGGGCATGCAGGATCATGCCTTCCTGTCGCGGGATGTTGTACGAATCCGAGCGGCTCTTCTGAAACGTCTCCAGTTCGTCGAGTGCCGCCGCTACCGCAGGACTGATCATGTGCCTCTCCGGGCCTGAGGCTATCGGACTGAGGCCCTTTCTCCAATCAATGTTAGGCTGGTGGCGCCCGTGATGCGGACGTTGACGTACTGGCCGGCCAGGTCTGTTGGGCCATCAAAGACGACGATGTGGTCGCCGGGGGTCCGGCCGACCAGTTGCGTGGCTGGGGCCGGTGGGCGAGGTCTGCTTGGCCGCGCGCGCGACGGGCCTTCCACCAGGACCTCCATCGTCCGGCCGACGTAGCGCGGTGTGGTGCGCCAGGCCCACCTCCTCCTGCACGGCCAGCAGCTCGTTGTTCCGCCGGCGCTTGACGTTTCGCGGCACGTCGTCGGGGAGCTTGTCGGCGCGTCAGTCCCGGGCCGGGGAGAATACTTGAAGATGAAGCAGTTCTTATAGCCGCTGCGGCGGATCAAGTCGGCCGAGGCGGCGTGGTCGGCTCCGTCTCGCCGGGAAAGCCCACGATGAAGTCGCCGGCCAGCACCACGCCCGGCACGATGGCCGCGGCAGCGGTCGATCAGCTCGTCGTACTGGCTGCGGGTGTAGCGGCGGTTCATCCGCTTGCAGCACCGCGTCGCAGCCGCTCTGGGCGGGCAGGTGGATGTACGGGCAGACGTTGGGCAGGTCGCGCATCGCCTCCAGCATGTCGTCGCCGAAGTCCAGCGGGTGGCTGGTGACGAACCGCAGCCGCCGCAGGCCCGGTACGGCGACGAGCGGCCGCCAGCAGGTCGCTGAAGCGCACCGTTCGGCCCGCCGTCGCTCCAGCGGTAGCTGTTGACCGTCTGGCCCAGCAGCGTGATCTGGCTCCGGCCGGCCTCGACCAGGCGGCGGACCTCCTCCAGCGATGCGCTCCGGCCGGCGGCTGCGCTCCGGCCCGCGGACGAACGGCACGACGCAGTACGCTGCAGAACTTGTCGCAGCCGCGCGTGATGCGGACGAAGGCCTGGGCGGCCTGCGGGCGTGCAAGGTGATGTCGCGGGCCAGGTCCAGTCGCGTCGAAGCCGTCGCGTGCGTTCGCCGGCCCGGCATGGCCATCGGCCGTGCCAGGGTGGTCGTTCCAAGTATCCAGCGCCTGGCCGGCCTGCCGGCGGCGGCCTGGGCGATCATGGCGGGGACGTTGACTAGTTGGCCCGGGCCGGCAAGCGACGTCCAGACCAGGTAGCGGGACAGCAGCTCCTCCCCGCATCGCTGGGCCATGCAGCCCAGCACGCCGACCAGGATCTTTTTCTTGCTTTGCCCTTGGAATCCGCCTTGCGGTGGAGGTCGGCACCCAGCCGCGAGTGCGACCTTGTCCTCGGCGTGCTGGCGGACCGAGCAGGTGTTGTACAGCAGCACGTCGGCGGTGCGGGCGTCGTCGACCATCTCGTGCCCGGCTGCGCAGCAGGGCGCCGAGCCAGCCAGCTCGCTGTCCAGCCGGTTCATCTGACAGCCCATCGTTTCCAGGTAGATCTTCATGGCCTGTTGGGCAACCTTGTGGGCTCCTCATCATACACCCCCCGCGCCGGCGGCTGCATGGCGATTTGCGGGAACACGGGGCAGGACAGGAAGGGACGGAACGCGTCGGCCCCCCCGGCGGGATTGCGGCAAGGGTGGATGATGGGGCTCGAACCCACAACCCCCGGGACCACAACCCGGTGCTCTAACCAAATTGAGCTACATCCACCGTGTTACGGGTCTGGCAAGACAGCCACGCTAGCATTGCAGGAGCGGGCTGTCAATCAAGGAGCTGCCGCAGGCCCAGGGCGATCAGGAGGCCTCCAATCAGCAGCGGGGCGATGACCGTGGCCAAGAAGTGCAGGTCCTGGAACTGACGGTCGGTCTTGGTGGCGCCGCGATCGAAGATGCCGGCGTCGAACCAGCGGGCCCGCCCGCCCGTCCAGGCGACGGCCAGGACGGCGCCGAGGAGCATCAACGCGACGCCGATGGCGATGAGAACGATGCCTACCATGCCACCACCGAGGGGTTGTCCGCTGACCTGGCCAAGCAAAGCCGGCGGATCAGGCTGAGGCCGACGTACGCACTCGGCCACGCCGGCGGGCATCACCTGTAGCGTTCTCGCGAGCGGCCACGATGGCCAGGTGCAGGTCGTGGGTGCTCAGCATCGGCTTGAGGAGCAGTTCGTCTCCGCCTTTCTGCCAGGCCCGCCAGGCGCGGTCGAAGCGGTCCATCCGTTCCGTCAGCAGCACCGCCGGCCGTGGGTCCAGTGACGACAGCAGCTCCAGCAGTTGCCCGCGAAGGGCCAACTCGGCCGCCAGGATGACTAACTCCGGCACCCACCGCCGCGCCTGCTCCTCGGCCGCCTGAAGGTGCCCTTCGTGCACCACCAGGTGGTGGCGAGATTCCAGGAACCTGCTTGCCCGCTGCGAGAAATGCCAGTCCGGATCGACGATCAGTACCTTCATATCCCAAGCTCCAAACCTGCGGGGACGGAGACAAGCGCCACGTAGTTACCTATCGGCTTGAGGAGTAGCGGGCATGAATCCCAAAGCCACCTTGACGGATGGAAAGGTGTCGTTGTCCAAGAGATGGGGCGGTGGCTAGGGGTAAAGACGCGAGCCAGACGAGGTGAAACATGAGGCAAATCTGGCCTAGAGTAGTCCCTCCAGCGTATCCAGGGTGACTTCCGCCAGGGAGGCAACGACGCGTTGAGCGTCTTTCAGCCGGTCGGGGGGGTAGGAGTTGGCGACGGCCAGGACTTTTAGTCCGGCCGCTTGGGCAGCCTGGATACCGGCGGGAGCGTCTTCCACGGCCACGCAGCGATCCGGGCGGATCGCACGACCGCACGTAGCGGAGAGCCGTTTTATCGTCAGGCGGAAGCCCTGCGGGTCGGGCTTGCCGTTGGCCACATCCTCGGCCGAGACGATCACGGTGAAGCACTCCAGCACCCCGATGGCCGCCGAGGCTAGCTCGATCTCCTTCCGCAAGGCCCCGCTGCACACCGCCACCGGCAGCCCTTGCGTGCTGGCCAATCGGATCAGCTCGACCGCCCCCGGAAGCGCCTGGGTGGAGCGGGACAGCTCCTGCTGCACCAAGGCGGTCTTGGTAGCGATCATCGCTTCCAGGCGGGTCTTTTCCAGACTGATCCCATGCTCGCGGGCGACGGCCAGGAAGCAATCCCGGTCGTCGTAGCCCAGGTACTTGGAATAGTAATCCTCGCGCGACAGGGCAATGCCGGCCTGGGCCAGGATGCGCTGGAAGCAGGCCAGGTGGATCGGCTCGCTGTCCACCACCACCCCGTCGAAGTCAAAGATCAATGCGTCCACTCGATTTCCTCACCGGCCTTTCAGCCTTTTCGTCTGAAGGGAACTCGTCAATCCCTGAAGGTTACCTGATCGACGCGGGGACGACCTTGGGGATCAGGAGCAGGACGGTTTCAAACGGCACGCCGCTGCGGCTGCCTACCAGCAAGCCGTGGGCGACGCTGCTGGGCCGGTGCGACTCGCGGCTGGGACCGATCACCAGGATGGCCCCCGCCGGCATGGAGATCGAGAAGGCGGCCTGTTCGAAGCTGAAGATTTCCTTTTCCGTATCGGTCTGGAATTCCGCCCGGACGTTCGCCGAGTCGTCCGCCTTCTTACCGGAGCTGGGGCGGATTTGCGGCACGACGGTCAGCAGGATCGTCGAAAGGTCCTTTTCCTTAAGGCGGCAGCTCACCGCAAGGACGTTGTTGCCGGCGGGATAGTCGGCCCCCTTGGCCGATCCGTCGCTGTCAAAGGTAAAGACCATCCGCGGGGGCTGATTCTCCTTGAGGGTCAGGTGGATGGGGTTGCCCGGAACGGCCGCGTGCGTTTCATAGACGGTCTTTCGGCCGGTGAGCTTACCCAGGGCGTCCAACAGGACCGGGAGGTTCCCGGCCCCCGTCAGCCCGACGCGCAGCCCGTTGCGGTGCAGGGCCCGGGAGCGATCCGCCTCGATGATCTTTTCGTCCAGACACTGCCAGATGGCCTCGCCTCCGCTGGCGGCTCCGACTGGCAGCTCGACCACGACCATGCTGACGGAGACGATCAGCGGCCGGTCCCTGTCCGTCGAGGGACGGGAAGCGGCGGCCAGAGGCGTCTGGGGCGCCTGCGGGGTAGAGCATCCCATCAGGATTCCAGCCAGCAGCGAACCGCAAAGAGATCGGGTGAGTCTCATAAGGCCGCGTTTACCGGCGGAAGGTTTCCCTCCCGATGGCCCTATGCTAATTCGATGGAGGCCGCCTTGTCAAATCAGGCCGCTCCCGTTGGGGGTGGCGCAAGACAAGCCCCGCCGTCGATAAGGCGGCGGGGCTGGATGAACGCGTCGAAATAAGCTCGCAAGGGCCGAATTACCGCATCGGTGGGGTCGCCGCGGACACGATCATCTTGCGGCAGCCGCGACGGAATTTCACGTCCACCAGCAGCGCGATCAATACCGCCAGCACCGGATAGGCCAGGAACCGCCCGTAGTAAAAGAGCCTTTCCGTCCAGGTGACGTTGACGGCGCCCCAGGGCCTTCGGACGTAGCAGGTGGCGCAGCAGAGGTCCTCGTATCGGAACAGCGCCCCAGGCAGCAGCGACTGCTTGAAGATATGCCCCCAGGGGATTAGCGCCAGCAGCAGCAGCGCCAGCGTCCAGAAAAAGGCACTGATCATCAAGGACACCCCTCCCAGCCGCCCCATCAGCACGACGTTGATCGCCAACAGCAGCGCCAGCGCCAGCAGGATCCCCATGACCATGGCCAGGAACTCCGTCACGGAAAGCGCCAGGGTGAAGGTGGTTCTCCAGCGGCAGGCGTTGTCCTGTGCCTCCAGGCTTGGGGAGGTCGCCGTTTTACCGTAGGCCGGCTGGGAGCCGGCCGTGCGAGCCTCGGGCAGGGCGTCCAGCACGCCGCCAAAGGCCACCAGGACGAAGACGGCGATCTGGACCAAGACGGCCAAGACGATCAGCCACCAGAAGACGTTCTTGGCAGCCCGGACTGAACGCATCGCCTCGGAATATTCTACCGGCAGTGTTCCCATTTCCGGTCCCATAGGTTTATCCCTTCATGTCATCGCCCAGGGCGCCTTCGCCCGCGCGGAGCGCAGCCCTGTGGCGTTATCGGCACAAGTGATTTTACTCCATGAGCTGCCCTGCCCGCCAGAAGGCTTTTGCGGCGGTCTCGACGGTCCGCTCGATCTCCTCCCGGCCGTGGGCGGCGGAGACGAACATGGCCTCGAAGCAACTGGGCGCCAAATAAATGCCGCCATCCAGCATGGCGTGGAAGTAGATGGCAAAGGCCTTGGCGTTGGCGGCGGAGACGGCCTGAAAGTCCTGCACCGGTCCGGGAGAAAAAAAGCAGCACAACAGGCTCCCGACGCGGTTGAAGCAGACCTTGCCTTCCAGTCCAGCCGACAAGGCCCCTTCGCGCAGGCCCCGCTCCAGCTCGGCAGAGGTTTTTTCCAAGTGGGTGTAAAACCCTTCCTTCTCCAGCACCTTGAGGGTGGCCAATCCTGCGGCCGTGACTGCCGGACTGCCCGAGAGCGTCCCGGCCTGATAGACTGCTCCCTGCGGCGCCAGGTGCGCCATCAGCTCGTCGCTGCCGCCGAATGCCCCCGCCGGCAGGCCCCCGCCGATGATCTTGCCGAACGTCGTCAGGTCTGCCCGCACGCGGTACAGCTCCTGCGCCCCGCCGCGGGCGATACGGAAACCCGTGATGACCTCATCGAAGATCAGCAGCGCCCCGTGGCGATCGCACAGGCGGCGAAGGCCGGCCAGGTACCCGTCCGCCGGTGGCACGACGCCCATGTTCGCCGCCACCGGCTCGATCAGCACCGCGGCAATCTGGGGGCCGAAGGCGTCGAAGACTTTTTGCATTGCCGAAAAGTCATTGTACGGCACGGCCAACGTGTGGGCCGTGGCCTCGGTCGGAACGCCGGAGGAGCTGGGCACGCCCAGCGTGGCCGCCCCGCTGCCGGAGGCGACCAGCAGCGCGTCGGCGTGGCCGTGGTAGCAGCCGATGCACTTGACGATCCGGCTGCGCCCCGTCGCCCCGCGCGCCAGCCGCACGGCCGACATCACCGCCTCGGTGCCGCTGGCGGTCATGCGGAGCTTTTGGACCGAGGGGAACGCTGAGCAGATTGCCTCGGCCAGGAGGGTCTCATCCTCGGTGGGCGCCCCGTAGCAGGTCCCGCGGGCGACCGCCTTGGCGACGGCCTGGACGACCGCGGGGTGGGCATGGCCCAGGATGGCCGGGCCGTAACCGCAGACGTAGTCGATGTAGCGGCGGCCGTCCAGGTCGGTCAGGTACGCACCGGCCCCTTTGGCGATCACCGGCGGGCAGCCTCCCACCGCTAAAAAAGCCCGCACGGGCGAGTTCACCCCGCCCACCAGCACCTTTTTGGCCCGCTCGAAGGCCAGGCGAGACTTGTCCGTCTTCCTGCTCATCCTGCGACTACTTCACCACCAGGTTCACCAGCTTGCCGGGCACGACGATTTGTTTGACGACGGTCTTGCCCGCGATGGCGGCGGCCACCTTGGGCTCGGCCAGGGCGGCGGCGATCACGTCGTCTCCCGAGGCGTCGGCGGGCACGGTGATCCGCCCGCGAAGCTTGCCGTTGACCTGCACGGGCAGCTCGATCGACTCCTCGACCACCCTGGCCGGGTCGAACCGCGGCCAGGGCTCGTAGGCCAGCGTCTGGTCGTGGCCGAGGCGCTGCCACAACTCCTCGGCGATGTGCGGGGCAAAGGGCGCCAGCACCAGCACGAACCGCTCGGCCTGCCAGCGCGACAAACTGCCGGCCTTGTACACGGCATTGACGAACTCCATCATGGCGGCGATGGCCGTGTTGAACTTCATGGCCGGGATGTCGCTGCCGACCTTGCGGATGAGTCGATGCAGTGCCCGCTCGACGTCCTGGCTGCCCTCGCCCAGAAGTGATGTCTGATCGTCGCTGCCGGCCACCATCCGCCAGACGCGATGGAGGAAGCGGTGCACGCCCGGCACGTCGCGGGTGTTCCAGGGCTTGGAGGCCTCCAGCGGACCCATGAACATCTCATACAGGCGGAAGGTGTCCGCCCCGTACTGGGCGATGACCTCGTCGGGGGTGACGACGTTCTTGAGGCTCTTGGACATCTTCTCCACCGACTCGCTCAACTCCTCGCCAGTGGTCTTGTGGCGGGGTTTTTCGTTGCGGGTGTCCACTTCCTCGTAAGGGACGTACACCCCGCGGCGGTCGCGATAGGCGAAGCTGCGGATCATGCCCTGGTTGAAGAGTCGCCCGAACGGTTCGGGGGTGGAGACGTAGCCCAGGTCATAGAGCACCTTGTGCCAGAACCGCGCGTACAGCAGGTGCAGCACGGCGTGCTCAGCCCCGCCGACGTACAGGTCCACTCCGCCGGCGGGCGAACCGAGCGGAGGCGCCTGGGCCTCTCGTTTGTGGGCGGCCTTGGCGGGGGCCATCCAGTATCGCTCGACCTTCCGATCGCACAGGGCCTTGTCGTTGTTGGGGTCCAGGAACCGCAGGTAGTACCAGCAAGACCCGGCCCACTGGGGCATGGTGTTCAGCTCGCGATTGGCCAGCCCATTGCAGGCGGGGCAGGAGGTGTTCACCCAGTCACCGGCCCTTCCTAAGGGGGGGCTGGGTGGGGCGTCGGGGTCGTCGGTGGCCTGGGGGGTGAAGTCCTCCAACTCCGGCAGCAGCAAGGGCAGCGAGTCCTCGCGGAGGGCGACAGTGCCGCAGCGGTCGCAGTGGACGATTGGGAACGGTTCGCCCCAGTAGCGCTGGCGACTGAAGAGCCAATCGCGGATCTTGTAGTTGATTGCACCACGACCTAGGCCGGCGGCGGCTAGGTCTTCGGTGATCTTCTTGTGGAACTCGGTGGTGACTAGCCCGTCATAGGGTCCGGAATTGACGGCCACACCGTCATCTACGAACCCGCGCCAATCCACGCCCGCTGGTGGCTGGACCACCTGGATGACCGGCAGGCCGAAGGTGGTCGCAAACTCCAGGTCGCGCGTGTCGTGGGCGGGCACAGCCATGATCGCGCCGGTGCCGTAACCCATCATCACGTAGTCGGCCACCCAGATAGGGATCGGCTGGCGATTGACCGGATTGATCGCGTAGGCGCCGGTGAAGACGCCGGTCTTGTCCTTGGTCTCTGCGGTGCGCTCCAGCTCGCTCTTTCGGGCGGCCTGGCGAACATACTCGGTCACGGCCTGTCGCTGCGGGGCGGTGGTGATCCGCTCCACCAGCGGGTGCTCCGGGGCCAGGACCATGTACGTGGCGCCGAACAGCGTGTCGGGCCGGGTGGTGTAAACGCGGATGACATCTTCGCCCGGCTCCACCGGGAAGCCGCCTTCCTTGCGGTCTTGGAAGAAGTCTGCATCGCCATTCTTTTGGAGCGGGAAGTCCACCTCCGCGCCACTGCTCTTGCCGATCCAGTTCCGCTGCATGGTCTTGATGGACTCTGGCCAGTCCAGTCCTTCCAGGTCGGATAGCAGCCGCTCGGCGTAGGCGGTGATGCGGAGCATCCACTGCTTCAAGGCCCGGCGGTACACCGGATGGTCGCCGCGATCGGATCGGCCTTCGTTGGTGACCTCCTCGTTGGCCAGCACCGTCCCCAGCGCCGGACACCAGTTCACCGGCACCTCGGCCATGTAGGCCAGGCGGTACTCGTCCAGCAATCGCCGCTGTTGGTCGACTTCCAGCTCGGCGAACTTGTACTGGCCCGGGCGGACACCGTACAGGTCGATCTCGGGGATGCGGCGGGCGGGGACCGCCGGGATGACGTTGCCGTTGAAGTCCACGACGAGCTGGCCGGACAGGAGCTTGCGCTTCAGTTCCTCGATCGGCCGGGCGGCATTGGCGGCCGGGTCGTACCAACTGTTGTAGAGCTTCAGGAAAATCCACTGCGTCCAGCGGTAGTACGGCGGGTCGGTGGTGGCCAGGCGGCGCGACCAATCGTAGGAGAAACCGAACATTCGAATCTGTCGTTCAATATTGGCGATGTTCGCCGCCGTCGTGACTTGGGGATGCACGCCGTGCTCCACGGCGTACTGCTCCGCCGGCAGGCCGAAGGCGTCGTAGCCCATCGGATGCAGCACGTTGTACCCCTGCATGCGCGCCTGGCGGGTGACGATGTCCGTGGCCGTGTAGCCTTCCGGGTGCCCCACATGCAGCCCGGCCCCGCTGGGGTAGGGGAACATGTCCAGCACGTAGAGCTTGGGGCGATCGACGAACCCCTTCTCGCCGGGTTGGGTTGGTGGAAGGTTTTTCGGTCTTCCCAAACCTGCTGCCATTTTTTTTCGATGGCGGGAAAGTCATATCCGGCCATGGCGTCTCCTGCGGTGAGCCTATCGCTTGCAATTGCCCGTCAGTGTAAGGGTCAGGCGGCTGACAAAAAAGCCCCGCGACCCTTTTCTCCAAGGGATCGCGGGACGTATAGAACTTTATCCAAGAGCTATACGATGTTCCCGCGACGGGTTCCCCAAGCCGAAAGACCGGCTTGGGGGCCCCGGCCCGTCAGCGCAGCAGCAGCGGCCCAGAAAGCCACTTCAGGCTGTCGCGGTGACGGATCATGAGGAACACCTTGTTGGGAATTATCGGCCTGGGGTGGTGGAAATCAAGTATCATCCGCCGCTCAGGCAGCCGCGGTTCCGCAGGGAGTCGGTATGTTTTGGGCAGGGTACCACGAGCAGTTTATTACGGCGTTTATCTTCGCGGTGGGCGTGGCCATCGTTTTGGCGTTGGGGGTGTGGGTGCTGGGGGTGGCCTTGTATCGCAAGCTCACCCGCAAGCCCGCTCCGAAGCGCTTCCGTTGGGTCCGCCGCATGGTCTTGGTCCTGGCGGCGGTGGGGCTGGTGTGCATCGCGTACGGCTATTTCATTGAACCGAACTGGCTGGAGGTGACGCACGTCCGCCTCCCGATGGCCAAGCTGGCCCCCGGCGCCGAGCCCATCCGCATCGTCCACATCTCCGACCTGCATTGCGGCGTCAAGGCTCGCCTGGAGGAAAAGCTCCCCCGGATCATCGCGGACCTCAAACCCGACCTGATTGCCTTCACCGGCGATGCAGCCAACTCCGAGATCGGACTGGAGCGGTTCCATCGGTGCATGACGCGTCTGTCGGCCATTGCCCCGACCTTCGCCGTGCAGGGCAACTGGGACCTGGGGCGAGGGCTGGGCCGGGACTTCGCGGACACGGGGGGCACGGAACTGGTCGGCCAGGTGGTCCGGAAAAACCTGCGCGGCACGGAGGTTTACCTGGTTGGCGCCATCAATGATCGGTGGGACAAGGTTGAGCAGGCCTTGGCGACCGTCCCACCGTCGGCGTTGTGCATCGTGCTGTACCATTATCCCGACGAAATCTACCGCGCCTCGGCCGCTGGGGTTGACCTGTACCTGGCCGGGCACACGCACGGCGGGCAGGTGACGATCCCGTTCTACGGCGCCCTGATTACGCTGTCGGCCTATGGCAAAAGGTTCGAGGGGGGGCTGTACCCAGTGGGTAAGACGTACCTCTACGTCAACCGCGGGATCGGGATGGAAGGCGGCCACGTGCCGCGGGTGCGCTTCTGCGCCCGGCCGGAGGTGACCGTCATCGAGCTGGTGCCCCCGTCACGATGAGAAGGGGCATCGGCCGGCGGCGCAGGGGGTGTCGGTGGCCGAGGCCGTGGGGCAAGCCCCCGACGCACAGGGCAGCGACGTGGTTTTAGGGGAAGAGAACGTGGACAGGCGGCGGGTGAGCTTCCTGGAACCGCAATGAGGACAGGCCACCTTGGACCGCCGGGAGGCCACCAGCAGGTCAAAGTCTTTTCCGCATCGGCCGCAGGTGTATTCGTAGATGGGCATAAGGCCGCTTCGCTTGGGTTCCATCCTCCGCCGTTGCCGCCGCGCTCCGCCGCCTAACCGATGGAGCGTCGGCGACTTCCAGTCCGGAGTATAGCCGCCGCTGGTTGGGGCATCAAGGCCGCCGACGAGACCGGCTCGGAGGATTTTTTTATTAATCTATCTAATTTTAGCGACTGAGGGATTGCATCCATCTGCGCGGAAAGTCTAAAATAAAATAGTCAAATCGCCAAACACCCCAGAGTTTGTTGACTCGGGTTATCCGCGCTAAAATGCCAGGTTGACCTTCGGCAGGGGGCTGAGACTCTCGGCCTCATGCTAGAAGGTAATTCGAATGTCAATAGCGGTTGAACTGGAGGGTGGCCGATTGACCCAAGGAGGTACGGTTCGGTCGGCTGAGGGAGTCTGCCAGGGCAAGGGAAAAACTGCCCGGCGGGGAGGATGGAACCATGAAACTGGCTGTGCGGATTGTGACCAGTGAACGCGGGGGGTTTGTGGCGACGTGCCCGTCGCTTCCCGGCTGCATCACCTGGGGTGTTTCGCGGGAGGAGGCCCGCAAGAAGCTGGACGAGGCGATCCGGGGCTATATCGCCGCGGTGAGCAACCGCGTCCTGGACAACGTGGCCAACGAAGTGATCGAGGTCTGACCTCCTCGGGCCAAAGGGGGCATGCAGGGAACCCGGACAATTTCTCTCGCGCACTTCCCAGAGAGAAGTCTGCGTGCTACTTTTTGCACGCCCTACTCTTGCGCCCTACGATGTGCGGGAAGGCATGGGCAAGATCAGGTAGAAAGACCCCATCCGGCCCCATCTCCACCCGCCGATGACAATCCAACACCAAATCCTGCGCCTGGCTGTGCTGTTGGGTGGGATATTTGCGGTGTTGGCGATCCTGGCCATGACGATTCCGGAGAAATTCCTTTTTCGCCCGCACGCCTCAAGCTACCAGGATGACCAGAACATCCTCAAGCTCACCACCGCGGATGGGGTGAGAATTTCCGCAAGGTATTTGCCCCATCCCGGTGCCCGCTACACCATCCTCTTTTCCCATGGCAACGGCGAAGACATGGGCGATGACCGCGTCAACCTGCTCCACCTGGATTCCTTAGGATTTGCCGTCTTGGCTTATGATTACCACGGCTACGGAACGAGCGAAGGTTCCCCCAGCGAGCGTTCCTGCTACGCCGACATCGATGCCGCCTACGAGTATCTTACCGGCCTGCTCCACCTACCACCCGAGCGGATCATCCTCTACGGGCGGAGCATAGGCAGCGGCCCCGGCGTGGACCTGGCCACCCGCCGACCGGTCGGAGGACTGATCCTGGAAAGTGCGTTCACCTCAGCCGCGGCCTGCTCGGTGCTGACCCGCGTGCTGCCCGGCGATGCCTTCCGCAACATTGACAAGATCGGCCTGGTCAAGTGCCCCCTGCTGTTCATCCACGGCCGGCGGGATTGGGTCGTGCCGTTCCGACTTGGCAAGTCGCTGTTTGAAGCCGCCCGCGAACCCAAACGGTGCCTGTGGATCGAACGCGCCGGCCACAACGATCTGTGGATAACGGGAGGGGAACAGATCGACCAGGCTATCAAAGACTTCGCCACCTGGCTGGAACACGGCGCCCCTGACGGGTGGCGGGTGGTATGGTACCCCTTTTTAACTAGCCGCGCGGGTGGAACTGTTTGTGGATGGCCTTGAGCCGGGCGGCGTCGACGTGCGTGTAGACCTGCGTGGTGGCGATGTCTGCGTGGCCGAGCATCTCCTGGACGCCCGGAGGTCGGCCCCGTGGCTGAGCAGTTGCGTGGCGAAGCAGTGGCGGAGCGTGTGCGGCGAGACGCTGCCCGCGCAGGGCCGAGCGGTGCACGTACTTGCGGACGATGCGGAAGACGTCCTCGCGCGACAGCGCCCTTCCGGTGCGGGAGAGAAACAGGCGCTCGCCGCTCTCGGCCGTCGCCAGCGACGGACGGTGATGGGCCAGGTACTCCTGCACGGCCTCAAGGGCCTGCGGGGCGACCGGCACGATCCGCTCCTTGCCCCCCTTGCCCAGGACGCGGACGATGCCGAGGTTGGCGTTGAGGTCGGAGCCCTTCATCCCCGCCACCTCCGCCGCGCGGATGCCCGTGGCGTACAGCAGCGCCAGGATCGCCTGGTCGCGCGGCGCGTGGACGTCGCGGTCGGCCTGGGGGGCTTGGATCAGCGTCCGGGCGGAGGCGTCGTCCAGGACCGTCGGCAGGCGGTTCCACTTCTTGGGGGCTTCCAGGCTGGCCGAGGCGTCCCGCGGCAGGACGTTCTGGAGGACCAGGAATCGGCAGAACATCCGCACCGCCGCCAGGCCCCGGGCGACCGAGGAGTCGCTCAATCCCGCCGTTCGGTCCTGCTGCAAAAACTCCTCGATGTCGCGGGGCGTCAGGCGATCCAACTGCCGGCGGCGTCGGCTAAGGAAGGATAGGAATCGCTTCAGATCGCGCCCGTAGGCCAGGCGGGTGTTGTTGGATAGGCCGCACTCGGCCTGGAGGTAGTCCAGAAAGCCCCCCAGCAGTCGGCTGGCCTCAAGAGGCAGCGAGGATGCCGGAGGGGCCTTGGGGCTGGTCCACCTTCCGCTCATGGGCGACGGCGTCCTGGTAGATGGGACAGGCGGTGTATCGGTTGGCGCAGTAAGCAACGGCCTGCGACAGGTTCCGCAGCGTCCACTGCTCACCGCAACGGGCGTCAGCCTTGTTGAGGAACGGGCACACGGTTGTTCTGGTGTCTCCTGTAGGCTCGGCAGATGCTTTTAATCTTGACTCTTTAACCTTAACCTTACGTGGCTGCCCGTTCTCTATCGACACGCCCCACCTGAAGGGTTTAGCGATTCGGGAAAGGCCCCGTGCCGGGGAGTTGCCCGGTTGACTCGGCCAGGACGGTCTGGCCTGTCGAGACGGTTGAACGATCAAGCCGTAGGGATTAGGATGCCTTGTCGGAGATGGCGACTGGCCGCCGATTTCCCAAGGAGGCGTTCATGGCCGAATACACCTACGAGCAGCTCAGGATCATGACGGTGGCGCAGCTTCGGCAGATTGCCGACGGGATCAAGCACGAGGCCTTGGAAGGCCATAGCACCATGCACAAAGACCACCTGCTGCCGGCCTTGTGCCAGGCGCTGAACATCCAGGTCCACCACGTGGCCATGGGGGCGCACAAGACGCAGGTCAAGTCCTTGATCCGCCGGCTCAAGGCCGATCGCGACGCCGCCCTGGCTGCCGGCGACAAGGCCAAGCTGGCCAACATCCGCCGTCAGATCCATACCCTCAAGCACCGCCTGCGCCGCATGGTCGCCCGCAGCGCCTAAGGCCCCCAAGGCCGTGCGGGCGCAAAAAGAGAAACCGCACGGCCGGAGCCAGGCCGCGCGGTTTCTAAGGACTCTAGGGTGCCCCATGCGGGGCGCCACCCTCCTCTATGACTGGTTTATTGTCTTCGTTCCTCCTGCTCGGTGCCGCTTGTCTGGTCAGTCCGAATAACCACGGCCTGTTGCTGCGAGGCGGCGTTGTGCTTCTCGATCTCCTGACGGACGAAGCTCGCCACGCCGCGGTAGGCCGCGGAGGCCTGGGAATAGGCCTTTTGGGCGTACGGCACGAGGTCAGGGGCGCCCGGCAAGCGGCCTACATAATAGCCGAAGAAGAACGCCCCGCTCAGCAGGATGAGGATGCATAGCTTCTTCATCGCGACCAATGCCTCCGATAATTTCCAGGGCAGCGGGCCAGGCGGGTCCCTCCTACCCGCCCTGGCCGCCGCTACGGGAAACCTACGATTCGCTCCGGCCTGGGGCAAATGACCCGGCAGTTTCCCCTGGAGGCATGGAAGGTTTTCCTTGGCACTGATTAAGTGAGCTGGAGGGCTTGCCGACAAGTGAGGGGAAGGACTGTGTCAGCGTCCGCCGGTCCCTACCGTCCAAGGCACTGCGGTGCTGAGGTTCGACCATGTACAAGGACTACTTCCACCTCAAGTACGAGCCGTTCAACCTCACCCCCGATCCGCGGTATCTTTTTCTGACGGCCCGGCACCGCGAGGCGCTGGACCACCTCATCTACGGGATCTCCCAGCGGAAGGGCTTCATCTGCCTGACCGGAGAGGTGGGGGCGGGCAAGACCACCCTCTGCCGGGCCCTGCTGGCCAGGCTGGGTCCGACTTACCACACGGCGTTGATCCTCAACCCCACGCTGTCCCCCACGCAACTGCTGCGGGCGATTGTCGAGGAGTTCGGCCTGGCGGGCCGGGGCAGCGATCGCCTCAGTTGCCTTCGCCGGCTGAATGAGTTCCTGCTGTCCGTCCAAGCCCGCGGGCAGGAGGCGGTGTTGATCATCGACGAGGCGCAGGACCTGTCCACGGCCGCCTTGGAGACGGTCCGCCTGTTGAGCAACCTGGAGACGGAACGGCAGAAGCTGCTCCAGATCGTCCTGGTCGGTCAGGAGGAGCTGCGCGAGAAGCTCGCCCAACCGGCGCTGCGGCAGTTGGCTCAGCGGATCACGGTGCGCTTCCATCTGGGCACGATGGACGCCCACGAGACGGAGCAGTACCTGCGCCATCGCCTGCGGATCGCCGGCGGCGGACAGGAAGCGCAGGTGAACTTCGACCGTTCCGCCGTGCGGGAGATCTACCGCTACTCGCGCGGCACGCCGCGGCTGGTGAATGTCCTGGGCGACAAGGCCCTGCTGGCCGGTTTCGTCCACCAGGCCGGCTGCATCGATCGCCGGCTGGTTCGCCTGGCCGTGGGAGAGCTGAAGGAGGCCGGATAATGAGCCTGATCCATGAGGCGCTGAAACGGGCGGATGCCTACAAGGTCCCTGTCGGCGGCCCTCCTCCAGTCATTCCTCCCTTGCCCATTCCCCCCGCCGCCGACTTTGCTCCCAGGTCGATCAGGCGTCAGCTCGTCATTGCGATGGCGATTGCCGTCGTAGCCCTCGCCACCGCCGCGACGCTCCTGGTGTGGCATGGCATGAAATTGCCGCCGACGACCATGGTCCTGGCGCCTGCTCCTGCGGCCGCGAAGGATCGTCCAACTAGCGAGGTCACCTTGAAGGCCGTTACGGAAACCGAGGCGGAACCCGAAACCCCGCCACTCGCCGCGCCGGTTCCTTCCACGCCGCCCGCCTCTGAAGAGTTACCCCAGGTTGGGTTAGATCATGCCGTGGTGGAGCCGCCTGCCATGTCCCAAACCCCACCGTCCTTTCCCCCCGCGTCCTTGGTCGGCAGCAGGCCGACGTTCAAAGTCAGCGCGATCATGTCCGGACCCGACGGCGGGGCGGCCCTGGTCAATGGCCGAATGGTTTACGTGGGCCAGACCGTCGACGGGGCCCGCCTGGTGGGTGTCTCGTCCAACTCCGTGCAACTACTGGTGGGCGATAAACAGGTGACCGTGGGCCTTCAGGAATAAGGACGATTTTTTAGCAAGGGATGCCCATGACGAAATCGAGAAAGCAGACATCGGGCCAGAAGGATGAATCGGTCGCTGGCGAGGAGATCGGCGGCTACACGGTCGTAGAGGCCTTGATCGTCGCCTGCCTGCTGTTGGTGGTGGGCATCCTCGTGTCCCCGACCCTGGTTCAGGCCTGGCATGGCACCCGCCGCTCGCTGCTTCAGCAGGACCTGGAATACCTGCGGAGCCGGATCGCGCTGTACCGCGCCGAGCACGGGGGTCGCGGCCCGCACCTGAACGAGTGGGAAGAAAACGATCCCCAGAACATGGTGGAGCGGCTCACCGGCTCAACCTACACCAGCGGCAAGATCAGCAACTTAGGGCCCTGCGGCCCGTACGTGTACGATTGGCCGGCCAATCCGTTTGGCGACCGCTGGGTGGCGCGGGCGGTGAAGTTCGGTCGATCGGACGTGCCCCCGCGCGACGGTTCCACCGGCTGGTACTACAACCTGGAGACCTGCCTGATCAGCTCCAACGCCGCCGAGGGCGACGATGTTTCGATCTGGGTCCCTCATACCGGTTTTACCATCTCCCGCCGCGTCAGCAGTCCCGACTGGCCGAGCAGCGGGCTGAAGCTGCGAGGCATCTTCCACGGCCCCGACGGCGTGATTGCCTTCATCAACTCCCAGCGCCTGCGGGTGGGTGAGACGATCGACGGGGCCAAGGTGACGGAGATCGGCTGGGACTATGTGGTCCTTCAGAAGGGCCAGCAGACTGAGACGCTGAAGATGGCCGCCCCCTCGCCCGATGCGGAGGACGTGGAACTGTCTATCCAAGTCCGCCCACTTCCCGCCGCCCCGCGCGCCCCGGCCGAGGAGTGAGTCGATCCTCGTCGGCGTGGCGCTTCCGGGTCGGGGGGTCTTCGAGATTAAACGTCAGGAAAGTTTTACGCCCGCCGAACGCTTTTCAATTTTGGCCGCGAAGGGCGGCATCCTTCCGCATCACCGAGGCTGCCTGGGCCAGCTTGAACTTTCGCAGCGTCTCAGCCAGGACCGGATCGCCCAAGGCCAGGATTTCCGTTGCCAGGATGGCGGCGTTGGTCGCCCCCGCCCCTCCGATGCTCATGCAGGCCACCGGCACGCCCGGGGGCATCTGGAGGGTGCTGATGGCGGCATCGACGCCCTTCAGCGGGCCGGAACAGATCGGCACGCCGATGACAGGCAGCGTCGTCACCGCCGCCATCGCGCCCGCCAAGGCGGCGCCCATCCCCGCCCCGGCGATAATCACCTTCAGTCCCCGCCGCTGGGCCGAGGCGGCGTATGCGTGCGCGGCCTGGGGCGTGCGGTGCGCGGAAAGGATCCGCATCTCGCAGGCGACGCCGAAGGCGGCCAGTTGCTCGGCGCATCGGCGCATCGTCTCGACGTCGCTGTCGCTGCCCATCACCACGCCGACCAATGGTTTTGACCTTTTTGACTTCGACGTTGACTTGCCCACAGGCGTTCCCTTCCCGGTTGCCTTTTAGCCAGTTCGCGAGGACGTTTCACGCACCGCGCCGTGTCCGGAAGTCTATCGCCACCTTCACCGCCCCGTGGCTGGCCTTGTTCATGGCCACCTCCAGCGCCACGCGGTAATCCTCCAACGCGAAGGTGTGCGTCAGCAAGGGCGCCAGGTCCAGTTTCCCCGCCCGCATCAGCTCATGGACCAGACGGTACGTCTCGACCTTTCGGCCCAGGTAGTTTTCCTCACCCCTTCCGTAGGCGCCCCGGACTGTCAGCTCCTTGAACCACAGGCCGGTCAGGTCGGTTGTGCCTGCCTGGCCGGTGCCCACCAGCATCACCTGCCCGCCGCCGGCGGTCCACTTGAGACTTTCGTTGAACGATTGGGAGCTGCCGACGCAGTCGAAGATCACGTCGTAGCCGTCCGACAGCGTGCGGTTGCCGAACCGCGAGCGGACGACCCGGCCGCCGGTGGCCTTGGCGACGGCCTCGAATGCGGTCCGGACGGTCCGACGGCAGGGACAGGAACGCGTCGGCCCCGAACTGCCGGGCCAGCGTCTCCAGGTACCCGGCCGGCTCGATCGCCTCGATCCGTCCGGCGTAGCCGGTCGCCCGCAGGCAGGCGATGGTCGCCAGGCCCATCGTGCCCGCACCGATCACGGCCACCTGCCGGGCGGCGGACAGGTCCGCCCGCAGCACCGCGTGCAGGGCGCAGGCGACTGGGTCGGTCAGCAGGGCCTGCGGCGTCGCTGAGCTCCTCCGGCACGGCTACCAGTTGGCTGCGGTGGGCGACGAAGTATTCTCCCAGCGACCCGCCGGTGCGGCTGTTGTAGCCGATGCTCGTCCCGGCCGGCAGGGCGGCCTCGCCGATGCCGGAGGCGTCGAAGTTCTCGCACGTGCCAGGCCGGCCCGAGCGGCACTGCCGGCAGGGCGGGTCGATGCCGCGAACGTGGCAGTTCAGCGTGGGCTCCACGCACACGCGACAGCCCACCCAGTCCGCGTCGACCTCCGGGCCGACCTCCTCGACCACGGCGAGGTTCTCGTGGCCCAGGACCATCGGCATGGAGCTGAAGGCCTGGAGGATGGAGTCGGGCGGCTGCATTCTGGGCCAGGATGGCCAGGTCCGTGCCGCAGAGGCCGCCCATCAGCGTCCGCAGGCAGACCCACTCCTCGGTCGGCAGGGTCGGACGCGGGCATTTCCCGCAAGCGACAGCCCCGCCAAGCGGGAAAGCCGGCACGACGGCCAGACGCCCCCCAGCGCCTTGCAGACCATCCAGCCCCAAGGGTTCACCTGGTACACTATCGCTTTCATCCTGTCGCATAGAGATAATCGCCGACGATGCGAAAAGGAAGACGCAATCTGCCACCGGTTCCGCCTTACCCTGCTCGCCCTTGGGCCGCTCGAGCTGCGCGGCGGGCCGTCTGTGCGCTGGCGGGCGCGATGGTGAATATCTGCGGCTGCCAGAAGCCCCTGTGTTTTCCCGAGCGTTCCCTGACGGCGGCTGCCCAGATCGCCAAGGCCTCCGCCGCCTACGACACCGACGGCGATAAGCAAGCCGACTTCTATACCTTCACCGACCCCTCCGGCCGGGTCACCCGCCTGGGGTACGGTGCCTTGGTGGAAGGCCAGCCTCAGCAGATCGTGAACCTGGGGGAGCTTGCCTTCGAGGGCCGTCGGCATCTGGTGGTCGTCCTGGACGGCTTTGGCTACCACGTGGTGAAGGACTACTACGATTCCGGCGGCCTGCGGATGTTTTATCCGCCTTCGCGCGTCATCGCCCCTTACCCCACGCTGACCGACCTGGCGATGGAGGACCTGCTGGGCTATCGTGCCCTGCACGGGTTTTGAGGCCAAGTATTACGACCGGCACCGCGGCAGGATCGTCGGCGGTTCATCGGCCTACCTGGCCGGGGAGAACCAGCCCTACAACCGCCTGCTGGACTACCGCGCCAGCCTGCTGTGGGACGCCCTGAGCTACGTCGCCCCCTGGGAGGTCTTCGGCAAGGAAGTCAACGACCTGATCCGCCTGCTGGACCGCAACGACCGCCAGGAGGTCATCGCGTACCTGGTCAGCTCGGCCGGCATCAGCACGATCTCCGGCGCCGAGGGGCAGGCGCTGGCGCTGAAACGCATCGACCGCCTGGTCCATCAGGTCGTCTGGTCCAGCCGCGGCCTGACGCAGGTCACGCTCCTGGCCGACCACGGCCATTCCTACAAGCCCGGCGTGCTGCTTCCGCTGGATGAGGACTTGCGAAAGAAAGGCTGGCGCCTCACCGACGCGCCGCAGGGGAACCGGGACGTGGCCTACGTGCGCTTCGGGCTGGAGACCTACGCCAGCTTCGGATGCCGCCGCCCGGCCGACCTGGCCGCCGACCTGGCCAAGTGCCTGGGCGTGACGGTCGTCAGTTACGCGGAGGGGGATTCGGTCGTGGTGCTGGGCGACGGCGGCCGGGCCGTCATCCGCCACAAGCCCGGCCGGTACAAGTACGAGCCCACCCAAGGTGATCCGCTGAAGCTCAAGGGCATCCTGGCCGCCCTCCAGGCCGACGAGAACGGATTCTACGACGACCGGGCGGTGCTGGACGCTACCGCCGATCATGAATACCCCGACCCGCTGGAGCGCCTGTGGCGGGCGCACTTCTCGCTGGCCCAGAACGTCCCGGACGTCATCGTGTCGCTGGCCGATGATTACTGCTCCGGCGACGCGTCGTTCAGCGGGGCGGTGAGCGTCGCCTCCACGCACGGGGGTCTGAACCGCAACAACTCCACGACGTTCATCATGTCCACCGTCGGCCCGCTGCCTGCGCTGATGCGGTCGGCCGACGTCCCGGCCCGCATGACCTGGCTGCTGAAGCGCCCTGGCCGGCGAAGTTTGGCGGCCCCGGTCCCTGAATCGGTCTGGCCCCGGGATAGCGGTGGTTTTGGGTTGTCGGACAGGGCCATGGGAGCTACGATACGGGTGGTTCGGATGGAGGTTTCGCGGCGCGGACAGAGGGACCTGGATGGCGCTGGCCATGGATGGTAGGACCAATCACGGCGGGGACGACCGCCCGGCAAGACGCCTCGGCCGCATGCTGACCGAGATCGTCCCTTGGGGAGCAAGCGTGCTCTTTCACGCCGCTGTCGCCGCCGCGGCGGCGCTGTGGGTTGTGAGCGTCGTGCCCGCCGACCGGGGGGACTTGCCCGCCGAGCGAGGGGAAATTTCCGCCGTCGCGCTCCTTACCCCCCAGCCAACGGGGCAAATCATGACGGGGCGGATCGTAACGGGTCGGCCTTCCGAGGCAGTCCCGTGGTCCCGGTCGGAGGGGATCGGCCAAGCGGCCCGGTCGGGTGAACCGATGTACCCCGGACCCGCCCCGGGCCGAACGGTTGAGCTAATCGGTGCAGGATCGTCCACCGTCGCAGCCCCCTCGGCGTTGGACCTGTCGGCCTTTCGTGCCGCACCGCGCAGCAGCCTGCTGGGTGCGGGAGGCAACGCCCGCCACGTCGTCTATGTGATCGACCGGTCCGGTTCGATGATCGATACATTCGAGGAGGTCCGCCGCGCCGTGCTGCTATCCATCGGGCGGCTGGGAAGCGATCAGGACTTCCACGTGATCCTGTTTGCCGACGGCAAGGCGATCGAAAACCCCCCGCGTCGTCTCGTCCCGCCGACCGAGGCCAACAGGCTCCAGGCGGCGGACTTCCTGGCCGGCGCTCGGGCGGGTAATCAGAGCAATCCCATCCCGGCGCTGAACCGGGCCTTCGACGTGCTGGAAGAGGCCACCGGCGGCGGCAAGCTGATCTACCTGCTGACCGATGGCGTCTTCCCGGACGGGCCGGCCATCCTGGCCGAGCTGGCGAATCGCAACCGGGATAAACAGGTGCGCATCCACACCTATTCCTGGGGCCTGGATAGCTCGGGCCTGGCGTTGCTGAAGGAGATCGCCCGGGCGAACGGCGGGCTGTTCCGCCAAGTGGGGACGGATGCCGTTCCAGGCAGTGACCTGGCCGCTCGGGTCCCTTAGACAAGATCGTCTCGGCGGCGCAGCGCCGGCGATAGGCGAGCCCGGGCAGTTTGGAGATAGAGGAACATGGATGGAAGCATCAACTTCTTCGACGTCCTGTTCGTCAAGTGCGGCACGATTGGCTGGGTGCTTTGGGTCCTGAGCGTCGTGGCGATGGCGGTCATGATTCGCTTTTTTCTCTCGATCCGTCGCGCTAGGCTCATCCCTGCCTCCCTGGCGGAGCGGGTCCGGACGCTGCTGGCCCGTAAGCAGTATCGCGAGGTCCTGGACTTGCCGGCCTTGCAGGACAGTTTCCTGGGGAGAATCCTTCACGCGGCGCTGCGGCAGTCCACCCACGGCTACCCGGCCATGGAGCGGGCGATGGAAGAAACCGCCGAGGAGCAGACCACCAAGCTGCTCCGCAGCATCGAGTGGCTGAACCTCATCGGCAACGTCAGCCCGATGCTGGGACTGCTGGGCACCGTCTGGGGCATGATCCTGGCGTTCTTCACGATCGTGGCCAAGGGCGGCATCCCGCATCCGGGCGACCTGGCCGGGGCGATCGGCACGGCCCTGGTGACCACGCTGGAAGGGCTGATGATCGCCATCCCCGTCTTGTCGGTGTACGCCATGATGCGCCACCGCATCGATCTACTGAGCACCGAGGCGATGATCCTCTGCCAGGAACTGATCGCCCCCTTGCACCCCGGTCAGACCGGCCGGGGGGCCGTCATTTCGCTGACGACGGAGGACAAGCAGGCCGCCGGGGCCTGAGTGACTGATGAAATCCGCAATCACATGAGTCGCAGCTTCGTTTACAAGCCGGGCGCCCGCAGCGGCGACGTGGGATTCAACATGACGCCGCTGATCGACTGCACTTTCCTGCTCATCATCTTCTTCGTCCTGACCAGCCAGATCGCCTCTGACAGCCTGGCCATGCTGGAGTTGCCCCGCCCGTTCGCCAGCATGGCCGTCTCCAACGACCGCCGAGAGGTCCGCCGCCTGATCGTCAACGTCCTGTCGGCGGAGGAAGAGGGGCTGGTCAGCGCCGATCGGATCGGCCAGGCCGCCGCGTACAAGATCGAGGGGCGCTGGATAGACGTGGGTGACTGCGAGACGCTGGTGGCGATCCTGCGCGCGGCGGCAGGAGGGGCCGGGTGAGTTGTTCCTGGAAATTCGCGCGGACCGGAGGGTGCAGTTCGGGCACGTCCAACCGGTGATGGAGGCCGCGGCCGAGGCGGGCATCACCCAGGTGAACCTTACGGCCTTGCTGGAAAAGGGCGGCTGAGCCATGGCCATCTCCAAGATCACCCCGGAAGCCCGCGGCAGGCAGCGGTACGTCCCGCCGCGCCGCCGCCGACCGCCGGGAAAAATGCAACTGCCCCTGACGCCGATGATCGACGTCACGTTCCAGTTGATCCTGTTCTTCCTGCTGGCCACCACGTTCCGCCAGCCCGAGGGGCAGATCTCCAGCCTGCTGCCGCAGCCGCAAGGCGCCTCCGGGCTGGACCAGGCCATCGTCAAGCCCATCCGCATCGGCATCCTGCCCGCCGACCAGGACGGCCAGGCTAAGTACCACATCGCCGGTATGGCGACGCCCCTGAACAATCCCCAGGAACTCTACGGGGAATTGGCCGCTCGGCGGCAGGCCTCCGGCAGCGACGAAGTGCCCGTGGCCATCCAACCGCGATGGGACGTGCCGTGGCAGTACGTCGTCGAGGCCGACAACCAGGCGCACCGCGCGGGCTTCAAAACCGTCGGAATCGTCTCGGCGCCCTAGGGTCGGTGGAGGCAACGCCTCGTGTTCGCTCGGGCGAGCATCTTGCTGCTCCTGATTGCCCTGGCCGCCGGGCCGGTTGCGGCGCCGCCTTGGCGAGCCGGGTCGGCTTCGGCGCGGGAACCTGCCGGCAGCGGCGAAACCCCATCGACCACGAGCGCGAAGATCGACGAGTTGATCCGCCAGGCGACCTCTCCGCAGACCGCCCCCGATCAGCGGGACGCCTTGCTGGCGGAGGCCGCTAGGTTAATGCAACAGCGGTTGCAGGCGGCGCTGGCGGAGACGGACTCGCAGCCGGCGGAGGTGCTGGAGCGACTGGGCCTGGAACTGAAGCTCGCCGAGATCGAGGCGCTGCTTTGCAGTGAACCTTACGCCACGCGACTGCTGCACCTCCAGGGAATCGCTGGGGACCGCCAGCGGCTGGAGGAGTTGACGGCGGGGCCGCTGAATCGCCTGCGGAATCTATCGGGGGAGATCGACGGGAAGCTTGCGGTCTGGAAAGGGGAGTATCGCCAGCTCGTCACGTCCGTGCCGGCGCTGGAGAACCTCCAGGCCGCCGTAGCCTACAAGACCGCCTGGGTCGCCCTATACCGCGCGGTGGCCTTGGAGAGCGGCAAGGAAAGGGACGCCCTGCTGGACCGGGCCACGGCGCTGGCCCGGCCGTTTGCTGAAAAATCAAGCGATCTAAGCGAAGGAGTATCTCCTGAAACTCAGGACGCTGCCGCAAGGCCGTGGTCGCTGCTGCTGATCGGCATAGCCCAGCGGGAGCGAGGGGCGCATGACCAGGCCGCCGCTTTTCTCCAGGAGGCAGGCAATTTTCCCGACCCGGCCCTTCGCACCGAAGCGCTCTTCCAGACCGCCCGTAACCTCATCGAGCATGGCCTTGCGTTGTCGCAGGCCGGCCAGGCTGAAGCAGCCAGGCAGCGATGGCAGGCGGCCCAAGATGCCATCGAGACCTTCGCCGCCTTCGCCGGCAAGGCGCGGGGTGCAAAAGCCTCCGCGGCGGATGAGCTGACCAAGGCCCTGCTGACGCACTATCTGCACCAGACCATGGCCCGGGCTGCCGACACTGCTGTGGCGCGGCAGGAGCAGGAGCAACAGGAGAAAAAGGCCCAAGCCGCCCTGGGGGATTTTGTCGTGGCGCATCCAGAGGCGGCGGTGCAGCGTGAGTTCCTCCAGATCGTGGCCGAGAAATACCGCTCGGTGACGAACCTCGACGCTCTGGGGCCGGTGGTGCTGCTGGCGCTGGTCGTGGCGGGGCGGCAGGAATCGTCATCCGCCCCGGCGATGGGTGAGGCCGACATGACCCGGTTGCTCCAGCAAGTGCTGGCCGGCAGTGACGAAGTCTCGCGGGCCTTGCGGCCGGCGGCCTTGTGGCACCTGGCGACGATAGAAGCAGCCGGCGGCCGGACGCGTCACGCGGCTGCGCTGTTTGCAGAACTTGCGGGCCGTTACGGGGAATCCTCCTTGGCCCGGCCGGCGGCGTTGAACGCCGTGGCCTGCTACAACAACCTTTTGAACCTTTTCGATAAAGATAAATCTGACAAATCTGACACGTCTGACACGTCAGGCGGCAAGAAGCCCTCCGCGGCGGAGGTGGAAGAAGTCCGGTCAGCGTTTCTTTCGGCGCTGGAGATGCTGCTGACCCGCTGGGGCCGCGAGGCTGACGTGGCCGGGTGGTACTTCGATCTGGGTTGGCAGTACGAGAAGCTCTCGGAGCTCGCCGCGGCTGCTTCGGCCGAGGCGCTGCGGGACAAGGCGCTGGCTGCCTATCAGAGGGTGCCGCCCGAAAACCCACGGCACGTGCCGGCGCTCCGCCGGGCGCTGGGCATCCGCACCCGCCGGCTGCTTGAGGGGGCCGGCGATGATCCCTCGAAGCCGCGGCAAGCGGCAGCGTTGATCGAGATGCTGCGCGATTGTGCCGCCAAGGCCAAGGCCGCCGGAACCGCCAAGGATGTGGTGGACGCCGGCGCCTGGGCCGATCTGACCGCGGCCAGGCTGCTGTCTGACGTGCTAGGCCGGCCAGACGAGGCGATGGCGCTCTTGGCGGAATTGCCCCAGCGCTGGCCTGGATCGGACCTGCTGGTTGACGGCATGGAGATCCAAGCCGTCCTGCTGCTAGAGCAAGGACGGGTCACCGAGGCCGTAGCGGCCGTGGAGGTCCTTGGCAAGGACCGTCCCGCGCAGGCCTTGGCCCTGGGCCGGCGGCTCCTGGAGCAGATGCGCCGCCGCGGTGGTTCGGAAAAAAGTTCTTCGCAACCTTGGGTCGAGGGGCGCTTTCGCCTGGCGGAATATCTTTATCATCGTTGCGGCGCCACGGAAGGACAGGACGCCGCCGCCATCCGTCATGCGTACGCCCAGGCCTTGCTCCAGGCCGGCCGGACGACGGAGGCGCTGGAGCTTTTACTTCAGTGCCGCAAGCAGGCCGAACAGGACGCCGCGCAGCAGAGTCGCGAGATCGACACCGAGCTGGCGACGAAACTCTCAGCCATCTCGGCCGCACGCGGAGACGTGGCCAGGCTGCGAGGGATGGCGGCGGAACTTCTAAAGGACTTGGACTCCGCCGGGCTTGTCTCGGCGTCGCCTTGGCGAGCCGGACTGAACCCCCAGGCCAGGGGTCCCCAACGCGATTTATCACGTGGGGGCGCCCCGAGCCGCAGCGGATGGGCCGTGCGGGGCGCTTTGGCGGCGCTGGATGGGGCAATCTCGGCGGACCAGGAGCAGCGGATACTGGAGCAGTTGGCCTTGGCGTTGGAGTCAGGATACCGCCAGCTCGCGACGGAGAAAAAGCAGGCCCTGGCCGTCCCAGGCGACCTGTTGGAGGATCTGGCCCGGGCGTACAGCGACCTGGGCCGGTTCGACCAGGCCACGCAAATCTATGGGCAACTTACCGAAGGGCTCGATGTTGCCCAGGACCCCTCGGCCTACTGGAACGCCGAGCTGGGGTACTGCCGGTGTATCCTGGCGGCCCGCCGCCAGGACAAGCGGGCGATGAAGAGCCTGGTCGTCCGAATCGCCCAACTGAAACAGCAGGACTCGACCATGGGGAACCTGGCCGAGCAGTTCACCGCCATTCAATCCCAGGCGGAGCGGGCGGGGGAATGACGCCGGCGTTGACCTGCCGGACTCGATCGCTATACTCACCTTTTCGGCAATCGGCGGCATAGCCAAGCGGACTAAGGCGACGGATTGCAAATCCGTTATTCCTGGGTTCGAATCCCAGTGCCGCCTTGGGCAGCGGGTTGATTCTTTCGGCGCCACCGTTTCGGGCCGGTCAGGCCGAGGATGGAGCGTTGACCGTGCAGATGCTCCTGGTCGTGCTTTTGCTGGCTGCCCCAGCCGCGGCCGTGATTGCCTTCGCCGTCGGTGGGGCGATGGGGGTCCGTCGTCGCAACCGCCTGGCGCGGGCGGCGCACGAGGCGGGGCTGCTCTTCTCGGCCGACGATCCCTTTGACGTGCCGCGGCGATACGCCGACTTCGCGCTGGTCGGCGCGGGGCACGGCGGGCGGGCCACCAACGTGACCTACGGGCGTCTGGGAGGGTTGCCCATCCGGGCGTTCGACTTCCGCTACGAGATCGGCCACGGCACGAGGCGGCACACCCGGCACTACGCCGTGGTGGTGGTGGAGGCGGACGCCCCGTTGCCGACGTTTTCGTTGTGGAGCAGCCGTCAGGCGGACCTGGCGCCCTTGGCGGTAAGGCAGGCCGAGGGCAGTCTGAACGGTTGGGACTATCGCGGCCAGGGGGCCGGTCGGGCTCTGGCGAACCTTTCGCAGGATCTGGCTCGTGCGGCTACGGGCATCGAGGCCTTCGGCCCCGCCACCGGCGGCTTTACCGAGACGGCTGCGGCGCTGATGGTCTGCGCGCCGGTCCGCCGGGGCGGGTCGTATGTTGGCCGCCTGGAGGATGTGGTGGCCTTGGCGGCGGCGCTGAGCGCTTCAAAGGACTGAGCCATCGCCCCCGCCCGAGGGTGATTTGCCCGTTTACCCGCTGGAGTGTTGAAAGCCCGCCCACCGCGTGATACAAAACATCCCTGAGCTGACCCACGATGCCGACGGGTGAGCGTTGTGGAGGATGGACCGTGGCAGATAGGAAAGCGATGGGCGTGTACCGGCGGGTGCTTCTGGGGGGATTGACCTGCGTCCTGATGGCCGCCGGCTGCTCCGACGCCAAAGGCCGAAGCGCCACCAAGAACCTGCTGGAGGAGATCGAACTTGCCCGCCGCCTATACGCCCGGGCAATCTCGCTGATGACGTCCACGCCGATCAAGGTGAACGGACAGTACGCCCCGCTGTCCCGCGTCATCCGGATTGGGGAGGGCAGTTCCGTCGAGCTTCCCCCGCCGTTGGCGGTACATCCGCAAGCCTGGGACGACCTGGCCAAGGCCGAGAAGGGCCTGACGCGAGCCCTGGTTCAATACGGTTCCAACGCCGGACCTGAGGAGCAGGCCCTGGCCCACGTGATGCTGGGCAACATCCTGATGCTCAAGGCGGAGTATCAACTGGCCGCCGGGGCCGCCGACCGGCAAGACGTCTCCGACACCGTGGCCCAGGCCGGGAGGTCTGCCTCAATGGTCCAGCTCTACATGACCCTGATCAAGTTCAGCCGTCAGATCATGGCCCTGGGCGATAAGGACGTTGTGGAGATGCTCCAGGCGGCTCAACAGGAAGAGATCCAAACCAAGGCCGCCGCCGACAAGGCCCAGGAAGAAATCCAGTCCCTCCGCGCCCAGAGGGATCAACTCCACGCCGCCAACGAGAAGCTCATGCCGCAGGCCCGCCGTCTGCGGGTGGACAGCCAGCAGGCCGGAGGGACCAAGGGCATGGACCTGCTGGACGAGGCGTTGAAGACGGAAGCGGATATCAATGCGAACGTCTCCGCCCTCGCGGCCCTGGAGAACACCCTCGAGATTCGCCAAGCGACCCTGAGCGATCTGACCCTGATGGTCCAAGGCGCCCAAGGCCGACAGAAGGCCGCCGAGGCGATCCTCGCCACTCGCAAGAACTACACCGCCTCCGGCAGCAGCGGGATCGAAACCCTCCAGGTGGACTTGGCCAAGGCCCGCAACGAGGTCCAGGAGAATGCGACTCACCTGGCGAAAGTCTGTGAGCAGGTCTCCCAGGCCGAGGACGCCGCCGCCGATGCCTACAATCCGGCGATTCTTAAATTCCTGGCGGCCCGGCGACTTCAGACACGGGGCCAGGACATTGGGACAGTCGCCCGTCTGGCCGACGTCCACTGGGCGCTGGCGGAATTGAAGGACCATAGCCTTAACCTCCGCCGCCGCAACATGCTGCTGGTGGCCCGCCTAGCCGCCATCTGGTCGCCCGACCAGGAATCCGCCCCCCCGCCACCGTCGGCCAGTGCCCCAGGTAATGGAGCGAAGATTGAACCCGCCGACGACGTCCAGCAGGCCATCCCGGCCTTTGCCCGAGGCATCCTGGCCTACGTGCCCAACCCCCAGCAGGCCCGCAAGGACGCCATCGAGAACTACCGACAGGCCGGTGAGCTTTACGAGACCGCTTCTCGGTTTGCGCCCTCCAACCTGCGCTGGACCTACCAAGGCCAGGCCGCCGCAGCCTACATCGCCCTCTACCGCCTGTCGGGCGACGCGGAGGTGCTGACCAAGGCCAAAGAAGCCCTCAAGGACGCTTTGGGTGACAAGCGGGAGTCGCGTTATTTATCTGCCGTCGTGGAGCTGGAACGGCTGCTGCAATCCTCCACCACCCAGCCGGCTAGCCGACCAGCGGTCGAGCCGCCCTAAGGCCGCCGCCGGCTCATTTGCTCCCCATTGTTCCTCGACATTGGGTGTTGCGATTCCGTGCTTTAGTGAAAAGCCGTTGCCAACAGTCCGCAGCGGCCATACCATGGTCCGCCCAGGGGATTTCGCGCGACGGTTCCCGGGTCGCCGGTGTCGGGCGGATGGATGAGGGTGGCGGATGCGGAAGTACCTGAACAAGCCCATTGGGGAACTGGCGACGGAACTTTCGGCCGGGCTTGTCCGGCTGCGGAAGGGATACGTGGACGCCGCCGAGTCGTTGCTTCACATCCTGGAGCCCGGTGGCCTGTATCCCTACGAGTTCGTGGTCTATCGCCTCACCGGCTATCGCAGCGGTGGGCGGGATGTCGGGCCGCCGATGTCGGGCAAGACGCTGCGGAGCGATCTGCTGACGCTCATGCTGGACCTGTGCGACAGCTTCGAGCTGCAGCCAGCGATTACCTCCAGCCGGTGTACGACATCCCCGCCTTGGCCCGGCGCTTCTCGGTGTCTTCCAAGACGATCCAGCGATGGCGGCGTTACGGCCTGCCGGCCCGGCGGTTGGTTTTTTCCGACGGCAAGAAGCGGCGTGGGCTTCCTGGAGAGTTCCGTGCAGTGGTTTGTGCAGAACCGGGCCGGCATGATCCATCGCTCGGTGCGGTTCACCCAGTTGACCGAGGCGGAGCGGGCCGACATCCTTCGCCGCGCACGGCGCATGGCCTCGTTCACCCAGTGCAGCCTCAGCGAGGTAGCCCATCGGATCGCGCGGCGGACCGGCCGGGCGATCGAGACCATCCGCTACACCATCCGCAAGGCACGACCTGGAACATCCGCAGGAGGCGATCTTCCCGCGGATGACCGCCCCGCTGGACGCAGGAAGGCAAGTCCGTCATCTATCGCAGCTTCTCTGCGCGGCGTGCCCGCGCCGATCCTGGCCAGCGGTATCGCCGGACGCGCGGGAGCATCTACCGCATCATCAACGAGACGCGGGCCCGGCAACTGCTGGACCGGCCCATCGACTACGTCTACAACCCCCAGTTCGACCTGCCCAACGCCGACGAACTGATCCTGTCCGACAGCTCGGCGACTCGCTTCCGGCCAAGCCGACGCCGACCGCTCCACCGACCGCCGCCGGCCGGCCCGCCGGAGGACCTGCCGCCTTACCTGGAGTCGCTCTACGAGGTGCCGCTGCTGGACGCCCGGCGAGAGAACGCCTGTTCCGCCGCTACAACTATCTGAAGTACAAGGCCGACAAGCTGCGCCAGAAGATCAACCTCCGCTCGCGTGCGGACCGGCGAGCTGAAGCGAGATCGAGTCGCTGCTGCTCCAGGCCAACGTGGTCAAGAACCAGATCATCCGCGCCAACCTGCGGCTGGTGGTCTCCATCGCCAAGAAGCACGTGGGCGGCCCGCAGAGCCTCTTCGAGCTGATCAGCGACGGCAACGTCTCGCTGATGCGGGCGGTGGAGAAGTTCGACTACCTCCCGCGGCAACCGCTTCTCCACCTACGCCTCCTGGGCCATCATGCGAAGCTTCGCCCGCTCCGTGCCGCGCGAGCGCTACCTGCTGGACCGCTTCACCACCGGGCAAGATGAGATCCTGGACATTGCCTCGGGCCTGCGAGACTACGACCACGACGAGCTGCGGTTGCCCGAACTCCGCGAAAGCCTGGAGGTGGTGCTGGCGCAACTGTCCCCGCTGGAGCGGTCCATCCTGGTCGACCACTATGGGCTGGACCAGCCTAGCGACTCCAAGACCCTCGACCAGCTCGGCAGGCGGCTGGGCGTGTCCAAGGAGCGCGTCCGCCAGATCGAGCTCGAGGCCCTCCGCAAGCTCCGCAAGATCCTCTACCCCCAGCAGGCCGACCTGCTGGGCTAGCAGCCTGGGCAGCCCCGCCGCTCGCTCTAGCCGGGCGGTAAAACGATAGAAAGTAGCTCGTGCAACACATGGCACGTCCTACGGACTACAGATAGTGACCTTTTGTAGTTACAATGCGAAGATGGCCAGGAGACCCAGTCCAGAGGACCCAAGACAGTCGATTTGGATACTCAAGATAAAAAGGATTATGAGAGTCACCAAATGAACACATCGGCCCCCAATAAAGAGGCATCGACGAAGCGAGGACTATGGTCAAAAATAAACGATAGTCCCTATCCTCAGTTGCTCTTTGCTATATGTGCTCTGATGGTGGTTGTCGTTATTGGGTTATTGGTTGCAGTGGTAGTCACGGTATTTGACAATTTCGACTACAATGCAGACGTGATGTTTCTCCCTGCCTTATATCACGATCTTGTGACCGGCGTGCCGATTCGAAATTGGAGGATACCGGCAGTCGCAGGATTCTTTCCTGACATGCTGGTTATGTTCAGTATTCTATGGCTTTCCGCAGAGGATAGCCTGATTGCTTTCGTAATTTACGGTGTGACAATCATGTTGCTTTTAGGTGTAGCAACTATCTACCTAATCAGTAGTCTAATAAGGTTACGGTGGTGGAACGTGTTCCTTGTGTATGCGGTTCTGTGTTTGTGGACTTTGATCCTTCTAATCGGACACGATGGGGTATATTTACTTTTGTTTGTGTTAATGCCATCGTGTCATGCTGGAGTAATCCTCGCGGGCATTTTATTTTTAGCCCTAACGATACGGATGTTCCGTAATCCGATGTCAAGAGTCCTTACCGCCATATGGATTTTATTATCTGGGGTAAGCATTGCCAGCGATCCTTTCTTCTTTGTGCAGTTTTTTGCTCCAGTGGTGTTTTGCATGTATCTTTTTCGCCGCCGTGCATCTTTTCCAGAAGGGCCTTCCTTGGCCAAGATTGTCTTGCTCTGCGTTCCTTCGTTGGCGTTATTCATAGCCATACAAGCCGTCGCAAGGAAACTCTTTTATCTGGGCGCGGACTTTGTTGGCCCTATGATCGTTCAGATTACTGAACTTAAACCTTTGTTTAGAGATGTGTACAAAGAAATCGGACCCATAATTGAAAGCAATCTTCTCACGATGTTACTTGTCATAACCAGCGTTCTGTCGGCGTTAGTCATTTTAGTATGGATTATCTGGAAAACGTATAAAATAAAATTGAATAAGATATCATCAACAATATTAAGTTATCGTTTAAAAATATGTTTTTGTATGCTCGTTTTTCTTATATCTATGTTGGTTAGTATGTTTTTTCCAATACTTACCAACTATACTCGTCGACAAACGGGTCTCCCAAGATACTTTCAGCCATTATATGTTTATCCGGCAATTATCATTTCTATAGGCTTATCCTTGTTGCTGGCGGAATACACCCATAAAACAATAAAAGCCATTGTTATATCCGTACTGTTTTTGGGATGTGTTCTCGGTGTTGTGTTTAGAGGCAGTGACATGTGGCCTAAACATTTATGTGAAAGGCCTTCTTTGGTTGAATATTTAGACAAACTCAATGTTGATACGGGTCTGACCTGTGGGATGGGAAGCTATTGGCTGGCAAAACCAACAACTATCTTGTCTCAAAAGAGTATGCACGTTGACACCATTTGGTATCCTTGGGGAATCTTTCCTCATATCAGCAATCTCTACTGGTATTCTGATCCGAATCAGGGTTACCTTAAAAGACTTCGAAAGTATGAGTTTATCGTTCCATACGATGGTTTGTCTGAACGTTTTATCACGGAAAAGTTTGGCCATCCCGCAAAGATTTATGAAAACCCTTCCATATCTATTCGTCCCGTGGGAGGTATATTTGAAGGCCCTGTCATGCGGGTGATGATATATAATCGAAAAAGCGACATTGGATTCAGAAACTATCTTTATATCCCTATGCTTATTCTGACGAAAATGCCCATGCCGTCAAGAATACAAAATCCACGGAACCTTCAGCAATACAAACTAGAGGGAAAAGTTTATAATATACAAAATTGCTCGGTACTTTCTCCCGGAGAATATTTGAAAGTAGAGTTTAACCCACCGGCAGAAGGAGATATTTTAGAGATATGTGCTGAAAGTAACAATATATATGAGATAGAAGTCCAATACACTGATGGAAGAAAAGAGAAACTACAAGTGCCAGTTCAACAGGGATATGGTCTAAGCAGACGTCTATTGAGTCTTAACAATTCAGAAGGAAACTCGCAGGTAAGTTTTATCATAATACATCCTATTGCTGGTGAAGATAAGTATGTTGTTGGACATGTGTATGTATATAAAGACAATTGGTAACATCTTGTGTTGACTCACGGGGAAAATACAGTATATTCCAAACAACGGACAAGAGTTCACAAACCCATAAGCAACGTGTTCTTCGTAGCGCCGTTTTTATGATTTAGAGCAAAACCCACTGCCAAGCTGCAGCCATGCAAAGGACAACGATCCAAGGCAGAATTATCCACGTCTGGAGCAGAACTAAGACGATCAGGACGACGAGAGGCGTCAACCCGGCTTCAAGAAGGCCGCGTCAATCAAGAGCAGGCAGAGTCCGCCGGTTGACCGTCATCGGAGGATGGGGTCGGAAGCGACTGGGCCTTTCTCTTCAGCCATACTCATACCTTCATGTGCGACGGGACTGTGTCCTACTTCTCCCAAAGGAAGCGTGCCGCCAGTCCGGGTTGAATGGAAACATTTTCGTCAGGATTCGATCCGGAGCCGGGAATCGCTGGAAATCGATTTAAACCTGGCTAGGTCTGGCCATCGGGAACCATTTTGACGTACCCGACGAAGACGGGCATCCAGACGATCGCCCCCACGGCCGACGTGATCAGCAGCGTTACCGCTCCGGCCAGCAGCAAACCAAGCTTCAGGCCGCCTACTCCTCCGCCCCGTGACATATCCTCGCCCAAGGCCTTGAAATGGGCGGTCATGGTGAGCCGAGTGGCGTAGTTTCCATACGTCTCCCCCTGCTCGCGCGGAGGCACCGGGCGGTTCGTGAGCCTATAGATTTCCATGGCCTTTCTGAGGGCGTAGGCGTCGTCGGTTTCTCCGGGACGACGGGGCAGGGAGTCGGCCTGGGCTTCGGCGGCGGCGACGCTGACGGATGAGCGTTGCGTGGCCACCAGGGTGCCCGCGAAGAGGGCGGTAGACCAGCTCGCGGTGACGACATTCCCGATGGAACTCACCAAGGACAGGATGACGAACAACACGACCATCCCCCAACCCTTGGCGACTCTTGCGGTCATCCTCCAGCTTTCTCCCAGGGCGCTGAGAGGCGTGCCCCGACCTTCCATCACCAGCGGGAACATCCAGACCAGCCGGGAAGCCAGATACACCATCGGGAGGGTGACCAGCCACACCAGAAGCAAGTGGCCCAGGCCGGCGATTCCTTTTTGCAGAACGGTGAGCATCCAGGATAGGCCCACCACCGCCGTCACGATGGCGGTGGGGATCGCCGCCGCCATCAGGATCAACCAGAGCAGCCAGAAGGTCTGAAGGCACGTGACCAGCCGCCCGCCGGTGAACCCCTGAAATACCTTTGCGATGAAGCCCTTTTCTCCGCGAACTGCCGCCAGGAACACCAGCACCAGGCCGCCGACAAGGGCCGGCCAGACGACCAGTCCCGGCAAGGCGCACGCGAGGCTGCTGAGGCTGCCCAACGTCATGACGATCAGGATGGCCAGCGTCAGCGGGACGATGCGCTTCAGGCCCAACAGCAACCCTTCGGTCAGCCAACTGAAGATGACCGTCAGCTTCACCGGGCCGTCCGATGCGTCTTGAACCGTTCGACCGACCGGGATCGGCGGATCTACAGGGACCGGCGGTTCCACCGGAGGCAGCGGCGTGACTGACTTTGGTGCGGGCGGCTTGGCGGGGATAGGCGCGGGGGTCTTGGGTGGCGGGGCGGTTGGCTTGTCCACTATGGGCGGCCGGGGCGGAGGGGCCTTGGGTTCGATGGGTGGCTGGCCGGTGCCGGCGGGTAGCGGGGGGATCTGGACGCTGCTCTTGCAGAACGGACATCGGCCTTTCTTGCCGGCATGACGGTCGTCCACCTGGAGTGCGTGCCCGTTGGGGCATTTCACCAGAATCATACGTGATGCCCTTTCTGGTCGTCCGGCCAGACGGCAGGCGACGAAGCGCCCATGGCGCAACTGCTGGCGACAGAGATGACAGACTCCAAGCTACATCCAACGAACTGGCCATTCTAACCAAGGTTGCCCCGGACGACAAGCAGCCGCTGATCTGCAAAGGCAACCGACGTCCCTCCTGCGGCCGGCTCGATTTATCCCTTCGGGGTGAACTGCTCCAGGTCGTAGAGGCCGAGAGTCTTTTCGATGGCAGCCACGCGGTCCACCATCTTTTCGAATCCCTCGTCGCCGAAGAGCTCGTGCTCTTTCCGCTCGAAGTCTTCACCCAGGTCGTGATATTCCGCATCGGTCAGGATCGTATGCAAGGCTGGGAACAGCACCGTGTCCTCGCGGGCCGCGTGCGGCTGGTACATGCGGATGAACCGCTGGAGCGAGCCGACCAGCTTGCGGCGGTCTTGAGCTTTCTTGCGGGTCACGGAGGTCGCCAGTCGCATCGTCGCGTCGGTGAGCCGACGGCCGGCCTTATGCTGCTCCGCGAGGACGTCCACGAGGTCCGCGAGCCTTTTAGCCTTGCGGAACCGCGGGAAGAGATAGTCTTCCTCGAGCCTCTCGTGGTAGTCCTCGATGAACGAGCGGATGATGCCGCAGGCGTCCTTCAATACCTCCGGCGGCAGGTCCTTCTCGGCTTCCAGCAGGCGGGCGGCCTCACCATAGACCAGGAGCACGCGCCTCAGGACGCCGTGCTCCCGCATCAAGTCTTCGGCGGGCGAGACCTCCGCCTCGGCTTTAACCTTTACTCCCGGTCTTCCCGGTTCTCCCGGTCGTGTCTGCGCCTGCCCGCCCGACTGGACCACCCCGGAGCAGCCCGCCAGCAGCAAGCCGCCGGCCGTCGCGGTTGCGGCGTTGATGAATTCCCTGCGACTGAACTCTTGCGTTTGGGACATGGGAGTTCTCCTTTTCTCTAAGCTGCCTGGCGTGAGAGCGACTGAACAAGAATCATTATAGGCCCCTTCGATATCTGGATCAGGCCGAAGGATGGAGAGTTGGTGGGACTTATTGTTTGTTGTATGTGAAGTTTTTCTTCCCTCGATAGGCGTTGGCGTCGATATATCCCGTGCCGTTGGAATCGCGAAGGCGCGTTGACGGAGAAGGACAAGAAATGCTACAAGCACCACAACGTTGCCCGAGGTGTTCATGGGCTGTCTGACGGCGTGTCGAGACCGCGATCGGCGGGCCCGTCCGAGGGACATCTCGGGAAGGCAACCATGAAGATTAGTTTCACAATCCTGCCCAAGTGGCTCAGACCCAATAACATCAAGGGCGCACCCGAGATTCATGTATCCCCGGCCTTGCTGGAATCGGCCCGCCTGTCCGCGGTGGAGGCCTTGGCGAGGCTGAACAGTTCCTCGCAGGGGTTGTCCCAGGAGGAAGCCGAGCGTCGGCTGGAAGAGCACGGCCCGAACATGGTTGCCCGGGAGAAGAGGCACACCTGGCTGGGCCTTCTGGGCCGCGCTTTGGTTAATCCTCTTGTAATCCTGCTATCGATTCTTGCGACCGTTGCCTATGCCACCGGAGACATCCGCGCGGGCACCGTCATGGTGGCCATGGTGGTGCTCGGCGTGGTGCTGCGGTTCGTCCAGGAGGCCAAGGCAGACGCGGCGGCCGCACGGCTCAAGGCGATGATCCATGTGACGGCCACCGTCGTCCGGGACGGAAAGGCTCGCGAGGTTCCGCTGGCCGGGCTGGTCCCAGGCGACGTGGTGAAGCTGTCGGCCGGCGACATGATCCCTGCCGACCTGCGGGTGCTGTTCTGCAAGGACCTGTTCGTGATCCAGGCCAGCCTGACCGGAGAATCATTGCCCATCGAGAAGACGGACACCCCGTTCAGCGGTGGCGGCCGGAACTCGCTGGAGCTGCCGAACGTGTGCTTTCTGGGGACCAGCGTGGAAAGCGGCACGGCGACCGCCCTGGTCGTCGCGACGGGGCTGAATACCTACCTGGGGGTGATGTCCAAAACCCTCGTCGGCCAGCAGGTTCAGACCAGCTTCGACAAGGGGATCAATCGCTTCACGTGGTTGATGATCCGCTTCATGCTCGTCCTGACACCCCTGGTCTTCATCATCAACGGCCTGACCAAGGGCAACTGGAGGGAGGCGTTCTTCTTCGCCTTGGCGGTGGCGGTCGGCTTGACGCCTGAAATGCTGCCCATGATCGTGACGGTGTGCCTGTCCAAGGGCGCGATCGTGATGAGCCGCAAGAAGGTGATCGTCAAGCGGCTCCACTCCATCCAGAACCTCGGCGCGATGGACGTGCTGTGCACGGACAAGACCGGCACGCTGACCTTGGACCGGGTCATCATCGAGAAGCACTGCGACGTGGTCCGTAAGGAGGACGACAAGGTTCTGGCGATGGTGTACCTTAACAGCTACTTCCAGACCGGCCTTCGGAACGTGCTGGACCGGGCTGTGCTGGACCACCGCGAGTTGCACGCGGAGATCGGCATCGCCCAGTGGGAGAAGGTGGACAAGATCCCCTTTGACTTCTCGCGCCGGCTGATGTCCGTGGTCGTCGAAACGCCCCAGGACACGCATCGGATCATCACCAAGGGCGCGCCCGAAGAGGTTTTCAAGCGGTGCACCCAGTTTGAACTGAAAGGCAAGCTGTATCCCCTGGAGTACGTCTTCATCCAGGATCTCAAGGAGGAATACGAGGCCCTGAGCGAGGACGGCTTCCGCGTTTTGGCCGTCGCCTACAAGGACGTGTCCCGCAAGGCTGCCTACTCCAAGGCGGATGAGTGCGACATGATCCTCCGCGGCTACGTGGCGTTCCTGGACCCGCCCAAGGAGACGGCCCGGCCTGCGCTGGAAGCTTTGCGCCAGTACGGGGTGGCGGCCAAGATTCTCACGGGGGACAACGAGCTGGTCAGCAAGAAGATCTGCCACGAGGTCGGGCTTCCCACTGACCGCATCCTGGTGGGGGACCAGGTGGAAACGATGAGCGACTCGCAGCTTGCCGAGGAGGCCGAGCAGGTCACGCTGTTCGCCCGATTGTCGCCTATGCACAAGCAGCGGATCGTCAAGGCCCTTCAGAGCAAGGGCCACGCGGTGGGGTTCCTGGGCGACGGCATGAACGACGCCCCCGGCCTGCGGGCGGCGGACGTGGGCATCTCCGTGGATTCGGCCGTCAACATCGCCAAGGAATCCGCCGATGTGATCCTGCTGGAAAAGAGCCTGCTCGTGCTGGAGGAAGGTGTCCTGGAAGGCCGAAAGGTCTTTGCCAACATCCTCAAGTATATCCGCATGGGCGCCAGCTCCAACTTCGGCAACATGTTCAGCGTCCTGGGCGCCAGCGCCTGCTGCCCTTCCTGCCAATGGCCCCCATCCAGATCCTGACCAACAACCTGCTGTACGACTTCTCGCAAGTGCCGATCCCCACCGATGAGGTGGACCACGAACAGATTTCCC
Organism: uncultured Phycisphaerae bacterium; assembly: GCA_963760365.1. GTDB lineage: Bacteria > Planctomycetota > Phycisphaerae > SM23-33 > SM23-33 > JALHTV01. Next base: position 42,710 of record CAVXDC010000020.1, read on the forward strand.
GACCCAAGCCTTGGGCCATGAAAGAAATCGCGCAATTCATCCTGTTCATCGGCCCGTGCAGCTCGATCTTCGACTATACGACCTACTTCCTGATGCTTTACGTCTTTGGGGCCTGGAACAATCCCGCCCTGTTCCAGACGGGTTGGTTCGTTGAATCCCTGCTGACTCAGACGCTGATCATCCACATCATCCGGACCAATCGCCTTCCGCTGCTTCAAAGCCGGGCCAGTTGGCCGCTGATCATGACCACGGCCATCGTTATGCTGATCGGCATGTGGCTGCCGTTCTCGCCGGTGGCCGGGGCCTTGGGCTTTCGACCGCTGCCGCAACTCTACTGGCCGCTGATCCTGCTGACGCTGCTGTGCTACACGTTCCTGACCCAGGCCGTGAAGATGTGGCTGTTCCGCCGCAAGTGGATCTAACCCGCGCCGTCAGGCCGGGCGGCCTGGGCCTGGTCCTGCTGGCGTGCCAGATAGTCGTGGTCCGCATCTACGAACGTGTTGTACGCTGCGGCCGGGATTACCAGCGGATCGCCAGGCCTGACCTGCCTGAGAATGTCGCCCATGCCGTATCACCCGGGTTTTCGCGCACGGACATGCAAGAAGTACGGCATGATCTGTGTGTCTTGCATGTCGGGACATCGGGCGACTGTCTGGTCATCTGCGGAGGGTTCCTCCACCTGCTGGATCACCAGACCCACGGCGACCACTGCATTGAGCCATTCGCTGATCGTCCGGTGAAACCGCGGGGTGGCGAAGAGTTCCATACCTGCCTTGACCTCGGGTGGGGCGGCTGTGAAAAGCCAGCGTTCTACCCGCCCCTGCGGTTGGTTGAAGTAACCGCCCAACTCCAGTGCGTAGGTTTTGCGGTCCTTGTCGCGGAGGTTTTTCCTGTGGAACGTGTCCGTGCACGGATGCGTAATGGAGAACTGCAGGAACCCGCCGGGCCGCAACACGCGCGCGGCCTCCGCAAGCGCCTTGTCGCTCTCCGGGATATCCATCAGGCTCATGAAGGCAACGACGAAGTCAAATGCTCCCTCTTCGAAGGGAAGCTCGACTGCGCTGGCGACACAATACTGGATCCCCAGAGGCTCTCTCTGTTCGGCCTCCTGCGCGTGCTGGATGAACCTCTCCGAGATGTCAATGGCAGTCATTCTTGCGCCGTGACGGGCGAGCAAACGGGTGTTGTGTCCGTCTCCGCAGCCGATGTCCAAGCCCGTCAATCCCCCAACGTCGGGCAACATCTGGAGAAACGCGGGGGTGTTGAGATAGTCCCGATAAACGTCGTAACCTGCTTGCGAGAGCTTGGTCCAGGCGTCTGCATTCTTGCTCCAATATCTCCCTACTTCTTTGTGGTCCATGCTCTAGAGCCTCCCAGAGTTGTCAATCGCTGGGACAGTATAATGAATCGCAGCGCTCTGTTCACGCTTCAGCGGGCAAATGGGTAACGTTACATTTGGGCCTCATATGCCCCCGATCACGCACAAGTCGCTTTGCTATGGTGGCGGGATGCTGATGCCGAGGAGACCGAAGTCGCCTTCTTCGTAGACCTTCTCCACGCAGACGGTCGCGGGACGCTTGACGATCATCTTGGCCCCGGCGTCCTCAACGTCCTCATAGCGGACCCAGAGATACTCCCAGCCCTTCTTGTCGATGCCGCTGATGTCGCCGATGGCGATGCCGGTGCGGTTAGAGCCAGCCCCATCCAAAATTCCTCCGTCTCCAGGAGGAGTTTGCGGGTCTTCTCATAGTTCTCGGCCAGCGATGTCTTGTCGTAGTCCACGCTGTGTTGCCCTTACCCAGTCCTCTTTTCTTGCATGAGCTAGGGATATCGACTCAAGATTCATTGCCCGTCAAGCCTGCCTTGGCCGGGCAATCTACCGCCTGGGGGTCCGCAGTTCGTCGGCCTGGTGTTTCCTCGCCACCATCCGGTTGACGGCATGCTGCTGCGGCATACTGCTGGACATGCAGTCGAAGATCTCTTCGGCGCACCACTCGATGCGCCAGTCGTGGTAGTACGTCAACAGCTCCCCTGACTTCCAAGGCTGCGCTTTGGCATCTCCCCATGAACTGCGGACGAAGCGAAGACGCCCACACCAGGACGTAGAGTCCGGCTAGCAGGCATCCTCTCCGACAGGCGGCATGGCGCCAAGAACGGGGACCCTCACTCGACGGCGCATTTTTGTTTGGCGCACAGTCCGCACAACTGCCTTGCGCATCGTACGTTGGAGAATGGCAAAGGAGTGTGTTAAGGAGGCACGTCAATGGTCAGGCTAAACAAGCGCCTGTGGCCCCGTCATATGCTCGGATGCATCGTGGCGATGGCCGTGCTCTCCGGTTGCCAGGGTCGCCAACTTCTACTGAATGAACAGAAACTGGACCAAGGCCTGGTCATCGTCCTGCCCGGAATCGACGGACGAGCTCCGTACAACGAGAATGCCTGCAAGGCTCTTTGCAGGGATCGCCTTGACATGGCCGTCGAACTCTACGACTGGACCTTACCCTTCGGCCTGATCCTCAACCAGTGTGCCATTCTTCGCAACCGTCTGGCCGCGGATGAATTGGCTTCCAGAATCCTCAGATATCACCGAGAGTACCCCAACCGCCCGGTGTTCCTGATCGGCCACAGTGGGGGGACGGCGATCGCTGTCTGGGCGGCTGAGGCACTCCCGGAGGGGGAGAGCATCGATGGGATCGTGCTGCTGGCATCGTCTCTGTCCCCCGGATATGACCTGTCCGCAGCGCTGAGACACACCCAACGGGGCATTGTCAGCTTCTACTCCGGCCACGATGCTGCGCTTCTGGGTGCTGGAACGAGCCTCTTGGGAACCATGGACGGCCAACATACCGAAGCGGCTGGCAAGGTCGGCTTCCACCCTCTGGGGTACGGCGCGGAGTCTTATGACAGGCTAGTCCAAGTTCCCTGGGAACCCCGGATGGCTACCACCGGTCACGACGGGGGACACTTTGGATACACTGCCCCGGGATTCATGGAAGCGCGCGTAAAACCATGGATTACAGGGGCACCTTGGAATGACGGCCTAGCCAAAATTCAAGTGACTCGGCCCGATACGGCCAGTGAGCTCCAAACCCCTGGGCTGGCCATGAACAGTTCGAAATAGGTTCTGTGTCGCGCAGATTCACTTGCATCGTTGCATGGCCGGGGTGGTATTCCACTCCAAAGTTCACGGCGATCACCTCGGCCACTCGCTCCAAGATCCACAACTCCGTGGAGTAGCCGTGCTGTCGTGGACCTTTCAACAACAACCGCGCCAACACGTGCCGGAGGAGGCGGTTGTGTGGTTCGGAAGCCAACCCGTCGCCCTTGTCCACGGACTGGCGGGTGTAGATGGCGTAGCGGATGGTCTTGGACTCGGCCATGCACCGAGTATAGGCAGGCACTCTCCCGACGGCTACGCCCCCAGTCAGGCCTGAATCCAGTTCGCCACTAGGGGCCCCTCTGGCTGATGACCTCATGAGTTCATCTATCCGTTATAGGTCGGTCGTGACCTCTCACCCACTTTCTTCCAATGCATCAGTGCGTTTTCCCGCGAATCAACATCCTTCTCAGTAAACAGGATTTTCGTCTGCCCAATTCGGATCTCATCATCCTCAGCCAGGACCGTCTCCTTCGTGATTTTACGCATGTTGATGAACGTCCCGTGTTTGCTGCCCATATCCTCAGCGTAGTATTTCTCTGTGCCCTTATCGAACCGTATCCTCAAGTGTCTGCGTGAAACCATATCGTCCAGTATCTGGAACGGAAGCGATTCTGCTCTCCCAATTATGCTTGTCCGTGAGCCAAGCGGGAGGAACTCACCTGTTTGATTTCCTGATATCACGATTAAGGATGCCATGCTAACTCCTTGAATAAAATCTTATGTTCGCCCCTGCGTATCCGGCAGAGACGGCCGGTTGGAATTTTATCACATCAAAAGACACGTGAAAATGTATGCCTTACAAATTCACTCACTCGAAACCTTCCCCGGCGGCGGGGGTTCCTTAGTGGCATAAAGGGCCTTGACCTCGGCTTCGCTGAGGGCATAGCTGTAGATGCGGACGTCATCAATCAGACCGTTCCAGTAGTGTCCTGTCTCTGCCGCGTTTTCGCCAATCAGAACAGGGAATTCGTTTGTTGTATTGATAAGCCATAAGGCCTCTTTGGAATTGTCCAGTTTGCCGTCCACATAAAGATAAAATTTTGTTCCATCGTGCACTCCGGCGACGTGATGCCATTTCCCGTCGTTCATGTCCGTCTTTCCATCTACGTTACCCCATTGGACTAGTCCGCTGCTCGCGATTCCCATGCCATCCCTCTTGTTGACAATAGCCTGCCAATCTTTATCGAGCGCCTTGACCTTTATCCAGGCCGCAACCGTAGCGGAACCGATAAAGTTAAAGGCTGGATCATTCCCGCAGTCCACATAGTCGCCATTGCCGTCTAGACATAGAACATGACCTCTTTCGGGGTCTGAAATAATCTTCGCATCACCGACGAGCTTGCCGTGCAGATTGTTCCCTGATGAGTCAACGACCTGACCCTCTTTATCTTCGTCAAATGTGTACCAGGCGACCCTCTGTCCTGTCGAAAAGCTCCATAGGTTGCCCATGTGGTACGGTTTGCCTGATTCGTATAGTTTCAGGCGTGATTCATAATTGACCTGCCATCTGGCGTGTTCATCCGGGGGAAGTAGACCAATGGCTTCCTTCTGCCACTTGGCGGCGGAGGCAAAATCACCCACCTCGGCGTACACGGCCGCAAGGGTCGCAATGGAACGATAGTCTTTCCAATTCGTCAGATTGCAGGATTTCGTGGCGTTCTCGACCGCCTTGTTGGCGTCTCGAAACTCGGCCGCCGGGCATGCGGCCTGCAGGTAGGCCAAGTCGCTAAAGGCCCGCGCGTAACTCTTGTCAACGCGCACCGCTGTCTCATAGTCGCCAATCGTCTCGGCGTAACCACCGCCGCGGGAATGGGCATTCCTGCCACGATGGTAATACGCCCTTGCCAACCCCCTAATAACACCTTCTATGCGTCCGGTAATATTGGGGTCTTTCAGTGCACGCATCTCTTCTACAAGGTGTAAAGCCTCTTCGAGTTTCCCAGCTTTAATATGTTCCCACGCGAGGTAAACCTTACTATTCTCGCCGGCGAAGAGTTGTTCCGCCTCATAAAGGCAATATTCTTGGGAGGCATATTGGTCGTCTTCAAACATCTGTCGCAGTTGCCCAAGAGAAGCTTGTGCTTCCTGGCTGCGGCCGAGCCGGTGAAGGGCCATCGCGGTGTATGCTATGTCGCGTGGAAGGGACTCTTTATTGAGCACCGTCCGGCGATACTCGTCGACACGCTTCAACGTCGCAACGGCCTTCTCATACGCACCTGCCTTGTACTGCTCCATACCCAGCGAGCCAAGGTGCTCCACGAGGAACGTAAGGTCTTTGATGGAATTTAGTGTGTCTGGATGTTCCTTCCCCAGGATGCGCCGCCGGATTTCCAGTACCTTGACGAACAGGGGTTCGGCCTCGGTGTAACGACCCTGATTCTGGAGCAACCAGCCCAAGCTGTTCATGGAAGTCAGCGTATCGGGATGCTCCTCCCCCAGGACGCGTCGCCTGCCTTCCAGCGCCTTGACGAACAGGGGTTCGGCCTCGTTGTAATGGCCCTGATTACAGTATAACCAGCCCAAGCTGTTCATAGAAATCAGCGTATCGGGATGCTCCTCCCCCAGGACACGGCGCCGGATTTCCAGCGCCTTGACGAACAAGGATTCGGCCTCCTTGTAACGGCCTAGACGTTCGTACACCCCGCCCAGGTTGTTCATGGAGGTCAGCGTATCGGGATGCTCCTCTCCCAGGACGCGCCGTCGGATTTCCAGCGCCTTGACGAATAGGGGCCCGGCCTCGATGTAACGGCCTTGACGGTAGTACAGCCCCCCCAAGCTGCGCATCGAGTCCAGCGTCTCTGGATGTTCCTCACCCAGGATACGGCACCCGGTTTCCAGCGCCTTGACCCACAGGGGCTCCGCCTCGCTGTAACGTCTCTGCTTGTAGTACAGCCAGCCCAAGCTGTTCATGGAGTTCAGCGTGTCCGGGTTTTCCTCACCCAGCACGCGGCGTTGGGTCTCCAGCGTCTTGACGAGCAGGGGCTCGGCCTCGCCGTAGCGGCCTTGTCTGTAGTAGAGCCAGCCCAGGCTGCTCATGGAGGCCAGGGTATCGCGATGCTCCTCGCCCAGCACTCGCCGGCGGGTTTCCAGCACCTTGACGAACAGGGGTTCGGCCTCGTTGTAACGGGCCTGACCGCAGTACAGCTCGCCCAACATGGCCATGGACTTCAGCGTATTCGGGTGCTCGGCGCCGAACTGACCCCGACGGAGCTGGAGCACACGCACCAGGTGCGGCTCGGCCGCTTTATACTTGCCTAAACTCAAGTAGGTCGCCCCCAGCGTATCGCGGATCGATGCCTCAATGGATGGTGTGTCCTTGAATTTGCCCTCGAGCTTCTCCGCGGCGTTGTCCAGAATATCCATAACGGTTACTATCCGACCCTTGGCCCTGGCCGGGCTGACCGATGCAAGAAGGTCCTTGTTGAGGAAATCGTTCACGGTTTGCGAGATACTCGCTTGTCGCTCAGCTTCGGTGCGGGCGACTGCCTCCCTCCTGAGCGCCTGCTCAGCTCGGAAGTACATTGCGGTGCTGACGACGAAGCCCACCACGATCGCCGCAGCCACGGTTGCAGCCCCCGCTACCCCTGCGCGGTGGCGGCGGACGAACTTCGTCAGCCGGTATCGCATGGTTGGTGGACCGGCTGAAACCGGCTCGTCGCCAAGATGCCGCTCGATATCCATGGCCAGCTCGTTGGCTGTCTCGTACCGGCGGGTGCGGTCCTTCTCCAGCGTTTTCATCACCACCCAGTCCAGCTCCCCGCGGACAATCTTGTACAACTCGCCCGGCTGAACGTCGCGGTGTTTGGCAATGTCGGTGAGGGCGTCGCCGAGGGTATTTAGGCGTGTGGACGGCTTGGGCGGCTCGTCTTCACGGATGATTCTGCGGATTTCATCATAAGCGGCGCTGCGAAGCTTGTCGGCTTCAAACGGCTTGGTGCCGGTGAGAAGTTCGTAAAGCAAAACACCCAGCGAGTAGATATCGGTACGCGTGTCGATATCCAACCCGCTCATCTCCGCCTGTTCAGGACTCATATACTCCGGCGTCCCTATGAACTGTCGGTATTCGGTGAAGAGTGTTTTCTCGGTGAGACGCTGCTGAGTGGCCTTGGCGATACCGAAGTCGATGATCTTAGGCACCGGTTTGCCGTCATGCAGCGTAATCATCACGTTCGAGGGTTTGATGTCCCGATGGATGATTCCTTTCTGATGCGCGTGCTGAACGGCTTTGCAGACATCGATGAACAATCCAAGCCGTCGCCGCGTGTCAAGGTTGTTTTTGTCGCAATACTCAGTGATCGGTATGCCCTTGACCAGTTCCATGACGAAGTAGGGGCGGCCCGTATCAGTTGCACCCGCATCGAGCACCTTGGCGATGTTGGGATGGTCCATCATCGCTAGGGCCTGACGTTCGGCTTCAAAACGGGCGACGACCTGTTTGGTATCCATGCCCAGCTTGATGATCTTCAATGCGACTTTGCGGCGAATAGGCTCTTCCTGTTCGGCCATATAGACGACACCGAAACCGCCTTCGCCTATCAACTGAAGCAGCTTGTACCGGCCGATCCTCATACCGGGACCTTCGGTCAGCGGCGGAGCATCCAGCGTGCCGTCCACACTCACCGGGGGCAACTTCCGAGAGCTTTTGTGCTCAAGGGGAGCCTTGAGTAAGGCTTCGACCCGAGCCAGTAGAGTGGTGTCATCTGCGCAAGCTGCTTTGATAAAAGTAGCCCGTTCAGCATCGGATTCTATCTTGATTGCTTCATTGAAAATCGCTTCTGCGTCTTGTTCATGCTTGGCACACATTGGATAAGTCCTTATCTGTGTTCTCCACTGCATCCAATGCAAGAAACAGGGATGAAATACCCGGATCCGTCATCGCCACCTGACGAGTTCATTCTGCTAGGCGCTCTGATTCTTTTTGATGCAGTACCTGCGGGCTCTTAGAAAATGCCTAGAAAGCTCCGAGGGTACCCATGGTTTCTTTCGAAGCGTATCGAAGGCGTTTGCAAGACTCCTGAAAGAATGCTGCGTAATCTTCTCCTCATGAAACACCATCGCACTGGCAATGGCCGCGTAGTAGATGGCTATGCCAACTGCATGGTCGGCCTCCGAATCCTTACGGCCGGCAAGCTTCTTGCCATAGTCCTTGATCCTCTTAATGATCGTGAGATCCGTAGCGGAATCCAGCATGACTTCCCCAAGCGCTCGACCAGAGAGAGGAACACGCTCCCTTTCAAATCGCCTAGTGATCGCCGGCAGGGCATTAACCACGGCCGTGTCTAGGGGCAGGGTACCCGCCCACTGGGCCTTTAGCAGTTCACCGGCGAGTTGGTCGACATCCGGCTTCTGCTCGCCGCTGATCCCGATGCCAAGCAGCGAAGCCAATCCTTTAGGGGTGATCCCGAAAGTCGATTCGTTTTCCAAGGCACGAACTCCTTACGGAAGGCTATTGAGCACAGCACTTCTGCGTATATCCATACGCAGGAATCAGCGTCCCCCTGCGCCGCCTGTTGCCAGAATCTGCATTATTTCGCTGATTTCTGTATCGATGTCGTCATCACTAGCCACAAATTGCCGCAACTGCTCCCGTAACGTCTTTTGATAGCGCCTCTTGACGGTGATCACCATATTGGAGGCCTTGGCCTCGCTCTCTATCCCGTATTTGGAGCACAACTCACTGAGCGGAGGTGGCTCGCAGTATTCCATGATGGGTTGGACGACACGGGCGTAAAACACCGCCCAATGCACGGCCTGTCCTCCAGCCAAACACCCTTCTTTGACCGCAGCAAGGACATGATCGAGCAGAGACGAGGCCCAGGCATAGGTGAATGCCTGCTTCGGTGTCACCGTATTCCTTGACTCAGGAAGATTCGGGCAGTCGGGCCCGTCCAAGGAGACCATCCCCCCTGCGGGGGCCCGCTTCAGGGCCGACTCCGCGCGGTGCATGCTGACAGAGTATCGGTCCAGTGCAGTCAGAAGGAACGTGCGGAATCTCCCCTTTGCCTGATCAGCGCGTGAGAACAGGTCGCGACCCAGGACCACGTCCTGCAAGAACCCCTGGGTCAGGTCTTTCGCCTTTTCGTTGTCGCAGCCCTTTCGACGCAGATAGCAGTAGATGGGCTTCCAGTAGCCTGCCATCAGGTGATCAAGCGCTGCTTTGCGACGCGCGGCGTCCGAGGAGCGAGCAGCGACGATCTGTGTCCAGTGCGTCTGCTGGAAACTGCCCTCCGGGCCACCCATGCTGGTTCTATCGCGAGGTCTCATCATGAACTCCCTGGTCTCCTGTCAACGGATGCTCATGCGACCTCCGAAGTGGCCCGGCGAATTGTCTCACGCCCAGGTGCCCGGTGACCGGGTAGCCCTCAACCTGCAGGGCCTCGGCGGGAGAGAAATACCCCTGCGCTACCCTGGGGGTCACTGATCTTCGGAAGGTGGCGGTCTTCAGGCCGTGTCATCGTCCGCCTGCGTGATTCTCTCGGATTGCCCGCTCCTCAAAGGCATGCACCACAGCGCTGCGTCGGAAGTATGTACGCCATTGAGTGCTCCGGCCTGCGCATCTCCCCACGAACTACGAACAAAGCGAAGACGCCCACACCGGGGCGTGGACTCCGGCGAGCAGGGATTCTATCCGCCAGGCGTCCTGGCGCCAAGAACGGGGACCCTCACTCGACAGCACGTTTCCATTTGTTGGGGCGCAGTCCAGACAACTGCCCTGCGTATCGCATCTTGGAGAATCACACAGGAGCGCTAAGGAGACACGCAAATGGTCAACGCAAACGAGCACATGTGGCCCCGTAGAGCGCTCGGCTGCATCGTGGCGATGGCCGTGCTCTCCGGTTGCCAGGGTCGCCAACTGCTTCTGAATGAACAGAAACTGGACCAAGGCCTGGTCATTGTCCTGCCCGGGATCGACGGACGAGCTCCGTACAACGAGAAGGCCTGCAAGGCCCTGTGCGAGGGCCGCCTTGACATGGCCGTCGAACTCTACGACTGGACCTTGCCCTTGGGCCCGGTTTTCAACCAGTGTGCCATTCATCGCAACCGCCAGGTGGCAGATGAACTAGCTTCCAGAATCCTCAGATATCGCAGAGAGCACCCCGGCCGCCCAGTGTTCCTGATTGGCCACAGTGGGGGGACGGCGATCGCTGTCTGGGCGACTGAGGCACTCCCGGAGGGAGAGGGAATCGATGGCATAGTGCTGCTGGCATCGTCTCTGTCCCCCGGATATGACCTGTCCGCAGCGCTGAGGCACACCCGACTGGGCGTGTTAAGCTTCTACTCCGACCGCGATGCTGCGCTGCTGGGGACTGGGACGAGCCTCTTGGGGACCATGGATGGCCAACATACCGAAGCGGCTGGCAAAGTCGGCTTCCGCCCTCGGGGGCACGGCGAGGGGCTCTATGGAAGGCTGATCCAGGTTCCTTGGGAACCCGGGATGGCTGCCACCGGCCACAACGGGGGGCACTTTGGATACACTGCCCCGGGATTCATGGAGGCGCGTGTAAAACCATTGATTACAGGGGCACCCTGGAATGATGGCTTGGTCAAAACGCAAGTGACTCGGCCCAACACGGCCAGTGAGCTCCAAACCGCTGGGCTGGCCATGAATCGAAGTAGGTTCTGTACCGCGCAGATTCACTTGCATTTCTGTGTAGACCAGGTCGGACAGGAGACCAGCCATTAAGAAGCGGATCACTGAACTTGCGGCGTATCTAGTGTGCGGCAGACGATGTGACAGACGAAGTCCGGCAAGCACTTCATCAGCTCGGCCATCAACGCCAGCGCTGAAGGTCCAGCCTCGTCGAGGTGAACCATCCGGGAGATGACGGTCGCGGCCTCGACCAGGAATGCCTTGGCCATCTGGGCCTGGTCCTGCTGGCGGGCCAGGTAGTCGCGGGCGGCGTCCACGAACGTGTTGTACGTCGCGGCCGGTATGACCAGCGGATCGCCGGATTTGACCTTCTTCAGCGAATCGCCCAAGATCGCGCCCCTTCCTCCCTAATCTTCCGACCTGCAAGCACCATTCCTGGCAACATACGGTTCGTTATGACAGTCGTTGCGCACGACCTACTCATCACTCGCGACACGGGAGCGAGCGCCTCTAAGTCCTCCAGATTCTCGAATTCCTGCAAGCTCACGTTCTGTCCGCGCAGCCATTCCCGGAGGCGGTCGTCAAGTAGCTCGGCTTGGTTGGCCAATTCGCAAGTCTCTCCGGAAGTGAGTTGCATGAGGTCGGGAAAGCCCACTTGGCGGTATGTGGATGCGAACTCGCCGTATAGATTGAAGTCGCTGTGCCTGGCACTATGCTGCGTGTCGTTGAGCATGTCGCTCAGATCAGATTGCAGAAGCCAAGCTGCAGCGCTGGCAGCGACTTTCTCCCTCCGTCGGCAAGCAGACAATAGCTTGCCTATCATGTCCCTGATTTCCGGGTAGGCTTGGCGAAAGCGTTCTCGAACCGTTGTTTGCGATTGAAGTGACTCTTGGAGCTGGCGCAGTAATTGACGTGTGCCGAGCGCAAGCCGCTCGCAGGCGGAAACAACTGCGCTCGCATCGGGGGAAGTGCTGATGCTGACGATAAGCTGCTGCATGTCAACTGGCTTATCTTGGAGGTCAGACAGTCGGTCGATGCCGCTGCGCAGATCCCGGTCAAAGAACGTCTGGTTGGCCAGCGCCAAGCACTCCACGACGGACAGTATGACCTGCCATCCGGCGTACCTAACATCGGCGAAGTCGCCGCCAGTGGCCGCAAGGTGCGCGCTGCCAACGCCCGCCATGACGATCGTGAATGCCTTCAAGGCCCGTCGTATCATCTCAGGGCGTGCTTCGGGCTTCTGAAGATCGAGAACGCGGTGCTTGAGAGCGGTCAGCCGTGCCGCCTGCTCTTCGGACCGGGCATGCAAGATCTTCGCATGATGAATAAGTGCAGGCGCAAACGCCCAGCCACGAATGTGTCCCGTGGCGAAGCCCTCCATCATATCCCATGTGATCGGCCAGAAATCGAAGAGTACGCCACCGAGAAGAAACGTGCGTCGTACCGGAGGATTCTTTCCATCGGCCGGGACATAGAAGATGTCCAGGTCAGAGTCGTCTCTGGCATGCCCCTGGGCGTAGGATCCGTAGTATCCAATGATGTCGATTTCCTCTCCGTGGGTCTTGACCGCGTGAGAAACAAGCATATCCGCAACTTTGAACACGTCAGGCATGTTCGGACTCCTCGACTGAGAAAGCTCCCGGCCAGGGAAGCGCAAACTACCCCAGCTGCCACGTTATCCACCTCTGATTGATGTATACCATAATGCCGCGTTCTCTAGCCAGCCGCGATCTCTCTGCCTGAACTGCTCACACTCCAATCCCCAGCAAGCTGTCGTCTCATATGCTCCCGATCACGCTAGAGTCGCTCTCCTACGGCGGCGGGATGCTGATCCCAAGCAGGCCGAAGTTCCCCTCCTCGTAGACCTTCTCCACGCAGACGGCCGCGGGGCGCTTGACGATCATCTTGGCCGAGGCGTCCTCAACGTCCTCGTAGCGGACCCACAGGTACTCCCAGCCCTTCTTGTCGATGCCGGTGATGTCGCCGATGGCGATGCCCGTGCGGTTGGGGTTGGCCGCGAACCGCAGCGTCAGCTCGATGAACTCCGAGGCGGTGCTCTCATCGCCGCTGCCGCCCAGGAACAGCAGTTCCCCGGCCGGGAAGGTGTAGGTTTGACCGTGAATCCGCACGTAGAAGCCGGTGCTGTTGACCTTGCCGGTCAGCGCCCGCATGTTGGCGACGTAGGTGGGGTTCCAGTTCTCGATGGGCAGCTTGACCCGTAGCGTGAAGTCGAAGGCCGGCGTGACCACGTCCACGCCCTCGACGAGCTTGGAGCAAGCCTAAGCTTTGAGGGTGCTGCAGTTAGACAAAAAAGCTGGGCAACTCTCGCTGGCCGGCTTTTCGCTAACCGAATCGGTGGGGGAATTCCGCGCTTTTTCCGAAAATCTCTGCGTACCGCTGCCGCAACTGCCTCACGGTCAGCCGCTCCAGGGCCGCCAGTTCCTTGCCGACGTTCAACGATTCCATGTGGCCGCTCCCATGCGGTCGCGCTCTCCACGTCCGTTAACCGCAAGGCCATCAGGCCGAGGCCGCGGCGACAGCTCCAGGCAATTCCTGGGAATCCTGAAAAGTGTTTTCCGCCGAGTGTGAGCCGCCATGCTCGGCCTCAGGAACATGCCCCGGCCGCCGCCGCAGCCGCAGGAACCCGCCGGCCAGGATATCGGCGATTTCCTCTAGCCGTTGCTGCGGCGTCATGTTGTCTGCGTCCGTTGCGTGCATGCGTTCGTCCGTGACGCGGGCAAGATGCCCGCGGCATGATGCCCTGTTGTCTGGTGCCTCGTCGGCCCACCGCTCAATTGGCGGCGCCTCTATCGTTAACCTACCAGCGGCAGCTCGGAGTTGTCGGGGGGGTTGTATGGGGTAATTCCAGGAGCCACGACTTCTCACTTGACAGTCACGGGGGGCGCACGGTAGAATACCGCAATCTTCAATCTCCGCTGGGGAGAGCAGCGGAAGGAGACAAGCTCGGCCTGAGCCAGCCGAGTTCAGCATAAGGGGTAGGGGGGGACTGGTGATCGAAAGCGGTAGAACCATGGCTAGGCATCTGCCGGTGAGTGAAGCGAGGTCCACCCATGCCATCTGTGGAGAGGATAAACCGTTCTGCATGGCCAATCGTGCACATTCCGCAGGACGTGGCGCTGAGCCTTTTCTCACCCCAGACGCCAGCGACGCCGGCCAGGCCCGGGGCCTTCTGCTGGGATGGCTGGCTGTCGGCGCCTGCCTGCTGCTGCCCCTTGCCGCTGGCGTCAAGGCGCAGCCGCCCGCCCCGGCAGGCGACATCAACGCAAAGGTGGCCCGGATCGAGTTGGGCAAGACCCCACGCCAGCAGGTCGTGGAGTTGCTGGGGGAACCGGTTAGGTACTACTCGGGTGAGAAGACCTGCACGATCGACCAGTTGCCCCGAATCTACACTATGGCCTACGACGGGTTGGAAGTCACTATAGCCGAGGGCGTTGTCCGCGAAATCCAGATCCGCCGACCGGACATTGTCTACAGAGGCAGGCTGCGGGTCGGTTTGTCGCTCGAGGAGGTCCTGTCGGTCCTGGGCCAGCCAGAAGGCACCGTGGAAGGCGAGAAATGTACCTACGAGAACGCGATTCTCTACAAGGACATCGACGGGAAGAAAGGGCTCTGCTACTACGCCCGATGGGATCAGGGCTGCGCGGGTGTTCTTGTCCAACTACAGGCTGTCAGAGATGCACCTGGTCGGCATCCCGCCTCAGTTCCGAGAGGTATGCACAACCCGCCCCGGCAACACGGTGAAGGAATACGACGACGTCCGCTGGGACGACACCAGCCTGCTGGACCTGTCCGGCGGGACGGAGATCCTCGCTACCCTGACGTTCAACGCCCAGACCGTCTGGCCCGAGGGCGCGAGAATGCCCGTAGGGGCAAGCCCCAGCGAGGTGATGACCGAGGGTATGAACCCGGGGCTGGGTGCAAGACAGCTTCACGCGCGGGGGATCTCTGGCAAGGGGGTCTCGGTGGCCGTCATAGACCAGCCCCTGTACGACGACCACCCTGAGTTCGCCGGCAAGATCGAAGCTTACCACGACATGGGTTGCGAGATTGGCTACAGCATGTACGGGCCAGCGGTTTTGAGCCTGCTGGTGGGCAGCCGTTGCGGCACTGCCCCTGACGCGAGGGTTTATTACGTCGCCGTCCCTTCGTGGCGAAAGGACGCGTCCTGCTACGCCGAGGCGCTGCGATGGCTGATACAAACCAATGAAAACCTGCCCAAAGACAGGAAGATCCGCGTCGTGGCAGTCCCGGCCGCCCCTTCCGGCAAAGGCAGCCCCTGCAAGAGGAACACCGACCAATGGGACGCAGCCTGTGCCATGGCCGAGAAGGCCGGAATGCTCGTACTGGATTGCACCTCGGACCACGGATTCATTGGTCCGTGCCAGTACGGCCGCGGGGATCGCGAAGCTGTGCGCGAGTGCATTCCGGGGTTCCCCGGCCGGGCAGCGAAGAGCCATGCGGGACAGGTGCTGGTGCCGGGCTCATTCAGAACGATGGCCGAGGAGCTCGCCAAAGGCCAGTGCGACTACATGTATCAAGGGCGGGGACAACTGCGATGGGCGATTCCCTACGCCGCTGGCGTGCTGGCTATGGGCTGGCAGGTGAATCCGGAACTGACCCCTCAGCAGATGAGGGACCTGTTATTTCAGTCCGCCTTCCTGGCCGACCAAGGTCATAGGATCATCGACCCCCAGAACTTCATCGAAATGGTTCAGCATGCGCAGGGTCTGCCGGGGCGGCCGGCGGCCGAAACGGCGACCACGCAGCCGGTCGAGCAGGCAACCGCGCCACAGAACAGAACCGCCTGGGGAGAGGACCGGTCCATCTACGCCCGTTTCCGACTGGCCACCATCGCCCGCCACAAGGGCCTGGCCGACCAGGCCACCAGTCATTACCAGGCCATTCTCCAGCAGTGCGCGGGACAGCAGCAGGAAGCGCTCCACAAGTTCCTGTGCAACATGTACCTCGCAGAGATCGCCCGTGACCTTCGGAACGATAGGCCCCTGGCCATTCAGAGGCTCCAGGACGCGATGGCAGCGCTGGAAGGTGCGAGCGCAGACACGACACAACATGAGGACCTCAGAGGGATGCTTGTGTCTCTGAAGAGCTGGCCGGCGTACGAGCTGTCCGTGCTTCGAGGCCAAACGCCCGCTGAATCCCAGCCGACGACTCAGGCCCAGCGCGAAACTGGAGGCAGTGCCTTCATCCTGATCATGGTGGCCTGTCCGGTGTCACTGAGCGGGACCGGCATGACCCTCGAGCAGTTCGCCGACAGCGACGCCAGCCGGATAGACAGGGCCATCGCCACATTGGCCCTGGGGATGGAGGCTGCCCGTGAGGAGGCGTACTTCGCGAAGGCTGAGCGACCTCTGGTTAGACTGGCGGAGGAAGGCTCGTACTTCTCCCCCTTTGCCAGGATGCTGCTGGACAGCGCCAAGCAGAAGGCACAGGAATCCCAGCCCGAGGTCGAGAAGGCAATCGCCAACCTCAAGAGCGACAATGCGGACGTCGCCTCGCAGGCCATCAAGTCACTCTATTTCCCTCTGTGCTTCGCCAACCCTAAGGCGATCCAGGCCGTGTACGAGGCCCAGAAACACCCCGATAAGCCCGTGCGCTACGAGGCCGCCCTTGCACTGGCCGGCCTGCAAAGCCCATCGCCCGCCAGGCCGGATGTGACAGTTATTCTTGAGGCCATGGCCGAGCCGGAGGACCCACTACGGATCCGCCCCTCAAGCGTGTTCAAATGCCAGAACCCCCCGCTGGTCGGTCCGGAACACATCCCAGCCCTAGTGGCCAGGATAAGGCAACCACAGGATTCCGGCCAGGACCAGTGGTTCCTGCTCCCCGACGACCTGGTTCCTGCGTTCCTGCAACAGACGGACGTTGCCGTTTCTGAACTGGTCAAGTTGCTCCACGATGACAACACCGAAAACAAGGCCCGGGCGTGCGAGATCCTGCGGAGGATGGGCCCTTCGGCCAAGAAGGCGATGCCTGACCTGGCCAAGTACGTCGAGTGCGAAGATGCCAACCTCCAAGGGGCGGTCCTGGCGGCGATGCAGGAGATTGATCCGGAGGAGACAGGAGCGATACTTAAGAGCATGCAGCGGCAGAAGGAGGTCCTTGCCGAAAAGCACCTGGAGGAGCTAACACCCCAGATTCCCGAAGCCCTCAAGAAGCTGCACCATCCGACCTCTGCGGCCATCAGTCAGGCAAGCGAGTTCTTCATAAAGCTGGGACCGTCCGCCTCGCCTATGATCGTGGCTGAGCTTGCAGACCCCAGCGTGCGCGTCCGCCGCGGGGCCGCCAGGATACTCAGGGAAATGCGCTGGACCGATGCCGATCGCCAGCGCTACGGCCAGGCGGCGGCGCTGGCCTTGATGAGGTCGGCTAGGGATCGGGACCTCACGGTCAGCAACCACTCCAAGGCGGCGCTGTGCAGAGTCCCCGCCGAGGAAGCCATCCCGATCTACATGGGGATGCTGGACGACTCGTCTATTGCGCCGGTGGCCGCATACGCGCTGGGGGCCCTTGGGCCCGTCGCCGAGGATGCCGCTGCGGCGCTGGAGAAGATAGCTTCGACCGACAAGGGCTACGCGGGCTCGGCTGCATACAAGGCCCTTTCTGCCATTTGCCCAGCCCGCGCGGGCATGATGGGCTCGCCGGAGATAATCGAGCAGCTAAGAAGCACCGACAGAGAGGCCCAAGGAAATGCCATGGCCTCCCTACCGGTTAATGAGCCTGTGGCTAGACAAGCCGTTCCCCTGATCGTCAAGATCCTCCAGGAGAACCTGGGAAAGGATCAGAACCTCACCGATAACGCTATTCTCACCCTGGGGCGCCTCCAGGCACCGGAGGCGCTGCCTGTGCTCGTGGACATCGCCGAAAAGGGCAAGACCCAGCCCGACTTGCAGTGGTACCGCTGGCGGGCCATCGAGGCCATCGGCACGATGGGAGACACTGCCGCCCCGGCCGTCCCGATGCTTCTGGCAGTGCTCAAGGACAAGGGCGACGACGCCATGGCACGCGGTATCGCGGCTGAGGCGCTGGGGCAGCTCCAGGTCGAGCAGGCCATCCCCATTCTGACGACGATCGTCAGGCAGAAGGGCGAGCATCGGGACATGTCGTACGATGCCATCATACGTAGCCGTGCGGCGAAGGCCCTGGGCCTGATGGGCAAGAAGGCGCACTCCGCCATCCCGGTGCTGGAGGAGGCCTCCAACGATGAGGACCAGGACGTCCGCACGGCCGCCGCCAAGGCCATTGAGACGATCAAACAGGCTCGGACGGGTGGTGCGGAGTCGCCCTGACTGTCAGACAACCTTGTGGCCGCGCCACGGCAGCAAAGAGGATCGTGCTGAACCACCGCTGACGACCGTCGGCACCGAAGCAGGGGAATCCGGCAGAGAGTTTCGAGGTTGCTTGCACGTGCCTTGAGAGTTTTTGTGTTAACCGAAGCGGGGTTGTTAAACAGAGAGCGCGAGAGTTCGAGACGCGATTTCCAGGGCAGTGCGAGCAACCCCCAGGGGTTGCTCGCACTGCCCTGCTAGAGCGTTACCGAAAGAGAGCGCGGCTCGGCAAGCTGGGGGTAGCCCTAAGCCTTGAGCGGGGGCGGAGATAGATGAAAGGCCGGGCAACTCTCGCAGGGCGCGTTCAGCGTGAACCGGATTGGCTCGCGGATTCCGCTGCTTTTCCGAAATCTCCCCGACAAGGACTTGAACCTTGAACCTAGCGGTTAACAGCCGCTCGCTCTACCATTGAGCTATCGGGGAAATACGACGCTCAAAAACCGCCAAGTATATAGTCTGGGCAGTTCATCCAATTTAGCTTGCGAGGCTGAGAAGTCAAGGTTTTGCGGCCGAATGCGGACCGAACGGCAGGATGCCAGTCCGCATAAGACTGGTCACGCGGCCCCGCGGCGTCGCTATAGTGGGGCGATAAAGTGGAATCCAGCCCGCGGTGGCCATCAGCGGAAAGGCCTGAGACGCGGTCGCGGGGCGGGCCGATGCAGGCAGGGTGGGAGGAAGAAAGGCACAGCGATGATCTATCGTTCGTTCGGCAGGCGGTTGGGGTGGAACGTCTCGGCCATCGGGATGGGCACGTGGAACATCGGCAATCAGTGGGGTGAGATCGACGACGTGACGAGCTGGGCGACCGTCCGGGCGGCCTTTGAGGCTGGGATGAACCTTTACGATACGGCTGAGGCCTACGGCACGGAGCACGGTCTGTCGGAGGAGCGGCTGGGCGTGGCGCTGGCGGGTCTGCGCCACCGGGTGTACCTCGTCAGCAAGATCGGCCACTACGGCAAGCGCTCCGGCCAGGCGGTGCCCAAGACGACCGCAGACATGATCCGCCTGTGCGCCCACGCCATCCTGCATCGCCTGCGGACGGACTGGGTGGACGTAATGCTCTGCCACGAGGACGACATCACCGATCCGAGCATCTACCTGGAGGCCTTCGAGAGCCTCAAGAAGCAGGGCAAGATCCGCGCCCACGGCATCAGCACCGACAGCCTGGATGTGCTGAAGCGCTACAACGCCGACGGTCTGGCCGACGCGGTGGAGGTGAACTACTCGCTGCTGAACCGTGCGGCTGAGCAGTCCGTGCTGCCGTACTGCCTGGAGCATGGCATGGGCGTGCTGATCCGGGGCCCCTGGCCATGGGGTTATTGTAGCGGGCGCTACTCGGCCCAGTCGGTCTTCACCGATTCGATCCGCGAGAAGTGGCACCGCGACGAAGGTCCCAAGGCCCGCTTCCTGGCCCAGGTGGCCAAGGTGGAGAAGCTCAAGAAAGTGCTCTCGCCCGGAGCGGACATGGTCACCGCGGCGCTGCGGTTTATGATCTCGCACGCGGCGGCCCCCGTGGCCATCCCGGGGGCCAAAAGCCCCGAGCAGGCTCGCATGAACGCCACCGCAGGCGAGCAGACGCTGACGAACGAGGAGATCGGTAAGCTGCTGGAGGCAATCGGCTGAGACAGGCACTGGGCCGAATGTTCAATGCTTGATGCCCAATGTCAAATGCCCAAGCCGCGCGGGACGTCAGTTCTTTTCCAACATCAACTGCAAGTAGACTACGTCGAGCAATCGGCCGAACTTGACGCCCACCTCGCGCAGGTGGGCCGCCTGCACAAAGCCAAACTTCTCGTGCAGGGCGATGCTCGGCTTCTGGTCGGCGGAAATGCTCGCGATGATCGTGTGGTATCCCAATCCCTTGGCGCGCTCGATAAGGTCCGCCAGCAGCGCCCGTCCGGTCCCCCGGCGAAGCATGTCATGGCGGACGTAGACGGAATCGTCCACCGTGCGCCGATAGGCCGTACGCGGGCTGAATTTCGACAACGATCCCCAGCCCGCCACGGAGCCGTCGGCCTCGGCTACGGTGATGGGGTGATTCGCGTCGTGCGCGGCGAACCACACTGTGCGCGCTTCGAGGGATTCGGGAACTTCCTGATAGGTGCAGGTGGAGTTCAGCACGTAATAGTTGTAGATGTCATTGATCGCCGGCAGATCACCCACCGTCGCCAAGCGAATCTTCAGCCCTTCCACGGAAACCTCCTCATCCGAAACCTGCCATGAGGCCTTCCCAGCTTCCCTGGTGCCTACTCCCTGGGTTCGAAGAACCCCTTCCAGAAGGCGATGCGTCGGCGGTTCCAGGTATAGGTGATGGCCACGCCGCGGCCGTAGCGATGACGGCGGGGTAGGCGAATCCCCCGCCGGGGTCGGTCTCTAAGTCCAGACGGTCGGTCCAGCTCTGACCGTTGTCGCGCGACAGGACGAGCGACAGCGGCGTGCGGACCTTGACGTTCACGGGATTGTGCGCCAGCACCAGCGTGCCGTCGGCGAGCTTCGCGAGGTCAATGCCGCTGTTGTTGTTGGGCAGGGCGGTGCGGTAGGCCGGCGACCACACGCGGCCGAAGTCGTTCGAATCGCTGCGGTAGATGGCCCCGGCCGAGCTGCGCAGGAGCATGTGCACGCAGCCGGGGGCGGACTCCCACAGCGTCGGCTGGATCAGTCCCGGGCCGACAAACGCGGCGTGGTCGAGGGGGACAAGCTCGCTGGGCTGCCACGTTCGGCCGCCGTCGGTGGAGCGGTCGGCGAACGCGTCCCACAGCTTGGACGCCGCCGGCCCGCGTCGGCTCCAGCGACGCCGGCGCCAGCCACGCACCGTCGGAAAGGATGATGGGCTTGTTCTTCACCGGCCCGCGTCCGCCGCGGTCGCCGGGAACCAGTTCCCGCGGCGGCCGACCAGCTCGCCCCGCCGTCGGTGCTGGTCATCCACCAGGTTTCCCACTCGCCGATGGTGTCGCCGACCTTGAAGAACAGGTGCACCGGGCCGCCGGGCGGGGCGAACAGCACCGGGTTCCAGTGGGGGCTTGGGCGGACCTTGGCCACCTGGAGGGGTGGCGACCATCGTCCGCCGTCGCGGCGCGACAGCCAGATGCCCACGTCCGGGTGCCTTTCCTTCGTCCCGCCGAACCACGCCGCCAGGAACACGCCCCCCGGCAGCTCCACCAGCGTGGAGGCGTGGCACTGCGGGAACGGCTGGCCGTCGCCGAAGACGTGCTCGGCGACCTCCACGTGCCACGTGCCCGTGCGGATATTCGGCTCGAAGGTCGATTCAGACATTTTAAACTTGGTGCACCTAACGCCTTGAAAGAAACGGTCCCGATTGCAGTGCCGCGCTTCGGCCAAAGACTGGTTTTGGAAAAAACGCTCCACGCGCCCGACAGGAATCGAACCTGCAACCTGCGGTTTAGAAGACCGCTGCTCTCTCCGTTGAGCTACGGGCGCCCTGAGTCCGGTGAAGGTCACTCTAGGACCCTGCCCCATCATCGTCAAGACGCACCAGCCCCCTGAAGACGCCAAAGGACGGTCGGCCTGCGTAGCATATAGTAGGAAGGAATGGTGCAGGCGCGAGATGAGGACAGTTCTATTTGGCTTAGTGTGCTTCGTGTTGGTCACTGGGGGCGGACCGCTCTTTGGTTGTAGGTCCGCATCGAGGGACGAAAGCAATGAGGCGAAAAATCCTATGTCGCAGGCTCAGGCTAAAGACGGTGCGGGCGCCATGCCCCCCCTGAACGACCAGGAGAAGCGGATCATCCTGGGCAAGGGCACGGAACGCCCCTTCACCGGCCGATATTGGGACTCTTTTGAAAAGGGCGTGTACGTCTGTCGGCAGTGCGGCGCGGTGCTGTACGCCTCCGACAGCAAGTTCCCCTCCGATTGCGGCTGGCCCAGTTTCGACCAGGAGATCCCCGGCGCCGTGAAGCGCCAGCCTGACCCCGACGGCGTGAGGACGGAAATCCTCTGCGCCGCCTGCGGCGGGCACCTGGGCCACGTGTTCCTGGGTGAAAACCTGACGCCCAAGGACACCCGCCATTGCGTCAACTCCGCCTCGCTGGTCTTCGTGCTACAGTCGCAGCGGCCGACTGAAAGGGCGATCTTCGCCGGTGGGTGCTTCTGGGGCGTGGAGCATTACTTCAAGCAAGCCCCGGGCGTCCTGGCCGTGACGTCCGGCTATACCGGCGGCACGGTGGACAAGCCCACCTACGAGCAGGTCTGCACCGGCAAGACCGGCCACGCCGAGGCCGTCGAGGTGCTCTTTGACCCCCGCAAAACGAGCTACGAGGACCTGGCCAGGCTGTTCTTTGAGATCCACGACCCCACCCAACGCAATCGCCAGGGCCCCGACGTCGGCACCCAGTACCGCTCGGCCGTCTTTTACCTCGATGACGAGCAGAAGCGCACGGCCGAGAAGCTCATCGCCCTGCTGCGCCAGCGCGGCTATGACGTCGCCACGCAGGTTGCCCCGGCCTCGACCTTCTGGCCGGCGGAAGAATACCACCAAGACTACCTGACCAAACACCCCGACCGACCGGACTGCCACATCCGCGTCCCCCGCTTCGGCTCCACCACCACCTCATCGCAACCATCCACGTAGGGCGTGCAGGTTCCCGCCGCGGCGGGGTTCTGCACGCGGGATTCATCTTGAGATAATCCGCGTGCAACCTGGCTTCGCCGTAGCTACGCCGGGCCTTCGGCAAGTTGCACGCCCTACCTTCTGCGGACTTGCGTGCCTAACGTGGCTATAATCGAAGCGTGTTTTGCTCCGGCCATTTGTTATCGTCATTGGCATTCTCGCTGGCGATTGCCCGCCGCCGGCCGGTGAACTTCGTCGCCATGGCGGCCCTAGCCATGTCAGCCAACGTCTTTGACCTGGACCATGTCGTATACCACCACCTCGACGATGGGACCGGTAACTCGCTGCGTTTGCATCCAGGCCACGTCTATTTTGGGCTGATCGGTTTGGCCTTGTTTATTGGCGGGCTGATCGACCGGCGGCGATTCGACTATTGGGTGGGCGTGCTCGCGGTTTTGTGCCTGCACCTGACGTTGGATGCCGTCTCCATGTGGGTGAGGTATGACATGCGTACCCTTGTCGCGGCCGATGCGATGATGGTCTTGCTGATTCCTCTGCTGGCGTGGCGATGGCCGGTGGGGATTGCCCCAAGTCACCTGGGCCTTTTTGCCCTGGGGGCCGCCGCTGTCGGCAATGCGAGTCAAAGTTTTCTGCACTTTGGGTTAGGCCTGCGCCTGGACAGGGACTTGGCGGTGGTCTTTGTCCCGGTGGCGATCTCCATCATGTCCGGTCCGGTGTTCTGGCTGCTTTTTCACCGCAAACGCTCGCCCTGTCCTCGACCCTGAGTGCTCGGACCGAAGTCCGTAGGGCGGGTAACGCTCCGTCGCCAAAGCTATGGAGCGTCGGCGACTTGTTACCAGCGGAATTCTGTCGAGATCGTGAGGCGGGAAACGAGTTTCCCGCCCTACTTTTATTCGGAGATTTTTTGGACTCGTAGCAGTCGGCTGGTTTTGCCTGTGAGGGTCAGTTCCACTTGCCAGCGGTGGGGGGGCAGGGAGGAGGGGCGCGGTCGGCCCACTCGATGAGCACGACGCCGCCCTGGAGCATCTCCTCGATGCCCAGTTGCGAAAGCTCGGCCGCCGGGTCGGCCAGGCGGTAAAGGTCCACGTGGAAGATGGGCACGCGGGCGGGGTACTCCTGCACCAGCACGAAGGTGGGGCTGGACACCCAGCGATGGTTGGCTAGCCCCAGCCCGGCGGCGATGCCGCGGACCAGCACCGTCTTTCCCGCCCCCAGCTCACCGACCAGGGCCACGCAGTCGCCGGCCTTGAGCCGGGCGGCGAACTGCCGGCCGAACTCGTGCGTGGCCGCGGGGCTGGCGGTCCGGACCTCTTTAACCTCAGCCTTTTCGATTTTTCTGGCCATGGCCAAGGAGATTGTATCAACAGCCGGCGGGCTTGACAGCAGCCGGGGCCTGCGCGAACATCACGACTTCTTGTTGATTGATCCTTTGCCGATTGTATCCAAAGGAGCGCCATGAAGGTTTTCGTCGTCAATTGCGGCAGCAGCTCCATCAAGTACCAGCTCTTCGACATGGCCGATGAATCCGTGCTGGCCAAGGGGTTGCTGGAGCGGCTCGGCACCGCCAGCGCCCGCCTGCGCCACGCGAGCAACGGCAGGGGAGGCCGGCACGGCCGAGTGCGAAAAGGACGTCCAGGCCCCGGACCACACCGCCGGGTTGAAGCTCATCCTGGAGGTGCTGCGTGGACCGCCGAGTCGGGCGTGCTGGACAGCATCGACCAGATCGACGGCGTGGGGCATCGCGTGGTGCACGGCGGGGAGGCGGTGACGGGCTCGACCCGCATCGACGAGAAGCTCCTGAAGGTCATCGAGCGCAACTGCGACCTGGCGCCGCTGCACAATCCGGCCAACCTGGCGGGCATCCGCGCGGCCATGGGCGGCCATCGGCCGCGCGGTGCACGTGGCCGTGTTCGACACGGCCTTTCTGGCGACGCTGCCGCCCGCACGCCTACCGCTACGCCGTGCCGACCGCCTGGTACGCCGACCATCACGTCCGCCGCTACGGCTTCCACGGCACCAGCCACCGCTACGTGACGCTGGCGGCGGCCAAGCTGCTGGGCAAGCCCGCCGAGCGGGTCAACCTCATCACCGTGCACCTGGGCAACGGCTGCTCGATGACGGCCGTGGCCGGCGGCAAGGCGGTGGACCACTCCATGGGCATGACGCCGCTGGAGGGGCTGGTGATGGGCACGCGCAGCGGGGACATCGACCCGGCCATCGTCTTCCAGATGCACGCGGCGGGCCTGGCGATCGAGCGAGATCGACCGCGTGCTGAACAAGGAGTCGGGCTTGCTGGGGTTGAGCGAGCTGAGCAACGACATGCGCGACCTGCTGGCGGCGGCCGAACGCGGGCGACGCCAAGGCGGCGCTGGCGGTGGACGTGTTCGTCTATCGCATCGCCAAATACATCGGGGCCTACTACGCGATCCTGCCCGCCCTGGACGCGGTGGTGCTGACCGGCGGGATCGGCGAGAACTCCCTGCCGATCCGCCGGCGGATCTGCCGGCAGCTCGCCCGCCTGGGCGCGGTGCCCGACGAGCGCCGCAACGACGCAGACCGTCGGCGGCCGGGCCGGGCCGATCACGGCGGAGGGATCGCGCCCTGGCCGTCTGGGTCGTGCCCACCAACGAGGAGCTGATGATCGCCCGCGACACGGCGGCGATCGTCTCGGCCAGGGGAGTTTAACTAACGGCTTGCCAAGGCGGGGATCTCCATCGTTCGCCGCGCGGGACGATGCGATGCGCCTGAGTGCCCGGCTTCGTCCCTCGACAAGCTCGGGACTACGCCGTGGCAGTCTCCGTCCGCCTAAAGCGGCGAACGGAGACTGGATTTTCTTTGCCAATGCCGTGAAGGCGCGCATATATAGGGCGCAGGTGAGGCAGGACGCCTCGCCGAGCATGAGCAGGAGGCACCAAGATGCGTGCTGAGATGAAGATCGGGATCGCCGTCGGCGTGGTTATCGCCGTCGTGGCCGTGTTGTACGTGGTCTTCCATGAGTCGTTCTCCAAGCCGGCCCCCAGCAGTCCTCAAGCCGGTAAGGCTGCACCGTCGGCCACCCCGCAGCGCGTGGCGCAGGCGCCGGCGGGCGGAGAGACGCTTGTGCCGACGTTTGGCGGCGGCCGCGGGAGCGTGGCCGAGCGGGCCACGCCGACCGTGGCCGAGCTGGCCCCCGGTACCGAGACGCTCGCCCCGACGCCCCCGCCGCCGATCCTTTCGCCGACGACCGAACCGGCCGTCGCTCCCGAAGCTACCCGCGCCGAAGGTCCGCTGGCGCCGCGGATCACGCCGCCATCGGCTGAGGGGCGTCCCGGCGCCCCGACGGGCCTGCCCGCCGCCGGCGGAGGCACCACCACGTACGTGGTCAAGAAGGGCGACAAGGGTTTCTGGGACGTGGCCGTGAAGGTGTATGGGTCCGGCAAAGGCAAGTATTGGCCGCTGATCGAGAAGGCCAACAGGCAGGTCAGTTACACCGGCTTGAAGGAAGGGATGACCCTGGTCGTTCCGCCGCTCCCCGATCAGCCAGTCGGCCCTGGGACCGCCGTAACGCCCTCGGCCACGGTGAAGCCGTCGGCTTCGGCTATAGGGGCAGGAGAAAAGGTCTACACCGTCCAGCCTAATGACGGGTGGTGGAGTATCGCCCGCAAGGAGTATGGGGACGGCAAGTATTGGGAGCAGCTTCGCAAGGCCAACCCGCAGATTGAGGGCGCGCTGAAGGTCGGTCAGAAGATCAGGATTCCGCCGCTGGGCAATCTCAGCTCAACCTCCCCGACGACGGCCCCCGCTGCACCGGCCAGGTCGGCCAAGCCCACCTCCCAGCCCGCACCCTCGCCGACCTACGATCGTCCGATATTTGATTGAGAGTTCCCGGCCGCCGGGGTTGCCCCTGGCGGTGAGAGGAGTTTGTCGACGCGGCAGGGACAAACGTTCAAGCCCGCGGGGGGAAAGGTCCGATAAATAAAGCGAGGAAAACCGCTTGCGCATGCGTAGTCAGCTCTGCAAGTCCATCCTGGACGGGATGTTGGCTCTGAGCTGCCTGATGGGCGGCTGCACGTCCCTGCCTTGGGAGAGCAAACTCGCCTCGCCGGCGACCAGTCAGCCTCACTCGACCGTCCCACCCCATGTCGCTGATACCCTGGCCGAGCAAGTCATGCTGGGAGGGGGACCGGATCTGCTAGTGCAGGGCTACGGCCTGGTCGCGGGACTGGGGACCAACGGCTCCCGCGAAGTGCCCGCTCCGCTTCGCCAGTACCTTAGCCAGATGCTGCTGAAGACCAAAGCGATGTCCGGTCCGGATGGTTCCACCGTCCTGTCGCCCGAGTGCGATCCTGGAGGATCTCGACACGGCCGTGGTGGACCTGTGGGGGTCGATTCCCGCCGGGCGCCGGCGGGAACGCGGTTCGACGTGCTCGTCGCCTGTCCCGCCCGAGACGCAGACCCGTAGCCTGGACGGGGGCGTGATGTTCCTGCCGGCGGAGATGTACCTGGCCGTTCCGGGCGAACTGGCCGGAAAGCAGTCCAAGGTCTACGCGCAAGGTCGATGGGACGAGTCTTCGTCAATCCGTTCCTGGACGCCGGCCCAAAGCGAGGACCTGCCCAAGTTCCGCGAGGGCAGGATCATCGGAGGGGGCAAGGTGCTGGAAGACCGCCCGGTCCGTCTCCGCCTGTTCCAGCCGAACTACCAGAAGGCCGATCTCATCCAGCGCCGCCTCAACGAGCGGTTCGGTCCGGGCCGGATCGGCCGTCGCCCGGGACAGCTCCACGATCGAGATCCGTCATTCCCCCCGAGTACGACCCGCGAGTATGAGCGGTTCTTCCGGCTTCTGATGCATCTGCCGATCCGCCAGGCAGGGCGGAAGCTGGGAGACCAAGGCCAGGGAGATCGCCTCGGCGATGGAGTCCTCCGGGGCCAATCACGACGGAGCTGGCGCTGGTGTGGGAGGCGATCGGTCGGCAGGTGCTGCCGACGGTGCAGAGGCTCTACGATTCGCCCAATCCGGCTGTGGCGTTCTACGCGGCCCGCACCGGCCTGCGGTTGGGCGACCCCCGCGCCGTGCCCGTGGTGGCGGCGCGTGGCGGCCGCCAAGGGTTCGCCGCTCCAGATGGCGGCCATCGAGGAACTGGGCCGCCAGAGCCTCTCGGCCCGGGTGACGCCCGTCGCTGCGCGGACTTGCTGGATGACGAGAACGAATCCGTCCGCCTGGCCGCCTACGAGGCCCTGCTCCGCCAGGGGGACACCGATCAAGATCAAGCGGATCGCCATCAAGGAGCAGTTCGATCTGGACCTGGTGGACTCCACCGGCAAGCCCATGATCTACGTTTCGCAGTCCCTCCGGCCGCGGATCGTGCTGTTCGGCCAGGACGTGCTGATCCGCCGACCGATGTTCTTCAAGGCCCCGGAGGACTTGGTCACTCTCAGCGCCACCGAAGGCCAGAGAAGCTCACCGTCTTCCGCAAGGTTCCCCGCACCGGCCGCACCAGCGAGGCGTTCGCGATCGACCCGCTCGTCAGCGAGCTGGTGCGCCTGCTGGGCACGCTGCCCCAGCCAGGAGCCCGGCCAGGAGGTCTACGGGCTGGGATTGACCTACGGCCAGGTGGTGAGCGTGCTGTACCGGCTGTGCAAGACCGGAGATATCCCGGCGGGATTCCGCTTGCAGGTGCTGCCGGAGATCCGCAGAATCTATACCACGAGCGCCGCGCCGCTGGGCCGTCCCGACATGCCCGGGCACCCTGACGGCGGCCTCGCGGTGCCACGGATGGCTGAGTTGTATCTGTTTAGTCAGCGTTAGGGAAGACGCGCTCTCATGCGACTGCAAGAAACTGATCCTGGCGGGGTTCAAGAGCTTCGCGGACCGGACCGAACTGGAGTTCGACGACGGGATCAGCTGCATCGTCGGTCCCAACGGCTGCGGCAAGAGCAACGTCGTCGACGCCGTCAAGTGGGTGCTGGGGGAGCAGTCGGCCAAGAGCCTCCGCGGCAGCGAGATGATGGACGTCATCTTCAACGGCTCCGCCACGCGCCGTCCCGCCGGCTGCGCCGAGGTGACGCTGGTGTTCGACGACGTCTCCGGGGCGCTGTTCGGTCGCCGGGGAGCCCTACGCCGGCGGGCGAGGTCTCGGTCACGCGGCGGCTGTTCCGCGGCGGGCACAGCGAGTACCTCATCAACAAGGCCCCCGCCCGCCTGCGCGACATCCGCGAGATGTTCATGGACACCGGCGTCGGGGCCGACGCCTACAGCGTCATCGAGCAGGGGCGCGTCGAGAGCTTCCTCCAGGCCTCGCAGGAGGACCGCCGCGCGGTCTTCGATGAGGCCGCCGGCATCAGCAAGTACAAGGCCCGCAAGAAGGAGGCCCTCCGCCGCCTGGAGAAGGTCCAGGAGAACCTCCTGCGCCTCAACGACATCCTGGCCGAGGTGGACAAGCGCCTGCGGTCCATCAAGGTCCAGGCCGGCAAGGCCCGCAACTACCAGGCCTACACCGAGCGGCTGAAGGACCTGCGCGGGCTGTACTTCCTGGCCCAGTACCACACGCTGTCGGGCCGGCGAGCGGAGCTCCAGCGCAACTTGGACGCCGGCAACGACCGCCTTGGCCGCCGCAGCCGCCAAGATCGATCAGCTCGAGGCCGCCCGCAGCGGCGGCGAGGTCGAGGCCGTGGACCTGGAGCGCGCCGAACGGCAGCTGCAATCCCAGATCGCCTCCGTCGCCAGCCAGATCCTTGCCCACCAGCAACGGGCCGAGATGCTCACCGCCCGGGCCGGGGAGCTGGGCGAGCAGATGGCCGCGACGGCCAGCCGTTGCGAGGAGCTGGAGGCCAAGATCGAAGGCTGCCAGCGGGACCTTGCCGCCCGCGGCCAGGAGCTCCAGGACGTCCAATCCCAAACGGTGGAAATGTCGCAGCAGTACGAGGCGATGGAGGCCGAGCACGCCGCCGCCCAGCGGGAGCTCGCCAGGCTCCAGGCGGCCCTGGAGGACGAGAAGACGGGTACTATCGACCTGTTCCGCCGCACCGCCCAGCTTCACAACGACGTCCACACGCACCGCGTCCGCCGCGAAAATCTCCACGGCCAGCGGCAGCGCCTCTCCAGCCGGTCGGAGGAAATCGTCTCGGCCCTCGAGACGGCTCTAGCGGACCGGGCGGCCTTGCAGGCCCGCCTGGCCGACGTGAACGCGGTGCTGACCGAATCCAAGACCAAGCTGGAGGGAACCCGACAGACCAGCCACCGACTGGCTGAATCCGACCGGCACCTCCAGACGGAATTGCTGGCCGCCTGCGAGCAGCGCAGCGCCGCCGTCAGCCGCATGGACGCCCTGAAGGAGATGCTGGACCGCCTGGAAGGCGTGGGGGCGGGCACACGGAAACTGCTGGAGGCCCATCGCGCCGGCCATCTGCCAGCCCTCTGCGGCATGCTGGGCGATTTCCTGACGGCCGACGTCGAACACGCCTCGCTGGTCGAGGCCGCCCTGGCCGGGGCGGACCAGCACCTGCTGGCCCGCCAATTCGCCGACGTCCAGGCCGCAGCGGTCCAGATTGCCCAACTGCTGGGCGACAGCGGCGCCGCCGAAATTTTTTGCCTGGACTGCCTGGATCGCCTGGAAACTTTAGCCGACCAGGCCGGGCTGGTGGATGCCAAGTGGGTTGGCAGGCGCGTGATCGATTGGGTGAAGTTCGACCCGCTGGTCACCCAGGCCGTGCGGTACCTGTTGGGTAAAACTTTCGTGGTGGACAGTCTTGCCGACGCGGCCGAGGCGGCCAGGCGCACCCCGCCTGGCAGC
Source organism: uncultured Phycisphaerae bacterium (assembly GCA_963760365.1). Lineage (GTDB taxonomy): Bacteria > Planctomycetota > Phycisphaerae > SM23-33 > SM23-33 > JALHTV01. The sequence goes on from CAVXDC010000020.1 coordinate 73,186, forward strand.
CGGTTCGTCACATCGGCTGGGGAGGTTCTGGAGGCCGACGGGCGCGTCCGTCTGGGCTCGGCCAACCGGACTGCCGGTGTCATCAGCCGCCGCAGCGAACTGGCCGACCTGGCCGACCAGGTCCAGCGCCTGCAAAAGCAGATCGACGAGCTCACGGCACAGCAGCAATCGGTCCGCGGGCAACAGGAGCACACCGACCAGCTCGCCCAAGGCCTTCGCACCGCCCACTACGAGGCCAACACCGAGCGCGTGGAGATCGAAGGCCGACTGCGGCAGATCGACGAGCAGGTCCATCGCCTGGAGCAGGAAAGGCCCCTGGTGGCCTCGGACATCGCGGCCCTGGCGGCGGACATCGAGGGCGCGGTCCACGCGGAGGTGGAAGCCCAGGAGAAGGCTGCCCAGCTTGAGCAGCTCAACGCCCAGCGCCAGGCGGAGGTGCAGCGCCTGGAGAGCGAGATCGCCGCCGCGCGTCAGCGCCTGGAAGACCAGGCCGGCAGGATGACCGAGGCGAAGGTCGCCCTGACAGTGGCGCAGGGGCGGATCGCCTCGCTGCGGGAGGCCTGCGCGGCCTTGGCTCGCGGGCGCGAGCAGATGGCCGCCGACCTGGCTTCGCACCAGGCGGAAATCCAGATCCATGGGCAGCGCCGTCAGGAGGCCCAGGAGGCCTCCAAGGCCGCGGCCGCCGAAGTGGACCGGCTGATCGAGCAGCAACAGAAGCTCTCCGTCGAGGCCCGCGAAACCGAAGAAAGCCATCACCTGATCCGCCAGCGCCTCGAGACCATCCGCGGAGAGCTCACCGATCGCCGTCGCGAGCACGAGCAGGCTGCCGCCGCCGTCAACGCCTGCCGCGTGGAGCTGGGTGAGGCCGACGTGCGGATCGAGGACCTCATCGCCCGGGCGGCCGAGGAGATGAACCTGAACGTGCTGGAGGCCTACCCCTCTTACCGGCACGACGAGCAACGCGATTGGCAGGCCGTCAGCGACGAGATCCAGCTCCTGCGCGAGCGGATCGAGCGGCTGGGCAACGTCAACCTCGACGCCATCACCGAGCAGGAGGAGCTGGAAAAGCGCCGCGAGTTCCTCGCCGCCCAGATCGCCGACGTGACGGCCTCGCAGACCCAGCTCCAGGAGCTGATCCGCCGGCTGAACAAGGAAAGCCGGACGATGTTCCTGGAATCCTTCCAGGCCGTCCGCGCCCACTTCCACGAGCTGTTCCGCAAGCTCTTCGGCGGCGGACGGGCGGACCTGCTGCTGCTGGACGAGCAGGACGTGCTGGAAAGCCCCGTCGAGATTGTCGCCCGCCCGCCGGGCAAGGAGCTGCGCAGCCTGTCGCTGCTGTCGGGCGGGGAGAAGACCATGACGGCCCTGGCGCTGCTGTTCAGCATCTTCAAGACGCGCCCCAGCCCCTTCTGCCTGCTGGACGAGGTGGACGCCGCGCTGGACGAAACCAACACGCAGCGGTTCGACCGGCTGGTGCAGGAGTTCGTGGACGGCACGCAGTTCATCATCGTCTCCCACGCCAAGAGGACCGTCAGCATGGCCAACGTGCTCTATGGCATCACGATGGCCGAGCCCGGCGTGTCCCAACGCATCTCCGTGCGCTTTGAGGATAGCGGCCGAAAACTCACCGCCGACCAACAGCTCCAGCCGGCCGAGGCATAGACCAGAAGGCCGGAATATCGGAATACCAGAAGACCGGAATCCCGCGGTGTGTCGGTCGTTTTGAGGGTTTAATTCGCAACTCGTGATTCGCCCATCGCGATTCAAAGACGGCTCTCCTGATTGCCTCCCTCGACTCACCTGCTACAATGCCCCCGATGTCATTGGGGTGCAGGGTGAACCTGCACACCCCGTAGAGAAGGGCATGCGATGGATATCCCGTTCTCCCAGCGACTGAAGAAGCTGCCGCCGTACCTGTTCGCCGATCTTCGCCGCAAGGCCGCCGAGGCCCGGAAACGCGGCGTGAAGGTCGTCCGCATCGACATCGGTGATCCCGACCGGCCCACGCCTGATCCAGTCGTGGCCGAGCTGTGCCGCGCGGTGAACGACCCGGCCGACCCCAACCGCCATCGCTACGGCTGCGACGTGCCCGTCGAGCAGTTCCCCCAGGCCATACAGAACTTCTACCGGCGCCGTTACGGCGTGGAGCTTTCGGAAGACCAGGTCGTAACCACCAGCGGCAGCAAGGACGCCATCGCCCAGTTCGCCCTGGCCGTGCTGAACGTCGGCGACCTGGCCGTCGCGCCCGCCCCCGGTTACCCGACGTACCACATCGGCCACGTCTTCGCCGGGGCCGAGACCCACGACGCGCCGCTGCGGGAGGCCAACGGGTTCCTGGTAGACTTCGACGCCATCCCGCCGGACGTCTGCCGCCGGGCCAGGATCCTCTGGTTGAATTATCCCAACAATCCCACCACGGCTACGGCCGAGCTGGACTTTTTCCACCGGGCCGTGGAGTTCGGCCGAAGGCACGATGTCCTCATCTGCCACGACAACGCCTACGGCCTGAACACCTTCGACGGCTATCAGGCCCCCAGCATCCTCCAGGTGCCCGGGGCGGCGGAGGTGGCGGTGGAGTTCTTCTCGATGTCCAAGGCTTTCAGCATGACCGGCTGGCGGGCGGGGGCCGTGGTGGGCAACGCCTCGGCCGTGGCGGCCCTGCGGACCGTCAAGGAGAACATCGACAACGGCATCCTGCGGGCGATCCAGTTCGCCGCGGCCAAGGCGCTGGACGGCTTCGAGCAGATCGTCCCGTCGATTAACGAGGTGTACCGCCGCCGCCGCGACCTGGTGGTCGGTGCCCTCAACGCCCACGGCTGGCAGCTCCAGCCGCCCAAGGCCACCATCTACGTCTGGGCGCCGGTGCCGGAAAAGTACCAGGGGTCCAGCGCCGCCTTCGCCACCGACCTTTTAGAAAAGACCGGCGTGATCGTGACCCCGGGGCTGGGCTACGGTCCGTGGGGCGAGGGTTATTTCCGCATCTCTCTGACCTATCCGGACGAGGTGCTCACCGAGGCCCTGGGCAGGATCACGGAGATGCGACTGTAGAAATTGTCAATTGCCGATTGCCAATTGAAACACCCGTGGGCTGCGATGCGACAAAGGCGGAGACTGGCAAGTGAACGGTCTGGTTTATATCTCTTTAGGCAGTAACGTCGGCGATCGGGAGGCGACGCTGCGGCGGGCGCTGGAGCTGTTGGGGTGTCGCGGCGAGGTGCAGGTCACGGCCGTGTCGCCGATGATTCAAACCAAACCGGTGGGCGGGCCTGAGGGACAAACGGACTACCTCAACGCGGCGGCGGAGCTCCAGACCGATCTTGGCCCGATGGAGCTGCTGGCGGCCCTCCAGGAAACAGAGAGTCTTTTGGGCCGTAACCGGGTCGCCGAGCAGCGCTGGGGGCCGCGAACGTGCGATCTGGACATCCTGTTGATGGGCGATCTGGTGATGGCTACAGCGGAACTGACGATTCCGCACCCCCGGATGCATCAGCGCCTGTTCGTCCTTCGGCCGTTGGCCCAGATCGCCCCGCAGGCTGTCCATCCGGTCCTGGGCAAGACGGTCGCCGAGCTTCTGGCCGAGGTCCAGACCGAAAGGGACTCGGGGTGACGGCCGCGTTGATTAGCGTTATCGGCCCCCCGGCCGTCGGTAAGACCACGCTGGCCGAACACCTGGCCGCCCAGTGGCCGGCCGAGCTGATCCGCGAGGATTATGCCGGCAACCCTTTTCTCCTCGAGGCGTACAGAGGCGTCGCCCAGGCCCGCCTGCCTAGCCAACTTTACTTTCTCATGTCGCGCGTGGGACAACTTTCGCGACTCGGCTGGCCGCAGGAGGGCGTGCGCGTGAGCGACTACGGCTTCTGCCAGGACCGCCTCTTCGCCCGTGCGACGCTGTCGGAGGACGATTGGAAGGTGTACGAGCGCACGGCCGATCGCCTGGGCCGGCTGGTTAAGCAACCCGACGTGCTGATCCACCTGGATGCTGACGAAGAGACGCTGATCGCTCGCATGGCCGACCGCGGCAGGGCCCACGAAAAATTCATCACGCGTGAGTTCCTCTCAAGCCTACGCCGGTCCTACGCCCAGGCCGCCAGCGAGGCCGACTGTCCCGTCCTCCGCGTGGACGCCGCCACGGCGGACCTGCGCGACACCGCCGTCTGCGCGCCGCTGATCGACCAAGTCCGCTCGGCCTTGGAGGCCTTACCGCGGTAGAATATCTGAACGCGGGTTCACGCAGGACGTTGACATGATCGTCTGCAAGACCATTGCCGAGATTCGCCAGGCCGTTGCCACCGCACGGGAGGCTGGAAAGACCATCGGATTCGTGCCGACGATGGGGGCGCTGCACGACGGGCACCTGTCCCTGGTCGCTGCCTGTCGGCAGCAGTGCAGCTTTACGGTCGTGAGCATCTTCGTTAATCCCACCCAATTCGGTCCTAGCGAGGACTATGAGCGCTATCCGCGGCCTGAGGCTGCCGACCTGGCCGCGTGCGAACGCGCCGGCGTCGATGCCGTGTTCCTGCCGACCATGAAGGAGATGTACCCAAGCCGTCCGACGACGACGGTGACGGTGGGGCGGCTGGGTGAGTTGCTCTGCGGACGGAGCCGGCCGGGGCACTTTGCCGGCGTGGCGACCGTGGTGGCCAAGCTGTTCCACATCGTCGGACCCGATAGGGCATTCTTCGGGGCCAAGGATTTTCAGCAGACCGTCGTGGTCCGCCGCATGGTCGAGGAGTTGAACTTTCCGGTGGAGGTGGTCGTCTGCCCGACCGTGCGCCAGGCCGATGGTTTGGCCATGTCCAGCCGCAACAGCTACCTGTCGGCCGAGCAGCGGCGCCAGGCGGCGGCCTTGTCGGCGGCCTTGGTCGTGGGGCGTGATGTCATCCGCGCCGGCCGTCCATCCGCACAGGACGTCATTAAGGCCATGCGACAGCATCTTGCCCGCCATGCCCCCGATGGGCAGATCGACTATGTTCAGGTGGTTGATCCGTCGGACCTGACCGACCTGGACGCCACCGACAGGCCCGTGCTGCTGGCCTTGGCAGTGCGGTTTGGTCAGACCCGCCTGATCGACAGCTTGCGGGTTGAGCCGTAGTTCCGTGGGGATATCTCCGTGGCAAAAGGGACGCGGCGGACATAGAATGACGGGTTCGTCGGCCGGCAAGTTTTGAAGCTGGCTGAGCCCGAAAGGCCAAAACGGATGTTCTTGAAAGTCCTTCGAACCAAGATTCATCGTGCAACGATCACCGCGGCGTCGGTGGACTACGTCGGGTCCATCACGCTCGACCGCGACTTGATGGACGCCGCTGGCCTCGGGGAGCACGAGTGTGTGCTGGTGGCCGACCTGAACAACGGTCAGCGGTTCGAGACCTATGTGATGGAAGGTCCGCGCGGCAGCGGCACGGTCTGCATCAACGGGGCGGCGGCCAATCTCGTCACCGTCGGCGACCTGGTCATCGTCATGGCCTTTGGGTATGTCCCCCAGGAAGAGGCGGGCGCGCTTCAGCCGCGGATCGTCCTGGTGGACGAGAAAAACCGCCTGATCCGTCGGCGGTGAGGGAAGCGCCGGACCGGCGCGGAAATCGACGGCATGAGACAGATCGTCTTTGATCTTTTCTCGCTGAACCTCCTCGGCCGGCACGTCGCGCTGCGCATCTACGGCTATGGCCTGATGCTTGTCGCCGGGTTTCTGGTGGGCATTTATCTGGCCCGGTGGCGCGCCCGGCGGTCGGGGGAAGACCCGGAGGCCATCACCCGCTGCGGGTTGCTGGCGCTGGTGGGAGGGATCGTCGGCGGACGGGTGGCCTATGTGGTTCAGCACTGGCAGGATGAGTTCGCCGTCGCGCCCGATCCGCTGGCCGCGGCGATGGACGTGACCAGCGGCGGACTGATCTACCACGGCGGGCTGATCCTGGCCACCGTGATGGTGATCGCTTACCTGTGGCTCAAGCGCCTGCCCGTGCGGCGCTACCTGGACATCGTGGCCGTGAGTTTGATGGTGGGGCTGGCCTTCGGACGGGCGGGCTGTCTGCTCAACGGCTGCTGCTTCGGTGCCGCCTGCCGGGCGGATTGGCCCTTGGGCATGCGCTTCCCCATGTTCTCCAAGCCGCTGGTGCAACTGACCTCCGGGGCCGACGGCTTTTCGCGGGAGACTCAAGAACCTTCCCCGGTTTATGCGCATCAGTTCCACCTGGGGTTAGTTCAGCCGGGTGAGCGGTTGTTCGATCCCGGCCCGCCGCGGCGGGTCTGGTCGCCGAAGTACCTGCACGGCCGGCTGAGCAACGATCAGGTGGCGGAGTTGCTGGATGAGTCGCGATGGGAAGTCAACTTCCGCGCCTTGGCCGGCGAAGATGGTCGGATCCACGAGGCCGAATGGCAGAAGGGGCTGGCCGCGGGAACAGGACTGCTGCGGGGCAGTGAGAACTGGGGCGAGGCAGTCTTGCACTTTGATCGAGGACGGGACGGCCAACTGGACTTGGAGGAGATGCGGGAGTACCTGCAATCGCGACGGGCGCGGCTGTTGGCCCGGTTTGACACGAACGGCGACGGAACGTTGGACGCCGAGGAACGGGCGGCCGCCAATGCCTACCTCCAGGAAGACCTGTTTGCCCTGGCCGCGGCGGCCCGCTCGGAGCCGGTCAAACCCGCCCAACTCCTGTCGTTGATCGGTGCGCTGGTGGTCGCCGGGTTGCTGTGGGGGTTTTACCGCCTGCGGCGAAGAGAAGGGCAGGTGTTTGCCCTCATGGCCATGCTGTATCCGGTCATGCGGTTCGCCGAGGAGGGTCTTCGCGATCAGAACAGTCACAACCTTGCCCGCGGCCTGCTGACGCACAACCAGATCACGGCGGTGGCCATCGCGGTGGCGGGGCTGCTGCTGTGGCTGGGGCTGCGACGCCTGCTGCCCTCGGCTGGGCCGACGGCTGCCCAGCGCCTGGCGATGAAAGATTCCAGGCATGGACGCAAGGGCGCGACGTAGTTAATGTAAATGAAAGCCTACCGGTTTGCTTTGGCGGGACGGAGGTGAAAACCTATGCGACTTTGCGCTGCCAAAGCGATTTGCCTCAGGCCAATCGCAGCCGGTCTGGTGGGGCGGGAGAACAGACGGTGACTCCCTTGGCAATGCGAAGGTCAATCATAGCCCTTGCGGGCAAAGGAGCTCCCATGACTAGACGTTGGCATGCGTTGGCACTGGCGGCCCTTATGGTGCTGTCGGTCCCCGCGTTCGGCGACGTCAGCAAGATGCTGTTGGACGTCAAGGACAAGGCGGGTGCGCTGGCCAGGTTCTATTGCACAATGCAGGACGAGCTGGGCGCCCGGACCGTCGAGGGCCATGCCCTGTGCATCACGGCGGAGCCGGCGGTGTTCATCACCCTGGGGTTGGACTCGCGAATTCCTCCCGACAGCCTCAGCGGGTTCGTCCTCATCCCGGCCCTGGCCCCGGAAAAGACCCTCAAGGCCGAGCTGCTCGGCGTCAACCCGGAGACGAACATCGCCTTCATCCGCGCCACCGAGCCGTATGCCTGGACGGTCATCCAGTTCGCCCCTAAGGCCAATCTGGCGGTCGGCCAACCGGTGGTCTCCATCGGCCTGTTGGGGCGCGACATGGACTATCAGCCCTATAGCGGTTCAGGATACGTGGGGGCAGTGCTGCACGCGCCCGATGACATGGCCTACGTGACCGGCGGAAAGCTTACCGTGCCCGGTTCGCCCGTTTTCAACGCCGATGGCCGGGCGATCGGATTGGTCTCCATTCAGCAGTTCATGGACTATCAGACGGTCGTCAATGGCAGGGTTACCGGCTTTTCTTTGCGGGGGCAGGGGGAGACGGCGTTTTTCGTACCAGTCGATGAGTTCGCGCACGTGCTGGTGAACATCCCCTCCTCGCCGGCCCAGGTGCGTCGCCTGCCTTGGATCGGCGTGCTGAACTTCACCGGCGTTTCGAGGGAAGTTGCGGATATCATGAAGCTCCAGGGAACCGGGGTGATGATCGAGGGCGTGATCCCGGACGGTCCGGCAGCCAAGGCGGGCCTGGCCGATCGCGATGTGATCCTGGCCGTCAACGGGGAGAAGCTTCCCCTCACCCCCAATCCCGACCTGGCTGCGGTGGCCTTGCAACGCAAACTTTTCCGCATGACCGCCGGTACCAAGGTGACCCTGTCGGTCAAGCGGGGTGAAGTCACCAAGGATTATGAGCTCACGCTGGCGACCCTGCCTCAACTGCCGTATGAGGCCAAGCGTTACCTCAGCAGGATGTTGGGCTTCCTGGTCCGCGAGAAGATCGAGCTGGACCGTTACACCGACAAGACTCCGTCGGCTGCCGTTCCTGGATTGGTCGTGTTAGGCACGGACGGGCCAGCGTTGAACGCGGGGCTGCGCGAGGGGGATCTGATCACCGCGGTCAACAACACGCCCGTATCTACGGTGGCGGGCCTGACCCAGGTCGTGGAAGGCGCCACCGCCCAGAACAAACCGGTCGTGATGGTCGTCCGCCGCGGCGAGCAGACCCAGACGATCACGATCCAGCCGCCGACCACCCAGCCGGCCCCGATGGGAGGTCGATAGCTCATCCTCCGCTGGCTGATTTGGAATAGAGTCCGCACAGGAGGCGATCATGGTTAGACGGTTGGCGGTCGCAGGAATCCTCTGCTGCGTCGCCTTGGCCGCAGCACAGCAGCCCACGAGCCAGACCGCTTCGGCGCCCGCCAGCCAGGCCGCTTCAGTCCCCGCCAGCCGGGCCACTTCAGTCCCCTCCAGCCGGGCCGCTTCAGTCCCCGCCAGCCAGGCCACTTCAGTCCCCTCCAGCCGGGCCGCTTCAGTCCCCGCTAGCCAGGCCGCTTCGGCGCCGTGGCCTTCCTCGGCCTCCGCCCCCGCCGAGCCCACTCAAGCCGACCTGTTGGCGGCTGACAGCCTGCGTCATTCAGCCATGTCCATGATCTATGCCCGCTGGGGCACGAGGGGTCGGGCAGGCCGGCTGGTGGCCCTGGCGACTTATGCCCAAAAGCTCGACCCCGGAAATATCCAGACCGCCTGGGTGCTGTCCAATATCTACGAGAGCCGCGGCCAGGCCGCCGACGCCGAGGAAATGATGTGGCGACGCTTTCTGGAAGATCCCAACGATTTCGATCTGGGCGTCCGTTACCTCCGTATGGGTCTGGCCGCCCGGGCCAAGCCCGACGAACAGCAAACCTTCCTCCAGACCGTGGCCGACAACGCTGCCTTGCCCGAGACGCTGCGGGCCCAGGCGATCGTCGAACAGGCCAGAATGTTCATGGCCAACAAGGAAAGGGATCAAGCCCGGCAACAGTATATGCGCGCTGCAACTGGATCCGTACCACCTGGAGGCGTTGCAAGGTGTCATCAGTACCACCGAAGCCCAACCGTCTCCGGAGGACAGGGCCGGAACGCTGGTGAACATGATTCGGGGCAGCCCGCGCGATCTAGGCCTGGTCAGAGGCCTGGCCTCCTTGCTGATGGGTTTGGGCCTGCATGAGCAGTCGCTCCCCCTGGTGGACACCATGTGGGAAGACGCCGTGGCTGCCAGCGGCGACACTCCGCCGCCGCTCGAGATGGCGGTTCCGTACCTTAATGCCCTGCTGGACGCCGGCAAATATGACAAGGCCATCGAAATCTTTGAACCGCTGATGAAGAAATATCCGGCCGATCACAACTTGATGTACATGATGATCGAGGCCTATCGCGCGCTTGGCCGGGGAGATCAGGCCGATCAACTCGCCCAGCGGCTCGTCGCCGACATCGAGAGCCAAAAGGCCGGCACGCAGCCTACCCTTTCCGACGCCGCAGAACTGGCCTGGCTCTACACCGTGTTTTATCCCAAGGCCGACCAGGCCCTGACGTACGCGCGGCAAGTGGCCGAGGTGGGAGGGAACGCCCCCATCGTGCGGCGGCTCCTGGGCGCGGCCGAAATCCTCAGCGGGCAACCGGACCTGGTGTCCACCGGGCGAGACCGGTTGGAAAGAAGCAAGGCCAACGACCCGTTGGCGGCGGCGGTGCTGGCAGAATATTACATGGCCAACGATAACGAGACTGCCGCGATGGAGGCGATTGCGGCTACCGTCAACGCCGGTTACTACAGCGGCTGGGCCTACCACCATGTCCGCGACTTGGCGGCCAAGAAAAACCTCACCATCCCCTCCAACCCCCAAGCCGAAGGCGTCCGGAAGATCTTCGAGGAGTTCGACAAGCGCTACCTGGACATGGGGCGCCATCCCGAGAAGTACCTGTCGGTGGCGATGCGGGCGATGACCGATCCTTGGCGGCCTGGCGAGGGTGTGGAGATCGAGGCGACCTTGACCAACCAGGGCGACGTGCCCGTTCCCCTCGGTCCGTGGGGGCTGATCGAGCCGACCATGAACCTGGAAGCGGTCGCTCCGGCCTTGACGAAGGAGCGCTTCACGAACCTGCCCATGGTGGTCTGGCCGGCGCCGAAGTACCTGGCCCCCGGTGCAAGTGTTCGCGCCGTCGTCCGCCTCGACGTGGGGTCGCTGGAGTATTTCCTGGCCCGCCACCCTCTGGATGAGGTCACCCTCACGGTGACGGCTACGCTTGACCCGGTCCAGCAAGGCCGAAAAACGCTGAGCGCGGCACCCAACGTGCAGATCGAGCCTCTCACCCTCCGGCAGCGGAGCTTGCTGGACCTTGAACGTGGCCCCGCCTTGCCGCCGGACCAGGCCTACCCGTACGCGCTCCGTGTGATCATGACCGATCTGGTTCGCGGCGCCCTGCCGAGACGGATGCGGGCCGCGCGGCAACTGGGCGAACTGGTGACGCTGGCCCGCGAAGTCCAACTATATATGGCCAGACTGCCCGAACCGCTCAAGGGTGTCTTCAACAAGGCCGTGCTGCTGGCCATGGTGCAGAAGACCCTCCAGGACCCCAGCGAGGCGGTGCGAGCCGAGATGTTGGCCGCCCTGGACCAGGCGCAGTTGGATGAGACCCTCGCAGCGGTTCTGTTGCCGGCCGCCCAAGACGCTAGTCCCCTGGTCCGTTTCCGCCTGGTGGAGCTGCTGGGGATTTGCGAGGCGAGCAAGCAGGAAAAGACCCTCCAGCAGCTGTCCCAGGACACCGATCCGCTGGTGCGCCAGATGGCCTTGGCCTTTGGCTATGGTTCTTTCGTCGGTAAAAGCGGCGAGGCGGGCCCGGGCGAGGCGGGCCCGGGCAAGGCGGGCCCGGGCGAGAAGAGCCCTTAATCGCGGTCCATGGCGGGACATGGCAATGGCTCCTTGCAGTCCGAAGGGCGGGGGGTTAGGCTGACGGGGGTGCTTCCGCCGGGTCTTTGCGTAAGAAGGGAATCGGCAATGACAAATCGGGCAGCGGCGGTCCAGAGGCTTTGCCAGCGGGGCGTCGTGGCGGTGGTCCGCGCCGCCAGCAGCGAGCAACTCCTGGACGTGGCCAGGGCGCTTCTGGCCGGGGGCGTGGAGTGTATCGAGATCACCATGACCACGCCGAACGCGCTGAAGGTCATCAGCGACTGCCGCTCGTCCGTGGCGGACGCGATGGTCGGCGTAGGCAGCGTACTGGACGCCCAAACGGCCCGGCAGGCTATCACCGCCGGGGCGCAGTTCGTCGTCTCACCCGTGTTCCATCCCCAGGTGGTGGAGGCGGCTCACCAAGCCGACTTGCCGGTCATCCCCGGGGCGCTGACGCCCACGGAAATCTTCACCGCCACGAGCGCCGGGGCGGACATCGTGAAGGTGTTTCCCGGCGGGCAATTCGGCCCCAGCTACTTCCGCGACATCCTAGCCCCCATGCCGCACCTGAAGCTCTCGCCCACCGGCGGGGTGGACCTGGAGACCGCGGCGGACTGGATCGCCGCCGGGGCGGTCACGCTGGGGATCGGCTCGGCGCTGGTGACTCGCTCGGCGCTGGCGAGCGCCCACTTCGCTGAGATCACCGACTTGGCCCGTCAATATGTGCGGATCGTGGCCGACGCCCGCGCGGCTAAGAAAAAATAAGACTCCTCTGCGTCGTTCCAGGGAGGTGAAGAACGCATGAGCAATCGGGCGTATCTTGTGACCGTGCGAGTCGTTCGATGGCTGACGCACCGGCCGGCATACATGCTCCTGACGGTGGAGGACGACACCTTGGCCAACCAGCCGCCCGGGCGCTTCGCGCAGGCGTGGTTTGGAGTCATGCTGCTGTCGCTGGGCTGGGGGGCGTGCTCGATGGTCTTGTGGAGCTGGACGTGGGGGCTGTTTGGGGATTTCTCAGGCATCCCGCTGATGCCGGTGGTCGTGGTGTCGGCCGTGGGGTTGATGTGGCTGTATCCCCGATGCCTGCTGGCCCTGGCTGGGTCGCTCGTTGGCCGGGAGCCGCGCCGGGCGGTGGCGGCCTCGGTGATCGTGGCGGCCTGGGTGCTGATGCTCCTGGGACTCAAGAGCTGGAACCCCGATTTCCCCCACTACCTGCCTTACATCTGGCAGTGGACTCGCCCACGGATGATGTTCCGTGCGCTGCTGTTGGCGCCGGTCTGGGGGGGGTGGGCCATGCTCCTGGTGGGCCAATTTTGCCGACCCGACGAGCACACCGAGCCGGTCGTGGCGGCCTTGACCCGCGGGTGCGGCGCGATCATGACCACGATCGTCCTGGCGGCGGTGCTTGGGGTGACGGTGACGTATTTCAATCATCTGCCCTGGACCCAACTGAGCATCTCGGCTACGGCGATTGTGACCGCCGCGGCCGGGGGGGTGCTGCTGTGCCGGCGATGGGGCGGGCTGTGCCGCAGCGCCCTGCTGGCGACCAACATGCTGACGCAGATCGCCTTTTTGCTGGCCTATCTGGCCAACCGCTGAAGGTCGGCGACCTTGACGGTCGGGTGGGGTGAGAGTAGAAGGACGCCATGCGGACCACGGCCTTGCTGACGACTTCCATCGCCGGCTATTCCAAGCGCTGCGGCAAGGTGCGCGACATCTACGACCTGGGCGATCGCCTGCTGATCGTCGCCACCGACCGCATCAGTGCCTACGACGTGGTCATGCCTAACGGCATCCCCGACAAAGGCCGCATGCTCACGCAGATCAGCGCCTTCTGGTTCGAGATGCTGGCCGACCTGGCGCCCCACCACCTGATCTCCACGGAAATGGAAGACTTGCCCGCCGACTGCCGCGACGAGGAGATTGCCGGTCGATTCATGCTCTGCCGCAAGGCCCAGGTCGTGCCCATCGAGTGTGTAGTGCGGGGGTACCTAGCCGGCAGCGGGTGGCGAGAGTACAAGGAAAACGGTAAAGTCTGCGGCCTCACGCTGCCCAAGAGGCTCAAGCAGTGCGCCAAGCTGCCCGAGCCGATCTTCACCCCCGCCACCAAGGCCGACACCGGGCACGACGAAAACATCACCTTCGACGCCGCCGCCGAGCGGGTCGGCCGGGAAATGATTGCCCAGCTACGCGACAGGTCCATCGCCCTCTACCATCGGGCCCGAGACTACGCCGCCCAGCGAGGCCTCCTTGTGGCCGATACGAAGTTCGAGTGGGGCCGGCTCCCCGACGGCAAATTGATCCTCATCGACGAACTCCTCACACCCGACTCCTCGCGCTTCTGGCCGGTGGACGGCTACAAGCCAGGCCGCGAGCAGCCCAGCTTCGACAAGCAATATCTGCGCGACTGGCTGGATGAAATTCACTTCGACCGCAAGCCCCCCGGCCCTCTGCTGCCGCTGGAGGTCGTCCAGGCCACGCGCCAGCGGTATGTCGAGGCCTACACCCGCCTGACCGGCAAACCGTTCGAGTGGGAATGATGTTCCATTTCGGATTGCGGATTGCGGATTTCGGATGGCAGTAGGCGTAGGGTGGGTCACTTGCCGAAGGCCCGGCGTCGTGATGCGAAGACGGGTTACCCGCGGACTTCTCTGAATAAGTGGAACGGGGCGGCCTTGGGCAGGTCGCCCCGTCCTTTTCCCTCTCATCCCGGTCCGGTGGCTGCCGTCCCCCGGCGCTGACCCGCCCCGTCTTGGCAGGGCCGGCAGCGGCTTGTTGTCCGCTGCACGCCAGAACAGGGATGTTGTTGCCAAAGTCGGGCCGCCCTTTTCGCGGAACGCACCTATCCGCTACCCTCCGGACGGCCCGCTATTCGTGCAGGCGGCCAGGCCGCCGTAAGCTCACGTCTCGGTGACCCCGGCCGCAGCAGCCAGTTGGGCCGGCGTGTAAGGCTTGGATAGGAACTCATCGAATCCCCGTTGCAGCAGTTCCGTGACGCGCTCCGAGGGCATGCCCGCTGACACGGCCACCAACCGCGCCGAGGACAAGGCGGCGTTTTCCTTGACGTTGCGGCAGAGGCTCGCCGCGTCATCGCCGCTCCCCACGTCCAGCACGATGATGGTGGGATGGAACTGTTGGGCGATCAGGCCGGCCTCGAACAGGTTGGAAGCCGTGCGGACTTCGCACCGCCCCGATCCGTCCAGCGCCTCCACGACTTCCAGCGGCACGGCGGGGTCCATGATGAGGATGCGGCAGGTGCCCCCGTCGATCGCATCGGCTGGGATGCCGTGGGCCCGGAGGAACGCCAGCAAGTGCTCGGCCGGAATCCGCCGGTCTCTGCTGCCGGGGATGCGGTAGCCGCGGAGCTGGCCGCTGTCCACCCACTTGCTGACCGTGCGGGGGGCTACGTGGCAGATGCGGGCCACTTCCCCGGTCGTGTAAACGGCTTTTCGCTGAAGGGTCTGCACGGGGAATTCATCGACCCGCTACGACGAATCTTTAGTAGCACCGGGGCAGTTCTTGTCGCTCCGCCGCTCGGGCCGGTATAGTGGCCGTCCGCAGCGAGCGGTTGGAGAAGCCGTGGACCTCTTGGCCGACCTCAACGAACCCCAGCGACAGGCCGTCTGCCACGTGGACGGACCGCTCCTGGTCCTGGCGGGCGCCGGTTCGGGCAAGACCCGCGTCATCACCCGCCGCGTGGCCTACCTGATCGCCCAAGGCATCCCGCCGCGAAACATCCTGGCGATCACGTTCACCAACAAGGCCGCCGGGGAGATGCACCGTCGCATGCTGGAGCTGGAGGCTCCCCCGGGGGCGACTGTCTCCACGTTCCACGCCTTCTGCGCCCGGTTGCTGAGGGAGCTGGCCGGTCCGGCGAATCTCGCGACCAACTACACCATCTACGACCGCGACGACCAGCTCCGCCTGGCCAAAACCGCCATCGGGGAGCTGGACCTGCGCGGCGGCGTCGCGCCGGCAGCGGCGCTGGCGGCCATCTCGGCGGCCAAGAACGCCCTCAAAACCCCCCAGGCCTACGCCGAGGGGGCCGAATCGCCCTTTCAGCAGCGCGTGGCGGAGATTTACCAGCAATATGAAAAGCTCCTGGCCGCCCGGAACGCCCTGGACTTCGACGATCTGCTGCTTCGAGCGGCCTGCCTGCTCCGCGACCACCCGGACATCCGCCAGGGGCTAGGGCAGCGCTACCGCTACGTCCTGATCGACGAGTACCAGGACATCAACCACGCCCAGTACGTCATCGCCCATGGCATCGCCCTGGAGCACCAGAACATCGCCGTCACGGGCGATCCCGACCAGAGCATCTACGCCTGGCGAGGCGCCGACATCGGCAACATCCTGGAGTTCGAATCCGACTACCCCAACGCCGTCGTCGTCCGCCTGGAGGAGAACTACCGCTCCACCGCGCCGATCCTGGCCGCCGCCTCGCGGCTGATCGCCCGCAACATCCGCCGCAAGCGCAAGGATCTCTGGACGCACCGCACGGGGGGGGCGGATGTCCGCGTCGTTCACCTGGACGATGAGCGGGCCGAGGCCCGCTCCATCGCCTCGCGGATCACCGAGCTGACCCGCTCCGGCCAGGATCGCGGCGAGGTGGCGGTGTTCTACCGCGTCAACGCCCTGTCGCGCGTGCTGGAGGAGGCGATGATCCAGGCCGGCATCCCTTACCGCATCGCCCGCGGCGTGGAGTTCTACAACCGCAAGGAGATCAAAGACGTCCTGGCCTACCTGCGCCTCTTGGTCAACGGGGCCGACGATTTGAGCTGTCGGAGAGTCATCAACACCCCGCCGCGAGGCATCGGCCAGGCTACGGTGGACAGGCTTACGCACTTTGCCGCCGGTCGCGGCTTGTCGCTATTGGAGGCCTGCCGCCAAGTCGCTCAAGCGGGACTGGCCTCAGGACCGGCCAAAAAAGTGGTTGCCTTTGCCGCGATCCTCGATGAGCTGGCCGGGGACTTAGACTCCCCCGTCGGTCGGATCGTGGAGCAGACCGTCCGCCGTAGCGGGCTGGAGCAGGCCTTGTCGGCCGACGAGGAAGGGCGCCAGGCCCGCGCCAACGTGGATGAGATGATCACGGCCGCGGCGGAATTCGACACCGCCGAAGGCGGCCAGCTGGCCGACTTCCTCTACCGCATAAGTCTGGTCAGCGACGTGGACCACTTCGAGGGCACCGGCGCCGTGACGCTGATGACCCTTCACGCGGCCAAGGGATTGGAGTTCGACTGCGTGTTTCTGGTCGGCTGCGAGGACGGTCTGTTGCCATTCCGTAGGGCCAACGACGAGCCGCGCGCGGTCAGTTGGCAAGGGATGGGGCAGGAGGACCTGGAGGAGGAGCGGCGGCTGGCCTTTGTCGGCATGACGCGGGCCCGCAGCCAGCTCCTCCTGACGTGCGTACGGCGGCGGATGCTCCGCGGCCGACGGACCTCCCAGGTCCCCTCGCCGTTCCTGTCGGAGCTGGATGGTCCCGGTGTCGCCAGCGTCGATGAGACGACGCCGGATGCCGAAATCCTCCCGCACCCGCGGCGCAGCGCCGCCCGGCGCGGTGGGTTCTACGACGACGTGGACGAACGGGCCGCCATCGAGGCCCTGGAAGCCGCCTGCCCCGTTCCGGTGGAATACGAGCACCTTCACCCCGGCTGTTGGGTGCATTCCCCGCGCTTTGGTACAGGCAAGGTGGTGAAGCTCACCACTCCCTGGCCCGAGACACGCGTCATTGTCGATTTCACCCAGCACGGGCGCAAGACGCTCGTGCTGAGATTGGCACACTTGACACCGGAAACTGGGGATTAGGGACCAGAGACTAGGCAAAAGAGGTTAAGGCTAAACGGGGGTCGTTGGACTGGACGGGGTTTTGCCTGCCAGGAGGTTTTCAAGACACCGGAAAGAGGATGCGGTGTCGCCGGCGTCCAGGGCGTCGGCGGCGCGGGCCAGCAAGTCGGCCTGGCGGAGTGCGAAAGCCATCGGATGAATTGGGTCGAAGTCGGCCAGACCCAACGCGACGAGGACGGCCTGCTTCAGCTCCTCCAAGCCCTCCCCGGTCTGGGCTGAGACGGCCGGGCCGAAAAAGTCCTTCGGCGGTGGTACTAGGTCTGCCTTGGCCCAGACGCCCAGGACTTTTTTGACTTTGACTTTGGCATGCAGCCAGGGAGGCGGTGCGGTCGGGAGCTCGGCGCTGAGCAGCAGCACCAGGTCGGCCTGCTCGATGCGATGGCGCGCGCGGCGGACGGCCTCGGCGTCGATGGGGGTGTCGGTCTCCCACAGTCCGGCGGTGTCCGTGAGCCAGACGGCTAGACCCCGCAGCACGGCCGGTTCGCGGACCCAGTCGCGGGTCGTACCGGGCTGGGCGTGGACCAGAGAGACGCACCGGCCGACCAGGGCATTGGCCAGCGTGCTCTTACCCACGTTAGGCGGACCGGCCAGGACCACCTCGGCGGGGTTCAGCAGCCGCTGCATGACCGTCAGCGCCCGGCCGGCCGCTGCGCAGAGGAGGCGAGAACGATTTAACCGCCTGTCCAGGCCGCCAAGGCCTCGGCTGGCCAATTGGCTCAGGCCGGCAGACCACTGCTGTGTAACGGCAGAGACGACCAGTTCGCTGCGGGCCTGGGGCAGGGCCTGGAGCATCTCCAGGCCGATGGCGGGATTATTCCAACTCGGATGGGCCAGGGGGAAGGTGTTCGTCGCGGCCGATTCTGCCGGCAGAATGACCGCGCCTCGAGCGGCCAGGAGCTGCATCGTCCGCCGCGCGACGGCCGGGCCGCCGTGGATGTTGATCTCGCAGGCTCCCGGGCGGCAGCAGACGATTGCCTCGTCGATGACCTCCCGGCCGTCCATCAGGTGGCCCAATCGCAGGACGTCATCACCGCACAGGTCGTGCGAGCGCAGCGGGCGGAAGACCTGGGCGAGCACGTCTTGCGCAGCCGTCGCCGGCCAGGGCGATGACGGCAATGCCGCCGCGGCCGGGCGGGGTCTGCAATGTGGCCGTGATGGGGGGCATCTATTTCAGCAGCGACCTGTAGTAGGCCGCCGCCACGCCGCGCAGGACCAGGTCCGGCACGATCGCCTGGACCAAGCCTGGAGTCGTTGACGTCCCCGCAGACCAGCGCCGCGTCGCCGCCGGTGAGGATGACGACCGGCCAGTGGCCCAGCTCGGTGGCGTAGGTCTCCACCAGCTCCCGCAGCGCCCCGCGGGCGCCGTACACCAGCCCGCCGACGATCGCCTGGCGGGTGTCCTTGCCGAAGACCCAGTCGGGATTGGACAGCTCCACCAGCGGCAGTTGCGCGGTGCCGGCCTGCAGGCTCTTGGCGGCCATGTCCAGGCCCGGCAGGATCGCCCCGCCCTGGAAGACGCCCTCGTCGTTGACGCAGTCGATGGTGATGGCCGTGCCGAAGTCGGCCACCACGCACGCCACGCCCAGCCGGTCGAAGGCCGCGGCGGCGGCGCACAGGCGGTCGGTGCCCGTGGCCGAGGGATCGGGCAGGTTCGTGTCGATGGGCAGCGGCAGGTCGCGCCCGACGACCAGGACCGGCTCGCCGATGCGCCTCGGCCGCGGCGGCCTCCAGGGCCTTCAGCGCCGGCGGGGTTCACGCTGCACGCCACGAGCTTGCGCGGCGGGGGGATCTGCTGCCACAGCGCCGCCAGCATCGCCCCCAGCCCCGACAGCTCGCCCACCCGCAGACGTCCGCATGGGCGTCACCTCGTCGCCCTTGACGTAGGCCAGGTGGATGGCCGTGTTGCCCACGTCGCAGGCCAGCACGCCGGGGATGGTCTCGATGTCCATGCTCTGCTCTGCCTCGCGGCCTGGTCGGCTTGCCCCTATCGGCCGGCCCGCGCCGCCGCGGGGCGCTTTTCGGTTGCGGCCTTCGTTCCTTTGTCGGTCGGACCGTCCAGCTCGCCAAGCGTCTTCCAGATCCGCCGCGTCAGCTGCGGCAGACCCTTTCCCGTCACCGCGCTGATGGCGACGACCTCGGCGTCCGACGGCCTTGCGGAAGGCTCGCAGGTTCTCCTCGGCTGCCGGTCAGGTCCATCTTGTTGGCGACGACGATCTCGGGCTTTTCGGCCAGGGCGGGCGAGTACAGTGCCAGTTCCTTGCGGATCGCGCGGTAGTCGGCCGCCGGGTCGCCGCCGAGGGGGCAGATGTCCACCATGTGCACCAGCAGCCGCGTGCGCTCCACGTGCCGCAGGAACGCGTCGCCCAGGCCCGTCCCGGCGTGGGCGCCCTCGATCAGGCCGGGGATGTCGGCCATGACGAACCGCCGGTAGCCGCCGGCCTCCACGATCCCAGGAAGGGCTGAGCGTGGTGAACGGGTAGGCGGCGATCTTGGGCCGGGCGGCCGAGAGGCGGCTGAGCAGCGTGCTCTTGCCGGCGTTGGGCTTGCCGATCAGCCCGGCGTCGGCGATGAGCTTGAGTTCCAGGTGCAGCGTGCGCTGCTGGCCGGGCTGGCCCGGTCTCGGCCTGGCGCGGGGCCTGGTGGGTGGCGCTCTTGAAGTGCGTGTTGCCCCGCCCGCCCTTGCCGCCGGCGGCCACGCAGATGGATTGGCCCGGCGCGGCCAGGTCCTTCAGCAGCAGGCCGTGCTCGGCGTCGCGG
Organism: uncultured Phycisphaerae bacterium; assembly: GCA_963760365.1. Classification (GTDB taxonomy): domain Bacteria; phylum Planctomycetota; class Phycisphaerae; order SM23-33; family SM23-33; genus JALHTV01. Next base: position 92,994 of record CAVXDC010000020.1, read on the forward strand.
ACGATCGTGCCGGGCGGGACGAGCACGATGACGTCTCGGCCGTTGCGGCCGTGCTTGTTCTTGCCCTCGCCGTGGCCGCCGTCGCGGGCCCGCCAGTGGTGCTTGCCGGCCAGGTGCTGGAGCGTGTTGAACGACTCGTCCGCCTGCACGTAGACGCTGCCGCCGTGGCCGCCGTCGCCGCCGTCAGGGCCGCCGTGGGGGACGAACTTCTCCCGCCGGAACGACACGCAGCCGTCGCCGCCGCGCCCGCCGATGACGACGATGTCCACCTCGTCGACGAACATCGCCTTGTTGAGAACGCTGCGGCTGGTCATGGATGCTCGGACATGCCAACGAAAGAGGATGGCGCCATGCCGGGGCCATCCTCAAAGTGTCCTGCGGTGAAGCTGACCGTCCAGCCTGGCGGCCGTTACATGACGTCCACGAACCGCCCGCGGAAGGGGACCTTCCCGTCGCGCAGGGCAAACAGCGTGTCGTCCCTGCCGGCTCCGACGTTGAGGCCCGGTTTGAAGGGCGTGCCGCACTGACGGACGATGATGCCGCCGGTCCGGATGGCCTGGCCGCCGAAAACCTTCACGCCGCGAAACTGGGCGTTGCTGTCGCGCCCGTTGCGCGTCGAACCTTGTCCCTTTTTGTGTGCCATGTCTTGGACTCCGGCCTGTGCCCCGCGAGCGGGCAGAAGAAATCTATCGTCTCTCAAACCCTCTTACCCTAGCGTGCTGGCCCGACGTTGTCAATATGCCTCAGCAGCGGCTGCGAGAAAGACACTACTCGCGCGGGGTCATCGGGTGGCGGACGTCCCGGCCCTGGACGACGTAGATGACGTCCTCGCCGATGTT
>CAVXDC010000021.1:0-8524 GCA_963760365.1 uncultured Phycisphaerae bacterium
ATCCTCCACAGGGCCCGTGGTGGGCGTTGGTGGCATCGGCCGGGGACCGGCGATGAGCGCCTTGACAGCGTCCACGCCTTCCTTCACCAGCTCGTTGGGGACGTACAACACCCCGTGGGCGCAGCTCCCGGTGATGCCGCTGCCGAAGGCCACGGGCGATTTGCTGGTAATCCGGAAGGGCAGGACGGCCCCGGGACCTTCCAGGGTCTGCATAGCCTTACTGAGCACCTCGAACAGGTTGCCCACGTTCAACAGGCCGATCCCCGTCAGGTTCTGGGGCATGACGGCCAGCGCGTCGGCCACGGAGGGGTCGGACAGGATCTTACCATCGCCGGCCTTGGCGACTTTCAAAACCTCCGCCAGGTACGGCTGGGCGCCGCCGAAGGTAATCACCACCGTCTGTGGATCAGCGGCGACCAGGTGGAAGCGGACTGCCGCCTCGCCCATCGCTAAGGCCATCTTGGCCTTGTCCTGCTCCGACATCTCGTTGGGGTCCATGACGATTTCAATGGCATCGACGGCCAGGTCATCCACCGTGGCTACGTTCTTGGCGACGGCGATCTGGAAGGGCAACTGCTCCTTGTGGGCAAAGGTCTTGAGCGTCGTCTCGATCAGCGGCGCCGCGCCCAGCAGCAGCTCCTTGAGGGCGGCGGAGTCCTTGCACCGAAGGACCACCGTGGCCCCGAACACGCCGCTGCCTTCCGGAGCGCCCCCGACGACCATCTGCATGCCAAGCATCTGCTCGGACAAGCCGGTAAAGACGGCCTTGAGGTCGGCTTTGGCCTGATCGTCCATTTCACTGAACGGGGCCATGGTCAGGTACTTGTCCGTGATGTCCGCAGCCGCGGCCTGCTTCTCTTGGCTGATGGGGCATTCCGCCCCGCCGATGGCCAGGATGTAAGACAGGTCGGTCAGGCGGCCCAGCAGGTCCTTGCCGCTGGGTTGGAAGGCTGCCATCGCCTGGCCCATGGGGCTGTCGGGCTTAAAGCCAACCAAACCCTCCAGCACCAACCCCGTCGGGGTGAACCTGGCGGCGACGTCCAAGTCCGTCATCTGGGAATACATCTGCTGGTAGAGGCCCATGTACATCGCCCAGGTGGACTTGAACACCTCCTTCGTGGTTTGTTTGCTAATGTCTTCCTGAGCCTTGGCCAGGAGCTTGTCCAGAAGGGGCGCAACCTTGGCCATGTTGGCGTGGACGGCGATGTCCGCCCGTGCGAGCAGTTCCTCCCGCTGGGGTGACGGGGCCGTGGTCGCCCCCACGACGGACTGGTCCTCCACGGCGTCCAGAATCTCGGCGGTGGGAGCCAGGCAGACGTACCCGCCCAGCTGGGTGGCCAGCATCGGACCCATGCGCAGATTGACCTGGACATACTTGCCCACCTCGGTGATCTCATAGTTGCCGAATACACCCCGAACGCTCAACCCCGGCACCAGCAGTAGGAAGGGCACCTTCGGTTCTTTGAACTCGTCGTGACCGGCGCCCTGGGAGCTCGGCTCTTTGACCTCACCCTCAGGTTGGCTGGAAGGTTGGCTGGTCGGCTGGCGGTCCATCAGGGCTACCAGGTCCACGCCGAACTTCTCGCCGTCCAGCAGGACCGCGGCAAAGCCGCCGGCGGGGTTGAAGCCTTCCCCGAGCATGGCAGCACCCTTGAGGGCTTCCAGCGCCCCGCTGGGCATCATCGGCCCAATCAATTCGTTCAGTCCCACGGCCGCCAGGTAGCCGTCAACATGGGTCATCAACACCCCGACGTCGTTGACCACCACGTAGCCCACGGCGTCGGCCGGGATATGCTGGATCACCGGCTCGGGCTTCGGCATGGTCGGGGCGGTCGAAGGGACCGAAGCCGGCGCCGACGCCGTCTCCTGCCCGCCAGCGGCAAAGACCAACCAGCCCAGGCACAGCAGGACGGCGATCGTCTGACGCATTTGCATGATTTTCTCCTCTTGTGTTTTCTCTTTGCTTGGCAAACAAGGTGTCAGCAGCGATGGTAAATCCCGAGCACGTCCCACTCTATGTATCGCTGAGGCAGGAAGCTGTCAAGGACATACTCCCCGCCCGGCTGTTTCATCACCGTTTTGAGCAGGACCGACATCCCCAGCGCCCTGGCGAGGTGGGCGCAAAAGCTACGGGCCGGACTGTCCGTCCGGCCCGCTTGTTTATCCGAATAAAGTCGCTGCTTCAAAAGCCTAGTTACTGCTGAATCTTGTTCCCCGGCAAGAACGGCCGGACGCCACCAGGATCCTTGTTAAAGAGAAGCCAGTCCTGGCTTGCATCCAACCCCATGCCGGTACCCGGAAAGAACTCATTGTAGAGCGTCTTGTTTTCGAAGGGTTCCACGTGGCTATCCGCATAGGCCAGGTTCCAGCGGGCGGAGTTGGACGTGGTGTGGCTCACATCCGCGTAATCGTCTAGCAAGTCGGCGGTGAGGAACCGCGCGGTGGGGTGACGGCCGGCCATGAGGGCATCCTCATAGGTCCACTTGGCGCTGTCCGAAGGGTTCTGCATGACCCAGGGGTCCCACATATAGCCCATGCGGACAAAACCGGACTCAGGTCCTACGGCCGTACCCCACGGCTTGGGGTAGTTGGCGAGCGTCATGCGTTCGTCCTTCTGGTCGGGGCAGTAGAACAAATCTGGCGGACCCAGGAGGCCGGCGGCGTAGACAAGCCCCAGACCGCGGGCATCCGAAAACAGGAGCGTTTTCGGATCGGGGGTACTGGTGTTGAAGCAGACGTAGGACTTATACGTGTTATCCGGGGCGTTGATAATACCAACGGTAAATTTATGCTGGTACACCGGCATGAAGCCGCGATTGCCCTCGGCATAGACCAGCGCGCTCTTGACGAGGGCGTTCTGGTTGGCCATGCAGTAAGTGGCCTTGGCCAGGTCCTTGGCCGCCTTGAGGGACGGGGCCAGGATCGCGATCAACAGGGCAATGATCGCAATCACCACCAACAACTCTACCAACGTAAAGGCCTTCCTTTTCTTCATGGCAAACTCTCCTTGGCAGTCCGGCGCCCACAAAGGGAGCCAAGGCGCAAAAAGATTATTGGCGCAATACAAAATACCCTTGCGCCTCTACACCCTAATTATACGGGCTGAACTCCAGGCCCTGCAAGCCTTCTTTGGTATCGGGAAAGTTTTTCTCCAAAGCCTTACCGGAGTAGACAGAACAGGCCAATGGCTTGTAAAAACGGTGGTTAGGCGCCTTTCGTCCGAAAGGCTAACGGGGGTGACCGGCCAATTTACGGGCCTCCTGAACCACGGAGGGGACAATCTGGTCGGCGGGCATTGATCGCAGGACTTTTCCCCCCGGTACAGCACGGCCTTGCCATCCCCGCGCAGAGGGCTAGATCGGCCAAGGTCAACCGGCTGTTTCGCCATTCCGAGCAGGACCCGTATCGAGAACACCTCGGTGAGGTAAGTATAAACCAACAGGCCGGACTTTCCGTCCGGCCCGTGTGATTGATCCATGTAAAGCCGCTTCAAACGGCCTGTTACTGCTGAATCTTGTCCCCGGGCAAGTGCGGCCGGACACCCTCGGGATCCTCGTTAAAGAGAACCCAATCCCCGCTTACGTCCAGCCCCGTGGCGGGGCCACCCGGGAAGAACTTATTATAGAGCGTCTTATTCTCGAAGGGTTCCACGTGGCTGTCCATATAGGCCAGGTTCCAGCGGGCGGAGTTGGACGTGGTATGGCTCACATCACCGTGATCGTCAATCAAGTCGCAGGTGAGGCACCGCGCGTTGGGGTGACGGCCGACCATCAGGGCATCTTCATAGGTCCACCTGGTGGTGTCGCCAGGGTTCTGTTTGACCCAGGGGTCCCACATGTAGCTGTTGCGGATAAAACCGGAGCCATCTCCCAAGGCCGATCCCCACGGTTTGGGATAGTGATCGAGCCTCATGCGCCTATCCTTCTGGCCGGGGCAGTAGAACATCTCCGCCGGACCCAGCAGGCCAGCGGCATAGACCCGCCCCAAGCCACGGATATCCGCGAATAGTCCCGTTTTCGGATCGATGCCGCTGCCACCGCCGAAGCAGACATAGGACTGGTACGTGTTATTCGGGGCGTCGATGTATGTGAGGGTGATGTGGTGCCCAAAGACCATCATGTAGCCGCGGTTGCCCTCGGCATAGACCAGTGCGCTCTTGACGAGGGCGTTCTGGTTGGCCATGCAGTAGGTGGCCTTGGCTAAATCTTTGGCCGCCTTGAGGGACGGGGCCAAGATCGCGATCAACAAGGCGATGATGGCGATCACCACCAGCAACTCCACCAGCGTGAAGGCCTTCTTCGTTCTTCCTTTGTTCATCGGTAATTTCTCCTTGGTTTCCGGCATCCGCATCCGTCTGAGGAAACCAAGGCACAAAGGCATCGGCGCACCCTGTCACATCCTTGCACTGTTATTTATAGGGGCTAACCTACGCGCCCTGCAAGCCGGCTTGGGTATCGGGAAAGTTTTTCTCCAATGCCTTACTGGGCGAGAACAAACAGGCCAATGCCTTATAAAAACAAGGGTTAGGTACGTTGCTCCCAGGAAGCTATCGAGGGTGGCCGGCCAATCTGCGAGCCTCCTGAACCACCGAGGGGACAATCTGGTCGGCGGGCACCGATCGCAGAACCTTTCCCCCCCGGTACAGCACGGCCTTGCCGTCCCCGGCGCAGACGGCCAGGTCGGCGTTGGCTGCCTCGCCCGGACCGTTCACCACGCACCCCATGACCGCGATGGTGACCGGTTCGGTCAGGTCGGCCAAGGCCGACCGGATGGCCTGGGCCAGGGGGGCGATGTCCATCATGGCCCGCCCGCACGTCGGGCAGGCGATCAGCTCCAGCCCGGGCCGGCGCCTCAGGCGGAGGCTGTAGAGCAGCTCCAGGGCGGTGGAAACTTCCGGCAGCGGGTCGCCGGCGTAGGAGACGCGAATCGTGTCACCGATGCCCTCGCTCAGCAGCGTTCCCAGCGCCGCGGCCGAGCGGATGGCGCCGGTCTCGGCCGTGCCGGCGTGCGTGACACCTAGGTGCAATGGATAGTCCCATTGCCGGGCCAGCTTGCGATACACCGAGATGCAGGTGAAGGCGTCGTGGCTCTTGGCCGAGAGGACCAGGTTCCTGAAACCCGCCTCCTGGAACGTCTGAAGGTACTCCGCCAGCTTTTCCACCATCAGGTCGTCCAGCGGCCGGGCCAAATCAGCCTGGCGACGGCTGGGATCGCTCCGCTCGATCACCGAGCCTTCGTTGACCCCCACGCGGATGGCCACGCTGGCTTCGTCGGCGGCGTCGATCACGCGGCGGACCTGGTCGCGGTCGGCGATGTTGCCGGGATTCAGGCGGATCTTGGCGACCCCGGCGGCGATGGCTTCCAGGGCCCGCTCGAAGTGGAAGTGCACGTCGGCGATGATGGGGACGCCCGCTTCGCCGACGACCCGGCCCAGGACTGCGGTGTCGGCCGGCGTCGCCGCGGCCACGCGAACCAGGTCCGCGCCCGCCGCCACCAAGGCCCGAACCTGCGCAATCGTGGCCTGGGCGTCGGCGGTGACGGTGGAGGTCATGCTCTGGACGCTCACCGGCGACCCCCCGCCGATCGTCACGCTTCCGACGCGGACCGCCTGGGTCTGCCTGCGTTGGATCCAAGGCCAGGACATCCCCGCATTCTACCGTGCGTCCGGCGGCAAAACGACCCTCGCGAGCCCAGCGAACTCGGCAAGTCCAAATCCAAAAGGCTTCCTTAGCGGGGCTGGGTCGAACGGGCCGGCCGGATCACCTCACCACCATCCAGAAAGCCGTTGCGGAATTCCACCTCGCCGATGAATCCTTCGCGGCGGTTTTTCTCCAGGCCATCCGCTCCGATCACCAGCATCGTCGGCAGGAACGTGACCCCCAAGCGCCGGGCCGGTTCGGATTTGGCCACGCTGCCCACCTTGACCACCACCTTGATGAACCGACCCTTCCGGATGGCCTCGGCGTTCTTGGGAAGGGTGTTCTTGGTCAGCTCTCGGGAGACTTGGTCGGGCGGGGAGCTGACAAAGAAGGCCAGGACGGGGCGATTCTCCGCCGCCGCCTGGGCCAGCGCCGCCGACAGGTCATCACCCCAGCCGGGCAGATTCAACCCGCTGCGCTGCTTGACATAGACCAGCACCACCAGCACGACCGTCACCACCAAGAAGGCCAGTTTGATCCCACGGTCGCGTCGAGACTTCTTTAATAAGGATAAGGCCTGCTCGGCGGCGGCTTGCTCCGGAGCGTCTGGGTCTTGACGTGATTGTTCCATTCTTTACCCCGCCCTCTTTCCCTCTCCTGCCTCTAGCATACCCCTTAACGAGGCGCAGTGTCCACGCGGTTCGGCCGGCGGTCAGATGCCCAGGTCCTGGCGGGTCAGCAGGGCCTCGAAGGTGAACCCGGCGGCTTGGAGATTCTCCCGCGCCCCTTCCAGGCGATCGATCACGCAGACGACTCGCGCGACCGTCGCGCCGGCCTCGGTGAGCACCTTGGCCGCCTCCAGCACCTGACCGCCGGTGGTGGCGACGTCCTCCACCAAAAGCACGCGGGCGCCGGGGGCGAGTTTTCCTTCCAACCTCTTGGCCGTGCCGTAATCCTTCTTGGCGCTGCGGACGATGACGTAAGTCTTGCCGCAGGCCATCGCCGTCGCCGCGGCCAGGGGCACACCGCCCAGCTCCGCCCCGGCGATCTGGTCGGCATCCCCGGCATGTTCCGCCAGGCGCCTGCCCAGCTCGACCAGGATGACCGGATCGGTCTCGAACAGATATTTGTCGAGGTAATACTTGCTTCGCTTACCCGAGCGGAGGACGAAATCGCCCTCCAGGTACGCCGCCGCCTTGATCCGCCGGGCCAGTTCCGATTTGTCCATGGCCTTCTCCGCCTTCTCTCACCAGCGATGCAGCCGGCTTGCCGGCCCCGGCACGGCCTGTGGCCGTGCCAGGGACCGCACCGTGTTAGCACGTCTTGGGGGGGTGAGTCAACGCTTCGCGCGGTAGGATGGCGGCATGTTCCAGCACATCGGAAAGCTGATGCTGCTGACCGGCCTGATCCTGGCGGCCGCGGGGGCGTTGATTGTCCTGCTCGGCCGGGCCGGGGTGGGGCGGCTGCCCGGGGACCTTTCCTGGGGCGGCAGGGGTTGGCGGCTGTTTGTGCCGATCACCACCGGCCTGGTCCTGTCGGCGGTCCTGACGCTGCTGCTATACGTGCTGGCCCGCCTGAGGCGCTAGACATCGCCACCGCCTGACCGTTGCCTGGCTCGCGGCAGAGTCCTAGAATAGAGCGCCAAGGTCGGCCGACCTTGGGCGGCGCCGGGCCGCCGGCCGCCAGAGGTCATCTCAGATCACATTCAGATTCAGAAAGGGGTATCGGCATGAAGATTCAAGAGTATCTCAAGGAGAACAAGGCGCGGTTTGAGATCCACGAGCACTCCCCCGCCTACACCGCCCAGGAAGTCGCCGCCGAAGAGCACGTCAGCGGAGACAGGCTGGCCAAGGTCGTGGTCGTCAAGGCGGGCAAGGGCTTCGCCATGTGCGTCCTTCCTGCCAGCTATAAGCTGGACATGGAGAAGGTGGCCTCGGCCCTGGACAATGAGAAAGTCCGCCTGGCCGATGAGAGCGAACTGGCCAAGCTCTTCCCCGACTCCGAGGTCGGCGCCACGCCGCCCTTCGGCAACCTGTACAACCTGCCGACCCTGCTGGACAACCACCTGGGCGAGGAAGAGGAGATTATCTTCCAGGCCGGCACGCACCGGCAGTCCATCCGGATGAAGTTCAAGGACTACGCCGCCCTGGCCAAGCCCACGGTCGTCGACCTGGCCGTCCACCTCTAGGCGGGACTTTTCCCCCTCTAGCGGGCCCGCGAGATGGCCTCGTTGACGATCTGCTGGACTTCCAGGGGGTTGCTGATGTGCGCCCAGGGGACTTGCCGGGTGGCAGGATCGGAGGATTCGAAAGACAGACTGCCCACGCCCAGCAACCTCTCGGTGACCGAGGCCGAGACGACCGCCCGGGCCACGTACCGCAGCAAGCACTGGGAGACTTCCTGGTGAAAAGCGCCGCTGACGCGGAGGATCCTGCGGTTGGTCAGGACGTACAGGCGCCCCACCCACTGAACACACGCGACAGCCAGACGCAGGGCCGAAACACCCACCCAGAACAGCACGATGGCTCCTGCCGACAAGGGTCCGGGCAGCGACGGACCCGCCAAACCCGCCACGACCACAAAGACCACGGCCATCGTCAGCACCGGCAGGGATGTCAGCAGGCAGAACCATCCGCTGGGCTTAACGGCCAGGATGACCACCTCGCCGCCGTCCAGCAACCTGGCCGGTACGACGGTTAATCCCGGGGCCGCGACGGTGGGCGAATCGGCGGAGGGCGTCATCATCTCTCCTGGGTTGTCCAAACCTACCTGTGGCATCCTATCGTCGGCCCGAAGCGCTGCAACCGCTGGTCCTGAATCTGGCGAATCGGCACTCGGGGGGTTCCTGAGGTTGGCTTAGGTTATCGAATCAATGTAAGCCTTGG
>CAVXDC010000022.1:0-13959 GCA_963760365.1 uncultured Phycisphaerae bacterium
ATCGGCGCAATCGTCCTCCTTGGCGCGACGAAGCTTGAAGAGGCAATGAAGTCCTTCGACGACATGGAGGGGCGCAGGAAGGAATTCAAGGAGATTGAGCACGTCGGGGACGACATCGTGCACCAGATCTATGAGAAAGTCAATAGGAGCTTCATCACTCCGATCGACCAGGAGGACATCACGAAGCTCGCCTCCCTCTACGACGACGTGCTCGACAGTCGCCGCGTGAACATGGACTACGTAGGCAACTACGTCATTGCCGGCCCAGCTACCGGTGAGAAATACCTTCAGCGGGCGTTCTCCGCCAATGCCAAGAACCATGTCTTCATCCACCAGGCTGGCAACAGGATCGACGGCAACCGCAACGGAGTCCGCGACGGCGTCGATACCGGGTGGGCGATGTTCGCCGGCCAATACACCAAGTCCCCCGAGCCGTTGACTGGGTCCACCGTGACTACCCAAAGCGCCGAGGAGGCGTACCGTCGCGTCTTGGCCGAGGCCGGGGCCATGCCCTGGAACCGCGACGCCGTCGATACCCGCATCGTCGAGGGGGTCATCAAGGAAACCGGGAAGATCATCAACTCCCAGACCGAGGTCGGCGGTTACCCGCAAATCCCGACGGTGTATCGCCCCAAAAATTTCGACACCGATGGCGACGGCATGCCCGATGCGTGGGAGCAATCACACGGCCTGAATCCCAACGTCCCTGACAACAACGGGGACGTCAACGGCGACGGCTATACCAACCTGGAGGAGTACCTTTGCTCGATCCCCGGAACGGAAACGCCCGTGACCTGTCCATCCTGCGGGATCAAGGCTCTGCATTAGCCATCGTCAGCTCCGCTGGGTAGAATGTCGCCGGCGCTCGGCAGGGCGACGGAGTTCGCCCGGGGTCCAATGCGCTTGGGAACGTGGATGCGAATCTACCCATACAGGTTTCGCCCAATCTACAAGGAGCGCCTCTGGGGCGGACGCAACCTGCGGCGGTTGTTCGGCCGGGCCTTGCCCACCGGCATGAAGGTCGGGGAGAGCTGGGAGCTGGCCGACCTGCCGGGTGACAGCAGCGTCCTTCTTAATGGCCCCGACGCCGGCGTCACGCTGAATGACCTGACCCGGCATCTCGGTAGTGACTTGCTGGGCCTGGCCCGGCCGATGAGCGACGGCCAATTCCCGCTGCTGCTGAAGCTGCTGGACGCCGAGGACATCCTCTCGCTTCAGGTGCACCCCGATGCAGCAGCCGCGGCTGAGATCGGCGGCGACGCGGCGCCCAAAACCGAGTGCTGGTACATCCTGGAGAGCCGCGGTGGTTTCATTTACAAAGGGGTCGTGCCTGGCGTGACGCGCGAGCAGTTCACTGCCGCCGTGCAGACCGAGGCGATGGATCGCGTTGTCCGCAAGGTGCCGGTGGCGGCGGGGGACTTCCACTTTCTGCCGGCAGGTCTAGTGCACGCCTTAGGACCTGGCGTGGTGGTGGCCGAGGTGCAGACACCCTCTGACACGACCTATCGCGTCACGGACTGGGGGCGGGGCAGGGAGATTCACGTGGAACGGTCCATGCAGTGCATCCGCCTGGGCCTGACGGGCGATATAGCCCCGGGGGCCAAGGGAGAGACGCTGCTGGTGACTGAGTTTTTTACGGTCAAGAAGCGGTCGGCCGAGGCGGTCTCGGCCTTGCTTTTCCCGCCCGGACGCTGCACAGCCGTGATGGTCTTGAATCTGGCCGGTGAGGCCGAGATCCGCCACGCTGGCCGGGTCGAAGCGGCGCTGAACGTCTCAGCCGGTGACACGGTCCTGCTGCCGGCGGCGCTGGGCGATTGCGCCATGACCGTGCGCGGCACGGTGAGCTGGCTGGAGGTCACCCTGCCGGAAGGCCCATGAGCAAGGTTCGAGTTCAAAAAGTCTTGGCCGAGGCAGGGGTAGCCAGTCGGCGGGCGGCGGAGGCGATGATCCTCCAAGGCCGCGTCGAGGTGAACGGCCGAATCGTCAACCGCCTGCCGTGCCTGGTGGACGTGGAGACCGATCGCATCCGCGTGGATGGCCAGACGGTCGCCAGGCCCGCAGCGGTCAAAACCTACGTCCTGTTGAACAAGCCCAAAGGCGTCGTCTGCGCCCGCGACGACAAGCGCGCCCGGCCGCGGGTGTACGACCTTGTCCCGCCCCTGCGGGGCCAGACTTATTGCGTGGGCGGCTTGGACGTGGACAGCACGGGCCTGGTCCTGCTGACCAACGACGGGGAGCTGGCCGACCGACTCAACCATCCCCGCTACGGCGTGCCGCGGACGTACATCGTGGAGGTCGATGGCCGCGTCGAAAGTCCAGCCGTTGACAAGCTTGCCTCCGGCGTGTTCATTGACGGCCGGCGGACCGCGCCCAGAGAATCCGGGTGCTCCGCCGCGATGACCGGCAGACGCTGCTGGAGATCCAACTCGTGGAGTCGGCGGGGAGGGAAGTGCGGCCTATCTTGTTCCGCCTGGGTTATAGGAGTCGGCGGTTGAAGCGGATTGCTATCGGACCGATCAATGACCAGGGAGTCAAGATTGGTAATTTTCGCCTGCTGAAGAAGAGGGAAATCGCAGCCCTAAAAGTCGCCGGCAGTTGAGGAAATCGCGATGGAATCGCGTAAGTGGTTTATATCACTTGATTTAGGAGCCGAAAGCGGCAGGGGGGAGCTGGTTTGTCTGGCAGACGGCAAGGTATCCATGGAGGAAGTCCATCGCTTTCCCAATCGGCCGGTGCGGCTGGGGGGCACATTGCACTGGGACTTTCCGTTTCTGTTTGCCGAAGTCGTGGCGGCCTTGCGGGCGGGGGCGGGAAAAGGTCTGACGATCTCGGGCATCGCCATGGACACCTGGGGGGTGGACTTCGGTCTGCTCGGCGGCGATGGAAAGCTGCTGGGCAATCCCGTCCATTACCGCGATAGCCGGACGGAGGGCATCCACACCTACAGCGACCCGATCATGTCTCGGCAAAAAATCTTCGCCCTGACGGCCTACGAGCCTTGGGAGATCAGTTCGCTGTTTCAGCTCCTGGCCATGCAGCAGGGCAATTCACCGCTGTTGAAGGCGGCGGAGACCTTTTTGAACATGCCGGACCTGTTCAACTACTTTCTGACCGGCGTCAAGGCCAACGAGCGGTCGATTCTGAATACCTCCAACCTCATGAGTACAAATTGTCAGTGGGCCAAACCGATTATTGAACAGTTCAAGTTGCCGGCGATGTTCGGGCGGATAATCGATCCGGGGACGATTTTGGGTCCGCTCAGCGAGCAGGTCCGCAGCGAAGTGGGGGGATTGGCCGACGTGCCGGTGATCGCCACCTGCGGCCACGACACCTCCGCGGCCGTAGCGGCCTTGCCGGGGCAGGGGAAGGACTGGGCCTTCCTGAGCTGCGGCACCTGGAGCATCCTGGGTTGCCTGATCGACCGCCCCGTGGCCAGGCCGCGGTGTCTGGAGCTGGGTTTCACCAATGAATACACCCTGGGCGGCTGGTACCTGGCCAGGAATATCCTGGGCCTGTGGCTGGTGCAGCAGTTGCGGCGGAAGTGGGACAGTTCCAGCGAACCTTGGGATTACGTCCGCATGACGGCGGAAGCGGCTAAGGCCGGGGGCGGCCCGCTGGTGGATGCCGCGGATAAATCGTTCCTAGCCCCGGCCGACATGGAACAGGCCCTGCTGGACTGGCTCAAAAAGAGCGGCCAGACCGTCCCCGGCGGTAGGGGGGAGCTTGTGCGATGCGTGCTGGAGAGTCTGGCCCTGGAGTACGCCCGGCGGCTGGCGTCTTTGGGCGAGCTGGTGGGTTGGCAGCCGACGGCGCTCTACATGGTCGGCGGGGGGACAGCCAACAAGCTCCTGTGCCAGCTCACGGCCGACGCCTGCCGCGTCCCCGTTTACGCCGGGGCGGACCAGTGCACGGCCTTGGGCAACGCGCTGGTCCAGGTAGTGGCGCTGGGCATCCTGAAGGACCGCGACGAGATCCACCAGGTCATGCGGAATTCGTTTGAATTGAATTGCTACGAGCCCAAGGACGAGGCCTTGTGGGCAGACAAGGCTGGAAAATACACCACGCTGACCTGTAAGAAATAGGATAAATAGACTGCGAATCGCAGTTTCGACGCGAAGGGAGTTTCACTATGGCTAAGGCCAGGCGTCTAGGCGGCAGGGGGGGTGCGAGCGGGGCGGTGACGTTCGGTGTCTGCGCCACGGGCGACCCGCGGATCGACAAGGCTTCTCGCGAACGCGCGGTGAACATCGTGGAGATGGTGGCCGACGTCGTGGCCGAGGGGGTGAAGATGCCCGACGGCAACGACGTGAACGTAGTCTGGTCGCCGGTGCTCATCGACGGGGAGAAGCAGGCGGACATCGTGGCCCGTCAGTTCGCCGCCGCGGGTGTGGACGCCGTCATTTGTGCGCCCGACACCTGGGCCTTCCCGCAATTGACGCTGATCAGCCTGCTCAGTCAGATGCCCGCCGACACGCCGGTTAACATCACCTGTGGCAATAGCGGTCCCAAGCCGGGCGTCGTCTATGCCCACGCCGTCAACGGCGCGTTGGCCCAGAGCGGTCGGCTTGCGGCCTTGAACGTGGGCACCTGGCCGGATACGGGCCAGTCTCCCAAGATGACCGAGGGAACGGCCAAGGCGCTGGTGGATTGGTGCTACGCAGCGATGACCCGGGCGGGGCTGAAAGGTCGCCGCGTGGTCGTCTTCGGCCACGATTCGATGGGCATGGAGACGGCCTTGGCGCACGTGATTCCCACCCGGCGGACCTTCGGACTAGAGATTACTCGGCTGGACATGAAGCTCCTTTCGGACATGCTGGCCAAGGGCGCTTACGACCCCAGGGAGCTGCGGAAACTCCGCTCCTGGTTGAACCGCCACCTCGGCCGCCGCCTGGCCATCGGAACGGCCACGGACAGCGAGCGGTTCGACAAGGGCCTGGCGTTGTATCTGATCGTCCGCGACCTGCTGGCCGACCTGAACGCCGTCGGCGGGGGGTTCATGAATCAGCTGGAGTGGAGTAGCGACCGTCGCGGCATCCCGCTGCCGATTGCCGACGCGATGGAGTCGCTGCTGAACTCCACCTTCGACCACAACGGTGAAAAGCCGGCCATGCCGTTTGCCACCGAGGCCGACGTGCAGGGGCTGCTGACGATGCTGTTTAGCTGTTGGCTGTCGGGCGGGAATCCGCCGCTGTTCATGGACTTTCGCAAGGTCTGGGAGCCGTGGGAGATCCAGGCCCTGGCGCGACGGCTGAAAGTGAAGTTCAGCGGCAAGGAGTTGTGGGCTCAACGCGGGATCGTGGATGGTGACAACTCCGGTTCGGCCAGCCTGAATTGGGCCGGCAGGCCGGGTGAGGGTGTGGGAGCGGTCATGCAGCGGGTCTCGATGCCGCCGGCGGAGCTGGATTACTTCCCTGGCGGGGGCAACAGCGTCACGTTCATCACGCCCGGCGGTATCCAGGGTATCGCCGGCCGGTTGGCCTACAGCGAATTGATGGGCATGTTCAGCCTGGTCTGGGACGAGGCCTGCACCGTGGACCTCCCGGCCAGGCTGGCTGAGGCGGTAGCGAGCACCTCCAACGTCACCTGGCCGCACACCTGGGTGGTGCCCAAGTACGCCACGATGGCGGAGTACAAGCAGTACGCCCCGGCCAATCACCTCCACATGATCTGGAACCTTCCCCCAGCCCGCCTGGAGCATTGGATGGACTTATCCGGCGTCCTGTCCGCCACTCCCTGGCAGGCGAGGCCCGCCTTCATCGAGGGCGTGGACCGGCCCCTGCCGCTGCTGTACGTGCTGAATGGCGGCGAGACGGCGGCCAAGATGCGCCTGGCCGGTAGATGACCGCCGCGAGCGACAGTGCAGTAGGGGGGCTGGCTGACATAAAAACAAGGCAACCCACCGACACAATTCGGTGGGTTGCTTTGCGTAAGGAAGGGATTGGTTTTCGTGAACTACGTAGACCGCCTACGTCTCAGGAGTATCATCAGCCCCGCGCCGACCGTAACCACGCTCAGGGTGGCCGGCTCGGGGATGTTGGTTACAGCGATGTAGATACGGTTGTTCGGGAAGTAGATCCTGTCGTTAGGATCGTTGGGATCACCGTAGTAGAGGTTGCCGTTCGGGTCGGCGTAGAAGGTGTACCACATCGGGTTGACTTGCTGGCCTGAGGTGGTGCCCCAGGTGGAGGCGTTGGAGTCTCCGAAGTCGAAGAAGCGTATCTCGGTGATACCGCCCGCCAAGAGCGTCTCGGGGGAGATCTCAATGCGGATCACCTGCTGATCACCCCAGTTGGACATATTGGCGTCCAGCCCGTTATAGCCCGACAGGCCGGCGATCACGCCACCATCGGTTGTATCGGCCGCGTAATGCGACCTTACCGTAAAGGAGTCCTCATAGAAGTAGTCGTTGCCGTCGTGATCCAGCATGCCCGTGCTTTTGACACCGTCCTCTTTGACCTCCTGGGAATTAACCAGCATGGCCAGGTCGGTGACGTTATAGCCGTTGTCCTCCATGCGGAGCTTGTTAGCGGCCCAGATGTAGCCGCCGTTGGCGTCGTCAAAGATGGCCGGGTGGCGCGTCGCCCAGGACGGCGTCCAGTCCTGCGTCTTGTCTATGCTGCGCACCGGATCGATGTCGTCGCTCATGGCCACCTGAGGGTTGGAGACGCTGCGCCCCCAGCCGTTGAACGTTCGCGTCCAGCTTGCCGTTGTGAACGAGGATATCCATGTTCGCAAAGCCGGCGGTCTGGTTGGGGTCATCGTAGTTGCCGGTCACCCATCCCAGCGTCCAGCCGTTGCGGCCTTGGTGTCTCTGGCGGGCGATCTCCTGCTGGTGGGGGTGGTTGGCGTCGTCGGCTCCGTACACGAAACCGGGGTCGTACCAGTCGCAGTTGTCGAGCTGGCTGTAGGACATGTAAAAGCTGAGGGTGTTGGGCTTGCGATCCAGCCAGTAGTTGTAGGCGGCGACATTGTTGGGATCGCCCGGGTTGTTCCAAAACTGCCACGTAGCCCAATTCATTGGGGCTGAGCTCAGGTCACCTGTGCTGCTGGCGTTGGAATCGTAGAGTCCCTGGGAACCGCTGGAGACCGGCGTCCACCAGTTCTTGAACTGCTGCACGAGGATATCACCGGGGTCCAGGATGCCATCCGGAGTGGTATCATTATCCTTGTAGATATACCACGTCCTGTTGTAGTCGGGCCGCAGATCGCGGTAGTAACTTTCAGGCACCGGTTCGTGGGGCACGGTAGCCAAGGCTTGGCTGGCTGCGGCGGTTAACAAAATCCCCATGAGCACGGTAACCCTGTTAAGCAGCAGGGCCTTCATCGCGTCTCCTCCTCCTAAAAGTGCGTTCTTGCGAACTCACCTGTCAACATCGCTAAGCAGAAAGGAGCGCGCGACGGGTGAATTCTTAGAGCCTAATGCAGATCCGACAAAACTCTCCTGAAAGGGTTGACACCCGGAACCTAAGCTGTTCGCGGTTCCGTGACGCCGGGGGACTTCTTGAGCCTGAAGCCCACCCGCAGTCCGCCTGGGTCTCCTCTGACGCCCGACGGACTTGCGTCTGTTGCTGTGCAACCTCCAACAGTATCCCTATGGTACGTCCGGAAGACGATTATGTCAAGGTCCAAAACAACCCCAAGGGCATTTATTGGAGTTCGCACGGCCAAAGGATCTTCGCCGACGGAGGATCGCCGCCGTTTTCGAGTCCGGTGTAGGCTGGAAAAGGACAGTTACCAATCCCGTTGACATTGGCCGGGAGGCCTGAATCAAGTCTCCACGACCATATAACTAACGTCCGATAATATATGTTATGTGACGCTCGGTTTGGTAGCTGTTCGCATTGGCTGGGGAGTCCGGGTTTGTGTGCCAGCCGCCAAGCCCTTCTACGCCAGATTGTACTATGCTCATTGTACGCGATCCTGGCCGGTGTTGACCTGATACCCGCTGTTCTCTGACAGTTTCTCTCCTGGTGTTGTGTTGCCAGAGGCACGCTTGAGGTCCAGGACCACAAGACAGGTAACAGGGTGTGGCCCTGTGGTCTTAGGCGCTTTTAAGCGCCTTGACACCTGTTACATGGCCCATGTTACATGGGGCTTTTCGGGCAGGGCATGTTGGCAGTTGCGGGGTTGCCAACAGGTTATCCACGGCCCGGCGGGGCTTCCAAGTATAAGAACCGCTAAAACTTAACTTGTAATGTATTAGCGGATTTCACTAGGTGAGGCAGCCAACCCCGCCGTAGGGTGGGTGTCATGCCGCCGCCAATCCCGCCGCCAATCCCGCCGCCGCTCCCCCGTAGGTTCTGGTATAGACCAGGGAATCGCCAGGCGGTCCTGTGGGGCTTGATCGGGCTGCTGGTAGGTATCCTGGTCGGCTTTGCGGCTCACGCCCTCCTATACCGTGAACTGACGCCAGAGGAACAGGCCCAGCGGGTCGTGAGGCATCAGGCTGAGGTTTTACGGCAGATGTTCGGGACAGCCGGGACGGGAACCGAGCCGAACCGTTGAGGGTTACACCCCCGTCTGCACCGTTGCCCACCAGAGCGCGTTGGTGAGCTGAGCGGTCAGCGTCGCCAGCGTGTTAGTGTTCGCCCCCGTCCCCTTGTTGACTTCGGCGATTAGAGACTTCGCCAGCTCCGCAGCCGCGGCCTTGGCCTCAGCCGATTTCGTCTGTGCCCACTTCGTCGTCATCCCCTCGGCCTCGGCCCGCGCCTGTTCCCAGCGGGCTTGTGTCTGCGCCGCGTATCGCTCGGCACGCGCCTGGTCCGCGGCCTCTTGCTTGGCGATGTTGGCCCTGATTTTGTTCCCCGCGGCCTGTCGCTGTCGGGTCAACTCCCCCATCGTCGCCGACACTTCCACGGCGGTCAGCCCCGCCGCATTGAGCTTGGCTTCCAGATAATTCGCATCGACCAGCCCGGCAACGTAGGCGTCTTTGTACGCGGGGAGCTGGTAGCGTTGCACGCGGCCCGTCAGCCGGTCGGCCAGCGCGATCCGCGTCGCCGCCACTTCCAGGTCCAGGTACTGCGCCGGGAAGCCGCCCGCGGTCAGCGTCGAGCGGTACGTATCCAGCGTTATCAGACCATGCAGCACTTCATCACGGAGCGCCGGGAGCTTCCACGCCCGCCACTGTGACGCCAGCGCGTTCTCCCGCTGGATACGGTCCCCCGCGACGGTGATTTCGGCCAGCTCGCGGTACATCCCGCCCTCGATCAACCGGCCCAGATACTCCGGCTCCGTCAGTAGCCCGTGAACATAGAGCGCCCGCGACGCCTTGGCGACCTCTGCCGCCCGCTGCGTGTCGGTCAGCCAGTAAACCTTCTTGAACTTACGAGACACGGCCAGCCGGATTTTATTCTCCGCGGCCTGGTCGTCCGCGTACAAAGCGCCCAGCGTGGTCCGAAGCTCTTGCTCATTCAGCCGGTCCACGTTGAAGTCGGCCACCGCCGCGTTCGCGGCGTCCTCACGGTTGGCCCTGGCCCGTTTGCTCTCCGCGATGGCCGTCAGGTACTCGCACGTCAGGTCGGACGCCCCCGCCGCGTCGAGCTGGTCCTGGAGGTACTGCGCGTCGCACCAGCCCCCGACGTAATTAGCGATGCACTCATTCAACCAGCCCGTCAGCCATGTCCCCGCCAGCTTCCGTTGCAAGCCCTCGCGCATGTACCCGGCGTCGCGTTCGTTGTACTGCCGCTTGCGGAGCTTATTCCACCACCACGTTTCGGGAATGTTCGGCGTCAGCCCCATGACGGCCAGCTCGCGGTGTGACGGCGAGGTGTACAGGTCGCGCTCGTACACTTGCGCCCAGTCGGCGTCGTAGCCCAAGTAGGCCATGAACTCGATGAACCTCTCGTACCCCGCCGCCAGCGTTTCAGCTCCTTCCTCAGTCCCCAGCGAACCGACCGTACCAGGGTCGGGGCAGCCCGGCAGGAGGCGCTTGCCCCGCAGCCGCAGCATGTCGCCCAGCCCCGGCAGCTCTGGTGTTAGCTTCGTGTTCCAGTGATAGCGGAACGGCTTTTTGATCAGCGCGTCGTACAGCGACCCCTGGATGCCGTCGAATACGTTATCCCAGCCCGCCATTTTGCCCAGCAGCCCGGCTAGGTTTTCCAGCCCGCCCAGAGAAAAGCCCGCGATGGAGATATTAGACGCCCCCGCCAGCAGCGACGCCCCCAGCCCCAGCCCCGTCTGAATCAGCAGCGGTGTCGAGATGGACTTCCAAGGGTCGCCGCGGTCTGTTGCCCCGGCCCCCGCAATCACCTTGAGCGGTCCATCGACCAGGACGTCAATCACCCTTTCCGCGATGGACCGGCCTTGCTTCATCAGCTCCAGCACCACCGGCCAGCCTTTTTCAGCCGCCGTCGTGCCGACCTCCTGAATCTTATCCCAGTTGCCGACGGCCAGTTTTTCCAGCAGGATACCCGGCTCAGGTGTGACCCCCATGAACGCCGACACCAGGCGCACCAATGCCTCCGTAAAACTCTGCCCGAAGGTAGCGACGCTGTGCCCCGTCAGCGGCGCGTCGCCCAGGATGGTGGACTTGTAAAAGTCCTCATCGACGCCGCCGCTGATAGTCACACCGGCCAGTGCCGCAATCAGCTCGTTGCGGAACGACCGCTCACCTTGAGCACCGTGCCGTACATGCCGTCGCGGATCGCCTCTCTAAAAAGCTGACTCAGCGTTGTCGGTGTGCCGTCGGTCATTTCACCAAACCTCGACCATCTTGGCTCTCACTAGGTTGTATGTCTGTGTCTCAATGGGCCAGGCCAGGAAGAAATCCCGCCACGCTTCATAGAGCCTCACCAGGACCTCAATGCCCGCCACGAATTCCGCATTGTGGTAGGCGGGGTCCGGTTCGTGACACCACAACCAAAATTGATCGCACCGTCGGTCCAGGTCCGCTTGAATGGCCCGCGTGGCGTCAAGTAGCGTCTCCAACAGTGACGGGTCAACGTCGTCTCCCGCTCCCAGCCAGCGCCGCTTGATCTCGCTGAACACCATGCCCGACGGGTAAAAGCCGTCGAATGTATAATTCCACGACAGGGAGAACTCTCTGTACCCGTCCGACATCCGATAGCCGAGTAGTCTCAGTGTGTTTATAAAGCCAACGGTGGGCCTGCCCCCCCCCTGCATCTGTAGTATACTCACCAGCCCCCAGAGGGTGCTGCTGAACTGAGCGCCCGCCTGAACGTGTCCGACGCGCTCCTGTTGGCCAATGTCCAGCTTAGAGACTGCGTGGTAGTCCACCCGTTCACTGCACCAGTCCGTCCAAATTGCGGCGTCGGCCTTGCAGACACTCAGCAGCCAGGCGGTATAGTCCCTCAAGGCGGTCAGGTAAGAAAGGTAGTACCACCACTGCCAACAAGTGTCCCCCTTCGATGCAGGATCAAAGCAGTCCGCGATCTCCCCAATGTATGCGCACTGCTCGCGGGCAGCCTCAAGGTATCCAGAATGTGTCCTGGGCCAGTTGGGGTAGAGCACGGCGTTCGCCCCCCCTACAGCGCCACTTCCAGGCCGATGAACTCCGATAGCTCCGCGATATTGGCCTTGACCGCCGCCTCCAGCTTCACCTTGGTCAAGTCCTCCGCGTTCATCCGTAGGTGTCGCCGTGTGCCGTTGGGCATTAGAACGCGAACCAGGGCATCCTTTTTCCCCAGCCGTCCGGGGTCACTGGATGGCATCATGGTTACGTCCTCCACCTTGGCCGTTTGTGAACCGTTCGCCACGTCTGCGCCTTACTCTCCGCCCCGCCCCCCCGCGAAATTGCACCGACACTGTAACAGGGTCGGCGGTCAAGCGGCCTTGGCAACGTCGGCGGTGCCGTTTTTCAGGCTCTTGATCGTGGCGATCTTGCGAAGATTATCCACGCCCAGCCCGACCGCTCCGCAGCTCACCAGCAGCGTCACTAGGGCGTTGATCCCCGCCGCCGGGTTGAACGTCCCGGCGGCCAGCGCCTCCCCCACCGCACCCAGCGCCGCGATGATTTGTTTGCGCATCTCGACCTGCCGCTCCAGGTCCGCGATTGCGTTCTCGACGTTAACCCTAGCCGCGTCATTGTCGGCGACCAGCTCCGCGGCCATTTGTTGCAGCACCGCCTGGCGCTTGACCAGGTTGGCCTGCAACTCGCTGACCTCGCGCTGTAGCTCCGTCGCCGTCACCTTCTGGCCCGGACTGAACAGGCTGGGCGTCGTCGGTTGGCAGCCGACCATCCACACCCCGACGGCCAGGGCGATCAGGATGCTGACCACCACGCCGCGGTTGTAGTGAACGAACTTCATAATGCTGTGTAGTACGTCCATGCCGTCGTCCCTTTCACGCTTTGGGCAGATCCGCCGGGGAATCGCCCGTTTTTTGTTCGGCCTCACCCTCTTGACCGCCCAGCATCCACGTCAATTCGGGCTTCACTGTGTCCGGTAGTAGCCCCACCCGGTTCTGCACGTCGTCTAGGAGCTGCTGCTGCTGCACCTTGTTCAACCCCGACACGGTGAGCTTAATCACCGTGAGCGTTTTTATTGTGGGCTTCGGGGGGTCGGGTGTCGGCTCTGTCATGGGATCGGCTCACTCCTCGTAATAGACCACAGCGCCGAAGATCGTCATGCCCGCTTCACCCAGGTAGAAGCTTAGCTCCTCACCGGGCAGCGTCTTGAACCAGCACGCCCGCGGGTCGGTGGGTGCGGGCAGGATGATCGGGCAAGAGGCTTGCCCTTCGTCGATGTTCATGGTCATGGAGGGCGTTAGGGCCGTGGCCCCGCCCCCGACGCCGCTCTTGACGATGACGTGGACGTGCTCTTGGCTGGTCAGCAGCATCGCCACCACGCAAAGGCTCTTGGTGGGAACCGCCGCAATAATCACGTTGTCGCCCGCGACGTTGGCGCTGACGATGCCCCGCTTGTACGTCCCCGTGAATCCACCGGCCACGTCATTGACGTACAAGACGCCGCCCGTGGTGCAAAGGAGCGGTCGGGAGAATTGGCCGTCGTAACCGACCAGGTGGGCCAGGGAGCGCTGTAAGACGTTGCTAGCCTTGTATTGGCCGACCCATAGCGGGTCACGGGTCAGCCCTACAACGTCTAGCGATTCATCTAGGAACACCTGGAGCTGTTCGGGTACGTCCGTCATTAGCCCTTCTCGTACAACGCGGTCACGGCGATCAACGCCGTCCCGCTGCTGTTCTTCGCCGAGAAGCCCAGGGTTTGACCGACCGGGACGGGGATATTGAGCGGCAGCGGCACGCTCATCCCGTTGAGGCTGGCCAGGTCGATGGTAGCCACCGTCCGCGCGGCCAGCCGGATAATCAGGTAACCCACGTTCGCCGTCCGCCCGATGATGCCGGTGACGGTCTTTTTCTCATCTTCGGTACTGGTCACGCCCTGGACCGCAGCGTCTAGCCGCCCGGCCAGCAGCGTCTCTACAGACGTGCTGGTCGTGGCCGCGTACAAATCCTCGTATCGCGTCTCTGCCATGTTGCGCCCTGCCTTGCTTGTGGTGCTGTGGTTTTTTCAGCCGCCAATCCCCACGGCTTATCCGCCGTAGGTCTGCTCTAGGATGAACGCCAGGTCCACTTGACTGGCCGCGATCCCGCCGCTGGCCGCGTCCGTGGTCACGATCTGCGTCGTTAGACTGTCGCCCTCTCCGAACGGCAGCGGCGGATCAAACAGCTTCGGCGGCGCGGGATTCTCCGCCGTCAGCGGCCCGATGATGGACGCGACGGACTTGTACAGCGCCGCGTCCGCCGTCTGTGCCGCGACACCCAGGAACGGCAGCCCGTTGCGGTCCTCGTCCAGTAGGTAGTTGCTCCGCTGGATGAGCTGGAGGTACGTTGAGTACCCCTTGTTGTTGGTCGCGTTGCCACGGCTCACGGGTGAACCCAGCAGACCGATGAGCTTGTACGAGTTTTTCTCCGCCACCGCCGCCAGGTTGACCGGCCACTGGTCCCCGCCCTGCCAGATCAGGCTCGACGTGAGCACGACG
>CAVXDC010000023.1:0-29518 GCA_963760365.1 uncultured Phycisphaerae bacterium
AAGAACGCCACCGCCCCGGCGGCCTTATAGTCGATGGCGGCCACGGCGGCGATCACCGCCAAGGCCACCAGCTCGTCCATGTTGGTCTCGCCGCGCAGCAGGGCACTCCCGGCGTGGAGGATGATCGGAGTGCCCAGCAGAATCGCCCCCAGCAGCGCCAGACTGTCGCTGTAGAAGTTGTAGGTCCTGCCCGCCGCCACGACGGCCTGGTCGGCAAAGATCCAGTCAGCCGCGTAAGAGCAGATCACCAGCACGCCTCCGATGAGGATGCCGATGATCAGCAGGCTCGTTCGGCCGGTCTGGGCCTCAACGGAGCCCTTCAGGATGTCATGGGCCATACCTCGCTCCTGGACTTTCAGCGAACCCGCAAAGAAAGCGTGGGAAGGGGCGGCCATGAATGAGCTTAGGCGCGCCGCTTCAAGTATTGCTACGGGCCAGCCACGCTTCAGGTTCGTGCGTTAGGGATTTTATAGAGGCCGCCGTCGGTCTATGCAACCCCGTCGTTCTTCCTTAGAATGCGGCTATGGGAACCTACGAAGTCTCCGTGGAGTGCCACTTCACCGCCCGCCACGCCGTCCGCCTGCCCGACGGCGGCATGGAGACGCCGCACGAACATACCTGGAACGCCACGGCCACGTTCCGCTCGGACCATCTCGATCCGGTGATGGGCGTCGTCATCGACTTCTTGGCCGTGCAGGAGGCCCTGTCGGCCGTCACCAGCGAGCTGAAGGGCAAGGACCTGAATGCCCTCCTGGCTGAGACGTCCGCTACCGGTGCTTCCGCCGAGCGCGTGGCGGAGTTCCTGGGCCGGGCCCTGATGCGGCGGCTGGGCGGTGGGGCGAACCTGTATCGCTTGGCCGTCAGCGAGGCCCCGGGCTGCTGGGCGGCGTGGTATCCCCGATCGCCCTGATCGCCGGGCGATTCGTCCGGTCCTGCGGTACAATTGAGTGAGCAAGCTCTCACCCCAGTTGCGGCTGGGAGAGGGATAAGCGGCATGGACAAGTGCGAAAAGTGCGGTAAGCCCGCCACGATCCTGCTGACCGACGTGATCGACGGCAAGCAGATCGAAAAGAGCCTGTGCGAGAGCTGCGCCGCCTCCGAGGGCATGACCGTCAAGAGCAAGATGTCCCTGAGCCAGCTGCTGGAGGAGTTCGTCCTGCACACCTCGGCCGGGCAGGAAACGCCGAGCTGGCCTGCGACGTCTGCGGGATGACCTTCAGGGAGTTCCGCCAGCAGAAGCTGCTGGGCTGCCCGCACGACTACGACGCCTTCGAGCGGGCGCTGCTGCCGCTGATCGAAGGCGCCCACGACGGCGCCAGCCAGCACGTCGGCAAGGCGCCGCACCGGGCGGGGACGAGCAGACGAAGCACAACGCGCTGCTCCGCCTGCGGGCCGAGCTGAAGAAGGCCGTCGCGGCCGAGGACTACGAAAAGGCCGCCACGCCTCCGCGACCAGATCAAGGAGCTGGAGGCTCGCCATGAACCTGGCGGACCTGACCCAGCAGGCCGGCGAGTGGCTTCGCGGCGGCGGGCCGATGGAGGACGTGGTCATCTCCTGCGCGCACGCCTGGCCCGCAACCTGGCCGGGCATGCCGTTCCTGTCGCGCTGCACGGCCGACCAGAAGCAGGCGCATCGCCGCCCGCCTGCGAGACGATGCTCCTGGAGGCCGGCATGGCCCCCGACCGTGCTGTACGTGGACCTCGCCGGCCGCGGGGCGCTGGACCGCCAGCTCCTGGTGGAGCGGCACCTGATCTCCCGCGAGCACGCCGAGGCCGACCAGCCCCGCGGCGTGGCCATCGCGGCCGGCGAGACCGTCGCCGTCATGGTCAACGAGGAGGACCACCTCCGCATCCAGGTCCTCCGCAGCGGGCTGCAGCTGGCCGAGGCGCTGGCCGAGGTCACCCGCATGGACGACCTGCTGGAGGAGCGGCTGGACTTCGCCTTCCACAGCCGCTACGGCTACCTGACGGCCTGCCCCACCAACGTCGGCACGGGCCTGCGGGTCAGCGTCATGCTGCACCTGCCGGCGCTGAAGATGACCGGCGAGATCGAGAAGGCCCTCCGGGCCGCCCGGGACATGCACCTGGCGGTCCGCGGCCTGTACGGCGAGGGCACCGAGGCGCTCGGCGACTTCTTCCAGATCTCCAACCAGACGACGCTGGGCCGAGCGAGGAGCAGATCGTCGAGGAGTTCGCCGGCGAGTTGATCCCGAAGTTCGTCGAGTACGAGCGGCAGGCCCGAGAGGTCCTCCAGGAGCCGCCAAGGCCAGGCCGTCGAGGACAAGGTCCACCGCAGCCTGGCCATCCTGCGGTCGGCCCGGCTGATCAGCAGCCAGGAGACGATGTACCTGCTGTCGCTGGTGCGCCTGGGCGTCACGCTGGGGCTGGTCCGCGACGTGGACCTCAAGACGGTCAACGAGATGTTCCTGCTGACCCAGCCGGCGCACCTTCAGAAGATCCTCAAGCGGGAGCTGGACGGCCTGGCCCGCGCCGAGGCCCGCGCCACCTTCATCCGCAATCGCCTGGGGACCGCGTAGGGTCGTCGGCAGTCAGACCACCCTGCGAAGGCAATCCCCAACGTCAGCGAACCAGCCGCTGCCCCAGCAATTCAGACCGTGCAGCAGCAGCGCCGCCTGAGCCACGGCGGTGGTTTCCCATCCGCGCCGTTTCAGGAACGCCGCCACCGAGGACGGCCGGTCCCGCACGGCCAGCAATTCCTCGTGCTCGTCGCCGTGAACAGCCTTTCGGGCCAAAGCGCGAATAGCCCGCACCGTCGAGCGGACTTTGACGCGGAAGATTAGTTCCGGCTGAAGCAGGGATTTATCCCGCACCAATCCCAGGCAGATGATTCCGCTTCGCGGCGGCGCCAGGCCCAACTCCTGGTGCAACTCGTCCAGAACGGCGTCGAACAGGTTCGGCGGCCGGCCGGTGGCTCGGAGCTCCACCATGCCGCCGACCGGATGGATCATGCCGCCATGCCAGGTCACCCGGTCGCTGCGGCGACCCAGGAGGATGAAGCCGTCGCCGGAGATCACCACCGCCGAGACGCCCAGTGGGTTGGCCAGCACCTTTAGGCCGACTGTGCGGACCAGGCGGGGTTGAGCGGCGTTGGTGCCCAGAAACTCCTGGAAGCTGACGGGGCCGGCCTTGAGCTTCAGCATTTGGCCGGCAACGGAGAAATCAATCAGACGGCACAGCCTGCCGTCGTAAATGCTCTTCCCGGTCCGTCGAGCCTGATTCGTCGCCTTGGCCCAGGTCCGGCCGATCAGGCGGTCTACGCCCGCGGTGCTGGGGCGCTTTTGATGGGTCCAGGTCAGGAGGACGTCGCGTCGGCGGAAAGGGCCGACGGCGTCCAGGAAAAATCGCCCGCCGCTGGGGGAGCTGGTGCGTCGAGGCAACGTCAACCTCCTTGCAGCCAGCCGGCGAGCCTGATCTTCGGAATCCTGTGGAAGTTCATCGGCCCGGTGATCGCCTTCGGCATCGGGGTGGCCCTAGCTGGGCTGGCGGCCGTGCTGTTGGTGGTGTTCCTGTCAACCTCCCGCCGCCCCGCACGAGCGTAAGCGACTGCGAAGCTTTCGTCCTCCAGTGGACGGTGATTACGTAGCAAAAAGACTGATATCCATAACGAATCCGTTTCCGGCTAAAACTTTTCTTCCCCATTCAGATTGGGACATCGAACGAGAAGATATTCCTTGCTATTCGCCCATTTCCACTTCCTGCTGTCCCAAGATCAGCACAAGAATAAGTAATCTTAAACCCATGTGCATCTGCAACAACCTTTGCAATAGCTAGCCCTAATCCTGAGCCAGCAGATGCAAAGGTTGTGGCGTTTGGTGCACGCACACCAGGGTTA
The DNA here is from genome assembly GCA_963760365.1 of uncultured Phycisphaerae bacterium. Classification (GTDB taxonomy): domain Bacteria; phylum Planctomycetota; class Phycisphaerae; order SM23-33; family SM23-33; genus JALHTV01. Next base: position 3,853 of record CAVXDC010000023.1, read on the forward strand.
AAGATTGATTCACGCATGTCCTCAGGTACTGGAGGCCCTTCAGACGCCACTGATACCTGCACACATTTGTTTCTTCTAACGTCATTGACGTCCACTATTACTGTGTGTCCTCGCTCCGAATACTTGATAGCGTTGTCAATAAGTACGAGTGCTATTGTCTCGAATGAATCATAACAGAGTGGTGTGGACAGCGACGATCCAGTTATACGAATGAAAACGCGTTTTGCGGCTGCAATCTGCTCGAACATCCGAACCATTTTATAGAAAAGTCTGTGGACAGGTGTCGGATGTTTTTGTCCATGTGCGACCGATTGGGGGTTCGTGATAAATGAAGGCATTCTTAACCTGCGGTGCATTAGCTGCACTGAGTAAAACAACGACTTTAAAAGCGGAGGGGCATTATCGATCTTTTCTTCTTGAGTTTGTCCTTCCACGTCCGCCATTATCGCTTCGGCGTTCCTCATGACCAAATTTACGCCCGTCGCCACATCATGTAACGAATTTACTGCATCGACCATGTTTTTACCTGCCTGCTTCCCGATAATGGGCATGGCCTGCGTGATAGCCCTGTACCATCTTTGCACTTCATCTATACTCACTTTATGATCTTGTAATTGTTTGCGAATAACAGATGGACATGTCGTATTTATCATTTTTCCAAGGACCCCGTTAACCAAGATCTGCCCATCAGGGAATGTGAACAAAAATAAGGATGGGCCTCTTGGGCAAGTAAAGTGCGATACAGGGAGTTGGGATGATTGAAGATGGTTCCAGCAGTCTTTATCCTTACATCTCAGACAGAAATGGGGTTGGCTAAAGAAGAGTCCATCTTGCAGACGCTTGTCTTTGTCTACGGTGGGAAATGGGCACATTAAACGTAATAGTTCTAGCATTACTGTACTCTTAGAGACCTAGCAGAGTGGCTATTTTGACTCCAATCGCTGTGGCACGGATAGCAACGTCTGCATTCTCTATAGCATGCTTAAGTGCCCCCAGAGCGCCTCCAGTATCTTTTCTTAAAGCGCACGGACAACCTTGTCCTCAATTTTGGCAACCTGTTTAATGGATAGACCTTGACTGTTCAGAAGTGCGCCCAGCGCCTTCCAATAATGCTGCGGTGTTCTCTTAGTTTCAATGAGACTGTCTATTAGCCGCTTACAAGTTGAAACATCCACTGGCTTGCACAGGGAGTCATCAGCTAACCGCCAGAACCGGTTCTTGCTCAGGTCGTAAGAATGTGAGGAAAACGCCACCACTATCTGGCCCGGATTTGCCTTCTTCACAAGCTCCAGAACCCCAAGCCCGTCGTCCAGAGAGAGTTCTCTAGCGACCCCTTGGATATCTAAGATAATGATGTCGTAGTGCCCTTCTTCCAAAGCGGCCAAACTCTCTACCTTTGGCCAATGCTCAATCGAATATCCCTCCCGCCTCAGGATGTCGAACGGAAAACTATGCTCATCATCATCTATTACTAATATCTTCGTGCGCTTCTTGAGATCGGCAAACGATGGTACTGGCAAATCCTTAACAGTCATTTTTTTACCAAACCAGAACATTAGTCCTCCCGTTTCAAAAATGATGAGTATCTAGATTTTTGGTCCACTATTATATCCCCTGTTATCCCTTCTCTGTCAACCCACCTCCGATGGTCAGATGACTCCACAGACGTACCCCTGGCAGCGGAGGGACCGTCAAAACAGCTAATCTTAGGCTTCCCGCAGCCAGCTAGCCAGTTGCTCGGCGAAGTAGGTAATGATGAGGTCCGCCCCCGCTCGCTTGATAGCCGTGGTGATCTCGATGGCGGCGGCCCGCTCGTCCAGCGCACCGGTGGCCGCGGCGGCCTTGAGGGCGGCGTATTCCCCGCTGACGTGGTAGGCCGCGATGGGCAGGTCGGTCCGGCGGCGCAGGTCGGCCAGCACATCCAGGTAGGCCCCGGCCGGTTTAACCATGAGGATGTCGGCCCCTTCCTCGATGTCCGCCGCCGCCTCGGCCCAGACGCCCCGCAGGCTGCGATAGTCCATCTGATAGGTCCGCCGGTCGCCGAACTGCGGTGAAGACTCCGCCGCGTCGCGGAAGGGCCCGTACAGGCTGGAGGCGAACTTAATCGCGTAGGCCAGGATGCCGACACCCTTGTGTCCCGAGCCGTCCAGGGCCGAGCGGATGGCCGCGACCTGCCCGTCCATCATGGCCGAGGGCGCGACGAAGTCCGCGCCGGCCTCGGCGTGCGACAGGGCCACGCGCGAAAGGGCCTGGAGCGTGGCGTCGTTGTCCACGTCCATCGCAGCGTCGGGCGGGCGGGCAAGCACACCGCAATGGCCGTGGTCGGTGTACTGGCACAGGCAGACGTCGGTGATGACCAGCACGTTCGGTGCATGTTTCTTGATTTCTCGGCAGAGCCGCTGCACAGGGCCGCGGGCATCCCAGGCGGAGGTGCCTTCGGCGTCCTTCCTGGCCGGCAGGCCGAACAGCAGCACGGCCGGCAACCCCGCGTCGGACCAGCGGCGAATGGTTTCCATCGCCGTGTCCACCGAGAGCTGGTACTGGCCCGGCATCGTGGGAATCCCGCTGCGCAGGTGCTCCCCATCGCGAACGAACAGCGGCGCGATCAGCTCCGACACCGACAGCCTTACCCCCGCCAGCATCTCCCGGAGCGCCGCGCTGGCCCGCAGACGCCGCAGTCGTCGTTGCGGATAGCCGGACATAGGCCCCTCATTGTAGAACAAAGGTCGTGAATCCCGCTCATAAAACTGCACCCCGGCGTCCTTCCCCAGCCGGCTACCCTTGCTCCCTACCTCCGCAACGGACATAATGCCTGCGCGGATGCCCCCGCGAACCCATCAAGGATCGATCACATGAAAAACTTCTTCCTGGCCTTCGTGCCGATCTTCGTCGCCGTGGACGCCATCGGCGTGCTGCCGATTTTTCTGAGCCTCACCGAGGGTCTGGACAAGGTCCAGCGGCGGACGATCGTGTCCCAATCGTTTCTCACCGCCCTGGGCGTGGCCGTGGGATTCATCTTCCTGGGCAAGGCGGTCTTTGGTCTGATGGGCGTCACGGTGTACGACTTCATGGTGGCCGGCGGGGCGGTGCTGTTCATCATCTCCACGGTGGACCTGATCAGCGGAGTGAAGTTCACCCGCCAGGTCTCCACACTGGGGGCCGTGCCGCTGGGCACGCCGCTGATTGTCGGCCCGGCCGTGCTGACGACCTCGCTGCTGCTGGTGGACGTCTACGGACTGTGGGAGACGCTTGGAGCGGTGGTCGTCAACGTCGCCCTGGCCTGCCTGGTGTTTCTGAGCGCCGACGCCCTGGAGCGCCTGTTAGGCCGGGCGGGCTCGCGGGCCGTGTCCAAAGTGGCCGCCCTCATCCTGGCCGCCATCGCCATCATGATGATCCGCAAGGGGCTGACCGGCATCCTGTCGGGCAAGATGGGCTGACGCGCCGCGGCGCCCCCCCGCAGACTGGGACCATGGCTGAGACGCTCTACATCATCGACGGCCACTCGCAGATTTACCGGGCGTACTACGCCCCGTTCCGGACGTTGACCAGCCCGGCCGGGGAGCCGACCCGCGCGACCTACGTCTTCTGCTCCATCCTGCTGAAGTTCATCCAACAGCACCACCCCGAGTACCTGGCCATGGCCATGGACGGCCCGGCGGAAAAATTGCATCGGCGGCAGCTTTATCCCCCATACAAGGTCACCCGCAAGCCCATGCCCGAGGACCTGCCCGTCCAGATCCGCCGGATCGTCCAGATCGTCCAGGCCCTGGGCATCCCCATCCTGCAACGGGAAGGTTACGAGGCCGACGACATCCTGGCCACGGCCGCGGAAATGTTCGCCGGGCCGGACAGCCCCGTCGCGCTCATCAGCCGCGACAAGGACTTAGACCAGCTCGTCGGCCCGTACGTCACGCTGTATGACCCGACGAAGGAGGAGCGTCTCGACGCCGCCGCCATCGAGGCAACCAAGGGATACACTCCCCGGCAGGCCGTAGACGTCCAGGCCTTGGCCGGCGACGACAGCGACAACGTGCCGGGCGTGCCGGGCGTCGGGCCCAAGACGGCGGCCAAGCTCATCACGCAGTACGGTTCCCTCCAGGGCCTGTGGAAGCATCTGGACGAGCTGCCGGTGAAGCTGGCGGAGAAGATTCGCGCGTGCACCGACCAGATCGCCCTGGCCCGGCAGTTGGTGACGCTGGACCGCCACGTGCCCATCGAGCTGACGAGACAGGCGATGCGGTTTGAGGGCGTGCGCGGTCAGGCCCTGCGGCCAATCTTCGTCGAGCTGGGCTTCAACCGCCTGCTGGACCAGCTCGACGCGATGGGCGTTGGCGAACGGTCGCCCGCCCCGCTGCCCCGGCAAAATCTACCCCCGAGACGATCGAGGCAGCGACAACCGAGGATTACCAGGCGATAACCACGCCCAAGGCGCTGCAAGCCTTGGCCAAGCAACTCTCGTCCACCAAGAAGCTGGCGGTGGACACCGAGGCGACCTCCACTCAACCGATGTGGGCGGAACTGGTGGGCATCTCTTTGTGCTTTCAGGCTGGCCGGGCGGTGTATCTGCCCCTCAAGGCCCCGCTGGGGACGCCGACGCTGGACATTGTCCAAGTCCGCACCGCCCTCGGACCGGTCCTGGCGGATGCGTCCATCGAGAAGATCGGGCAGAACCTTAAGTACGACCTCATCCTCCTGGCCGAGGCGGGCATGGACCTGGCCGGAGCGATGTTCGACACCATGATCGCCGCCCACGTGCTGGACGCCTCCCGCGACACCTACCGCCTGGACGCCCTGGCCAGCGAGTTCCTGGGCCGCCGCAAGATCCCCATCGAAGACCTCATCGGGCGCGGGCGGACCCAGATCACGATGGACGCCGTCCCCCTGGATCGGATTACCCCCTACGCCTGCCGCGACGCCGACCTGTCCTGGCAACTGGCGGACGTGCTGCGGCCTAAGCTGCGGGAGGAGGGCCTGGAGGATTTGTTTGGCCATCTGGAAATGCCGCTGATGCCCGTCTTGGCGGCGATGGAGCGAACCGGCGTGGCGGTGGACGCCGCAGCGCTCAAAAAGATGGAGACCGTCCTGGCCGCCCAGGCCCAGAAGCTGCGCGACCGGATCATCGCCCTGGCCGGGGAGGACTTCAACCTGGACTCCCCCCGCCAGTTGGCCGAGGTGCTCTTCGAGGACCTCAAGCTCCCGACCCTCAAGCGCACGGCCACGGGGCTGAGCACGGACTCCGGGGTGCTGGAGCAACTGGCCGTCCTGCACGAGCTGCCGGCGGCCGGTGCTGGACTACCGCAAGTTGACCAAGCTCATCAGCACGTACCTGTCCGCCTTGGCCCAGTGCATCCATCCCCGCACCGGCCGCGTGCACACCTGCTTCCACCAGGCCGCCACGGCCACCGGCAGGCTGTCCAGCAGCGACCCCAACCTCCAGAACATCCCCATCCGCACCGACCAAGGCCGGCAGATCCGCTCGGCGTTCGTGGCCCAGAAAGGCTGGCTGCTGCTGTCGGCGGATTACTCGCAGGTGGAGCTGCGCGTGCTGGCGCACCTGTGCCGGGATCCGACGCTGGTGGAGGCCTTCCGCCGCGACCAGGACATCCACCGGATCGTCGCGGCGGAGGTGTTCTCCGTGCCGCCCGACCAGGTAACCGAGGAGCAGCGGCCGCACGGCCAAGACGGTCAACTTCGGCATCATCTACGGCCAGACGGCCTTCGGGCTGGCGACGACGCTCCGGATCAGTCGCTCGGCCGCGGGGGAGTTCATCGAGCGCTACCGCAAGCGGTTCCCCCAGATCGAGGAGTTCCTCCAGGCCTGCGTAGCGGCGGCCCGGGCCAACGGCTACGTGGAGACGCTCTTCGGCCGCCGGCGGCGGATCGCGGGGATCGACTCCCGCAACGGCGCCGTGCGCGCCCAGGCCGAGCGACTGGCGATCAACTCCGTGGTGCAGGGATCGGCCGCCGACCTCATCAAGCAGGCCATGGTCCGCATCGCCGCGACGGATTCAAGACGAGCACCGACCCTCCCGGATGCTGCTCCAGATCCACGACGAGCTTTTGTTCGAAGTTCCCGCCCAGGCCGTCGAGGCCGAACGGGAGATGATCGTCGCGGAGATGGCCGGAGCCCTCAAGCTGTCGGTGCCGCTGAAAGTGGACGTGGGCGTCGGACAAAACTGGATGGAGGCCAAGTAGCCCCCTCAGCGAATCGCCGCCGGTACCCGGCCCCCGCCTTCCTGCGGCGTCGTTACGACCATTTCCCCATCAAACCCTTGATGGCCATGTTGGCCTTGTCCCTGGCCTTCATCCAGCGTACGGCCTCCTCGACCGCTCCTTCCTTGCGGTAGATGTCCGAAAGGTAGTCGGCTACTTGCGTTCGCATCAACAGCACCTTGACGCCGTCTGCCTGCTGGTAGTCCATGCCCTCCAGACGGGCATATTCCTTCTGGAAGTAGTCCTTTTGCCACGGGGACTGGCCAGGCAGCATTTGGCCAACCTGCCGAATCACGTTGTAGGACGTGACGTTCGGCTTAACCTTGGCCGCGTCCACGAACGCCTGCACCACCTCGGCCGGCGGGCGCTTCAAAACCGGGGCTGACAACGCCATGGCTTTGCTTAAGGCCGCCGCAGCTTGGTTGGGATAAACCAGTTCCCCGGCAACGGCACGTCGAATCCACTCCGCCGTCTCGGGCCAAGCGTAGTCAGCAAAGACGGCATCCTTGCCATCGTAGTAGATGAACACCCACGTGGAGCCGGGGCGTTCCGTCAGATGCCACAGCAGTCCAGTGTACGATTGATCTCCCGGGACGACGGCCAGGTGCACATCGGTGTCGGACAGGTCTTTGGTCGGATTCACACGGTACTTCGGTTCGGGGAACCTTCTTGCATCGGCCCTGATTCGGTCGGCCAGTTCGTCCGTGGCCGGGTCGTACACCTGGTGCGCGCGGCCGCCAATGAATACCTTGAGCTGGGGACACTTCCAGTGCAGGTAACCCTCCCATCGCCACTCATTGAAAACCCTGCCTTTCATGTGGTTGGCCGCCAGGAATTCGGCGGCCTCCACCGGCTGCACGTTTATGCCGCTCATCCGCTCGAAAACCGTCTGAGGGGCATAGAGAGGGTTGTCGGGTTGATACACCATCCAAAGCGTGTGCGCGTGGATCAGTAGCGGCACGGCCATCGCCATCCCCGCCGTACCCAACAACGCGCTGCCTAACACTTTGTGACCTTGCTCCAACAACCGGACTATCCATTGGACCTGGATGGCCAGAAAAGGTCCTATCACGATCACCGACAGCGGCAAGAACCGCCGGGCCTTGAACGTCATGTAGGCCACCACGGCCGTCAAACCCAGATCGAAAATAGTCTCGCTGACCTCCACCAGATTGGGTCGGCGGGGATAACTGGCGGGTAGGCCCGGAATGCCCGCCAGGCGGAACAGCAGCAGTCCGCCCAGGACGCCAAAGGCGACAAAGAACTCCCAGGTCGACCCAAAGGTGGTCGTGGCCAACAGCGGTTGCCACTCGTTCAACTTCAACCAGGCGGGAGCCAGGATGGTAAAGGGAAACGTCAGATTGGTCACCCCGTAGGGATTGACGAAGGCGGCCAGGGCGACCGAGCCGATCGCGGCTGCCGGCAGCGGCCAAAGCTGAACGGCGGCCGTCTTCAGCGCCGCCGAGACGGGACGCTGCGTCAGCAGGAGTTGAATGGTCCGCTGGCCCAGGAGCACGACAGCCCATAGGCCGGTCATTCCCAGCCCGAAGATGAACCCGCCGTGGACGTTGGCCCAGATGCCGTTGAGCACCATGATCACCCACATCCAGTGCACATTTCGGCGGGTCTTGAACAGCAGCCAAAGCTCCAGCGGAGCCAGCGTGAGCGTGGTGAGGTTGGCCCGCAGGTCAATGTACGCGCGGCCGGAGGCGATCGCCCCGGCGGCGACCAGCAGCGCCACCGGCCAAGTGACGTTCCGCTGCCGGGCGGCCAGGCAGATGAACAGCGCCGAGGCGGCGATCATCCCGATCTTGAACACAAGCAAGCCGGTATCCCCAAAGCCTTCGTAGATCAGATAGTGCACCAGGTGGGTACCCCAATTCTGGTTGATGCACACCCTGCCGACGGTGGTAAAGGCCCAATCGTCGACTTGGCCCAGCTTGCCGGCCAGCACGTCCCGCCCCACCGACAAGGCCACGAACAGGTCGCCGATGGGCCGCGGCTCGGCCCAGATCGTGACCACGGCAATCAACGCAACCGCCAGACCAAAGGCCAGTTCGGCCCACCCCAGCCCCCTCGACAACCCCCACCGGGGCGCCTCGAGGGCGCTGGCGGTGCGGGCGGCGGTCTTTTGCCCTTTTTGCCGGACTTACCCATCACCTCTCCGTCAGCCGACTCCTGGACTAAGGTAGAAATCCATCTCCCTGTCGTAACGTTCGCAAAAGGTATTCCCGGGTGACTCACTCCGCCCATGCGTGTTCAAGGCCCGGTGGTCCATGGAGTGAGTAGTTTCGTGATTTGAGATTATTGCGGCAAGGAAAAAACCCCAGGCCACGCCACTTCACTCCACCGGCGCGCATCGTGCCGGGGTCCTGCGGGTCGTTGGGTTAGGGCCAGTGAGCCGCCAAGGCCGCGGACTCGGCGAGGGCCCGGTCCTTTGCCCGGGTCCAACGGAGGGCCTGATCGGAGTCACCCGCGTCGTGATAGAGGACGGCCAGGTAGGAGGCCAACCGCGCCCGCATTTCCAGGATCTGCATCCCATCCGCCCGATGGGGGTCCATCACTTCCACGCGAGCGTACTGCTGGTTGAAAAAGTCTTTCAGGGTCCACCGTTCGTCTTTCGGCAGGTCATGGCTCAGAGACCAGATGGCATTGTAGGCTACGAAGGTCGGTTGGACCTCGGCGGCGGCCACCAGCGCCGCCAGCCTTTGGCGAGCGGGGATACCCAAACGCGGGGCCTGCATGGCCATAGCCTTGCTCAATGCGGCAGACGCCTGGTCGGGGTATTTCAAGTCGCCGGCGATCGCGCGCTGGACCAGCTCAGCCGTCTGGGGCCAAGCAAGGTCAACGACGACGACTTCTCGGACACCGTCGTAGAGGTAGGTCCAGGAGGCGCCAGGCCGCTCCACCAGATGCCACACCAAGGGCGCGTGTCGCTGATCCCTCGGAACGATGACGATGTGCACGCCGATGTTGGCCAGGTCTGCCGTCGGATTCGTGGGAGTCTTTTGGGGATCGGCCAGAATCCGGTCGCCCAGGATGACGGTCTCCCGATCATAGACCTGGTGAGCCCGCCCGCCGAGGAATAGTTTCAGTTGGGGGCACTTCCAGTGAAGGTAGCCTTCCCATCTCCAATCGTGGTAGACCCGGCCGGTTATCTGATTGGCCGCCAGGAACTCGGCTGCTCCCACGGGCTGGGCCCACATCGAGTGCATCCTGTCAAAAAACGTCTGGCGCGGGAATTTGGGATGGTCAGGGTGGTACATTCGCGAGAGCTTCTCGGCATACACCAGCAGCGGGATGGCCAAAGCGGCGGCGGCAACGATGGTCCCCAGGGACAGCCACCGGTGGGCCCGAGCCAGCAACCCCATCAGCCATTGCACCTGCGCGGCCAGGAATGGAGCGCCCACGATGATCGCCAGCGGGATGAACCGCCGGGCCTTCCAGCCCATGACCACCACCACGCCCGTCAAGGTCAGATCGAAGAGGGTCTCGCTCAGCTGCTCCAGGTTGGGTCGGGGAAGTTGACTGCCCGGCACGCCCGGGATTCCCACCACACGCAGCAACAGCAATCCGCCCAGGACACCTAGGAACACAAGGAACTCCCAGACCGTCCCGTACCTGACCCCCTCGGCTAGGAGTGGTTGCCACTCCTTCAGACCCTGCCATGCTGGATCCAAGATGGTGAGCGGGAACGCCAGGTTCACAGGCCCATAGGGGTTGGCGTAGGCCGCCAGCATCACCGAACCCACCAAGGCCACCGGCAGGGGCCAGAGCCGTCCGAGCGTTGTCTTGAAGGCCGCGGAGAACGGCTTATGCTGTCCGACCAGCGCCAGCGTCCGGACGGTGCAAAGCACGACCACCCACAGGCCCATCATCCCCAGGCCGAAGATGAACCCTCCGTGGGCGTTGGCCCACAGGCCATTGAGGACCATGACCGACCAGATCCAGTGGACGTTCCGTTGTGTCTTGAACAGCAGCCACAGGACCAGCGGCGCCAGCACGAGCGTGGTGAGGTTAGCCCGGAGATCGATGTAGCTTCGGCCGGCGGCGATGGCCCCAGCGGCCACCAGCAGCGCCACCGGCCAACCGACAGCCCGCTGCCGCGCGGCCAGACAGATGAACAAGACGGCCGCGGCAATCAGGGCGGCCTTGAGCACCAGCAACCCCGTGGTCCCGGTGGACTGATAGACCAGGTAATGGAGAAACTGGCTGCCCCAGTTCTGGTTGATGCAGACGCGGTTGTTGGTGGTGAAGGCCCAGTCATCGGGCTTGCCGAGCTTGCCGTCTACGACGTCCCGACCGACGGCCAAGCCGATGTTCAAATCGTCGTTCTGGCGAGGTACCGCCCAAACCACCGCAACGACAAAGGCCGCGACCATCAGGCCGACGACCAGCTCCACCCCCCCAAGCCACCGCAGCGCCTCCCGCGAAGGCACCTTGATGGGTGCCGGTGGAGGGGCTGGCGATCCTGTGTTTATCTTCCCGGACTTGACCATGCTCCTCTCTGCCGGTCAACCGCGATGGCCCTGACGCTCCCCCTGACCCACCTGCTAAGGTCCAGACGACTTGCTCACTTTCCCCCAGAAGGTCTTCCTCCCCGCCGCGCAGGCCGGGGTTCCTTGCCGGCCCGGGGCACCGTCGGGGCAGGTGGCTCAAACAGCTCTTTCTGCTCCTTGCTCACGGTAGGAAGCCGGTTGACCTCTTTGGCCTCCTCGATCAGCTCGCCGATGTCGCCGAAATTGCGGTACACGCTGGCAAACCGCACGTAGGCGATCTTGTCCACCTCGCGCAGGTGTCGGCTGATGGTATCGCCGATGAAGCTGGAAGGCACCTCGCGGTCGTAGTGGCGGAAGATGTCCTCCTCGGCGGCCTCGACGATCTGGCGAATCTGCTCGCCGGTGACTTGCCGCTTGGAGCAGGCCTTCTCCAGGCCTGCGATCACCTTCTGACGCTCATAGGATTCGCGGGATCCGTCTTTCTTGATCACGGTCAGGCGCAGGGCTTCCTCCGGCCGCTCGTAGGTGGTGAAGCGGCGCTGGCAGGACAGACATTGCCGGCGGCGGCGGACCGTCCTGCCTCCTTCGCTGCTGCGGGAGTCCACCACCTTGTCATTGTCTTGGCCGCAGAAAGGACACTGCATAGGATAACAACCTCGGGGAATTGGTTTTATCTACATATGGGACAAAGGAGAGTATAACCGCCTATATCTGGGGCGTCAACACGGACGGACCGCCCCATCGTCAAGACCTCAGCGCGCCAAGGCGTACCGCAACACGAACAACGCCGCAAAGACATAGACGATCACGGGACACTGCCGCACCCGGCCGGTCACGATCTTGCCGAAGGCGTAGGTGATAAACCCGACGGCGATGCCCGCCGAGATCGAAAAGGCAAAGGGGATCGTCACCAGCGTCAGATAACCCGGCAAGGCCTCGGTCAGATCGTCCCAGTCGATGTCCCGCAGGGCCCGCATCATCAACCCGCCGACAAAGATCAGCGCCGGGGCGATCATCGGGTACCTGGGTTCCGTGCTGCCGTCGGCCAAGGTCACCTGCACCCCCGCAGCCACCATGTCCACCAGGGGCTGGAAAAACATCGCAATCGTCAGGCATACCCCGGTCACGATGGCCGCCAACCCGGTCCTGGCCCCGGCGGCCACGCCCGTCACCGACTCGATGTAACTGGTCACGGTGCTGGTGCCCAGGGCGCCGGCCAGGATCGTGCCCATCGCGTCGGACGCCAGAGCCTTCTCCGCCCTGGGCAATTTGCCGTCGCGAATCATCCCGGCCCGACCGGCCACACCGATCAGCGTGCCCACCGTGTCGAAGACGTCCATGAATAGCAGGATGAACCCCATCATCAGGACATCGGCCCAATGCCTCCCCCACAATTTCGACCACAGATCGGCGAAGCCTCCGATGCAATGCCCCGCCGTCTTGCCCAAGCCCGAGGGCATGGCGGCCAGTCCTTGCCACTGGATCGCCGGCAGGTGGTAGAAGTGCCCCACCGCCCACGTCAGGCCGGTGGTGATCAGGATGCCCAGCAAGATCGCGCCGCGCACCCCCAGGGCCGAGAGAATGAAGGTGATGGCCAATCCCACCAACGTCAGCATCGCCACGTAGTTACTCGGCATGTCCGCCAAGGCCAGGAACGTCGCCGGGTCGCGGCGGATGACGTTGCCCCACTCAAAGCCGATCAGGGCGATGTACAGCCCGATGCCCGCGGCGATGCCGCTCTTGAGCGAATCGGGAATGGCGTTGAGCAGGTAGCCGCGAAAGCCCACCAGCGACAGCGACACCACGATGACGCCCTCCACGATCGTCAAGGCCAGGGCTTCCTGCCAGCTCAGGTAAAAGACGGCGCTGGCCGCTCCGACCCCGCACATGGTGAATACGAAGAAGGTGTTCTCCCCCATCCCCGGCGCCAGGGCGATGGGATAGTTGGCCCACAGACCCATGATCACGCACGTGAGGGCCGAGGCCAGGCAGGTGGCCATGAACACGCCGCCGCTGTCCATGCCTGTCCGGCTGAGCAAGGCCGGCTGGAAGAACAGGATGTAGCTCAACGCCAGGAAGGTCGTGATCCCGCCCAGGATTTCCCGTCCGACGGTGCTGCCGCTGGTCTTGATGCCAAAAAAGTCATCCATGGTCCAACTCCCACGACCGGCGGTTGTGACGAAAAGTTCTCTGCACCCCAGCCGCAGCGGATTGGCTGCGGCAGGGGGCAGAACGTTTCGATGTGTCAGGCCTGGCCGGCGGCCGGAGCTTTTGGCTTTATGGCTGGGGCGGACGGGGTTTTCCACCGGCGTCGTTGGTCCACGTAGCCGCCCGGTTCACGGCCGCCAGGTACGCCCGGGCCGAGGCCTCGACGATGTCCGTGCTGACGCCGCGGGCGCGGAATCGCCGCCCTTCGTGCTCCACCTCGATGGTCACCTCGCCCTGGGCGTCCTTGCCGCAGGTCAGCGCCCGCAGGGCGTAGTCCGTCAGACGCGGCTGTGATGCCGGTGATCCGCCCGATGGCCTCGTAGACCGCATCCACGGGCCCGTCGCCGATGGCGGCGTCGGTGACGAGTCTGGCCTTCCTTTACCAGCGTGACCGTGGCCGTGGGGATGGCCTTGGAGCCGGCCGTCGTCTGCACGCCCGCCAGCGTCCAGACCTCCGGCGACGTGCTCGATCTGCTCGTCGATCAGGGCCTCGATGTCCTCGTCGAAGACTTCCTTCTTCTTGTCGGCCAGGGCCTTGAACTTCTCGAAGGCCTGGTCGATCTGCTCGTCGGTGAGGCTGTAGCCCAGCGCCTCGGTCCGCTGCTTGAAGGCGTGCCGGCCGGAGTGCTTGCCCAGCACCAGCTTGCTGGCGGGGATGCCGATGTCCTCCGGGCGCATGATCTCGTAGGTCTCGCGGTGGCCGAGCATGCCGTGCTGGTGGATGCCCGCCTCGTGGGCGAAGGCGTTCTCGCCGACGACGGCCTTGTTGCGCTGGACGTCATGCCCGGTCACCGAGGCGACCAGCCGGCTGGTGGGGTAGATCCGCTTGCGTGTCGATGTCGGTGGTGACGTTGAGGAAGTCGCCGCGGGTCTGGATGGCCATGACGATCTCCTCCAGCGCCGCGTTGCCCGCCCGCTCGCCGATGCCGTTGATGGTGCACTCCACCTGCCCGGCCCCGGCCCGGACGGCCGCCAGCGAGTTGGCCACCGCCAGGCCCAGGTCGTTGTGGCAGTGCACGGAGATGACGGCCTTGTCGATGTTCGGCACGTGGGCCTGGAGGTAGCGGATCAGGTCGCCGAACTCCGCCGGCATGGCGTAGCCGACGGTGTCGGGGATGTTGACCGTGCTGGCGCCGGCCTCGATGACGGCCGCGACCACCTCCGCCAGGAAGTCCGGCTCGGTCCGCGAGGCGTCCTCGGGGCAGAACTCCACGTCGTCGACGCAGACTGCGGGCCAGCTTGACGCTCTCGACGGACATCTTGAGGATCTCCTCCTTGGCCCGCTTGAGCTTGTAGGTGCGGTGGATCTCGCTGGTGGCGCAGAAGACGTGGATGCGCGGCGCTGGCGGCCGGCTTGACGGCCTCGGCCGCCCGGACGATGTCCTTCTCCAGCGACCGGGCCAGCCCGCAGATGACCGGGCCGGCGACCTCGCCCGCGACGGCCTGGACGGCCTCGAAGTCGCCCGGGACTGGCGATGGGGAAGCCCGCCTCGATGATGTCCACGCCCAACGTCGGCCAGCGCGCGGGCCACCTCCAGCTTCTCGGCCATGTTCATGCTGCATCCGGGCGCACTGCTCCCCGTCGCGGAGGGTCGTGTCGAAGATGAGGATCTTGCGTTTGTCCGACATGGGTGTAACTCCCGGGCCTGTTCTTGATCTTCGCATCGCCAAAGCAATCCGCCATCGGCAAATTGCGTCTCAAACGGGGCGAATCCCGATACCCAATGTTCCCGTCGTGATGCGAATGTCAATAAGGCCCATTATCTTGTTGGTTGGCAGCAGGAAAATCCACACCAAACATAGCCATAGAAACGCGACAAGATTCCCTTGCGCCCAGCATGCCGCCGGGACGCCTGGCGCGCCCGGCTGGGCCCTCCCCAGGGAAGAACGTCGTGTGCTTCCGAACGATCATGATCCACCACCTTGTCTTCCGGCATCGCCAGGGATGCCAACCGTTCCGTGCAAAACACAAGGCCCCGCGATCTTTCTCCCGGAGGATCGCGGGGCCTTGAATGGGTTCGTCGGGTCCGCGATCCGTCAGCGCAGCAGAAGCCCCAGCAGCAACGCCAGGACCAAGCTGTTGCACGGACGGATCATCTTTAACCTCTGGACTTACATTATCGGCCGGAGGGGGAAAAAGTCAAGTGGATTTGAAAATCGGGGGGTGAATGGACTATCGCATTCGGAACGCCAACGTCATTCCTTCTCGCGGTAAGGCTTGCCGGCCTGGTACAGAGCGATCCGCGCCTCGATCTGCGTGACCAGGTCCGTTCGCCCGGTGGTGCGTGCCAGTCCCACAGCCTGGCGGGCCGTGGTGATGGCCTGGTCAAACCGGCCCGCCTCTGCCAGGGCCACGGAAAGGGTATCGAGCGTTTCGGCGGTGGGGGAAAGTTGGCTGGCCCGCCCGGCCAAGGCGACGGCCTCGGCCCCGTCGCGGAGGTTGGGATCCCCCGCGGCCGCCCGTATCCAGGCCAAGTCGTTCATCGCCTCCACCCAGTCCGGCCTGGCCGCGATCGCGCGCTCGTAATGCTCCGCCGCACGGGAAAGCTGATGTTGCGTGTACAGCAATAGCCCCAGGCGATAATTGGCCTCCGGATGGTTCGGCAGGACACCCAGTGCTTCCTGGAGCGACGTGGCGGCCTTGTCGGGTCGATGCCGATTCAACTCGTTCTTGCTTCGCATCAGCAATTCGTCCACCACCGACTTCAGAATGGGATGGTTGGGGTCCAGAGCCCCCGCGGCCTTATACTCCTCCGCCGCCGTCTGCCGCTGGTCCTTCTGGACTGCGAGCAAGGCGTTGACCAGGTGTTTCCTCGCCTCGATCAGACGAGCGATGTGCGCGAGGGTTTCCTGCATCTTTCCCTGGTCCGCATTGCGGACGAACAGGTCCTCCAGCCCCATACCCCGCTGCCGATTGAGGTTTTCCACCAGGGGGATGGAGCTGAAGCGGCTGAACATCGTGCGCGGGGTCGAGTACTCCACAAGGCCGTTGTCATCGGTATGAATCGGGGCGATGACGGGGAACTGCGCCAGGGCCTTTTCGTTCAGCACAAAGTGGACCATGAGCTCCGGCGGAGACGTGATCGACATCCTGGCCAGGTCCTGCCGGAGCGTCGGGTCTTTCATCCGGCGATCCATGTCCTGGAAGTCGGCGACGAGGGGCCGCGGCGAGCCCACCAGGAGATAGTCCGCCGGCAGCAGGCTTTCCCATATCGTGACGTGAGGAAACACCTCCGTAAACGCGCGGAGAATGCTCTGAAAGGCCCGCCAGTCGATGCCGTAGCCTTGGACCCAAATGCAGGCCACGCCGTCGTCGTGGAGGCGCTGGCGACACAGGCGGAAAAACTCCACCGTGAACAGGTCGGCGATGCCCGCGATCCAGGGGTTGGACGGCTCGGAGATGATCACGTCGTACATGCGATCGGTCAGCGCCAGGTGATTTCGCCCGTCGGCGATCACCAGGCGGACGCGCGGATCCGACAGCACGTGGTGGTTGACGTCGTCGAAGAAATGGGTGGCCTTGACCATGTCGGGGGAGATTTCCACGCAGTCCATCTGCCGGACGGGATGCAGCGAACAGGCGCCCAACGTCACGCCGCTGGCCAGTCCGATCACCAGCACGCGGTCCGGCTTGGGATGCAGGAACATCGGCAGATGGCCCAGCAATCGCTGCGTGGCCATGTCCTCCCCGGTGGAGGCATCCGGCTTGCCGTTGATCAGGAGCGACCTGGTCCCCTCGGTCTCCCGGACCGTGATCGTGTCAAAAGTCCCCTCCTTGTGAAACAGCACCTGGTAGCCTCGGGACACCTGCTGAATTTCTCGTATCGTCTTGCCCTGCCCCGAGCGAGCCAGGGCGTGGATGCCGAGGGTCAAGGTCGCGGGGTCCCAGACCGGCAGAGCCCAGGCCCAGACGGCGACCATCCCTGCAAAGGCGGCGGCCAGCGCGATGCGCCGGATTTTCCGTCCCGACGGGCTCAACAGCAGGACCGCGCAGCCGACGGCGATGTTGACCGCCACCGCTGCGAAGATCGTCCGCCGAAGCCCCAACAGAGGGATCAGGACAAACCCACCCAAGAAGGAGCCCAGGATGGATCCCACGGTGTTGGCGGCATAGATGCTTCCGACCGAGCGGCTGATGCCGGCGGTGACGACGGCATAGGCCCGGGTGACCAGAGGGAACGCCAGCCCCATCAGGGTGGTGGGAATCAGCATCAAGGCAAAGACCAGCGCGAACTCCACCCCTTGCAGGCTCCAAAAGGACTCCGAAAACTCCGCCGCCGCCAGTCCAAAATGCACCGGCAACCAACCAAACACGGGGACCCCCAGAAGGGCCGAGGCCCCGATGGCCAGTTCCGTGACGGCCAGGGCCCCCAGCAGGTCCCGCCAGCGATCGACAAACCATGACAAGACCATGGACCCCAGCGCCAGTCCCAGGATAAACGCCATCAGCATCAGGCTGAAGGCGTACACCGAAGAGCCGATGATCAGCGAGAGCACCCGCGTCCAGGCCACCTCGTAGGTCAACGCCGCAAGCCCCGACAAGCCGTAACCGACCAGCAAGGCCCAGGCGATGACGTGGTTTCGCATGGCCGCGGGAGCGGCACCCACGGAGGGGTTCTCCGTCGGCGTGCGCCCCCCACGAGGCGCTCCTGTCCATCTTCACCCGCCGCCTGCGGGGGCAACGAATAGCGCCGAGACAGCAGGTAGGCGACCGTCGCCACCAGGAGGTTGGCCAGGCAGGCCAAGTGGATCGTCCGCCTCACCCCCAGCATGGGAATCAGGACAAATCCCGCCGCGGCCACGCCCAGGAACGCCCCGAAGGTATTGACGGCGTAGAGGCGCCCGACGGCCCGGCCGACCCGATCCAACGAGGAGGCAAAGAACCTGCTGAGCACCGGCAGCGTGGCCCCCATGAACGTCGCCGGCACCAGGAGAATCGCACCGCAGAAGGCGAATCGCAGCAGGGCGAAAAGGGTGTAGGAGCTCTCGTAGTTGCGATAGATCAGGCGATACATCGGCTCGGCGGCGCCGATGATCCTCGGCAGCAGCAGGCAGTAGATGCCCACGGCGGCCTCCAGCACGGCGTAGACGCGCAGCGGATCGCGGCGGTGCTCGATGACCTTGCCGCCCAGCCAGCTTCCGGCCGCTAGACCGCCCATGAACGCGCACAGCACGGTGGTGATGGAGAAGATGGTGTTGCCCATCACCAGGCGCAGCAGGCGCGTCCAGATGATTTCGTAGATCAGGCCGCAGGCGCCGGAGAGGAAAAACAAGGCCAAAACAGCCCCCACGGCCCGCGGGGAAAAGGCTACCTCCTGACTGCGCCGGGTCGGTGAAGCACTCATTGAGGTCTAGACCATTATCCTATGAGACTTTGCCCTGGCAATGCAAACGTCCACATCGTTTTGTTATAAACCTCCGGCCTACAGGCAAGGAAACTTGACGAGACGGAATACAGGCCTTCATAAAAAAGAGGCGACGGGGTCTTTCCACGAAACCCCGTCGCCTTCTCAAAATCCTCTATCATCCTGTCCGCCGGTCCGGCTGCCCTTAACCAGGCCCGGCAAAGATCGGATGCGATCATTGACCGGTCTTTATGGGACCAAACAGGAAGGCGTCGTTGACGTCGTTCCAGTCATTCACTAGTACCGCGGTCGCTTTGCGACAATTCGAGGGACTGTTGCCGTATTCGGAGTAGATGTTGTCCTTGACGACGGTCGAGCCGCCGGAATCTACCACCAAGTCACCGACATCACCGCGACGTTGGATAGCCGTCAACCCGTCGCCCTTGACGGCATTGAACATCTCAACCCCGTGAGTGCTTGGCATAAGCATCTTCAATGTGTCATCAGACGGGTTGTCCGTCCAACCGGCAGTATCGGCCATCAAAGGTTTTACCGGAGCATCCCAATCGGGGTTCTTGTCCGCCATGAAGAACTGCAAGGCCTTGGAGAACAGGAGGGCGTTGTTGGGGTCGGTCCGGATGCACTGGACGGAGTAGCTGACGTAATCGGGCTTGGAAAAGTCCCAGCGGTAAGCGCCGGTTCCGGGATCCTTGTAGTTGGGGTCCTTGGAGGCGGTGTCGCTGGGGCAGACAAACAGCCCCGGGTCGTTGCCCTCGCGGACCAGCATGAACATCACGCACGAGAGGGACCGGGACACGGGACTGGCCGGGTTGGGCTTGTTCTTGAAGGCGGTGCCTGTAACGTCAGCTTAACTTCGAGGCGACGATGGCCGGATACTTGTCGTCGTTGCCGGTCAGGTACAGTTGCACGGACTTGCCCGAACCGGCCAGGTTCGTCATGCACAAGGTCCGCTTGGCCATTTCGCGGGCCTTCTGGAGGCTGGGCAGCAGGATCGACACCAGCAGGGCGATGATGGCGATCACCACCAGCAACTCCACCAACGTAAAACATCTTTTCTTTTTCATACGGACGCTCCTTCCCCCCCACCGTGCATTTTCGCCAAGGCCTTGGCTCGAACATTAGGTAGGAAAGATGATAGCGCCCTTTCACGTCTTGCCACGGGCCACGTCAGCCTTGACTCGGCCCGGCCACCGAGCCGGACCTGGTTCTTGGGTTTTCAAACGCCCGGGCGCCGCTCGCCCGGTCGAAACGTCGCCTGGTAATTGTAAGGCCGACCGCCTGAGAACACCACCGCCGCGGCGAAGGCCGCTCGGCTCAGGCATCAGACCCTCCCTGGCAAACACGTCACTTTGCCAAGGGGTTCAAGAGGGAACGGGGCGGGAAACCACTGGGATGATATCCACGTATCAGGGCGGTTCTTTACGGTGGCTTTCCAACCTCAACGCTCCGCCACCCTCTTGGCTACACTATATTCTACGCCTTGCCCGGAGGGGCTGTCAACCTCCAGGCGGGTAAAAAAATGGCCTGCCGGCTGAGGGGCGGTATCTGCCTTCTGCCGCAAGGCATTGACACCGCCTCCACCGTTCACTAGGCTTTTCGCCTTCGTCGCAGCGCTCGTCCTGTCCGGATTCAAGGGCCGATAAAGCCATCCCGGAGAGCCACAACGATGACCCCGATCACCGGCATCCGCAAGACGCTCGAGAGCCACGGGCAGTCGCATCTGCTGCGCTTCTACGACGAGCTCAGCGACCGCCAGCGTGCCGTGCTGCTGGAGCAATTGGCGGCCATCAACTTCGAGCAGATGAACGAGCTCATCGCTCGCTACGTCCTGCACGTCCCCACCCTGCCACTCAAAGACCGGATCCAGCCTCCCCCCTCGTCCCGGCCAAGCCCGCCACGCCCGCCGACCAGGCCGAGCACCAGGCCGCCCGAAAGAAGGGTCAGGAACTCCTGGCCGCCGGCAAGGTCGCGGCCCTGGTGGTGGCGGGAGGACAGGGCACCCGTCTGGGACTTGAAGGCCCCAAGGGCTGCCTGGAGGCCACGCCCGTCGCGCACAAGCCGTTATTCCGCGTCTTCGCCGAGCAGATCCTGGCCGCCTCGCAACGCTACCAGGTCGCCATCCCGTGGTACGTGATGTCCAGCCAGGGCAACGACGTGGCCACCCGGGCCTTCTTCCGGCAGAACCGCTATTTCGGCCTTTCCCCCGACGACGTGTTCTTTTTCGTCCAGGGCACGATGCCGGCCATCGGGTTTGACGGCCGGTTGCTGCTGGCCGATAAAGGCTCCCTGGCCCTGAGCCCCGACGGGCACGGCGGGTGTCTGATGGCCCTGCGCAAGAGCGGCGCGCTAAACGACCTGACGCGGCGGGGCATCGAGTTGATCAGCTACTTCCAGGTGGACAATCCCCTGGTGCACTGCGTCGATCCGCTGTTCCTGGGGCTGCACGCCCAGCGCGGGGCCGAGATCAGCGCCAAGGCCCTGCCCAAGCGCGACCCGATGGAGCGCGTCGGCAACTTCTGCCTTCTGAACGACCAGGTGACCGTGATCGAATATTCCGACATGCCGGAGGAGCTGGCCTCGGCCACCACCGACGACGGCCGATTGAAATTCTCCGCCGGCAGCATCGCCATCCACGTCCTGTCGCGCTCGTTCATCGAGCGCCTCACCGCCGGCGGCAAGCTGCTCCTGCCCTACCACCGGGCGGAAAAGACCGTCCCCTGCATCGACGACCACGGCACTCCGGTCAAGCCCGACCAGCCCAACGCCGTCAAGCTGGAGCTGTTCGTCTTCGACGCCCTGCCGCTGGCCCGGCAGACCGTGATCCTGGAGATCGACCGGCGCGAGGAGTTCAGCCCCATCAAGAACGCCTCGGGCGAAGACAGCCTCCCCAGCAGCCTGCACGACCAGGTCCGCCGATCGGCCGCCTGGTTGGAACAGGCCGGTGTGGCCGTGCCCCGCGACGCCGACGGCCAGGTCGCGGCGGCCATCGAAATCTCCCCCCTGTTCGCCGACAGCGCCGAGGAGCTTCAGGCCAAACTCCAGGCCAAGAAGCCCACGATCGTCGCCGGACAAAATCTGTATCTGGGCGAATGAGCAGGGAAGGTAAACCCGTCAACCAATCCACGAGTCAACGAGTCACTGGTTGACTTGTTCTCAAAGGCAGCCAGGGGCGGAACTATACTTAGCCCGTCTGGCGCGGTAGCATGCTCATCCATCATGGCCCGCAAGAAGGTTCTCATCATCGCCAACTCCGCCCGGCCTGCGGTGGCCCAGCAGGTGCAGTCCCTGCGCCCCTGGCTCCAGGAGCGGGTGGAGGTCCTGGACGTCCTGGCCGTCCACCAGCCCGTTCCGGAGCCGCTGAGCCGACAGGCTGAGCTCTGCATCGTCTTCGGCGGTGACGGGACGCTCCTGGCCGCGGCCAGGACGCTGGCGGGCACGGCCATGCCGCTGCTGGGCGTGAACATGGGCAAGCTGGGGTTCCTGGCCGAGTACGACGTGGAGCACATGCAGAAACACCTGGCCGAGGTCCTGGCCGGCCAGATCAAACCCACCGATCGGATGATGCTGGAGGTCAAGATCAGCAACTGCCAAAAACACCCCTTCAGTTCCCCGGTGGCCAACGACGTGGTCTTTGCCGCCGGCCAACCCTGGCGGATGATCGACCTGCTGGTCGTCCGCGGCACCGAGGAGATCGCCCACTACCCGGGCGACGGGCTGATTATCTCAACTCCAACTGGCTCAACAGCTTACAACATGTCCGCCGGCGGGCCCATCATGGAGCCCACCCTGGACGTCATCGCCATCACGCCGCTGGCGCCCCACAGCCTGTCGATGCGCCCGCTGATGGTCGGCAGCGACCAGGTCATCCGCGTCACAGCCGTGAAGGTCAACGCCGGCTCGGCGGTGATCGTGGACGGCCAGATCAGCACCGGCTTGTGCGTGGGTGACGTGACGGAGATCCGCAAGGCCGCCGTCGGCGCCCGCATCGTGCCGCACCCGGGAAGGCCCTTCTTCGACACCCTCACCCGCAAGCTCCAGTGGGGCCAAGGCCCCCACACGCTATAAACCGCGTGCGAGACCCAGGCCACTCGCCCCACCAAAACCCGTCCTGAGTCGTCTCGGGCAGTTTCTATCCCGCAAAAATCTTTGAGCGGTTGGAGGCCAATCTTCTAGTAAAATGCCCAGCATGAAGGTCGACGAGCGATTCCTGACGGCCGAAGGTCCGGAGATCTTCACCGGCGCCGAGCTGTTGTTGAAGGGTGCCCTGGAGGCCGAGGGGGGCGTGCACCTGATGGGCGGCTATCCGGGCAGCCCGGTGGCGAGCTTTTTCGACGCCCTGCCGCTGGTCAAGGACCTGCTGGAGGCCCACGGCATCCAGGCCGTCATGAACAGCAACGAGGCCCTGGCCGCGGCCATGCTCAACGGCTCGCAGCTCATCGGCTGCCGGGGCGTTGATCGTCATGAAGTCCGTCGGCGTGCACGTCGCCGCCGACGCCCTGGCCCTGGGCAACCTGGCCGGAGCGCACCCCGAGGGCGGCGCCATCGTCGTGTACGGTGACGACCCCTGGTCGGACTCCACCCAGTGCCCCGCCGACAGCCGCTACATCTCCCGGCACCTGTTCATCCCCGTCTTGGAGCCGGCCGATTCCCAGGAGGTCAAGGACTTCGTCGACCTGGCCTTCAAGTTCTCGCGCCGATCGGAGCTGTTCGCCGGCTACGTCCTGCCGACCAACCTGTGCGACGGCGGCGGGACGGTGCAGTGCCGGCCCAACCAGTATCCGCAGTTCAACACGCGTCAGAAGATCGATCTGGACACCGCCGCCATCGACCTCAAGCGGCACGTCCTCCTGCCGCCCAACAGTTGGTACCAGGAGGCCACCTACGGGCGGCGCTGGAGCGGGCCGTTGCAATCGCCGCCGAGCTGGGGCTGAACGCCATCCTGCATCCGGCCTCTCAACCAAAACCCCTGGGATTCATCACCAGCGGCATGGCGCACGGCTATCTCCTCCAGGCCTTGTTTGAGATGGGTCTGCTGGGGGAGTTCCCGATCCTGCGGCTGGGCATGAGCTACCCGCTGGACGGCGGTCTGGTCCGCCAGCTCGCCGGCCAATGCCGGCGGATCGTGGTCGTAGAGGAGCGGCGGGCTTTTGTGGAGGAGCAGGTCTCCCAGATTCTCCTGAAGGACCGCCAGGCGGGGTTAGACAGCGGGCAGGTGGAGGTCTGGGGCAAGCAGTTCCCCAACGGCTTGGAGGGCCTGCCCGATTCCCGCGGCCTGCACCCTTCGATCCTGATCGCCCGGCTGGCGCCGCTGATCAAGAGCGTCTCGGGCACGGCGTCCGTTCCGGCCGATCCGGCGGGCATCGAGGCTTTGGATCGCGAGATCGACACGATCGACTCGACCTACGAGGCGGACGTCGGCGCGCTGCCCGTCCGCAGCCCCACGTTCTGCCCCGGCTGCCCGCACCGCGACACGGCAGGCCTGTGCCTGGAGATCAAGAAGCAGTTCATGGACGCCGACTACATGCGTCGTCGGCACGGCCGAGGACCGGTGGACCTGCTGTTCCACGGCGACGCCGGCTGCTACGTCATGCTCATGTATCCGCCCAACGAACCGCTGATGCACGATTACTCCGGCATGGGCGTGGGCGGCGGCACCGGCGTCGGCACCGATGCCTTCACCGTCAACAAGGAAGCCGTCTTCATGGGCGACGGGACGTTCTTCCACTCCGGCCTGACGTCCATCAGCCAGGCGGTCAAGCTCAGCCAGGACATCACCTTCGTCATCCTGGACAACAGCACCACGGCCATGACCGGCCACCAACCCACCAGCGGAGTGAATTACGACATCGTGGGCAACCCCACCCCGGTCCAGGACATCGAGGAGGTGGTGAGGGGCATGGCCGGCGACAGCGGCCTGACCGTCGTCTGCGTTAACCCCGAGCGGCGGCGGGAGTATCGCAAGCTACTGGAGCAGACGTTCCTGGCCAAGGGCGTGAAGGTCGTCATCGCCGAGAAGGAATGCGGCATCACCCGCATGCGCCGCAAGCGCCGCCACGAGCGCCAGATCGCCCGGGTCAAGGGGTTCCTGCCGGTCTGGGACCACATGAACGTCAACCAGGAAATCTGCCGCTTCTGCCTGGCGTGCGCCGAGCTGACCGGCTGTCCGGGCCTGAAGCACGCCGAGACTGACTACGGACCCAAGATGGACACCGACCTGACCTGGTGCGTCAACGACGGGGCCTGCACGCGGATCGGCGCCTGCTCGGCCTTCGAGCGCGTGATCATCAAGCGCAAAAGGCCCCCCCGGTCGCGCCTGCCGGAACTGGGTCTGGAGGAAATCCCCGAACCGCAGAAGCGCCCCTGGGTGAGCTGTGGCGGTGCTGCCTGGTGGGCTTTGGAGGCATGGGCATCGGCCTGGCCACGCAGATCCTCGTCCGCGCCGCCCACAAGGAAGGCTACCCCGTCCATTTCCTGGATAAAAAAGGATTGGCCATCCGCAACGGCGGCGTGATGAGCCAGGTCGTCTACAACTTCGCCGGCCAGCCCGTCACGGCCCTGATCCCCTACGGCAAGGCCGACCTGCTGATCGGCATCGACATCCTCGAGGCGGCCAGGGCCCTGGACCCCCGGGGGCGACTGCGCATCGCCTCCAAGAACCGCACGGCCGCGGTCATCAACACCGACAAGATCGCCACCATCAGCGGCCTGATGGGCCGGGAGGATTTCAACCCCTCCGGCCTGGAACAGGTCATCCGCCGCAACACCCGCAGCGACGAGTTCCTGGCTAGGAACATCTCCCGCATCTGCGAGAAATACCTGGGGAGCAAGCTCTACGCCAACATGATGATGCTGGGCTTCGCCTTCCAGAAGGGGCTGATCCCCGTCTCGATGCACTCGATGGCCTGGGCGATCAAGGACACCATCCGCACCGATTTCCGCAAGAACCTCTACGCCTTCAACATGGGCCGCAAGCTGGTCGAGCAGCCGGACCTGTTCATCGGCCCGCCGCCCCGCGGCGATTGGCGCGACGTCCTGGAAGACAAGTGCCGCTGGACCATCCGCCGCTACCGCCGCGGGCAGGAGAAGGCCGACGCCCTGCGGCAGTTGGCCGCCGAGCTGGTGGACAAAATCAGGGACCTGGACGATGCCCTCAAGACGGCTGCGGTCGTCCGCCTGTACGACTGCCTGCGCTGGGGCGGGTTGGACTACGCGCGGCGCTACGCCCAGGCCGTGGCCCGCATTTACCAGGCGGACAAGGCCGAGCAAGGCTTCGCCGCCACGGCCGCGGTCATCCGCAACCTCGCCTCGGCCATGCTCATCAAGGACCCCTACTTCACGGCCGAGCTGGCCACCAGCCCCGAAAAGCGGGCCCGAGACCGC
>CAVXDC010000024.1:0-52747 GCA_963760365.1 uncultured Phycisphaerae bacterium
GCCGCTGACGACCGTGAAGCCCGCGCGCCCCAGCAACTGGCCAAAGCGCTCGGCCTGTTCCAGCCCGTAGTAGGTGCAGCGGCGGCTGCCCACGATGGCCATCGCCAACGCGTCGGTGGGCTCCAGCTTCCCTCGGACATACAGCACTGCCGGGGGATCGGCGATGTGGGCCAGGGCGGCGGGATACAGAGCTTCCTCAGCGGTGAGGATTGTCGCGCCGTGCTTTTCCGCCTCGGCCAGCTCGGCATCCACCTGTTCGTCGCTCACGGCCGCCAGGGCCTCGGCCGTCTTGGGGCCGATGCCCTGGACTTCCTGCCACTGCGCCGGTCCTGCGGCCGCGGCAGACTCCACGTCACCAAAGGCCTCCACCAGGCGCTTAAAAAGGACCGCCCCGACCCCCTCAGCCAGGTGCAGTTTCAGATACGCCCGCAGCCGCTTGGATTCGACCATGTCCCAACACCCCAACCCCCGCGATCTTCGCCCGAAGGAACCGGGCCGAGATGGACGGTCGGCTCGACCGGCTTCGACGCTGAACTCAGCCAAAGCGAGCTCGCCGAAGTCAGGCGACTTCCGTCTCGGCGGGGGAGGTAATCTCCGTCTCGCTCACGGCCTCGCCGGCCAGGTGCTTGCGGAAAAAGGCGATGGTCCGCGCGGCATACTGGCGGGGCTCGGTCACGACCGACTGGTTGTGCTTGGCATCCTCGACGATCCACAGGTACTTGGGCGAGGGCGCCGAGTCGTACAGCATTCTGGCCTGGTCAGTGCGGATGTAGCTGTCGCGCTGCCCGTGGATGAAAAGAATCGCCCGCGACGGCATCTCCCGCAGCGCCCTCCGGACTGAGGGGAACCGCCGATGCAGCCGGGGTTGGGCGAAGTGCATCAGCAGCCAGACCAAAAATCGCCAGAAGGCCTCGGGGTGGTTCTCGTAAACCAGCCGCACCGTCGCGAAGATATAGGCCCAGCGCTTCATCAGGGCCGCCAGCGTCTCGGCCGTGCTGAAGGCCCCGTCGCAGACGATGGCGCGGATGTTGGGGTCGCTCGCCGCGGCGAGCAGCGACGCCCCGGCCCCGCGCGAGATGCCGAACAGTCCGATCTGCGGGCTTCGGCCCTCGGCCTCCAGGACCGACTGCACGTACGCGCACGCCCCCAGCACGTCCTCCACCTCCTTATCGCTGGGCCACTGGAGCGGGCGGTACTCGGGGTTGCAACTGCTGTCCCCGTGGCCGCGAAAATCGAAGGTGAACACGTCGAACCCCGCCTCAATCAGCGGCCGGGCGTAGCGGGCGCAACTGTACATGTCCGACTTGAACTCGTGGCAGAAGACGATCGCCCCTTTGCAGGCGGCGCGGCGGGATGTGCGGAGGTGCATGCCGCGCAGCGACACCCCGTCGAAGCTGCGGAAGCGGACGATCTCCCCGTGCACGGGCTGGAAGTCCAGCGGCCCCATCGCCAGCGGCGGGTGGGTGTCCACGAAGACGTTCAGGCAGATGCGGACGTACTTGGCCAGGACCAGCGTGATGAACACCGCCAGCGACAGGCACGTCAACCCGATGGCCAGGGCCGCCCAGTTCCTCCCCAGCCACGTAGAGGCCAGCAGCGTCCAGGTTGGTCCAAAAAATTCCGTCACGCTCTTGTGTCCAGCGACTTTCGCCGCCGTCTCGCCGTTTCCCGCCAGCCAGTGATGGTATGCCAAAGGCCTGGCGGAAAATCAAGGCCGCGGCTTCGCCCGATCTAACGATAGCGACGAATAATCAGCGTATTATTCTGCCCGCCGAAGCCGAAGCTGTTGCTCAGGCAAATCTCCACCTTCGCCTCGCCGGGGCGTTGGGGACGTAGTCCAGGTCGCAGTCGGGATCGGGACGTTGCAGGTTGATCGTCGGCGGCAGCATCTGGTCGCGGATGGCCAGGACGCAGGTGATCAGCTCGGTCGCCCCGGCGGCGGCGATCAGGTGGCCCAGCATGCTCTTGACGCTGGAGATGGGGACCTTGGCGGCCTGCTCGCCGAAGACGGCCTTGACCGCCAGCGTCTCGACCTGGTCGTTCTGCTTGGTGCCCGTGCCGTGGGCGGAGATGTAGTCGATGTCCGCCGGCCTGACGCCCG
Organism: uncultured Phycisphaerae bacterium; assembly: GCA_963760365.1. GTDB lineage: Bacteria > Planctomycetota > Phycisphaerae > SM23-33 > SM23-33 > JALHTV01. The sequence goes on from CAVXDC010000024.1 coordinate 2,102, forward strand.
CGTCGGCCAGGGCCGCCCGCATGGCCGCCGCCGCCCCGGCGCCCTCGGGGTCCTGGTCGGTGATGCGGAAGGCGTCGGCGCTGGCGCCGTAGCCGATGATCTCCGCCAGGATCTCCGCCCCGCGGCGGCGGGCGCGACTCGTAGGTCCTCCAGGATCAGGATGCTGGCGCCCTCGCCCAGGACGAAGCCGTCGCGCGTGAGGTCGAAGGGCCGACTGGCCGTGGCGATCTGTCGTTCCGCGTCGACAGGGCCGTCAGGCGGTTGAAGCCCGTCACGCCGTAGGGGTGGATCATGCTGTGGGCGCCGCCGGAGATCATCACGTCCGCGTCGCCGCGGCGGATCTGCCGGGCCGCCTCGCCGATGGCCTGCGTGCTGGCGGCGCAGGCGGTCAGCACGTTGAAGGCCGGGCCGCGGACGCCGAACTCGGCCGCCAGGTGGGCCACGAGTCATGTTGGATTCCTGCTCCACCTCGCGGTACAGGTCCATCCGCTGGAAGGCCAGTTCCGCCCAGCGGTCGTGTCCATCCGCCCGTCGCGCCAGGCTGTCCACCAGACAGCGACGTGAAGTTGTCGAAGTCCAGGCTGCCCTCGCCCGCTGCCCAGGTAGATGCCCAGGCGCGTGCGGTCCAGGCTGCTGTCGCCGTCCAGCCCGGCCTGCCTCCAGGCCTGCGACCGCCGCCGCCAGGGCGAAGCGGCAGTGCCTGCCCGGCGTGACGGTGCTTCTCGGCGTTGGGCAGCCATGTGGCCAAGTCGAAGCCCTTGACCTGGGCCGAGAAGGTCGTGGGGAAGGTGCCGGCGTCGAACAGCTCGGTCTTGCTGATGCCGCTGCGGCCTGCCAGCAGCGCCTTCCAGGTGCTCTCGACGTCATGGCCCAGAGGGTTGACCGTCCCCATGCCGGTGATGACCACGCGTCTTGGAGTCATGATTCGCACCGCTTGAGCACGCAGGCCGCGCTCTGCCCGCCGATCCCGAAGGCGCCGCTGACGACGTAGCGGAGATGGTTCGATTCCAAGCGGGGTGTCGCGGCCAGGTTCAGTCGGCCGTTGCCGCCGGGGGTATGGAAGTTCACGGTCGGGGGGATTGTGCCGGTGTGCACTGCCATGGCCGCCACGGCCAGCTCCACGCCGCCGGCCCCGGCAAACAGTGACCCGATGGCCCCCGTGATGGCCGCAGCGGGGACCTTGCCGGCCGCATCGCCCATCGCCTTGTGCCAGGCCTGCACTTCGCAGCGGTCCTCGGCCGGGACGGCCGTGCCGTGGGCGACGATCGCGCCGACGTCCTTTGGGGAGATACCCGCATCGGCCAGCGCCTTGGCCACGGCCAGGTCCAGCCCGCCGTCGGTGGCCTTGAGCACGTCGATGCCGTCAGGATGGCAGGCGGCGCCGAAGCCGACGAGCTCGGCATAGATTCGGGCCTTTCGGGCCTGGGCGTGTTCTATCGCCTCCAGGATCAGCAGCCCGCCGCCCTCGCCGATCACGGTGCCGCCGGCCCCGGCGTCGAACGGCCGGCACGCCTGGCGAGGCCTGGTCGTTGCGATTGGTGCACAGGCGCCGCAGCAGCGCCTGGCGGAGCAGGCCCATGGGATTGAGCTTGCTCTCGGCCCCGCCGGCGATGACCACGTCGGCCTCGCCGCGGGCAACCAGCCGGGCCGCCTCGCCCACCGTCAGGTGGCCGGAGGCGTCGCCGCAGGTGATCGTGTTGCTGGGCCCCTTGGCCGCGTGGATGATCGTCACATGGCAGGCCAGCATGTTGGGCAGATACTTCAGCAGCCACAGGGGCGTGAGGTTGTTCATGCCGCCGGAGCCCCACTTGCGGAGGTCGAACTTGCCCTCCGTCACGGCCGTGCTGACCGCAGCTCCCAACTCATTTAGGTCGCTACAGATCAGCCCCGCGCCGATGTTGCACCCCAGCCGGCCAGAGGACACCGTCGACCCCTCGCCACCAGTCCCAGCCGTCACCAGGCCTGCGTCGCGGAAGGCCAGGTCCGCGGCCGCGACGGCAATCTCGATGTCGCGGGCCATGACCTTGACGGCCTTGCGGTAGTCCTTGGGAACGAAACTGCGGGCGGAGAAGGCTTCCTCCAGCTCCCCGCCGATGTGGCAGGGGAACTTAGAGGGGTCGAACCGGCGGATCGTCCGGACGCACGAGCGGGCCTCCAGCAGCGTCTGCCACAGCGATTCGGCGCCCACACCGGCCGGCGTCACCACGCCCAGGCCCGTGATGGCCACGCGGCGCTCAGGCATCGGCCGACTCCAAAAACGGGGCAATCAGCCGCTCGAACTGGCCCGTGAACACGAAGTTGGCCCTGGGGAACTTGGTGCCCGCCAGGTTCTGATCGATGTGCGAGAACATCAAATCGATCTGCCCGAGGGGTTGGCCGTTCTTGGTCACCGTGCCCTGGGTGGCTGCGGCCTCGGCGGAGAGGGACTCGATCCGCGCCTCGTAGACGAGCTGGTCGCCCGGGGTGACAATGTCGGAGAACTCGGCCTTGGCGATCTTGGCCAGGATGACCTTTTCCTCAAAATTCCTGGCCTGGCCCACGAGGATGCCAGCCGTCTGGGCCATGCCCTCGATCATCAGCGAGACGGGCATGATCGGAAACGGCGCCCAGTGATCGTGGAGATGCTCCTCAGCCAGCGAGACGTTCTTGACGGCCTTGGCCCGCTGACCGGGGACGAACTCCAGGAACCGATCTATCCATATCCATCTCACGGACCGCTCCGACGGGGCGCCTCCGCGCCGGTGGACCCGCCGCGGCGACGGGCGAAGGGGCCTAGCCGTTGACCTTGCCCAGCACGTAGTTGACGATCGTCTGGACCTTGAACAGCTCGCTCATCTTGCTGATGTCCGGGTCCAGCTCGAACTGCGACAGGTCGACGTGGGCCATCCGCACCTTGAGCTGGGCCAGGCCGGCGGGGGTAAGCTTGCCGTCCTTGACCAGCTCGGGATTGTTGAGGATGTTGTCGGGGAACAGCTCGCCGCGGGGGATCTTGATGTTGAAGGCCTTCTCCAGCCGGAAGATGATGTCCAGAAAGTCGATGGACTCCGCCCCCAGGTCGCCCATGAGGGTGGCCTGGGGCTTGATCTCGTCCTCATCGACGGCCAGGGCGTCGACCAGGGCTTCCTTCACCTTTTCGAAGACGTCCGCTTCGGTCATGGGCATGGGCACATGTCTCCTGTCGTGCCCGGCGTCGCTTTCCCGCCAGGTCGATAGTGGCCACCATCTATAAGAAACCCCCCACCCAAAGTCAACGCATTCTGCCCCCGTAGGCCAGGCGGCTCAACTCTCCGGCCAGCCCAGCAATTGCGGGCCGCCCAGGAGCTTGAACTGCTCTTTGAGCTGGCTGAGGATGGCTGCGTCGGCCTCGGCCAGGCGTTTATCCCGCTCAACCAGGTTAAAGCACGCCAGCTCCAGCCTGCCCGACAGGATCGGCTCGCTTCCCACGAACCCCGCGCCCTTGAACTTGGCGGAGGCGTCGGCAATCTCAATCGCGTCCAGCTCGCAGCGAAGCACGTCGCCGGGTTTGACGAAGCTCACGGGCCGGACGTTGCGGGCGGCCGACAGCACGATGATGCTCTTGGAAAAATTCTGCTCCACCCGCACCAGCCAGGCGGCCGACTGCACCATCGCCTCGATCATCAGCACGCCCGGCAGGACCGGAAAGGCCGGGAAATGGTCGGCCAGGTACTCCTCCGCCAGCGACAGCGCCTTGACCGTCACGATCCGCTTGCCGCGCTCAATCGACTCGATCCTGTCCACGAGCTGAAACTTCATATCCGGCCTTTGAGAAACCTTTTTGAAATTTTTCTTGGAACTTTTTTGAAAACTTTTCGAAAACTTTTTAAAAAAGGGTCTGCGGCTTTTTAGTCCCTTGGTGGTTGTTATGCAAGCGATTCTTGCAGCGAACCCTGCTTGAGCAAGCACAAGCACGGCACCAAGTTCACGCCCAGCGATCCACGATCTGGGCCGCCGCCTGGGGCATCAGGCCCAGCAAGCGGGACAAGTCCAGGACGGTGAATCGCGCGCGGGCCTGATGGGCGTGAAGCAGGGCCTCCAGCAGGCGCCGGCGGTCGCAGCCGATGTGCTCTGCCCGCCAGGCCGCCCCTGCCGCCGACAGGCAGGCGGAAATCCTCTCGGGCGGCCGGAGAAAGGCGGAGAGTTTTTGACGCAGATTGTCCCATGCGCCCTTTCCCGTTAGACGATCCTGCACCGCCCGCAGGCGGGGGACCTTCTGGGTGTACAATGCGGCAATCGGCCCAGCCAGACGTCCCCAGAAGCTCTCGTCGATCGTCTCCTGGGGCGGGCGGAAGTCGGGCGACTCCACCTCAAGCACTCGGCGATAAAGCTCCGAGCACAGCACCGTGCCCAGCCCCACCTGTCGGCCGTGCAGATCATGAGGAAGGCCGTCGAGGCTGGACATCACGTCCAGCGTGTGGCTGATCAGATGCTCTCCGCCGCTAGCCGGGGCGGAGGACCCCGCCATCGTCATGGCCGAACCGGTCAGCAGCAGGGCGTCCAGCAAGGCCTTCATGGCCGCCGGACGCCGGGCGGTAAGGTCGGCGGGACAGTCCCTGTACAGCGGTTCGATGTCGGCGATCAGGTCCACGGCCGCCTGGCAGTAGAAGTCGCCGAACAAGGCGTGGTTGAGATACCAATCGGCGGAGCTGGTCGATTTAGCCAGCACGTCGCCCAGTCCGGCGGCCGTCATCTCGTAGGGCGCCTCGGCCAGGACTGCCGGGCAGGCCACCACCAGCGGCGGCGGGGCGGCAGCAAACAGCGATTTGACCCCGCCGATGGTCGGGGCGACGTTGGCGGAGGTGTATCCGTTCATGCTGGCGGCCGTCGCGAACGGCACAAACGGGACGGAACGCTCAAAGGCCAGCCACTTGCCCAAGTCACAGAGCACCCCCGAGCCGACCGGCACGACCAAGTCCACTGCACCCAGCCGAGCGGCCAAGGCCTCGTGGGTCGCCTCATCGCAGACGGGAGAACTGCAAGGCGGGTCGGGGATGACCGTCTCACTGACCTGCCAGGAGGCATCAGCCAACTCGGCCGCCACAGCCGACCCGGCCACGGCGGCCGTGCGAATGTCCATCAACACCGCCACGCGCCGCCCGGCGGACACCTCGGCGCAAAAGGCAGGCATTCGCTTAACGGTGTCGTCGGCCGCGACCACCTTGCGCGGCCAAATGACGTGCGTCCTGCCACAGGCGCAATGAAGGGTCGAGCCAAAGAAACCTTCCAGGTCCATCTGATCGCTCGCCGCCGCGCCGCCGGGTGTACCGCGGGCCTTATGAGACTATGCGCTGACAAAGCGATTCGCCTCCGGCGAATCGCATCCAGTCTCCCGGGGCGGGAGACCAACCGACTGCCGCATTGGCAACGCGAAGGTCAAGAAACCTTCGGGACCATGCCCAGCACTAAGGCCATCGAGAAGATGCCGACGGTCTCGATGATGCCGATGGCGATGACCAGGAGGGCAAAGCCTTTGCCTTCGCTTTCACTGAGGCAGCGGCAGGCGGCGGCGCCGATGGCACCCTGCCCCCAGGCCGAGAACATCTCCCCCAGCCCGGTGGCGATGCCGATGCCCAGCAGTCGCCCGGCGTGGGTCGCCGCGACGGCGGGGCTGGAGGCCAGTACCCCGGCAATCTGGTACATGACGATCATCGCGTAGAGTGTCTGGGTGAGGGGCGCGGCGATGAAGATGACGTAGCTGAAGCTGATAGGTTTGCCGGCCTTGGCGTCGCGGGCCCAGGCCCCGGCGGCGGCCTGGCCGGCGACCCAGGCACCCAGCGAACTGCCCAACGCGCCCATCCCGAAACACAAGACCATCCCAAGTTGACCCAGAAACGCCCAATCCATGCTAAGTCTCCTCTGACCTTTCCGTGAACGGCTCGTAAGGGTACCCGGACCACTCCATGCCCAGATTGACGGAAAATTCCAGGATGTTCAGCCGCACACCATGCGCCAACAAGGCGATGAGCACCAGCCCTATGTTCAACAGGTGGGCCATCAGAAGCAAGGGCACGGAGACCGGAAGGAATCCGATGCCGAGCGTCATCGAGTTGAATTTTGTCGCCAGCACGCTGCCGGCCAGGCCGATGGCCATGAGGCGAAGGTAGCTGATCGTGTCGCCGAACGTGGCCACGGCGGGGAAGATCGAATTCAGCGCCCCCAGCACGACGCCGTCGATGACGTACTTCCGGGGGCTGGCGAACGCCACCGCCAGCGCCAGACCCCCCAAGACAAGGTAGGGATAGACGGTGCCGTAAAACGGGTCGTTCAGGACGAGCCTCTTAACCAGGCCGTAGGTGCCCCATAGCGTTACCGCCCAGCCGACGCTGCTCAAGAAGCGGATGTCGGGGAACTTCAGCACCGCGCGCCACAGGTGGGCGCTGCTGAGGTGGATGGCCGCCAGCAGGAAGCTGATCCGCATGAGGATGTGCTGCGACTTATCCGTGATTTCCACCGAAAACAGCTTAGGAACGCTCATCGCCTTCCCCAGGGCCGCCCAGAGGCCCCCGGCCTTAATCATCTCCGCCGGGCCAACGCCAAAGTAGCTGCCCGTCACGATCCCCCAAACCACGGCCGCCGCGCCGAAGACCATCAGCAAATGAACCAACCCTTTGCCCAGTTTGGCGGTCAGCTTGCGATAGAACAAGGCCGGGACGAGCAGGAACAGCATTCCATAGCCGGCGTCGCTGATCAGCATGGCTGCGAAGATTGGCAGGGCGAGCATGAAGGCGGGGGAAACGTCCTGCTCACGGTAACCCGGGATCGTGCCCAGCGCCCTCAGGAGGGCCTCGGCGGGTCTGGCCCAGCGCGGCGCGCGGAGCAGCGTGGGAGGGGAATCCTCCGGCCCGGCCGGTTGGCTCGTAACCGCCGCGGACACACCCTGCTCGGTCAGCGCCTCGGGCAGCGCCTCGGCCTGCTCGGCCGGCAACCAGCCCTGAACGGCAAAGAGATTTTCATCGGCCAGCGCCCCACCGGTAGCCACGGCGAACGCCGCCTGGCGTTGGAGTTTTTTCCGGGCGGCCTCCATCTGCGGCAACAACCCGGTCAGGTCGGCCAGGCGCCCGGCGGCTTGCTTGAGCTCCCGGTCGATCCTGGCCGCCTCGGCGCGGATGGCCGGCCGATCGGTCGTCGGGATGGGCAGTTCCGCAACCCCGGCCGGCAGCGCCGCCGGCTCGCCGTGGTCCACCAGGGCCACCAACACGCCCCTGCCCGCCAAGCGGGTAAGGACCTGCACACACTCGGCCTGGAGCTCGGGAAGCTGTTTGGGGTGGACGGTCACGAAGCGAACGTTCAATCCGGCGGCGGCGAGTTGCTGCAATTGCTCCAGCCGCACGTCACCCCAGATGGCGAGCTGCTCGTGCTGGCGATGCAGGGCGGACAGGCGGCCGCGGCGCTCGGCCAGGGTGCGCTGGATGTTCAGGACCTCCTCGGCCGCTCGCTCCGCCGCCAGTTCGACTCGCCGGCCGGAGGGGGCAACCTCGGACAGGACCTGGATCGCCCGTCCCAGGTGGTCGATGGCGGCGAGGGTCTTCTCGTCGGCCACGGCCTTGGCCGGATCGACGGGCGCTAAGTGGACGATGCCCAGGCGCCCCAGGGCATTCAGCAGCCTGCGGCGGTCGGCGGCGCCAGCAGCGACGTACACCTTGGACATCGGAACGATCATGGGGTCACCGGCGCCTCCTGGTCCTGGAGCGCATCTCCACCCTCGAAGGCGCCGGACTCGGCAATCTTGGCCTTGGCGATCTTGGCCCTGCCGACGGCGGCGGTCATCTCGTCGCCCAGCTTGATGCGGATGACGCGGATGGCCTCGGTGGACTCGGGGATCTTGACCTTCTCGAACAAGTTGACGCGCTGGATGATCCGGGTCAATTCGTGGTGCAGCAACTGCCGCTGACGGTCCAGGACGTCCATCCGGGCCGACAGGGTGTGGATCTCCCGCAGGTCGGCTAGCGCCGGGTCCACCCAGGCCGGCGTGGCGAACAGGCTGTACACGGCGGCGGGGAAGATGGCCTCCTGGAAGACGGGGATGTTCACGCCGGCGATGTTGGAGGTCGTGGTCTTGACCTCGCTCGGCCGGGCCAGGCCGCGGACGTCCAGGCCCGCATAGTCTTTGAGCACCGCCTGATAGGGACGGAATCGGTCCTGGGCGGCCTGGTGCTTGGCCGACCAATCCTGCCGCTGCTGATCCACCTCCAGCAACGTGAGCTGGAGCTGCTGCTGCTTGAGCTTCAGCATCGGCAGGTACCGCTCGAACCGCGCCAGCGCGTCGCGCTGACGCTTCAGTTCCGGCCGGGTCAGCTTGTACTTTTTAGCCATACCCTAAGCCACCGATGCGGTCACGTGGGCTATCTTCTTGGGCCAGTGCGCCTCGAGGATGGACTTTCGGATGCCCACTTCCTGGGGTTCGAAGCACTCGGCCAGGATCTTCCAGCAGCGGTCCAGGGCCTCCAGCAGCGGGATGTTCACCGCCAGGTCCATGACGTGCTGCTCGAACAGCTCGCCGTACTTCAGCAGCTGCTTGTCCCAGGCCGACATCTCGAAGCCCATGTTGCGCTTCTCGCGGCTCTCGCGGCACATCGCATAGAGCTGGATACAGGCGTTCATGATCGCGCGGTGGTCGTCGCGGGTCTTGCTGTTGACCTGCTGCTTGAGTCGCGACAGCGACCCGAACGGCTCGATGCGTCCGTTGCGGAGGTAGAACTGCCCTTCGGTGATGTAGCCGGTGTTGTCGGGGACCGGGTGGGTGACGTCGTCGCCGGGCATGGTCACGCAGGCCAGCACGGTCATCGACCCGGCGCCCTCGAAGTCCACGGCCTTTTCGTAGCGACGGGCCAGTTGGGTGTACAGGTCGCCCGGGTAGCCGCGGTTGGAAGGGATCTGCTCCATGATGATGGCGATCTCCTTCAGCGCGTCGGCGAAGGCGGTCATGTCCGTCAGCAGCGCCAGCACGCGCTTGCCTTGAAGGGCGAAGTGCTCCCCCACGGCCAGGCACAGGTCGGGCACCATCAGGCACTCCACCACCGGGTCGGCGGCCGTGTGGATGAACATGATGGTACGGCCCAGCACCCCGCCGGTTTCGAACGCGTCGCGGAACTTAAGGTAATCGTCGTACCGCAGCCCCATGCCGCCCAGGAGGATCACGTCCGCGTCGGCCTGAAGGCCTACGCGGGCCAGCAGCTCGTTGTACGGCTCGCCGGCCACCGAGAAGATCGGCAACTTCTGCGACTCCACCAGCGAGTTGAACACGTCGATCATCGGGATGCCGGTGTGGACCATCTTGCTGGGCATGAGGCGCTTAACGGGGTTGACGGCCGGGGAGCCGATGGCCACCATCTCCGCCTGCACCTCCGACTTGCCGTCGCGGGGCCGGCCCGAGCCGTCGAAGACCCGCCCCAGCAGGTCCGGACTGAAAGGCACCTGCATGGGCCGGCCCAGGAACCGCACGCGGTCGCCGGTAGACACGCCCTGGGTGCCGCTGAACACTTGCAGGCTCACCTGGTCGCCTTCCAGGTGGATGACCTGGGCCAGGCTCGTGCCCCGGCCGGTGGTGACGACCGCCAGCTCGTCATACCCCACGTCCGTGGCCCGCACCGTGACCACGTTGCCCGCAATCCGCACGATCTGATCGTAATACTTCCTCATGGCGTACCTCGTCGGAGCGAATGCTTAATGTTCAATGTCAAATGTTAAATGCTAAATGTTCTTGGCGCGTCCCGGGGCCTCCTGAGGTTCCCGCGGCCTGCCGGCAGTGGAGAAGCTTTTGGAGAAGATCAAGTGAAGCGGGTGAGCCTCTTTCCACAACGTCCGGGCGCGGTCCGCCGTCTCCGGAAGGGCGGAGACAATCATCCGCAGCCAATATTCCGTCTCGCTGGCTTCCTTGCGGCAGATGCCGACCTTGTTCCGGAAGTCCTTCCTCGACACCGCCTCGTTGGCCTCGCAGATGTTCGCCCCAACGCTGGTGGCCGAGCGTACGAGCTGTCCGATCAGTGGCACCGTCACGGCGTTCCTCGGCAGACCTTTGGCCAGATCGATGACCGCCTCGGCGAACTTAGCTGTCCGCTCCGCCAGGTCATATTTGCGTTCTTTACCCGTCGCCATGACCGCTCACGCCCGCACCAAGTAGGCAGTGTCGTGCCGCATTTAACATTGAGCATTTAACATTGGACATTGTCGCCCCCCTCTGGGGCCTTGCCTTTGTTCTCAAGGAACGCCTCGATCTTGCCCAGGATGTCCTTGAACTCCCGGCCGTCGAAGGCGGCGTAGTTCCAGTTGCGGAACAGGTCGGTCACCGCGACCATCGTCTTGCGGGCCTGGTCCTTGTCGGCAAACGCGAAATCCCGTTCCAACACCGCCAGCACCTTGTCGAAGACGAACTGCTGCCGATCGGCCGGGGTGGAAGCGTCCACCTCGTCGAAGGCGTTCTGCTGGAGGTAGACGTTGTCGAGGAAATCGGCCTTGAGCATCACCGTGAAGTCCTCGATGCTCGTGCCTTCCTCCCCGACGACCGTCATCATCTGCCGCACCTCGCTGCCCCGGCGGAGCAGCGCGCGGGCGGCCTCGACCTTCGCCGGATCAATAATGCCGACATACTTGCTCCAACTGTCCAGCGGGTCGATGGAGGGATACTGGCGGGCGTCGCTGCGGGCGCGGCTGAGTCCGTGGAACGCCCCCACCACCTTCAGCGTGCCCTGGGTGACCGGCTCCTCGAAATTGCCGCCGGCCGGGCTGACCGTCCCGCCGATGGTCAGTGACCCCATCCGGCCGTCGCGCAGCTCGACGATCCCGGCCCGCTCGTAGAAGCCCGCGATGCGGCTTTCCAGATAGGCGGGGAAGGCCTCCTCCCCGGGGATCTCCTCCAGCCGCCCGGAGACCTCGCGCATGGCCTGGGCCCAGCGCGAGGTCGAGTCGGCCAGCAGCAGCACGTTCAGCCCCATCTGGCGGTAGTATTCCGCCAGCGTCGCGGCCGTGTAGACCGACGCCTCGCGGGCGGCCACCGGCATGGCCGAGGTGTTGCAGACGATGATCGTCCGCTCCATCAACGTTTTGCCGGTCTGCGGGTCGATCAGGCGGGGGAACCCGCGGAGCGTCTCGACGACCTCGCCTGCCCGCTCGCCGCAGGCGGCGATGACCACGATGTCCACTTCGGCGTGACGGGAAGTGATCTGCTGGAGCACCGTCTTGCCCGCCCCGAAGGGTCCGGGGATGCAGTACGTCCCGCCCCGCACGACGGGGAACATCGAGTCGATGATCCGCACGCGCGTCACCAGCGGCTCGGTGGGCATCAGCCTGCGGCGCGAGACGTTCAGCGGGACCTTCACCGGCCAGGTCTGCACCATCGTGACCGGCTGGGAGGTTCCTCCACCGTCGGCCAAGACCGCAATCTCATCGCCGATAGGGTAGTCTCCCCCCGAAACAATGCTTTGGACTTTCCAGGTTCCCTCCCAACCGAAGGGGACCATGATTTGATGGGTAAAGACGCCCTCCGGCACCGTGCCCAGCGTGTCGCCCGCCTGCACGGCGGTCCCGACCTGGACGGCGGGGGTGAAGGCCCAGGTCTTGTCGTTGGAGAGCGGCTCAACGTACGTGCCGGGCTTGAGGAAGAAACCCACCTTCTTGGCCAGTTCCGGCAGGGGGTTCTGGAGGCCGTCAAAGATTTGCCCCAGCAACCCCGGCCCCAGCTTGACCGACAGCATCTCCCGACGGAACTCCACCGCGTCGCCGACCTTCAGCCCGCGCGTCTCTTCGAAGACCTGGAGGTCCGCCAGCCGCCCGCGGATGCGGATGACCTCGCTGAGCAGCCGCGCCCCGTCGTGGCGGCAGCAATACCCCACGGAGTTCTGGACGACCGGCCCGGTCGTCTCGGCGATCACCATGTTCCCGTAAACGGCGACAATCCTTCCGGTCACGGCTTGGTCCTCACGATGTCGGCTGGGGCTTGCTCGTCGGTCATCCCGTCAACCTCTGCCAGCGATCCAGCAGGATCAGCTTGGCGGCATAGGCAGCCAATTCGTCGTCTTGGAAGGTAAACCAGCCGTCGTGGCGCGTCAGCCAGTCCCACCGGGCCGCGTCGAGCACGCGCTGGCCGGCCAGGGGGTTGGCGGCGGCGGTCCACTCGCCCAGGATAGTGGAAAAGTCGTCCTCCTCGGAACTCAACTCCGTGGCCACCAGGTGCCCGGCCGCTTCCAGCCCCAGGGCCTTGGCCCGCGCCGAGGCCAGGGCGTTTCGCAAGGCCACCTCGTATCCTGCCCATCCAGCCAAAAAGGTGCTGCCGGTCCGCCCAGCCACGTCGGCGGCGTGTCGGAAGTAGGCGGCCCAGACCGCATCGGCCGAAGCGGCGGGGGACGTCAAGGGCTCGCCGCCCACCAGGTAGTCCGGTAGCGCCTGGTGGTCGTGGAGCTGCTCGCGGCTGAGGAGCGTCCCCTCCGCCTGCTCGATCTCACCCGCCAGCAGCGCCTGGCGCTTCACCAGGTCGTCCGACAGTAGGATGGTGGCGACCAGTTCGGCAGCGGCCGGCCGATCGGCCACGTGCTCCAGCAGCTCGCGCAGGCCGATGGGCGGGGGCGTGCCCAGCTCTCCCAGCCGGGGCAGCGAGGTGATCAGATAGTAGTTGCTGCTGCCCATGGGCCTACGTTGGCTTGTCCTGGCTCACGGCCAACTGGAGCACTTCCGCCAAGGCCGGGCTGGTCAACTCCAGCAGGGTGCCCACGACCGATTCCAGCGTCACCTCGATGACGCCCCCGGCCACGTGAAGCTCAAACCCCTCCTGCCGCAGCGTGTCCGTCAGATTGACGGTGCTCCCCCTGCGCCGCAGGGCTTCTTCCTTGATCTCGTGGAGCGCCCAGTCCGCCAGTTTCTGCCGCATTGGGGAGGTGACGTTGACGCCGAGGGTGCTTCGGCCTTCCAGGTCCGCGTTGGCGTAGGCCATGACCAGCTCGTGGATGAGCTTGCCCAAAAAGTCCGTATCGGCCAAGGCGGTCTTGGCGCCCCGCTCCAGCACAGCCCGCAAGGCCTGGTTCAGGCCGTCGCGGAGGCGCAGGACGGCGTCGCGGGCGGCTAACTGGAGCTCGGTCTGTGCCTTGGACTGATCCTGCCGGGCCCGGGCCTGGGCGGCGGTCAGGAGGTCCTGGGCCTGCTGGCGGGCCTGGGCGAGGATGTCCTTGGCCTGGGCCTGGGCCTCGCTGCGGATCTTCTCCGCCGCCTGCTGCCCCGCCTGGACGCCCTCGGCCTGAAGCTTAGCTACAAAGGATTCAAGGGTCTCTGCCATGGATAAAACTCCAACGGTGAGCGTCCCTTCTTAACATGCTCAAAGCGGCTTGGCAAGACGCAAGGGGTTAACATCAACCTTGGTGGAACGAGGCAGAAGGTCGTGGGACCAGACCGGCTTAGGGGCAGCCCTTGAGCTTCATGGCGTAGACCACGTGCTGGGCGATCTGGGCCAGCGTGAACACGGAGCAGTCGTAGGTGATGTGGAAAGCCGGCTTGCGTCCGAACTTGGCCTCGTAGATCTTGCGGAGGTAGTCCCGCTCTTCATCGACGGCCCCAATGCGCATCTTGGCCGCCGTCTCGGTAAGGCCCTCACGGTAGGCCACCTGATTGACCCGCCAGTCCAGCGGCGCCTCCAAGCGGATGGATAGGCCGTTGGGCAGGTCCTGCGTGGCGCCCGCGCTGCCTTGGCCGACGAGAATGGCGTACCCTTCCACGGCCAGGCCGCGGATGATCGTCGTAATCCGATTGCGAATCTCAAAACCGGAGGGAATCCGCTCCGGCGACAGCGACCGGAAAAAATCCACAATCAGCCTAGGCTTGGTCCGCCGCTCGCGTTCCAGCAGCTCGGTGGCCAGGTTGGTTTCGGTGGCCAGCCTCTCCAGAATTTCCCGGTTGTAGACTTTCCATCCCCGGCCGGGGGGGGCCGTCTCGTTGAGGATTTCCAGCAGCAGCAGCCCCAACGAAAAGCCGTAGCAGCCGAACTGGCGCGAGATCGTCAGGAACGGTCCGACGGCTTCGGCCTTCTGCTCGGCCTCGGCGCGATGCTCCTTCATGCGGTCGGGTAACGGCAGCTTGGCCATGATCCGCTCCCAGAGTCACCTGGAACCTTCATGCTAATGCCAGGGGCACCGCGTGGGAAGCGCCGTTTGCCCAACGATTGCCCCACTCCGTCCCGCCGGTGACGATCCTGCCTACGATGGAATTTATGAGACCTTGCGCTGCCAAAGCGATTCACCGGAGGCGAATCGCAACTCGTCTCACGAGACAGGATCGCCACCGACTGCTGCATTGGCAACGCGAAGGTCAATACGTCCGACCGGAGCGTTGCCCTGGAGTCTTGTCGGCGTCGATGCGCCCGAAGATCATCTTCCCCGCCGACGTCTGCAAGACGCTGGTGACCGAAAGGGTTACTTCCTTGCCGATCTGGTCGCGCCCCTGCTCGGCGACGACCATCGTGCCATCGTCCAGGTAACCCACCCCCTGCCCGGGTTCCTCACCGGGCTTGACGATCTGGACGGTGAGGGTTTCTCCCGGCAGCACGACGGGCTTGAGGGAGTTGGCCAGCTCGTTGATGTTGATGACATCCACACCGCGAAGCTGGGCCACCTTGTTCAGGTTGTAGTCGTTGGTGACCAGGTACCCGTTGAGGTGCTTGGCCAGGGCGAGCAGCTTGGCGTCGTTGTCGCCGGCTTCTTGCGCCATCGAGGGGGCTTCGAGAATGCGGACGTCGATTTTGGAATTGCTGCGCATCTTGCTCAGGATGTCCAGGCCTCTCCGACCGCGGTTGCGCTTCAGCTTATCGGAAGAGTCCGCGATGGCCTGGAGCTCCTGGAGGATGAACCGCGGCACGATGATCTCCCCGACCAGGATGCCCGTCTGGGCGATGTCGGCGACGCGCCCGTCGATGATGACCGAGGTGTCCAGCAGCAGCGGGCGGGCACCCTTGGCGTGCCTGGAAAACTCCACGTAGGGGATGATGAAGCGGAAGTCGTCTTTGGTCTGCATGACGATCGTCACGCAGAAGAAGATCAGCGCCGCGTCTACCAGCGAGATGATGATCTGCGCGGTGGAGGCGCCGGCAAGCCCGGGGTACAGGGAGAAGTACAACTCCAGCACCCGGTTGATGGCAAAGGCTAGGACTAACCCGGCTAGGACGCCAAAGAACAAGCCGCTCAATCCTCGCAACCTCTTGTTTTTCCAGAAGATATCCACCAAGATGACGGCCACGGCCAATGCCGCCGGCACGAGGATCCGCAACGCCCTGTACAGAAAACTCGTTTCTCCCGTCTCTTCCCGCAAGGCCAGGGGAACCGTCAACCCCAGGACGACCAGCACGAAGAAGATACGCAAGATGTGCAGGACCATGACGTGCTCGCTTCCGATCGACTCGCGGACTCAACTGCCGGCCACTATAGCACGGTCGGCGATGATGTAAAGGCGTTTTGATCCGGCAAACGGGGAGTTGGAAAAAGGGTCTTGCAGGGTCGGTGGCGGCTGCTAGAATACGCGGTCCGCCCGCCAGACGGGCCGTGGCCGTGGCTGACAGGCGCCTCGGCCGGATCGGAACGGGCGGGATTGGAGAACCCTTCGTGGCGGTCAAGCTTAGATTGAAGAAATTCGGCCGGCGCCATCGCACGTGCTATCGACTCAGCGCCATGGACGGCCGCTGCCCTCGGGATGGCAAGGTCATCGAGGAGCTCGGCTGGTACGATCCCAAGGCCAAGGACGCCGACAAACAGGTCTTCCTGAAGCGGGAACGGATCGAGTACTGGCTGCGCACCGGCGCCCAGCCCAGCGTGACGGTGGCCGAGCTGCTGAGGCGCCAGGGCATCGGCCCCAAGTGAGCTGAATCGGGATAGATATCTCGGCCGGGCTCACCCGCCGCCACCCACTGCCGCCATGCCTCTGCGGATCGACATCCTGACGCTGTTCCCGGAGGTGTTCGACGCCTTTTGCACCGCCGGATTGGTGGGTCGGGCGGTCCGCGGCGGGCTGGTCGAGATCGCGGTGACCAACATCCGCGACTTCGCCACCGACGCCTACGGCAGCGTGGACGACGCCCCCTACGGCGGGGGGGCAGGCATGGTGCTGATGTGCCCGCCGGTCTTTGCTGCCGTCGAGGCCGTGCGAAAGCAAGGCCGCGACGCCGGCAAGGTAGTCCTGCTGACCCCCCAGGGGCGCCGGTTGGACCAGGCGCTCGTGGCCGAACTGGCCGGGCAGCCCCGGTTGATCCTGCTGGCCGGGCATTACGAAGGGTTCGATGAGCGAATCCGCACCGCCCTGGCGGACGTGGAAGTCAGCCTGGGCGATTTTGTGCTCTCCGGCGGCGAGGTGGCCGCGATGGCGGTCGCCGACGCGGTGATCCGCCTGGTGCCCGGGGCGGTGAGCAAGGAAGCCTCGCTGGTCGAGGAGTCGTTCAGCGCAAGCTTGCTTGAGTATCCGCAATACACCCGCCCGCGGGAGTTCCGCGGGATGGCCGTCCCGGAGGTATTGCTGAGCGGCGATCACGCCCGGATCGCCGAATGGCGGAGGCAGCAGGCCGAACTGCGGACCCTACATCGCCGCCCGGACTTGTGGGAGCGATACAAAAAAGGCAAACTTAAGCCCGAACTTCAGGCCAACGCCGTCGGTCCGGGTGGAGCAAAAGCCGGAGAAACCCCGTGAGCCAGGAACTGATCCGAAAAGTCCTTGCGTCCAAGATGATGCGAAAAGACCTAACCGACTTCCGCATCGGCGACACCGTCAACGTCTCGGTCAAGATCGTCGAGGGCGACAAGGAACGCGTGCAGACCTTTTCCGGCGTGGTGATCGGCCGGCGCGGCAGCGGCCTGAGCGAGAGCTTCACCGTCCGCCGGATCGTCAACAACGAGGGGGTCGAGCGGACCTTCCCCCTCCACAGCCCCAAGATCGTGGGGATCGACGTGGTCCGAGGCGGCGACACCCGCCGGGCCAAGCTGTACTTCCTCCGCACCCGCCTGGGCAAGGCCAGTCGGTTGAAAGAGAACCTCCGCCGGGGCAGCGAGGCCGAGGAGCAGGCCCAGGTCCCCGCCGCGGCGGAGGCAGGCCAAGCCGACCAGGATTCCTCCTCCTGACCCGTTATGTGGCCTTTCAGTCGATCCAAGCCCTTAGGTCAGCGCGGTGAGCAGATCGCCCGGCGGTGCCTTGCGCGGCAGGGGATGAAGGTTTTGGCGCGGAACTACCGCTGCCCGGTGGGGGAGATCGACCTGATCGCCTTGGATCGCCATCCGGCTTGCGGACCCTTCGGGCCGACGCTGGTGTTCGTAGAGGTTAAGACGCGCGGCGATGACACCTACACCGATCCGGAGTCGGCCGTCGATGCCGAGAAGCGTCGCCGGATCAAAAAGGCCGCCGCGTATTACCTCTCCGGCGCGAGGGGAACGGTTACAACGTCCGCTTCGACATCGTCTCGGTCGTCCTCCCGCTCGGCCAGCCGCCGCAGGTGAAGCACATCCCCGACGCGTTCCGCTAGCGCGCGGGGGGCGAGGAAGTCATGCCCCAGTTCATCGACTCGCACTGCCACCTCGCGCATGCCCGCCTTGGTGGCCAGCTCCAGGCCGTCCTGGACCGGGCGGCCGCGGCGGGCGTCGTGGCGATGGTCTGCGCCTCAGCCGACCTCCAGGAGGCCGGGCGATCCCGGGAGCTGGCCCAGCGCTACGCCTCCGTGTATTTCACCGCCGGCCTGCACCCTCACGAGGCCAAGAATGCCCCGCCCCAATACCTGGAGGTCTTGGAATCCCTAGCTGCCGACCCGCGCTGCGTGGCGATCGGCGAGTGCGGGCTGGACTACCACTACGACTTCTCCCCGCGCCTCATCCAGCGGCGCATCCTGGCCGAGCAGCTTGACCTGGCCCGCCGCCTGGATCGAAAAGTCGTGATTCACACCCGCCAGGCCTTGACCGACACGTTGGCGATCCTCAAGGACTCCGGCATTGACGGACGCATGCTGGTGTTTCACTCCTTCACCGACGGCCCGGACCAGGCCCGCGCGGTCCTAGAGACCGGGGCCCTGATCGGCCTGTCGGGGATCGTTACCTTCGCCAAGGCCGAGTCGGTTCGCCAGGTCGCGGGCCTGGTTCCCTCCGATCGCCTCCTGATCGAGACCGACAGTCCGTATCTATCCCCCGAACCGGTTCGCAAGATGAAGACCAATGAGCCGGCCAACGTTCGGCACGTGGCCGCCTGTCTGGGCCGGGTGCGCACACGTCCCGCTGGAGGCCATCGCCGAACAGACGGCCGACAACGCCCGCAGGTTTTTCAGCCTGGGTTGAGTCGGAGGCGGGCAAGAAATCGCTGTCATCCAAGAAGATGTACGATGGATGTTTTTGTCGCCCCCGGATTCTGCCGATGAGATTCTCGACCTGCCCGAGGCCGCTGCCCTCAGGCGGGTTGCATGAGCAAGGCAAAGGGCAACCACAAGATGTCCAGGCGCGTGCTGATTGCCGAGGACGACACGGTATCCCGTCGTGTGCTCCAGGCCATGCTGGAGAAGTGGGGCTTTCAAGTCGTCATCGCCCGCGACGGGACGGAGGCCTGGGAGGTTTTGCGGAACCCCGACTGCCCCAACCTGGCCATCCTGGACTGGATGATGCCCGGTATCGACGGGGTGGAGCTGTGCCGTCGCGTCCGGGGGATGAAGGACAGGGGCTACGTGTACCTCATCCTTCTGACGGCCAAGGACCGGCGGGAGGACATCTTGGCGGGCATGGAAGGCGGGGCCGACGACTACCTGGTTAAACCGATCGTGTCGGCCGAGTTCCACGCTCGCCTCAACGCCGCCAACCGCATCCTGGAACTGCAAAGCCAGCTCCTGGCCACCCAGAACACCCTGCGCGACCGGGCGATGCACGACCCGCTGACGGGCCTGTGGAATCGTTTCGCCACGCTGGACGCGCTGGAGCGGGACCTGGCCCGCGCCCAGCGCCAGACGTCTCCGGTGGGGGTGCTGATGGCCGACCTGGACCATTTCAAGCGCGTCAACGACACCTTTGGACACGACGCCGGCGACGACGTCCTTCGCCAGGTCGCCAAGAGGATGCAATCGATGATCCGCATCTACGACACGCTGGGGCGGTACGGCGGGGAGGAGTTTTTGATTGTGGTCCCCGACTGCGACGCCGGCGGGGCGGGCAGGGTGGCCGAGCGCGTCAGGCGATGCATCGCCAGCGAGCCTCTCCTGGCGGCCGGAGGCTTGCTCCCAATAACCATCAGCATCGGCGCCGTGACCAGCGAGGCCGGCCGCCCGCCGGCCGAGTTGCTCATCCAGGCCGCCGACCAGGCCATGTACCGCGCCAAGAACGCCGGGCGGAACCGCGTGGAGATCGCTCCGGCGGTTCCCCTCGTCACCGCGCCCTGATTGGCCGTCTTTTGCTCCCCTTCAAAAAACACACCGGCCGCTGAGGGTACCGCCGGTCCCTCAGTGGCCGGGACGTTCATCCATCGGCCCAGACGCTCACTACCGCCAAGGCTCCGCTAGGGGTTATCTCGCATGGTGGCCAGCATGGGGCACCGACGTGGATTCGCCGGCTTTTTGGCCTTCGCCCTCACCGGGATGGTTGCGTCCCAGGGCTTCTTTCAACTTCTCCACCTGCACCTTCTGGGTGTCGGTGAGGTCCAACTTCATGACCTTCTCCAGCAACGGGCCTTCTCCCTTCATCTTATCCAAGGCCTGCCGCTGGACATCGGTCAGGATGACGTCGGTGGCAATCTTCTCAAGCAGGGACCGGAAGGGATGGACTTTGGAGGGCAGCGCGGCCTCATCCTCCATCTCCTCGCGCCAACTCTTGAGGACCTGGCGGACCTTGGTCTTTTGATCGTCCGTGAGGTTCAGGCTTGAGACAATGTGCCACATCCTCGCCCGCCATTCCAGGACGATGTCTTTGACCTGCTCGACCTGGTCGGGCGTCAGAATCTCCCCAAGCTGCTTAAAGAATTTCTCGCGGATCGCCCGCCGAGACTCCACCAGTTTCCTGATCTGATCGCGCAGCTCCTTAACCTTGGTCTCCTCTTTGGCCTCCTGGGCCTTTTTCAACTGGGCGTGAAGGTCCGCCAATTTGGAACCATTCTGGTCCCGCCATTCCTTCATCGCCTGGCGGAATTCCCCAAAGAGCTGGCGGAAGCGGGTTTCCTTATCCCCGCTAAGCCCCAGTTCCTTCACGATCCGGTCCACCTCCCCGGCGTGAGCAGGTTGCGTCTGTTCGGTGTGCGGCCCTTTGGTTTCCTTGGACAACCCCTTGGCTGCCAAAGACACCCTGGCCGGCAAGAGCAGGAAGATCGCCAGCCCGCCCAGCACCATTCCCATGCGCCTTGTCATAGACTTTCCTTTCATCATCAATGCCTTTGCCCGTTTTGTCCCATGGACGTTCCGTGGCGCTACCCGCCGTCCGGGTGGCGCTATTTCTTTTCTCCTACGGTGGAAGGCCGGGTGGTGGCCGGCGGCTCGCGTTGCGGCGCGCTCTCGCCACGACGGCCGCGCTCCAGAGGCCGTTGATTCAGTGCCTCGATCTGACCCTTCTGCTCCTCGGAGAGGTCAAGCTGGGAGACCTTGTCCATCAGCTCGCCCCCGGCCGGCATCTTGGCCAAGGCCTGCCGCTGGGCGCCGGTCAGGATGACGTCGGTGATGACCTTCTCGACCAGGGCCTGCCGGGCCTTGGCCACGAGGTCCGGGACGGTCTCGTCTTCCATTTCTTCGCGCCAGTTCTCCAGAACCTGGCGGAGCTTGGCCCTCTGGGCCTCGCTGAAATTCATCTCGCGGGCGGCCCGCCACATCCGGGCCCGCCATTCGACGACGGCGTCCTTGACCTGCTCGACCTGCTCCGGCGTCAGCATCGCTTTAAGCTGCTTGAAAAGGTTTTCGCGAGGGGCCAGCCGAGAAGCCAACAGCGTCTTGAGCTGCTCGCGGAGTTCCTTGACCCTGGCCTCGTCCTTGGCTTCCCGGGCTTCCCTCCACTCAGCCCGGAGCTCATCCACTCTGTAGCCGTTCTCTCCCCACCAGGTTCTTGTGGTCTGGCGGAACTCCTCCAGGAGCTGGCGAAGGCGGGTTTCCTGCTCCCCGCTGAGTCCCAGCTCCCTCACGAGCCGGTCGGGCTGTCGCTCGCCGCCCCTGAAGCGGGCCATCTGTGTGCCCTGCGTCTGGGCTGGCTTGTTCGGCTCCTCCGCCGCCAAAGACACCTTTACCGGCAGGAGCAGGAAAACCGCCAGCCCGCCGAGCCACATTCCCGCGCACCTTGTCATAAGACTTCCTTTCATCACCTTAAATTCATTTGTCTGTTCCGACTCACCGGCCCACCGAGGCGCTGCCCAACGGGCAAGGCAGGCAAGCACCGCTCGACACATTATGACAAGATGTTCTAACAAAAAGCACAAACGTCGATGGCCAACTATTATTGCAACCGGGAGGGGAAACCGACGGGGGCGGTCCGCTGTGGACGCCGCTGGACCGAAGGGTTATCTTCTTGTTTCTGGCCCAACCGGGGCCAATCGCCCAGGCCAAACGGAAAGCCACCATGCCCAGCAAGTATCCGACGTTCGACAAAAGCCGCCTGCGCATCCTGCCGCTGTCGGCCCGGCAGCACCTGGTGGACTTATCGAGGGTCCTGAACGTCGGCGACCGGCCGGAGCCGTTTGCGCATCCTGATCTGCCGGCCGTGGCTGAGGCGATGGTGCAGGCCCGCCGTCGCCATGCCGCCGTCATTATGCTGATGGGCGCCCACGTCATCAAGCAGGGGCTCAGCCGCTACGTCATCGACCTGCTCGGCCGAGGCTGGCTGTCGGCCTTGGCCACCAACGGCGCCTGCGCCATCCACGATTACGAGCTGGCCCGCATCGGGGCGACCAGCGAGTCCGTCAGCCGCTACATCACCGCCGGCCAATTCGGCCTGTGGAAAGAGTCCGCCGAAATCAACGAGATCGTCACTGCCGGCGCCCAGGCGGGCCTGGGGTTCGGTGAGGCGCTGGGCAAGGCCGTCGCCGAAGACTCCCTGCCGCATAAGGACGTATCCATCTATGCCGCCGCCTGGCGGGCTTCCATCCCGGCCACCGTGCACGTGGGCATCGGCTACGACATCGTGCACCAGCATCCCAACTTCGACGCCGCCGCGGCTGGGACAGCCAGCGACCGCGACTTCCTGATCCTGGCTAAGACAATCGAGAACTTAGAAAACGGCGTGGTCCTGTGCTTCGGCTCGGCCGTGATGGGGCCGGAGGTATATCTGAAGGCCTTGGCCATGGCCCGCAACGTCGCCGCCCAAAAGGGCCAAGCGATCCACCAGATCACCACGGCCGTCTTCGACCTGCTGGAGCTGACCGGCGACCTGCACGTCGAAGCCCCTCCCAACAGCCCCGAATACTATTTCCGTCCCTATAAGACCCTGCTGGTGCGGACCGTCGCCGATGGTGGGCGGAGCTTCTACTTCCGCGGCGACCACCGCGCGACGATCCCGGCCTTGCACGCGCTTCTCGTCGCCGCGGAGAGGCCCTGAAACCGCCAACTCGCCCCAGGGGAATCCTGTTTGCCGAATGCGATTCTTAGCTTATAATGCGGTCAATTAGCACCTCGGGGCGTGGCGCAGCTTGGCTTAGCGTGCTTGACTGGGGGTCAAGAGGTCGAGGGTTCAAATCCCTCCGCCCCGATGCTCAACGGGCAGGTCCCAAGGGCCTGCCCGTTGGGCATTTGGGGTGACCATTCAACCCGCGACCGCGGATATGAGTGAAGGCTCGCGTCTTTCGGCAAAGGCTCTCTGACTTCGGCTTTTGTCCTTATCACAGCGGCGAGGTTGGCATATAATTTCGGCCTTGCGGCCACGGTTTCCGGGCCGATGAAAAGGATACTACTATGGACAGAGATGCGTGGTGTGTGCTCTGCGGATGCCTGGTTCTGCTGGCGACATCGGCGTGCCTGGCGGAGATTGCCGATAAGGCTGCGGCCTCGGATCCCAACGATCTGCCGCAGGCGAGCATCCCGGCCTTCCCGGGGGCTGAAGGAGGCGGGGCGTTCACGCCCGGCGGGCGCGGCGGCCAAGTGTACGTCGTCACGACACTGGAGGATTACGATCCCAACAGTCAGCCGCCCATTCCCGGCAGCCTGCGAGCGGCGGCCATGGCGGAGGGCAAACGGATCATCGTCTTCGGCGTCTCGGGCTGGATCACGCTGAAGACGATTCTGGACATCGAGAATCCCTACGTCACCCTCGCCGGCCAGACGGCCCCGGGCGAGGGCGTGGGCATTCGCGGCGAGACCACGCACGTCAACACGCACGATGTGGTGATCCGCTACCTGCGGTTCCGCCGCGGTCCGGCGCCCCGCGACGCCTTGAATCCGCGCGGCGACTACGACGCCCTGGGCGGGCGCAACTGCGTCGGCAACACCATCTACGACCACCTCTCAACCTCCTGGGGGCTGGATGAGACCCTCTCGATCTACCGTCATATGTACCAACCCAAGGACGGGAGCAAAGAGAGGAAGCTGCCCACCGTGAACCTGACCATCCAGTGGACGATCATCAGCGAGGGCCTGAATCCCAACAACCACGCCTTCGGAGCGACCTGGGGCGGTCGAAATACCTCGTTCCACCACAACCTGTTCGCCTGCAACACCGGGCGGAATCCCAGCATCGGCATGGGATTCGACTTCAACTTCGTCAACAACGTGGTGTTCAACTGGCGGCACCGCACGGCCGACGGCGGCGACAACAGCTCCCGCGGCAACTTCATCAACAACTACTACAAACCCGGACCGGCCTGTAACCCCGGCCCCATCCACTACCGGATCGTCAAGCCCCAGGGCCAAAGGTTCCCGCAAGGCGCCCCCCCGCCGGCGGAGCCCATGCTCGGCAAGTGGTACGTGGTCGGCAATATCGTGGAGGGCAACGAGCGGGTGACGGCGGATAACTGGGCCGGCGGCGTGCAGTTCGACGGGGATCCCAATCAGGAGCAAATCGAGCGGAACATCGCCGCCTGCCGGGTCAACCATCCGCTCCCGATGGCACCGCTGACCATCCAGCCGGCCAAGGAGGCCTACGGGCGGATCCTGGCGGGAGCGGGAGCGAGCCTGCCCCGCCGCGACGCAGTTGACAAGCGGATCGTCGAGGAGGTGCGGACCGGCAAGGTGACCTTCGACAACGGGATCATCACGGACCCCAACCAGGTCGGCGGCTGGCCGGTCCTGGCCTCGGGCCCCGCCCCGGCGGACGCCGACGCCGACGGCATGCCGGATGACTGGGAAAAGGCCCACGGCCTGAACCCCAATGACGCTTCCGACGCCGCCGAGGACAAGGACAACGACGGCTACACGAACATCGAGGAATACCTGAACGGCACGGACCCCGGCCAGTTCGTGGACTACAAGGACCCCAAGAACAACGTCAATACGCTCAACCCGACCAAGTAATCTTTGCCCGGCCTAAAAGCTAAAACTTTCCAGGCGCCCCGTCAGGTCGAACCTCGGCGGGGCGCTTGCGGTTTTTGCGGCGGTGCGGAGGCGGGGGGACGTTGACAGCCTTCTCCCGCGTGGGTAGTTTCAGGGATTTCGTAGCAGAGGTCATCGGAGAAAAACGTGGACCAGGCCATCGCCAAGGCGCAGACGCTGATCGAGGCACTGGGGTACATCCAGCGCTTCCTGGACAAGATCGTCGTCGTCAAGATCGGCGGATCGGTCATGGACGACGAGTGGCGCGCTGGCGGACATGCTCACGGACGTGGTCTTCATGAATACCGTGGGCATGCGGCCGGTGATCGTCCACGGTGGCGGCAAGGCCATCTCCAGCGCGATGGAAGAGCGCGGCCTGGAGGTGCAGTTCGTCCAAGGCCGACGCTACACCGACCAGCGGACCCTCACCGTCGTCGAGCACGTCCTATGCAACGAAATCAACCGCCAGATCGTCTCGCTGATCGAAAAGCAGGGCTCCAGCGCCATGGGCCTGCACACGCTGGGCAGTTGCGTGCTGTTCGGCGAGAAGCTGTTCCTGGACCAGGACGGGCGGAAGGTGGACCTGGGCTTCGTCGGGCAGGTGACCTACGTCAACGCCAAGCTGATCGAACTGCTGTGCCAGGCCGACACGGTTCCGGTGATCGCGCCGCTGGCCCGCGACAAGACCGGCATGAAGCTCAACTGCAACGCCGACACCGCCGCCGGCGAGGTGGCCGCGGCGCTGAAGGCGGAGAAACTGGTGATGGTCAGCGACACGCACGGCATCCGCCGCGACACCAACAACCCCGACAGCCTGGCCGAGCAGCTCAGCGAGACGGAGATCCGCCGCATGATCGCCGACGGCACGATCTCTTCCGGCATGTTGCCGAAGGTGGAGGCCTGCCTGCGGGCCCTGGAGGCCGGCGTGGCCCGCACGCACATCATCGACGGCCGATTCCACCACAGCCTGCTGCTGGAGATCTTCTCCGACCGCGGTGTCGGCACGCTGATCCAGAAATGAGGAACGCGGGCCAGCCGGGCCCAAGGACTCCCTGGCAATGATCAAGGACTTCATCAGCATTTCGGACTTTACCGGGCCGCAACTGGCGTCGCTGCTGGAGCGAGCCGTTGCAGACAAGGGGTTATTTCGCTCCGACAAGCTCCCCGCCTCGCTGCCGCGTAAGACCTTAGCCATGATCTTTGAAAAGCCCTCGCTGCGGACGCGCGTGAGCTTCGAGACGGCCATGACGCAACTGGGCGGCAGCGCCATTTATTTGACACAGGCGGACATCGGCCTGGGCAGCCGCGAGGCCGTCCAGGACGTCGCCCGCGTGCTGGGGCGGATATGCGACGCGATCCTGGCCCGGACCTTCAGCCACGAGCTGGTGCAACAACTGGCCGCCCATTGTCCCCGCCCGGTCATCAACGCCCTGACGGACTACTCCCACCCCTGCCAGGCCATGGCCGATCTGATGACCGTCCAGGAACGCTTTGGGGATTTGAGCGGGCGGACGCTGGCCTTCATCGGCGACGGCAACAACGTCGCCCGCAGCCTGGCCTCAGCCTGCACGCGGTTGGGGATGCACTTCGTCCTGGCCACCCCCGCGGGCTACGAGCTGGAGGCGTCGTTTGTCTCCTCGCTGCCGACCGGCCCAGGGGCCGGGAGCTTCAGCCAGGTCCGCGATCCCCGAAAAGCCCTCGCCCGGGCCGACGTGGTCTACACCGACACCTGGGTATCGATGGGCCAGGAGGAGCAGAAGGAAAAGCGACGCAAGGCTTTTTTCAATAAAGGCTTCCAGGTGAACGCAAAGCTGCTGGCCGCCGCCCCCAAGCAGGCGATGGTCATGCACTGCCTGCCTGCCTATCGCGGCTGCGAGATCACCGAGGAGGTTTTTGAGGCCCATGCCGGCACGATCCTGGACCAGGCCGAGAATCGGCTGCACTTCCAGCGGACGCTGCTGAACGTGCTGATCGGGGAGGGCGGCATCCGCTGACGGGGCGGCGGAAGGCGGAACATCGCGATGGCGTGGCAGCGACATGACGGCCGGCGGGCGGACGAGTTGCGGCGGGTGAAGATCACCCCCGGCTTTGTCCGCTCGGCCGACGGATCGTGCCTGATGGAGATGGGCCGCACGCGGGTGATCTGCACCGCCAGCTTCGTCGAGGGCGTGCCCAAGTGGCGGACGGGCGGCGGCCAGGGGTGGGTGACGGCGGAATACGGCATGTTGCCCGCCGCCACGGGGAGCCGCAAGGACCGCCCCGTCTTGCGGGCCGACGGCCGAAGCGTGGAGATCCAGCGAATCATCGGGCGCGTGCTGCGGAACGTCGTCCGCTTCGACCGCCTGGGGGAGAACACGATCTACCTGGACTGCGACGTTCTGGAGGCCGACGGTGGAACGCGAACCGCGGCCATCACGGGTGCGTACGTGGCGCTGGCGTTGGCGGCGGTCCGGACCCAGGCGGCCGGGACATGCGGCGACGGGGCTGTGGAAGGCGCCGTGGCGGCGGTGTCGGTGGGCCTGATCGAGGGCCGATGCGTCCTGGACCTGGACTATGCCGAGGACTCCGTCGCCGAGGTGGACATGAACGTGGCCATGACGGCCGGTGGCCGATACGTGGAGGTGCAGGGCTCGGCGGAGCGCGCGGGGTTCGATGGCCGGCAGTTGGACCGGATGCTCGCCTTGTCCCGCCGCGGGATACGAAGATTGCTCGCCCTCCAGCGGCAGGCGATCGCCAAAGGTCGCCGCCCATGAGCATGAATATGAAAAAGACTATCGGATTCTTTCTGTGGGCGGCCGTTGCCGCGGGGCTGGGGCTGGGCGGTTGTGCTGAATTCCAGACAGCTCAGCCAAGCCAACCCAGCCCGAGCCCGGGTCTGTCGAACGAAAACGCCAGTTACACGATCCTGCTGTGCATCTTCCGGGGTGAGAACCACATGGCCGAGGCCAGGAACACCAAGAGCACCCTGGAGAGGACGACGTCCTGGCACGATCTCTTTGTCGTCCACAAGGTCGGGTGGAGCGAGCTGTATCGGGGGAAGTACATGTCCATGGAGGAGGCCCAGGGTGACCTGAAGAAGGTCAAGGCCTGGCGCGATTCCCTGGGCGCCCAGCCATTCACCATGGCGATGGTCATGGCGCTGCCGGGCAAGGAGGTGGGTCCACCCGAGTGGAACCTGCTGCGGACTACCGGCGTGTTCACCATGGTCGTGGCGGAGTTTTACGACGTGCCGGAGGCGTCCTACGTGGGGCGAAAGGACTTCGCCGTGCGGTGCTGCCGCGAGTTCCGCGCCGAGGGGCTGGAGGCCTACTACTACCATGGGCCGGCCAAGTCTTTCGTCTGCATCGGTTCGTTCCCCGAGGCCTCCTACCCGTCGATCCGGGAGGGTGGAGAGATCAAGCGAGTCGCCAAGGACGAGCGGATCAAGGCCATCCTGAAGCGATTCCCCTACCTGGCCGTCAACGGCCGGCAGGAGGTGTTCGTCGTTCACTCGAAGTCAGGCGAAAGCCAAAAGCTGGCCACGTCCAGCTATGTCATGGAGATCCCCCGCCAGGAGGACACCGCCGGTGCCAATCCGTTCTCTCGTTCTGGCTACCCGCAACGCCGGTAAGCGGCGGGAGATTCAGACCGCCCTGGGCGACCTGCCCATCGCGGTGACGGGACTGGACTCGTTCGGTGCGATCCCCGAACCGGCAGAGACCGGCGCCACGTTTGCCGCCAACGCCCGCGACAAGGCCCTGTACTACGCCGCCGCCACCGGCCAATGGTGCCTGGCGGAGGATTCCGGCCTGGAGGTGGACGCCCTGGACGGCGCCCCGGGCGTCCTCAGCGCCCGCTACGCCGCCGACCGCTACCCCCCTGGGGCCGATCGCGCGACGGTCGATCAGGCCAACAATGCCAAACTCCTGGAGGCGCTGGCCAGCGTGCCTCCATCGCAACGAACCGCCCGGTTCGTCTGCCACCTGGCCCTGGGCGGGGAGGGGGGCGTGCTCCTGGAGACTTTTGACATGGTGGAAGGCCAAATCGCCCAAGCCCCGCGCGGCAGTAACGGCTTTGGATACGATCCGCTCTTTTGGATTCCCTCGCTGGGGCGGACGACGGCGGAGCTTTCCCCTGAGCAGAAGAACGCCCTCAGCCACCGCGGCAAGGCCGTGCGGCACTTCGCCCGGTTGCTGAGGAGTTTCCTCTCTGCCGGGCAGGCTTGAATCGGCGGGGGGTTCACCCTGACGACCCGCCGCTCCCCAAAGCAACGCGGGTCGGCGTCTTGCGACGCCGCCCGCGATGGCCGGTCGGAGGAATCTAACAATACGGCTACGGGAACAACCGCTTCTCGTCGTCTCGCGGCACGATAATGACGGGCTTGATGAGGATCAGCAGGGTCGAGTCGTCCTTGACTTTCGCGCGGTTGGTAAAGCCGCGGTTGATGATGGGGATCTTGCTGAGGAGTGGCACGCCCTCTTCCTTCTCCACTTCGCCCAAAGACTTCAACCCACCCAACAGGAGCGTGCCACCATCGGGGACCGTAACGGTCGTGTCCACCCATTCCTGGGACAAATCGGGAACCTGGATAAAAGCGGGATGGTTCGGGTCTCCACCCTCACCCGTAAAGGTAAACTGGTTCATCGCCAGAAGTTGGGTGATGCTCGGCTTGACCCTGAGGGTCACGTACTTCAGGTCCGCCGAGACGGTGGCATCGATTTCCAAGGCCGTGCCTGGATTTACGCTTGCTGTCTCGATGGTTTCAGTCCATATCGGGACCGTAATCAGGCCTATGGTCTGCAAGGTGAACTGCCAGGTGCGCGAGCTGACGTAGTAGAGCGTGCGGCCGACCCATATCGCGGCGTGGGTGCCGTTCAACAGCGTCAACCGTGGGGCGGTCAACGTGCGGGTGTCCCGGTGGGCTTGGGTAGCTCGGATGAGGAAGTCCACCTGGATATCGTCCAGGAAAGAGCCCTGGATAGTGGCCGCTGAGGGGAGGCCGGAGAAGACATCTCCAATGCTGCCTGAGCCTGTGGTGACCCTCTGAACGAAGGAGGGGTCTTGCACAAAGGAGATGTCGCCCCAGTGCGAGCCGAGCTTGTTGAAGTAGAAATCCATGTCCACACCGATGTTCTCCAAATAGCCTCTGGAGACGTTGATGAACTTGGCCTCGATGGAGACCTGGATCTCCTTGGCCTGGCGGATCTCGTTGATCAGGTCGGCGATGGCTGCGTGATTGGCTGGGGTCTGCCGGATCACGAGCTGGTCGTTCCAGATGTTGATCTGTCCTGGCCCATTCGGCTCCCACGACCCAGGATCGACGGTGCTGCGGACCAGGGTTCTGAGCATCTCAGTGGAAGCGACATTGGCCTCCTCAGCGGCCGCCGTGGGCGTGACAGTCTCGGCGGCGGGCGCCGCCGCTCCTCCTGCGGTTCCACCCGCCGCGGCGTACGTATAGGAAAGGGGATTGACGGGGACAGGCCCCAAGTCGGTAAAGCTCCTCCTAGCCCAAGACCACCCCCGCAGGATGTCACGGGTGTCATAGACGCGAATATGCATGACTTCCGGAGTGACGATAGGCCGGGAGAGGTCTTGGCGGGTGCTGATGGTAATCTCCCCGCCATCGACCGCGTAACTCAGCTCGTTGGGCGTGCCGACGTTGGGGCCGCTGGCATCGTCCAGGATCGCTCGCAGGGCCTTCTCGTTGGTCACTTTGACCAGGCGCAACGGGCCGACCAGGGTGCCTTCCTCACTGTACCCGACGCTTTCAAGGTACTTGGTCTTCAAGCGGATATTTATTCCCATCGACTTTTCAATCTGCTTGATCACCTCGCTGAGGGGTTTTTCCACGTCGATATCCAGCGGGGTCTGCAAGCCTTCCTTGAGCGATTGTCGAATCCGGCGGTCCTCCTCCCATCCCAGGGTCGGCAATCCTTTGCCTTCCCGGCTCTGGGCCTGCTCGCGCCAGTTCCGCGGAAAGATAATGTGTTCGTACCAGGGGATGTCGGACTCATTGAGGTCGGTGAAGGAACGTATCTCCTGGGTCTGCCGGTTCCCGGCGACTTCTTTCTGCTCCTGGATCAGGATGAACTGCCGCAGCACGCCATCCTGGTCGGCGGCCCAGGAGTTGGTGGGTTGGAGACGGAGGATCTGCTGAACGACCTCCAGCGCCTGGGCATATTTTTGCTCCTCGCGCAACGTCTTGGCGTTTTCCGTGAGCGTGGTGACCTGCTGGTCCAGTTGTTGCCGGACCCTCCGAGCCCGATCGGCCTCGGCCTGGGCCATCTGCTCCAGTTGCCTCTGGACCTGGGCCTTCTCCCAATCGCCGCGCCGCACCCCAATGGCGTCCAGCCTCTTGGCCACCTCGGCCAGGTGGTCCCGGTACTCTCCGACGGTGTAGAGGTTCCGGTTGGTCTGGAGGACGTTCTCCGCCAGGCGGGCGGCCTCGGAGGCCGCGTCAAAGTCCGCCGCAGAGCTGGCCGACAGCAGCAAGTCCGAGGATCGCTTCAGGGCCTGGTCGAACTCCACGTCAACCTGCTGGCGCTTGATCTGTCGCTTCTGCTCCAGAACGGTCAGGGGACCGGCCTGGGCGGACATCAGGGCCTGGGCCTGCTTGAGCAGTTCCCTGGCCTCATCCATCTCAGGCACCAGGGCCAGCGCCTGCTCGAATTTGGCGGCGGCCGATTTGGGGTCGTCGCTGGCCAGGGCTTGTTTACCTTCCGTTACCAGGACGCTGGCCTTGGCGCGGCGTTCCAGCACGCCTCCGAACACCTTGCCCGGTTCAGCCGCCTCGGCCGCAGGAGCGGGGGCGGCGGGGGGCGCGGCAGCAGGCAGCGTCGTGGGAGGCAACTCCAGGCGGACCGCCGGGACCGCCGGTTGGCTGGTCGGGGCGGGGGTGGCAGGAACCGCGGGGGCCGCGGGAGGCATCGTCTTGGCCACCAGTGCCAATTGGGCCTTCGCATCGCGCCGCACCGGTTCGGGCAGGTACTCACTGCCGGCGACCAGCTCGAACAGATCCTTAGCCTTGACCAGGTCATTGGCCTGCATGGCCTTGACGGCGGCGTCGTACGCGCTCATGGCCGCCGCCTGCTTGCGGATCGCCAGGTCGATCTTGGACAGGTACTCGTCCAGGCCGGCCTTGTCGGCGTCGGGGAGCTTGGAGCGGTCCACCTTCAGGAAGGTGTCCTTGGCGGCGACGAAATCCAAGGCCTTATACTTGGCGACGCCCTGCCGGAAGGTCGCCACCGCGCGGTCGGCTTCGCTATCCTGTGCTGGAAGGACTCCGGCCATCAGAAGCAGGGCGGCCGCCAAGACCAGGCAAAAGGAACGACGGAATATTAGCACGGCGGTATCCCTTTCAGATGGGGGCCGGTCGGGCCCGTCTGCGTCGGAAACACCTCTCTACATCATCGGCTCAGGTGGGCTGATTTCATGGGGGTGAATGCAGCTCGCTTTTGTACAGCCTTGAGACTTCTCCAGACCCGCCGGGGAGGTTGAGGCGTCGGTCCGGGAGGCCGACGAGGCGGCTCTTCAGGAGATCAAGATAAAAAACATCCCAGCCTGTTTTCAAGTCAAAAATCATTCCTCCTGCTCTCCGCGACGGGGTGCATACGGGCCGGGTGTCGCCGCCGGCTGCGTGGCAGCCTTGGCCGCCTTAGCAGCTAGGCGCGTCACCTTCTCCTGGGCCTCCAGTTCCTTGTAACGCTGGTACTCCCGGTCGTTGCGGGCCAGCGAGTTGATGTCCATCTTCGTGAGAAGTCGGCCCTTCTCGTCCAGGAAGAGCATCTCCACCACGGTTCTTCCTCCCGCGGCGCCGGGGGTCAGGCGGATTTCCACCGCGATGTCTCCCGTGGAGAAGTCCACCGGCACCCGGCCCACCGATCCGTCGGCGGGGTTGGTCAGCAGGATCTCCTTGACCCGGCCGATCGACTGACCTGGCACGATGGAGAAGCGGTCCTTGACCTGCTGGCCGGTGCTGCGGGTGAAGACCGTGACCCGGCCTGTCACCTTGCCTTCCAACTCCGAAGCCCCGACCAGGAAGAACTCCGTCGGTTGCGGCACCTCGACAGGGTCGGACCATTCGCTGAAGGGCGTGGTCACCGCGGGGGTCTGGGCAAAGGAAGGTTCCTTCACCGCATTATCAAAACCCAGCAAAGGATTGAGGAACTTCACCCCCAGGCGATACCGGTAGACCTTCAGCGGTTGGAGCGAGTTGTCGTGGAACCACACCAGCACCTTGCCGCCTTGCATTTGATCGCGGATGTCCGGGACGGTGGGCAGTTGCGGGGCGGGAATCTGCTCTGACAGCGGCGTGGGAGCGCCGCGGCGCGCCGGAGACAGGACCGGGGGTGGACGGAGCACCCCCCGGCGGTCTTCGTCCGTGAGGGTTTCATCCTCGTATCGGCCGCGCCCGCCGCGAGGCGCACCGGGCATAAAGCCCGGCTTGGGAATGGCCGTCAGCGTAGGTGACGGTACACCGGGTCCGGCACCGACGGCGGTGCCGCCTGTTGCGGCAGCGGCGGCTTGGCGAGTCACTTCGTTGTCCGGCAGGTTGACGCGCCAATCCGTCCAGCCGTGGCCCGGCCACCAGACCTGCCAGTAACTAGGCTGGAGTATGTATCCCTGCCAAGTGGGCTCCGACATGGCCCAGCGGAGGTGAGCGAGGTATCCGGCGTTCGTGCCGTCATAGGCGGGCACCTCGGGAGGCAGGACGGGGGAACCCTGGGCATCCTTGGCCGGCTCAAAGACCGTGGTCACGTCCCTGGGCGGGCTCCAATTGCCGTCGGGGAGCAGTTCCTCCACCTGGGCCGCCAGGCCGATCGCCGTGGGGATGGACGGTACGCCGGAGTTCCGGAGCTTGCCTTTCCAAACCTCGTTCAATGGTTGCCAGGGGTAGATACTCAAGACGTGGGCCACCATCTCGTCGGCGGAGGTTCCCGTCATCCAATTGTTGGGCAGCACGCGCACAGCCTTGACCAGGGGTTTGCTGGGGACGGGCATCACATCCAGCAGTTCCTTCAGGTCGATCTTTGACAGCTCCGGACCCTCCGCGGTGCCGATCGCCTGGGCCGGGACGCCGAAGTCCCCCATTGAAGGCGGCTTGCCTTGCGTGCGTCCTGCGGTCAAGAGACGGAACTGCTCGACGTAATCCGCCGGAGGAGGCACATGAGGCTTCTTGGCCTCCACCTCCGTCTGGACTGACCTGGCCAGGTCGCGTAGCTGCTGGTCCACCTCCATCGGTGAGGCCTTCTTGCCGGCAGCCCCGGGCAGTTCGACCCGGCGGTGTGAGGCCAGCCCCCAGTAGCCTATGGCAAACAGGAGGAACAGCAGGCACACGCCAAGCACGAGCTTCTCAAGGTGCTGCTCGATGATCTCTATCGCTCTGCTCTTGGCCATGACCTCTCTCCGCAGCCTTAGGTTCGCCGGCTGCCGCTAGGATGTCGCCGCCACCGCCGTCCCTATTCCTCCACCGACGGGGGGGGTGGTGCTGGCCCGCCCACCTGGGGAATCCGTGACGCATCCTCAGGCCTCAAGGCGGGGTTTTCCCGGGTGGGATACTGGAGCATCATCGCCTCTAGAGGAATCAGCGGCGGGAACTGCTCAGACCACTTGTTTTTCTGTGCGTCCCACTTGCCTCTCCCCCAGTCGGTCAGTAACAGAAGTTCCCCGCTGATTTCCACCTGCACCACCGGCTCGGTGCCGTAGTAATAGGCGTTCGAGGCTGCCTGGGGTCCATACTCCGCCCCTGCGCCGACGATGGGGGTTTCGGGGGGACGGATCTGCACGCTCAGGATCGTGTGGTAATTGCGGGCCATCAACTGGCGCTCCAGCGCCGGCAGGTACCGGGAGGGCATCACGACGATGAACTTGTAGTGCAGGACGTCGTATTCCCTGCTGGAGCCGCGCCGGGTCAAGACCGAGGCGGCTTCCCTGCCCCCCTCGACGTTGACGGCCGCGGCCGCAGGCGCACGCCTCGGGCACGTCGGGCGCCTCGTCGTAGTATTGGCGCACCGGAGCGGCGGCCACTGCCCCCGCCGTAGGCGGCACGTAGTTCTCGTTGACATCAATTCGGGCCAGCCGTTTCACCGCCGCCGTCAGGACATCGCGGGCCTTGCCTTCCCGCTCGGCCTTGGCAAAGGCTTCCTCGTTGGTGGCGTTGATGGCGGCAATGATGTCGGAGGTGACCCACAGGTTAAGCTGCGCCTGCCACAGGCTGGCGTCCGTAGGGTTGGGTACCTCCTCGCGGAACACCATGTCCAGGGCCGAGGAGTCCACATAGACGGCCCCGCGCCGCGCCTTCATCAGCATGGCCGATTCCCTGCCCTTCTCCATGGCCTGGGCGACGACCGACGCGTCGGCAGTCAGGGGCGATCCCGGCAGGCCGGCCCCAGGGACCATCTCCTGAGGAGGGGGCAGCGGCATGAGCGGCCCTTCCATGGGGCTGGGGACCGGCTGCGGACTGGAAGGCGCCCCGCAGGCAACTTGACCCCGCCCGCCGGGGCAGCCTTCTCCGCCTCCAGCAGCTTTCGTTGCATCAAGTGGTTCTGCCACTGCAACTGCTGCGATTGGATCTCCCCTTCGGTGGGCGGAGACGTGGGACGAAGGTTTTCCAGCAGGCCTTGCATGGCCTCCACATAGGTCTTGGTAAAGACGTAGCCCAGCCCGTGGTCGCGATAGAATTGCTCGTCGATCGGAAAGGCCGGCACGGTGCTGTCGGATTCAGGGACCGTCAGTTGGAGCACCGGTAGGTGCTGGCGGTTCCATTCGACGCACATCGTGGCGACCGTTCCTGCCGCCTTCTGGATGGCCCCGACCCGCTCTTCGGCGGCAGTCACCATGGCGGCATTGGCCCCCTGGTCTTCCAGTCCTTCCAGCTCCTGGGCCATCTGCACCCGAGCGTCCAAGGCCTGCTGAACGTCCCCGGAGACCATGAAATAGGCCGCCACCATGCCCCCGCCGCCCAGCAGCACGATGGCCACCACCACGATCAGGAAAAGGTTTTCACGTAAGAATTTCATCTGCACTCTCCCGCCCTACGGACCGACCGGCGCAACCGAGGCGTTCGGTTCACTCAGGCCGTCGCCCGTAATCGTCACAATCAGACCGACCCGAAAGTGGGTATCCCCGGAGGCATCCTCTTCGGGGAACAGAGGGTCGGGTTCCTTGGGACCCTTGGCGCCCGCCGGCTGAGGGCCGGTAGGCCTGTAGGGGCTTTCGCCGACATCCGGGGCCTCGTCCGCATACCGCCCCGGGGCCGCGGCCCCGCCGACGGGAAGCCCGGGCGTGACCGAGAAATCATGGAAGTAGTCCACGATGCTCAGCATCGGGGCATTCGTGGCCGCCTTTTCCAGCTCTTTCCGCAGGTTGGTCAGGACGGCATGGGCCTTTTCCTGGCGCAGAGGGGTTCGTCCCACGATCTGCACGAAGTACCCTGGAGCGGTCAACGAGGCCGTGGGGCCTCGGGTGACGGAAGGCACCGCCCCACCGGCGCCGCCCGCGCCGCAGCATCGACGAGGCTGTCTTGCCTTGGACGCTGGGCAGCGGCGTCACATCCATCTGGCGGATGAGGACGATCGCCCGGTTCGTGCGGACGGGGTAGCTGCGGCGAAGCTCATTCAGGATTCTCTGGCGTAGGGTCTCGTCCGGGGCGGCGGCATAGTCCTCCAAGAACTTCTGGGCGCCGAACGCCGAATCGAAACCCGCCGACAGCACCGACTGAAGCTCCGGCCAATAGTTACGGTAAGCGAACAGCTTGTGATACTTGTTGATCGGCTCTTCTTCCGGTCCGGCCCGTTGGATCATCTCCTCGTATTTGGTGCTCTGATCTCGCAGAGTCCTCGTGATGCTTTCGGCGTCGCGGAAGGACTCGCCATGGGCCAATACGGCGCGGTCGCTGAAGGTGCGATACAGGGGGGTGGCCAGGGCGGCCAGGACCACCGCCGCGGCGGCAGCGAACCACGGGCGCTGCGCCCCCACAGTCGGCGGCGGACGATCTCGTCGGGGAGCAGGTTGGTGGTCACGGCCGACAGCTCCAGCCCCTGAAGCGCCAGCCCGTAGGCCACCGCGAAGGACAGCACGTTCTCGTTGAGCATCGGGGCGTTGACGGCGCCGGAACCGGTCAGCCTGTTGTAGCTGTCCACGCGGACGACCGGGACGTTGAGCTGTTGTTCCAGGAATTTCTGAAGCCCCGGCAGGCGAAACCCGTTGCCCAGTCCCACGACCTTCTTGAACCGCGCCTCGCGGCGCATCGCGGTGTAGTACCCCACCGAGCGCTGAATCTCCTGGGCCAAGTCGCTGAACACCGGGCGCATGGCCTGGAAGATCTGCCGGGCGTACTTGCTGGTGGCGGCGCTGCGCTTGAGCTTCTCGGCCTTGGGGAACGACAGTTTGAAGGCCTTGACCAGCGCCGCGGTGAAGTCGTTGCCCCCGATCTGGATGGTTCTCGTCCAGATCCTCGGCCCGTCGGCCACGACCAGGTCGGTCTTGTTGGCCCCCACGTCGGCCAGCAGCGTCGCCCCGTCGGTGGCCAATTGCTCGTCGAAGGTCATGAAGTTGAACAAGGCTAGCGGTGCCATCTGCACCACGTCCACGGAAAGCTGAACCTCGTCGAAGTGGTCGAGCATCTCGGCCACGTCGACCCGCTTCATCGCGAAGATGCCCACCTCCACGTCCGGCCCGTTGGGGTCCTGGAACGCCTGCCACCGCCAGATGACGTCGGCGATGGGGAAGGGGATCTGCTGCTCGGCCTCGAAGCGCACGATGTCGGGAATCTTCTTGCTCTCCACGGGGGGCAGCTTGACGAAGCGGGTGAAGCCGCTCTGGCCCGACACGGCCACGGCCACCAGGCTGCCGACGACCGTGTGGCGCGACAGGAACGTCTCCAGCGCGGTGCGGACCAGCTGCACCCGGTCAGCGTCGGGCTCCGAGAGGATGTGGGCGTGCTCGATGACGTCCAGGGCCTCGGCCTGCAACACGCCGTCGACGTCGCGCAGCTTCAACGCCTTCAGCGCACATTGCCCGATGTCAATCCCCCACACGCTGGTTACGGTCGCCATGAGCGCTCCTTGGGCGCACTTCCAGCTCGCGGGCCCCGAAGTCCAAGCGTATAATAGCGTCCCTGTTTCAGTACAGCAAAGCCGCCAAGGCCGCTTGGCCTGCCTGCGGCGATGCGGAATCGGCCACCGTGCGCTTCCGAATCACCACCCTGGGCTGCAAGGTCAACCAGTACGAAAGCGCCGCCCTGGGCGAGGCCCTCGTTCGTGCGGGGCTGACGCCCGCGCGCCGCTGGACGAGCCGGTCGAGCTGGAGGTCGTCCACACCTGCTGCGTGACCGCCGCGGCCATGGCCAAGAGCCGCCGGGCCCTCGCCCGACAGGTTAGACGCTCCCGCGGCGCGGCGGTTCTGGTCACGGGCTGCTATGCCGACTACGACGCCCATCGCCTGGGCCGGCTGCTGGCGCAAAAGGGAGTGCCACCGCAAAGGGCGGTTTTCTCCGGCCATCACGATAACCTCTCCACCCAGGTCGCTCGCGCGGTGGCCTTAGCGGCCGCCGGTGCCGACCGGGCTTCCGTGAGATTGCATCGGCAGGAACAACAATCATCCTTGAGCGAAGGCGGCGCGTGCATGGCACCTCCCGCAGCCTCCTGTCTGCCCGCCTCCACACCTGCCTCCATCCAATCACGCCGACAGGCTGCGGTCAAGCAGAAATTCCCCCCTGCCACCGCCCTCCTGCCGGGGCTAAAAAGCTTCCCCCACCGCCACCGGGCCTTGGTGAAAATCCAGGACGGCTGCGACGCCTTCTGCTCCTACTGCATCGTGCCCTACCTCCGCTGCCGGATGGGGTCCCGACCGCTCGAGGCCGTCCATCGCGAGTGCCGCGACCTGGTCGCCGCCGGGCACCGGGAGATTGTCCTGTGCGGGGTTTTTCTGGGCGCCTACGGGCGGGACACCGCCCTCGGCGACAACCGGATATCGCAGTTACCTGAGCTGATCCGCCGCCTGGCCGGCCTCGAAGGCCTGTGGCGGCTGAGGCTGTCCAGCCTGGAGTGCGGCGACCTGACCGAGGACTTTTTAAACGCCTGCCGCCAGTCGCCCAACCTGGCCCCGCACTTCCACCTGCCGCTCCAGTCCGGAAGCAATCGCCTCCTGCGACGGATGAACCGCCGGTACACCGTCGAGCAATACCTCCAAACCGTTGCCCGCCTAAAAGACCTGCTGGACCGCCCGGCCATCACCACGGACATCCTGGTGGGCTTTCCGGGCGAAGACGAGGCCGACTTCGCCGCCACGCTGTCGGCCGCCAAGCAGGCGGGCTTCGCCAAGATCCACGCCTTCCCTTTCAGTCCCATCGAGGGCACGGCGGCCTGGGGATTCCGGCACGAGGCGCCGCCGCCCCCGGTCGTCAAGGCCCGCATGGCCGAGCTGGCGGCCACGGAGAAGGCCCTGGCCACCGCCTATCGCCAGTGCTTTCTGGGCCAGCAAGTTCAGGCCCTCGTCGAGCGATCCTGTCCCGACGGACAGTTCATCGCCCGGACCGACCGATACTTCACCGTCGAACTGACCGGCCGGGACGTGCAGCCAGGCCAAGTCGTCCTAGTCACCATGGAAGGGCAAAAGGACGGCCGGGTGTCTGCCAGACTCGACAACATCCTTTGGGAAAATCCGATACAATGCCCTCCATGACGGACGAACACGACACGCTCCTGGCCGCCGCGCGGCAATTGCTGGAAGGCGAACTGCTCCTGGGCGGCTCTTTCCTGCCGGCCGAGCGCAATCCGCTGCCACTCTTTGCCGCTCAGGAGGCCCCATCGGCCGGCCAGAGTTATCCCGACGGCACGAAGATGACGGTCGAGCAGCGAGCCCAGGCCCTGGCCACCATCGACGTCAATGAGGTCCGCGCCTGCACCCGCTGCTGCCTTAGCCAGAATCGCACGCAGACGGTCTTCGGGGAAGGCAGCCCGATGGCCAAGCTGGTGTTCATCGGGGAAGGTCCGGGCGAGGAAGAAGACCGCACCGGTCGGCCGTTCGTGGGCCGGGCGGGTGAGCTGCTGAACCGGATGATCGGCGCGATGGGGCTGCGGCGGCAGGACGTATACATCTGCAACGTCGTCAAGTGCCGCCCGCCCGGCAACCGCGCCCCGACCGTCGAGGAGGCGATGGCCTGCCACAGTTACCTGGTCCGCCAGCTCCAGATCCTCGCGCCCAGGGTCATCGTCACCCTGGGCAACCCCGCCACGCAGAACCTGCTGGACACAACCGTCGGCATCACCAAGCTTCGCGGGCAGTGGCAAAAGCTCCCGCCCATCGCCCCGGGCCTGGGCGGTATCGACGTCATGCCGACCTTCCACTCGGCCTACGTCCTGCGGCAATACACCGCCGACGTCCGCGGCAAGGTCTGGGCCGACCTCCAGCAGGTGATGGAACGCCTGGGCCTCCCTGCCGGCCGAAAACGCAAGGGCGGTCTGTAGCAAACCATTACCGAGTCGACGAATTGGCAAAAAGTGCAGACCCGCCGGAGGGAGAGCGGGCCTGCTGTCACTTCACGCTGGGGGTAAGGAGACGAACGCCCAGCTCGTTGGTTGTCGCTGCTTAGGGATAATACGTCACTACGTCGCGGCGGTTCGCGCTGAGCTACCCCTCATCGACCAGCCAATCCGCAATCCGAAAATCGCGGCTTGACTAAGCTCACCGAAGTCAATCCGCAACGTGGAGGTCAGTCCGTCTTTGCAGGCGGTCCGGGCTTGGGCGGCATCTGTGATTTGGCCAGCGCCACCAGGCCGCCGAGGTTCATCGTGTCCAGCACGGAGCTGGGCACCAGCATCAGCGACCCGCCGGCCCGGATGCCTTCGTACACGATGTTCATCGCGCGGAGCTGAAGGGCGATGGGGTTCTGAAGGTACCCTTTGGACGCCTCGGCGAACTTCTGGGCAATCTCCATCTCCGCCTGGCCGAGAATGTTCCGGGCCTGGCGCTCGCGCTCGGCCTGGGCCTGCTTGCTCAGGGCGTCCTTGAGGTGCTCGGGGATGGCAATGTCGCGGATCTCAATCGACGTGACGCTGATGCCCCAGCCTTCGGTCTTGGCCTCCAGCACCTTCTGGAGGGTCTGGTTCATCTTCTCCCGCTCCGCGAGGATCTCCGCCAGGCTGTGCACGCCGATGATGTCCCGCAGGGCCGTCTGCACGGCCAGCGTGATGGCCCGATAGTAGCTCTCCACCTCCAGCATCGCCTTCTGGGCGTCCCAGACGTGCCAGAAGGCGATCGCGTCGAGGTCCACCGGCACGGTGTCGCTGGTGAGCATGTTCTCGCTGAAGAAGCTGGTCGTCCGGACGCGCATGTCCACGATGCGGGCGATGCTGTCAAAGAACGGGACGATCATGAAGAACCCCGGCCCGCGGACGGAGTGGAACCGACCCAACCTCAGCACCACCACCCGGTCCCACTCGGCCAGCATCTGGGCCGACATCATCCATAACCCCGATAGAATCGCTCCGCCGCCGATGACGGCGACGGCCGGAACGAGCATCGTTTCCCTTGCGCCATGAAGGAGCCACAACCCCACGCCCACCGCGGCGATGAGGATCAGCACCGCCACTAACGTGATGGGGGAGCGCGTCTTGATCCGCTGGAACTGCCGTGACGCGTGTTCGCTTTCCAGTTGTGACAAGGCGTCGTTCATGGGGCTTTCCCTTCCGAATGGAGTCGGTTGCATGGTCATGATCTCCTTTCCGTTCCCGGAGATTCTTTTTGTATTTGCATTCCCTGGAGGCAGTGGATGACCTCCTCCAGCGTGAAGTTCTGCAATTGCGCCCGGCCGACGAAATCGCGGCACAGCGCCTCCAGTGCGCGGGCCTTATCCTCCGGCGAAAGGAGACTGCCCGGCGCGGTCCGGATGAAGGCACCCGATCCCTGCTCGGTGTCCAGCACGCCCATCATCTGGAGTTGCGAGTAGGCCTTGACGACCGTGTTGGGGTTGACCTCCAGCTTCACCGATAAGTCCCGAATCGTCGGCAAACGCTCACCGGGCAGGATCGTCCCAGCCGACACGCTCGACAGGATGATGTCCACAATCTGTCTGTAAAACGGGACGTAACTTTGTTTGTCCAGCCTGAATTCAATCATTGTATTAGTATTATAGTACATTAGTCTACTAAGTCAATATTAAAATGGGTAATAAGGGAAAAACTCATAATCTAATAATTACAAGCCTCTTACGGGAATCCTACCAGGAATAAACTTTTTGGAAGTACGAGTTGGATATGGGCAATGGGGTCGTTCAGTCAACCAGGACGCGCCGGACGCGTTGACCGAGGCGGCAGGTGATCTCATAGGGGATCGTGCCCGCCAGCCGCGCCAGGTTCTCCACGCTGTGGGGGGCGGCCGGGTCGGTGGAGATGATCTCTACCGGGTCGCCAACCCGCGCCGAGGGCACATCCGTCAAGTCGATGGTGACCTGGTCCATCGACACCCGCCCGCAGACCGGCACGTCGCGCCCGCCCACGCGCATCGTCGAGCGGTCGGAGAAGCTCCGCAGGTAGCCATCACCATACCCGATCGGTACCAGGCCCACGCGGCTGTCGCGATTCAGCGTGCAGGTCCGCCCGTAGCCGCAGGAGCTGCCGGCTGGGAGGTTTTTGATCTGCATCAGCGTGCCGACCAGCCGCAGGGCCGGGCGAAGGGGCAAGCGGTTGGCCATGGTATCGGAAGGCTGATAGCCGTAGAGGGCGATGCCTGGACGGACCATGTCCAGGTGCGTCTCGGCCAGGTCGATGGTCGCGGCCGAGTTGGCCACGTGGAGCGTCAGTCCCGCCCCGCCGCCGGCGGCTTGGACGGCCTTGCGGAAGCGGGCGAGCTGCTCGCGGGCGTACTGCTTGTCGATCTCATCGGCCGTGGCAAAGTGCGAGTAGATGCCCGAGAGCCTCACGCCCGCCCGGCCGCGGGCCTGCTCGACC
Organism: uncultured Phycisphaerae bacterium; assembly: GCA_963760365.1. Lineage (GTDB taxonomy): Bacteria > Planctomycetota > Phycisphaerae > SM23-33 > SM23-33 > JALHTV01. Next base: position 44,453 of record CAVXDC010000024.1, read on the forward strand.
AGCGCCGCCAGATCCTCAGCCGGGGCGCCGCTTCGCCCCATGCCGCTATCGACCTTGACGTGCACCGCCGCCTGAGTTCCCATCCGTTTAGCGGCTTCTTCCACGGCTGAAAGCTCCGCGGCGGCGGCGACCGTCAGCGTCACGCGGCGGGCGATCAGCTCCCCCAAGACCTCGCGGCGCTCGGCCCCGTTGGCGTTGGCGCAGGCGGAGAAAAACATCAGGACCGGCCGCTGGTACCCCAGCTTCCGCAGCAACAGAGCTTCCTCCGGTGTGGTCACAGCCAGGCAGTCGGCCTCGGATGCGATCACGCCCAGCAGCGGCCGGATTCCGTGCCCGTAGCAATCGGCCTTGACGACCGCGCACAGCTTCGCGCCGCCCGATAGCCGCTGCCGCAGCAGTGCCAGGTTCCACCGGACCGCCGAGGCCGAGACCTCCGCCGTGAGGTAACTCTCCATGTCCGCTCCATCCCGCCGCCATCCCCGACGACGGGCGACTTCCCTGCAACCGCGACCATAGGATACCACGCCCAGCCCGTGTCGGCACGAGCGTTCGTGGGCAATTACCCCACTGGTGCCGATTCCCCGTGACCATGGAGAGGAAGGCGCCTCTGCTACCCCGTTGCCTTTTGCTAGTTTTCTTTGCGTTCCTCGCAGGGAACAGACATATTCTGCAGGAACCCAACCCAACTATACTTCGACTCCAGGAACTTTACATACTCCTTGCTGAGCTGGGCCATTCCCACTACCCCCGCACCTGTCAACTTAACGATCGAGGAACCAGTAACTAGCCCAGCTACTGCTAGAGGAATTGACAACATAGTGCTCACATTCGCCCATCGCTTTATCTTGGGAAAGGCTGCCTTGGTGAGTTTTCGGAGTTTCTTCTGCTTTTCTCGAAACGACTTGGCAACCTCCTCCGCGTCGATCGCAGCGCCAGCTTTGTCCCGTTTTGCAACGATAGAGTTCACGACAGCTTTGACTTGATGAATCTCATCATAGTCACGCCAACGAAGAAGCGTACCCATGCGTTTCTCTAGGTCTGAAAGATAGGAGCCCTTGCACTTGTCTTCATGCTTGCAAGTCGAACAACATCCTTGCCCATAAAAAGCATAGTCCGGGATCAGAGGGTCATTGGGGAGATAGCTCTCGAAAACAGTGGTAAAGCATTTCACCCTCCCAACATCTGCCTCCTTTGGAAAGGCCGATATCCCGAATTTGTACCGGAGATAATCCAGAACACGTTGGTCGAACAGGCAGTTGGCACGCCACGCCCTAGCTAAAAAGAGGCTTGCGTAGACTGCCCATAAGTACGGGGAGCAGAACTGGTTACCATCAAGTGTAATTTCATCGGGACCTTCTAGTCCGTCTTTTCCTAAACTCTTCACAGAGACCTTATCCGGGAATATCCGCTTCATTTGATCGATATCGTGTTCTATCTTGGAGAAGAAGGACTCCTGGAGTGTGTCATTGATAAGTTTGGAAGGCTTCACAATCTCTACAATTCCTTCCGCTTTGGCCGTGTCGAAAATGATTTTGCAACATCGGGCCAGCTCTGGATGGGGATACGATTCGTTTTTCACCACATCCCATATTGTGTCCGCAACAAGTATGCGGTCTGCCCAAAGTAGGACTGACGGGTAATGAATCAACCAGTCCAGGTCGTAGTTGCTGACTGCGGAAACTCCAGCTCCGCGTCCTATGGCCACTCCAGTTACAAGGAGCTTGTTCATAGGAGGTCCTTAATTGTTCTAGGTACTCAACAAATGACTACTCTGAGTTCCTTGAAAACGACAACTCCCGCCCAACTGGAAGACTTTCCCGATTACCATCAACTTAGCAACCCTAGAACCGCGCAAGGCATTATCCGAGCTGTGCTAGGGTAAGTCAAGTGCCTTGCCTTCAAGCCAGGCCTACTCTACTGCTGTGAAAACGGTTGGACGGTTCGGCGGGGGCATGCTATTATGCGCTGTTCTCCGGCTGGGTGTCCGGTCGGGAGCGTTATCAAAGGTGTGGTCATGGTTTGGCGTGCGGCCATCATGGGCGCTACGGGCGCCGTGGGACAGGAGTTCCTCAAGGTGCTTGAGGAGCGGAAGTTCCCCCTTGCGAGTTTGAAGCTGCTGGCCAGTTCCCGCTCGGCCGGCAAGAAGCTGCGCTTCTGCGGCCAGGAGCTGATCGTCGAGGAACTCTCCGAAAAAAGTTTTTCGGGCATCGAGCTGGTGCTGGCCTCGGCCGGGGGCAGCGTGTCCAAGAAGTTCGCCCCCTTGGCCGTCGCGGCCGGGGCCATCGTGGTGGACAACACCTCCGCCTTCCGCATGGCCGACGGCGTGCCGCTGGTGGTGCCTGAGGTCAACCCCCAGGACATCGCCGCGCACAAGGGCATCATCGCCAACCCCAATTGCTCGACGATCGTCATGAACGTGCCGGTCTGGCCGCTGCACCAGGTCAATCCGGTCCGGCGAATCGTGGCCAGCACCTACCAGTCCGTCAGCGGCGCGGGCGCCTGGGGCATGTGGGAGCTGACCGAGCAGATGAAGGCCTTCGTGACCGGCCAGCCGGTGCGGAAGCAGAAGTTCCCCCACCCCATCGTCAACAACCTGTTCAGCCACAACAGCGCCATCGCGGACAACGGCTACAACGAGGAAGAGAACAAGATGGTCCACGAGACGCGGAAGATCTTCCATTGTCCGGGGCTGCTCATCACGGCCACCTGCGTCCGCGTGCCGGTCCTGCGCGCTCACAGCGAGGCAATCAACCTCCAGTTCACACGTCCGATGACCGAGGCGCAGGTGAGGGAGATTCTCGCCTCAGCCCCGGGCGTGAAGATTATCGACGACCGGCAGAACAACTACTTCCCCATGCCCCTGGACGCCAGCAACCAGGACGACATCCTGGTCGGCCGCATCCGCCAGGACATCTCTCAGCCGGACGGCTGCGGCATCGACCTGTTCGTCAGCGGCGACCAGATTCGCAAGGGGGCCGCGACCAACGCCGTCCAGATCGCCGAGAGGCTCTAGCGGCCTTAGGCCTTTGGCCGACAGAGAACAAGGAATCATCGGAGGCGCACCACCATGCGCAGAAACATCGTCCACGCCGGAGCCGGTTCGCTGACGTACGCGATCCGCGAGATCGTCCAGGTGGCGTACAAGTTCCGCGACCTGGGGTTGGAAATCACCTGGGAGAACATCGGCGATCCCGTCCAGAAGGGCGAGAAGATCGAACCGTGGATCCGCCAGATCATGCGCGAGATCGTCGACCAGGACCTTTCCTGGGGCTACTGCGACACCGCGGGCGTGCCGGCCACGCGGAAGTTCCTGGCCGAGGAGGTCAACAAGCGCGGCGGGGCGCAGGTCACGCCGGACGACATCATCTTCTTCAACGGCATCGGCGACGCGGTGGCCAAGGTGTACGGGTTCCTCGCCCGCAACGCGCGGGTCCTGGGCCCCACGCCCGCCTACAGCACGCACTCCTCGGCCGAGGCGGCCCACAGCGGCTACGAGCACCTGACCTACGAGCTGGACCCCTACAACAACTGGCTGCCGGACCTGGACGACCTGCGGCTGAAGGTCAAGTACAACGACTCCATCGCGGCCATCCTGCTGATCAACCCCGACAACCCCACCGGGGCCGTCTATCCCAGAGCGGTCCTGGAGGAGATCGTCGCCATCGCCCGCGAGCACGACCTGTTCCTGATCGCCGATGAGATCTACACCCACATCGTCTACAACGGCCACAAGACGCTGCACCTGTCGGAGGTGATCGGCGACGTCTGCGGCATCGTGATGCGCGGGATGAGCAAGGAAGTGCCCTGGCCGGGCAGCCGCTGCGGGTGGATCGAGGTGCTCAACCGCCACCGCGACAAGATGTTCGACACGTACGTCAACTCGCTGCTGGCGAGCAAGCGGCTGGAGGTGTGCTCCACGACCATGCCGCAATTGGCCGTGCCGCGAATCCTGGGCGACGGGCGCTACCCGGCCCACCTGCAAAAACGGGCCAACACCTTCCAGGCCCGGGCCAAGGAGGCCTGCGCGCTGCTGGGCGAGATCCCCGGCGTGAAGGTCAACTGCCCCAACGGGGCGTTCTACCTGACGGTGATGTTCGAGCCGGGCGCGCTGAACAATCGCCAGACGCTCAAGATCGACAACCCCGCCGTCCGCAAGCTGGTGGAGGACCTGGTCGCCGGTGGCCCCAACGACCAGCGGTTCGTCTATTACCTGCTGGGCGCGACCGGCATCTGCGTGGTGCCGCTGACGGGCTTCTGCTGCAAGCGCGACGGCTACCGCGTGACCCTGCTGGAATGCGACGACGAAAAACGCCGCTGGACCTTCCAGACGCTCGCTACCGCGATGCGGGAATATCTCAACTCGTAAACTTGTCCTCCGCAGCCCCGATCTTGTCGAGGGGCGAAGGAGGATCGCGGGTTGCGCGTTGCGAATTTCAGGAAAGCCCCTCGCGTCAGCGAGGGGATGGGGATGGTCGAGCAACCAGCAATCCGATAAACTCTCCCCCCGCCGCGGCGGGGGGCTTTTTGTCAGGAATTCCGCGGAAAACAATCCTCCCGCCCTACTGGCTCCCCGACGCGTGGCCACTACCTATGGATTGGCCCATAGAGCAACATCTGCAAAAGCCGTGATAGATGGCACAAATCCCTCCAAATATGGAGAAAAGTCCCCAGAACAAGGGACGGCCGAAGATATGCGCCAGCGTTGGTTCTGAGTGCGGTAGAAGATAGATACCCCATGTAGTAAGGAAGCAGCCGACCACCACGCACGCATGCCCAAAAACAATGGTACTGGTCCGCCCTGGCTTGTAGCCCAGGTAGACCAGCGAAGCACCTATAGCACAAGGCACAAGCCACACAGGATGCCTGCTTTGAGAGACTAAATACAGCCCTAATAAGATCAGTGCGAGGCCGAGAATGACAGGTATTAGGCGTTTAGCTTTCATTCATGGTCCTTTCAACAATAATGGCCGACTACTATGACCGGGGATTGGCCATATCCACCTGCTTAGCCGGGAGTCCCCAAATGATGTTGACCCGCGACCATCGCGGGTCTGTGCTCTGTCATTTTCTCTAGTTTCCATCATCCTGCAAGCCTTCTTCAGCCCGGGCCTTGGGGTTTTGCTCTCCCCGGGGCCAGCCGCGGGGCATCGGGGGCCGTGAAGACAGTCCGGTAGGGTGGGCAGCTTGCCGAAGGCCCGGCGCAGCCCCGGCGCGCCGGGGCTGCCCACGGGACCTCTGCCCGTTATAATCCCGCCATGAGCGAGCAAGTTCCCGAAATGCCCGCATCGCCTTCCCGACGCAATATCAAGCTGGTGGTCGCATATAACGGGGCAGGGTATCACGGTTGGCAGAGGCAAGTGGAGGGGTTTGACACCATTCAGCAGCGGCTGGAGGAGGCGCTTTCGCGTGGTGCGGCATCCGGTGGTCGTCTTTGGGGCTGGGCGGACCGATGCGGGCGTCCACGCCGCCGGCCAGGTGGCCAACTTCTACACGACCAACTTCGCCATTCCGATGAGCGGCCTGGTCCTGGCGACGAATTCCCGCCTGCCGCGGGACATCGCGGTGCTGTCCGCCCAGGAGGTTCCCGACAGTTTTCACGCCGCCCGCTCGGCTGCGGGCAAGACGTATCGCTACCGCATCCACGTCGGGCCGCAAAGGCCGGTGGAGCTGTGCGGGCAGGTGTATCACTACTGGCGGGCGCTGGAGGTCGAACCGATGCAGCGGGCGGCTGAGCGGCTCGTGGGCGAGCACAACTTCCGCGGCTTTGCCTCCTCAGCCGACCTTCGCGAGGTGACCATCCGGCGGATCCTTAGCTGCCAGGTGACCGAGGCCGGCAGTGAAATCCACGTCACCATCCGCGGCGACGGCTTTTTATACAACATGGTCCGCAACATCGTCGGCACGCTGATCGAGATCGGCCGGGGACACTGGCCGACAGAGCGTGTCGAGCAAATCCTGGCCTCGCGCCAGCGCAGCGACGCCGGCCCCACCGCCCCACCCGACGGCCTGACGCTGCTGTGCGTGCACTACGATTGACGCGCGGAAGCCTTACAGGCGAGACGCCTGTGCTACCCGTCAGAAGCGGTCCCAGTCGCAAAGGGTGGGATGCTGGTTGGGGAAGAGCGCCTCGGCCAGTTCGGCCGCGCCGCCGCGGAGCTTCATGGCGCCGAACCGGATGACCTCACCAGGTTCGTCCGTGCCGATCAGCAATTGGGCGATTTCCTCCCCGCCCACGATGGCGTGGGGGGCAGAACGCTCGTCGGTGACTTTCACCTTGCCGCGATGGATGTCCAGCACCACGCCCTCGCGCGGGTCGGCAATCAGCAGCCTGCCCTGCCAGGTGGCCAGGTGCGAGCGGCCGAGCCGACGCGACAGCTCGCTGCTCATCTTCTCCAGACAGCTCCGCAGGTTGAGCGTGCGGATCATAGGCCCGGCACTTTTGGCGTGATGGAACTCGCAACGACAGTCACCCCACCACAGCCGCTTACCCAGGTCGCTATCGTATGGCAGGCCGCGGAATCGCACCTCGCTCAGGCGCAATCGTCGCGCCAGTGAACCCACGGCCCGCAGGATCTGCTCGGCCGGGCCGACGGCCTCGGCCACAGCGACTTTGCGCATATCGCCAAGGTCCATCACGACGTACCCCGCCGGTCGCCCGCGGGCGTCCCGCCACAGATACCCTTCGTACTTGCCCCTCTTGCTAACCTGGAAGGTCGGCCGAACGGCCGTGCCGGTCACGCGCGCGTACTGGCGGTTGTATAAAGCCTCGATATCGCCGCGCCGGCGGTTCGGATTGAACCTCATTAGCCTCGCGGCCGGGCGCTCCTTGGGCAGATCATTGGTGTTGACGGTCCAGACCATCTCCGACCAGGCCCGCACGTAGCCGAAGCGGCGGTAGAAGTCGGGGATGCCGAACAGCACCGTCACGTCGTAGCCCCGGCGGGGCAAGTCTCCCATGCAGGCCTCGGCCGTCCGGGTCATCAGTCCGCGCTTGCGGAACTCCCCATGCGTGGCCACCGAGCCGATGCCGGCGACGCGCAGGCGAGCCGTGCCGATGCGCATCCGGTAGTCCCACACGCCCCAGTGCGTCACGATCCGTCCCCCCAGGAGGCCGATCCGGCCGGCGGACCAGTCGTAGCGGCTGTGGTCGATGTACCCTCCGCGGTACCTCACCAGGCGGTCAAAGTAGCTTCCCCCCGCCCGGAGTAGACTTTCGCGAGCATGTCGAACAATGCGTCGCGGTGGGCCGACCTGCTCGGCGCGACGATCTCCAGCGTTTCCAGCTTCCGGGTCTTTCGCCGTTTCGACACTTGCGGTTCCTTTCTAGGGTAAGGCGGAAAATCGTAACCCGTCCGCTCCCTTGCGGCAATCCCGCCGCGTCGTTTTGTCTCTTGCAAGGTCGGCAGGGGGTGCGTATAAAGGCCGCGATACACGGACGACTGCATCCTTTTAGCCTAAGGCAGGAATAAGGAAGGTACGCCATGAAGGTCATCGCACAGACGGCGGCGCTTCAGGAGGCGCTGGCCTTGGCCGGCAGCATCGTCGTAACCCGCACGCCCAAGCCGGTGCTTCAGTGCGTCAAGCTGATCGCCACGGCCAAGGCCTTGACGGTGCTCTCGACCGACCTGGAGGCCTCCTGCCGCTACCAAGTCACGGCCGTGAAGGTGGAAAAAGAGGGCGAGGCCCTGGTGCCCGCCGAGCGATTAACGGGGATCGTCCGCGAGTCGGTGGACGAAGAGCACCTGACGCTGGAGACCGACAAGGAGGCCTGCGTCGTCCGCGGCTCGGCCGGCCGGTTCAAGGTCTTCGGCTACGACCCGGCCGAGTACCCGACCCTCCCCGACTTCACCGACAAGAGCGACTTCCAGGTCCAGGCTGCGACCCTTTCGGCCATCATCGGCAAGACCCTGTTCGCCACGGCCAAGGCCCATAGCCACTACGCCATCTCCGGCGTGCTGTGGGAGGCCAGCGGCAAGAAGCTCCAGCTCGTCGCCACCGACGGCCATCGCCTGGCCCAGGCCAAGGGCAGTTGCCCAAGGCGTCCGCCAGAGACGTGACGGCGATCGTCCCGGCCAAGCTGATGGCGCTCGTCCAGCGGGTGGCCGGCGGCGGGGAGGAGATGCTGGAGGTCAGGATCGAGGAGAACCAGATCCTCATCCGCACTGCCCGCGCGGTGCTGGTCAGCTGCGTGGTGCAGGGCAACTTCCCCAAGTACGCCGACGTGATCCCCCGCGAGTGCACCCGCAAGGCCAAGATCAAGACCGCGGTGTTCGAGCACCGCATCCGCCAGGCGGC
>CAVXDC010000025.1:0-11449 GCA_963760365.1 uncultured Phycisphaerae bacterium
TAAGGCCGAACGCATTCTCAGACCCCTTTTTGCCCTGGCCGTCATTTCCGTGATTTTTGGAACTACCTTCATCAGGGACTATCCATCGGCTCGTACCCAACAGTACGTGGCGCGTACTAAGAGAATAGGTTTGTGGGCGAAGACCGCCATCCCTTCGCCGTATTGCATGGCCGTGGTACAGGCCGGAGCGGTGCCGTACTACAGCGGTCATCAGGTCATCGACTTGATGGGGTTGACCGACTGGGACATTGCGCACCTGGGGCAGACGGATTTGTCCGGGCCTCGCGGCCACCAGAGACACCACGCCGCCTCAGTCCTGAGACGACGACCTGAAGTGGTCCTGGGCCCCGGCGTGTTGGACCATCCGGTCCCCCCGGACGACGTGCTTTCCAAATGCGGCTGTCCCGCCTTGGTGCGCTTGTGTGAGATTCCAGAGTTTCGTGAGGCCTACGACTATCGCATCGCGAAGGTGGATGGAGACTTTATCGCCTTGTGGGTCCGTCGAGACATCGAGGGGGACTTGAAGCTGACTCAGGACAAGTGTGGTCCTGGGAGGAAATAATGGAACCTGTGAAGCTGGAAGGGGCCTTTTGAATCCGTTAGCTCCGGCGGATTGCTCCACCGGTGGCAGACGCTCCTTGTCTAACCTCCGTTGCCGTGGCGTGGTGGCCAAGTCATAATAGCCTTCCCATGATTCTCGACACCCGCTTGGCACATTAAGGCAAGGGATGCTCCTTCAGCCCGACGACCACATCCTGTTCTTCGGTGACAGCATTACCGACGCCGGCTGGCGAACGGAGAGCGACAAGCCTTTGGGCAAGGGCTACGTGGCCCTGATCGCCTCGAGCCTGACTTCGCGGTATCCGCAGCTCAAGTTGCGTTTCACCAATCGCGGCATCGGTGGCAACAGGATCTATGACCTGGACAGGCGCCTCCAGGCCGACGTGCTGGATTTGAAGCCCACCGTGGTATCCATCCTCATCGGCATCAACGACACCTGGCGGCGGTTCGACCGCGACATGGTCAGCCCGACGACCGAATTCCTGACCTGTTACCGCCACATCTGCACGCGGATTCACCAGGAGCTTTCCGCCCGGCTGGTTCTCTGCGAGCCGTTTTTGCTGCCGGTACCCCTGGACCGAGCCGCCTGGCGGCAGGACCTGGATCCCCGCATCCACGCCGTGCGCCAGGTGGCGGTGGAGTTTGCCTCCGCGTACGTTCCCTTGGACGGCCTGTTCGCCGCGGCCGCGTGCAGGCAGCCGGCGGTCCACTGGCTTCATGACGGCGTGCACCCCACCCCCTCCGGCCACGCCCTAATCGCCGAGGCTTGGATCCAGGCCGTGTGTGAGGGATAAAAGAGGTCTTGGTGGCATTTTTCTTGAGTGAAAGGACGATCTGCGATGAAGCGCATCGGTTTTTTTGCCCTGTCGCTGGTGGCGCTCCTGCTGCCCGTTGGGGCGGCGGGTGAGGTTAAACTCCCGGCCATCATCGGGGAGAACATGGTGCTTCAGCAAGGCCGGGAGCTGCCGATTTGGGGATGGGCGACGCCGGGAGAGAAGGTTGCCGTCACCCTGGCCGGCACCGGCCGCTCGGCCGAAGCGGACGCCAACGGTTCGTGGCTGGTTCGACTCCCGCCGATGCAGGCCGGTGGCCCGCATGAGTTGACCGTCGCCGGAGAAAAAAACACCCTCACGCTGAAAAACGTCATGGTCGGGGAGGTCTGGCTGTGTTCGGGGCAGTCCAACATGTTCTGGGAAGTCCGCAAGGCCGCCGGCGCCGAGCAAGAGATTCCCGCGGCCGACTACCCCGATCTGCGCCTGTTCTCCGTGACCAAGAAGACCGCCGAAAAACCGCTGGAGGACGTCAGAGGCCGCTGGTCGGTGTGCGAGCCCAACGCGGTGGCCAACTTCTCAGCCGTGGCCTACTTCTTCGGCCGCGAATTGCTTCTTGCAAAAAAAGATCGCCATGTCCCCATCGGGCTTATCCATAGCTCGGTGGGCGGATCGGCCATCGAGTTGTGGATGCCGCAAGAGACCCTGAGCGAGGACCCGGAGTTCCGGGCCGCGCTGGCCAAGTACGAGGAGGGCCTGGAGAGTTATCAGGCCAAGAAGGTCAAGCAATTCGAAGAAGCCCTGGCCAAGTGGCGGACCGAGGCTGAGCAGGCCAAGGCCGAGGGCAAAGGGCCGCCCAAGGAACCCAGCCCTCCAAAACCGCCCCCCAAGGGCAGCGTGTATTTCAACGGCATGATCCGCCCCTTGGCGCCGTTCGCCATCGCCGGCGTCATCTGGTACCAGGGCGAGACGAATGTCGAGCAGGCGGCCTTGTACGCCCGGCTGTTCCCCGCCATGATCGCCTCCTGGCGAAAGGTCTGGGGGCAGGGCGACTTTCCATTCCTGTTCGTGCAGCTTGCCAACTACAAGCAGCGGTCGGTGGAACCCACGGATAGCGACTGGGCCCGCCTTCGCGAGGCGCAACTGGCGGCGCTGGCGGTGCCCCGCACCGCTATGGCCGTCGCGATCGACATCGGCGATGCCAACGACATTCACCCCGCCGATAAGCAAGACGTGGGCAAACGCCTGGCCCTGGCGGCGCTGGGAACGGTCTATGGCAAGGACGTGGTCTGCTCCGGGCCGATCTTTGCGGGGATGAAGATCAAGGGGAACGAAGCCATCCTGAGTTTCAAACACGTCGGCTCCGGCCTGGTCGCCTACGGGGATGCGCTGGCCGGTTTTGCCGTCGCGGGGGCCGACAGGCGATTTGTCTGGGCCCGGGCCAGGATTGAAGGCGATCAGGTCATTGTCTCCAGTAAAGACGTGCCGCGGCCGGTGGCGGTTCGTTACGGCTGGGCCGACAATCCTGAATGCAACCTGTACAACAAGGAAGGCCTGCCCGCCTCGCCTTTCCGCACCGACGACTGGCCAAGGCAGCAGCCGGCGGCTACGATGGACTCCGAGTGACCGCCTTGAGTGGACAGACCGGGCTGCGAGGCCGCACGTGGTTGGGGATCGGCTACGGCGTGGCGGTATTCTCCGCCGGCCTGCTCGTGTTTGCCGTCCAGCCGCTGGTGGCCAAGTTCGTCGTTCCGTGGTTCGGCGGGGCCAGCGACGTCTGGACGACGTGCCTGCTGTTCTTCCAGGTTTTGTTGTTGGGCGGGTACCTGTATGGGCATTTGTCTGTCAGTCTCCTGGGTCCGCGGGGTCAGGCCGTCCTGCACATAGCCATTCTCTTAGCGGTGGCGCTGACGCTTCCCATCCGGCCGACGCAAGTCTGGGCCAACGGCGTCCACCCCATCCTGGGCGTGCTGCTGACGCTGGCTGCGAGCGTGGGGCTGCCGTACTTTGCCCTGTCCTCCACCAGTCCATTGCTCCAAAGCTGGTTCGGACGCACCGGGGGGCTGGGGCTGCCTTACAGGCTCTATGCCCTGTCCAACGCCGGTTCGCTGCTGGCGGTCGTCAGTTATCCCTTGGTAATAGAGCCCTGGCTGAGCCGGCTCGTCCAGGCCCGGCTCTGGTCGGTGGGGATGGGAGTGCTGATCGTTGTGGAGATTATCCTGGCGGTCGCTTTTCTGAGGCACCGATCCGCCGCGCCCCGCCCGAAGGAGAACAATCCCGCGGCCTCACCGTCCCCGGCCTCCCCGAGCCTGGGCGATGTGCTGCTGTGGATCGCCTTGCCCGCGGGCTCGTCGGTGGTGCTGCTGGCGGTCACGAACAAGATATGCCAGGACGTCGCGGCCATTCCCATGCTGTGGATGCCCCCTCTGTGCATCTACCTGCTGTCGTTCGTGGTCTGTTTTCACCACGAGCGCTGGTATTTTCGCCCCGTCTGGCTGGTCGTGTTCTTGGCCTCCATCGTTGCTGAGGTGCTGGTCAACAAGGTCCATCGGGCCTTGCCGATCACCCTGGAGATCGGCGTTTACCTGGCGACGCTGGCGGCCTGCTGCATGGTGTGCCACGGGGAGTTGTACCGCCTGCGTCCGCCCCCGCAGCGGCTGACGCGGTACTACCTGATGATCGCCCTGGGCGGCTGTTGCGGCGGGCTGCTGGTGGCCGTGGTCGCGCCGTTGGTGTTTCACAGCTACGTGGAATTGAACCTGGGCCTGGCCGGGTGCGGCATGTTCGTCCTGCTGGCCGACAAGAGTGCCTCCTCGGGTCTGCGCCGCCGCCGGTGGATCTATGCGGCGGCGATCCTCGTAGTCTGCGGCGTGGCCGTGGCCGGAGGACGGATGGGCACGGCCTACGATCGCGCCGTTGACAGCCGGCGCAACTTCTACGGCGTGGTCACCGTCTGGGAGCAGGACAGCGACAAACCGGCCCTCCACAGGTACATCCTGGAGCACGGCACGACGATCCACGGCCTTCAGTTCCTCCGGGATGACCTACGGAAAGTTCCCAGGTCCTACTACGGACCCCACAGCGGAATCGGCCGATTGCTGGCGCAGTTGGCGACTTACCCCAACCTGCGGATCGGCGTGGTGGGCCTAGGCACGGGCACGATCGCCGCCTATGGCCGTCAGGGCGATACCATTCGCTTCTACGAGATCAACCCGGCCGTCCGCGACGTGGCGCGGACCTATTTCACGTATCTATCGGACTGCCCGGCCTGGGTGGAGCTGGTCATGGGCGACGCCCGGCTGTCGTTGGATCGGGAAAGGGATCAGGCCTACGACCTGCTGGTGCTGGATGCCTTCAGCAGCGATTCGGTGCCCCTGCATTTGCTGACGACGCAGGCCTTTGGAACCTACCTGCGGCATCTCAAGAAGGACGGCGTCCTGGCCGTCCACTCCTCGAGCGTGTATCTGAACCTTCAGCCCGTGGTGATGAAACTCGCCGAGCACTTCGGCCTTCGCGGGGGGGGCATTTATGACGGAGGTAAGGCGGAGGAGGGCACCGTGCCCTCGATGTGGATCCTCCTAGCCCACCCGGGAGTCATCGTCGATACCGCCGCCATGAACCAGGTGACCCTTCTTCCGCCAACGGGCCTGGACCGCGTGGCCTTGTGGACCGACGACTACGTCAACCCGCTCCAGATTCTCCGCTAAGATGGTCCGCGGCCTGGGCCGGACAATCGGTCGTGCGTGCGTTGCTCCCACCGATCAGGGGAGATGATTCACCCGGTAGAGCCCATTTCCCCGCCCACTGATGTATTCGACCGTCCCATCCTTGAGGAAAACCGGTCCTCCCTCAAGCCTGTCCATCTCCGGTCCGGCCTGGCCGTCCACCACCACAAACTGCTTGTCTCCTTTTCCGGCCGCGTAAACCACGCGCTTGCCGTCGGGGCTGAACAGCAGGGTTCCCTCCACAATCCCGTCCACCTCCGGCCCGGCCTGGCCATCGACCATCATCACCCACTTGGCGCCCCTGCCGACCGCGTAGGCCAGGTGATTTCCGTCGGGGCTGAAGGTCGGCAGAGTTCCAATCCCATCCACCTCCGGTCCGACCTGGCCGTCGATGACCACAGACCATCTGGCAGTTTTTTTGGCCACGTAAGCCACGTGCTTGCTGTCCGGGCTGAAGACCAGACTCCCTTCTCCAATTTCGTTCATTTCCGGCCCGGCCTGACCGTCCACCACGACAACCCACTTGTCGCCTATCTTGGCCGAGTAGGCCAGGTGTTTGCTGTCAAGGCTGAAGATGAAACCCCCAGTCCCTAAGGTGTCCATCTCCGGTCCGGCCTGGCCGTTGACCACCACAAACCGCTTGCCACCCTTGCCGGCTGCGTAGGCCACGCGATTGCCGTCGGGGCTGAAGACCACAGCCCCCTTCACAATCCCGTCTACCTCCGGCCCGGTCTGGCCGTCCACCGTGACAAACCACTTGGCGCCCTTGCCGGCTGCGTAGGCTAGGTGCTTGCTGTCGGGGCTGAAGACCGGAAGCCCGATCCTGTTCACCTCTGGACCCATCTGTCCGTCAACCACCACAAATTGCTTGTTTTCTTTCTGGGCCGCGTAAGCCAATCGCTTGCCGTCAGGGCTGAAGATCGGGGTACCCTTGGCAATCCCGTCCACCTCCGGTCCGATCTGGCCGTCGACCACGACAAGCCACTTGGAGCCCTTCCTGGCCGAGTAGGCCATGCGCTTGCCGTCCGAACTGAAGTCCAGACTCCTGACCCCGTCCACCTCAGGGCCGGCCTGACCATCGACCACCACCAGCCACTTGGCCCCCTTGCCGGCCTCGTAAGCCACGTGGCTGCCGTCGGGACTGAAGGCCAACGTCCCCATCCCGATCCCGTCCCACTCCGGACCGGGTTCGCCATCCACCACCACAAACCACTTATCCCCTTTCTTGGCCGAGTAGGCCACACGCCGGCCGTCGGGGCTGATGACCAGACTCCCGATCATGTCCATTTCCGGACCGGCCTGGCCGTCAACCACCACGCGCTGCTTGCCGCCTTGGATGGCCGGGTAGACCACGCGCTGGCCGTCGGGGCTGATGACCAGACTCCCGACTTTGTCCATCTCCGGACCGGCTTGGCCGTCGACCACCGCAAGCTGCTTGCCGCCTTTTCCGGCCACATAGATCGCGCGCTTGCCGTCGGGACTGAAGGTCAGTGTTCCTTGCATCACCCCGTCCACCTCCGGGCCGGCTTGGCCGTCGACCACGACCACTTGCTTACCCTGGATGCTCGTCACAAGGGCCAGGTGGCATCCTTGGGGGGTTTCACTCCTGACGGCGAGCAGAATCTTCCCGCGAACGTCCCCCAGGTGCTGCTCTCGAATCTTGTCCTGTCCCTGCGTGGTGTCCTGGGAGGCCACCTGCCCCATGCCCACGGGGATCAGAACCACCAGGAGAGTCCTAAGCACCCAGGAGTGAGGCGACTGCATGATTGTCCTTCCCAAAGGGGGCAGAGGCAGGAAACGGACGAGACGTATTATACGTTGCGCTGCCATAGCGATTCGCCTTCCTTGAGGGCAAGGGGATGCTCACAGCCAGCCGGTCATCTGGGCGAGCAGGCGGCAGTAGTCCACGAAGTTCGGCCAGGAGACGTCGGAGGGCACGCCGTGGTCGCAGGAGGGGATGTATCCGCCGCTGCGAAGGACCGGCTCGATGCGCGCCAGCTCCGCGCGGATCGTCGAGCCGCCCCTGGCCATGGCGCGCTTGTCCACCCCGCCGCGATAGGCCATCTTTCGGCCGTACAAGCGACGGTACTCGCAGATGTCGTTCCCCGCGGCCACCTCGACCGGATCGTTGACGTTGATCCCGCTTTCGATCCAGATGGGGATCAGCTCCCCGATGTAGCCGTCGCTGTCGATGTCCACGATGGGCACGCCGGCCTTGCGGCACAGGGCCGACCAGCGGTCGTAGCTGGGCTTGCAGAACTGCCGCGTCATGGCGGGGGAGATCATGGCCTTGCCCTTGTAGGCCATGTCCTCGCTGAAGGCGAGCTGGTCGGGGACGACGTGGGCAAGGATTTGCTCCAGCATCGTGGTCACAAACTCCGTCCAGAACGCGGCCATCTCCTCCACCAGACCCGGTTGCTCGATCATCATGAAGCATAGCCCCTCAAAGCCGCACCACTCGCGCATCTGCCAGAACGGGCCGGCAACGGTCCCAAAACCCAACACGTAGTCACGGTCGGCAGCCCTTTTCGCGCGCTGAGCGAAGTCGTCGGGAAATCGGCCTGGGGTGTCCACGGCGTAACGGGCTTTCATCTGCTCCCAGTCGTCTGGGGTTTCCACCGGGCACTTGAGCCACCGCCGGGTGACGAAGTCCTTGGCCGTCCGCAAGTAGCTCAAGTCGAACTTATCCGAAATCTCGCAGACGTTGCCCTTCCAGTCCTGCACGACATAGTGGCCATCCTTGTGGGCCAGAATTTTCTCTTCGAACTGAGGCATCATCTGAAAGTTGACACCCAGATCGACCTTCTTTTGATGGGGCGGATCGTCCTGGATGCTCAGCGTTTCCAGCAGGTACTCCCGCCAAGGAGCGCCTTGGGGCAGGCCCTGATTGCGCCAGGCGGCGAGGGTGGATTCCCGCGGCCCGCCGGGGACGAAGGGAACCTTGTCGGGCTTACCGAACGTCAGCGTCTCGATGTACCTTTGGCGAGGGGTCATCACGGTTCGAGCCTGCTCGCGGCCTCGTGTGCGCATTCGTCCGCGCGGCCTAGATGGGCGCGTCGCCCAGCAGGTCGGCGATGCGGATGGCCTTTCCGGTGTCGATGCTGCGACAGGCGGCCACGCCCACCAGGATGGAATAGGCCCCGTCGCGCTGGTCGGCCTTGCGGCGGAGGGGATCGGCGGGCGGTTTGGGGTGGAACAGGTCGGCCAGGAGCACCGGGTCGCCGCCGCCGTGCCCGCCTTTGCCCGTGTGCGGATCGATGGCCTGGGGGGGGCTGAACTCCGGAATCAGCGTGACCGAGACGTTGCCCTTGGTCAGCTCGCCGGGCACCGTGCCGTCGCCGCTGATGTAGGTGTTCTCGCAGGCGGCGTGCTCGATCCGGCCCTGGGTGCCGTTGAAGGCGATCTTGTAGCCCTCGTAGGGGCTGAAGGCGTGCAGGAAGTAGTTCAGCAGCGCCCCGCGGCGATAGCGGACGGTGACGGACATGTTGTCCCAGATGTTGATCTGGTTGGAGAACACGCAGCGGTCGCGGAAGTACCCGTCTTCCTGCTCGTTTTCCAGGTACAGGAGCTTGTGGTTTTTGATGGTTCGCAGGTCCATGTAGAACTTGCAGCGGTCCTTGGCCGGGCAGACCAGGCATCGCTCGGCTCGGTCGTGCAGGCCCATCCGCTCGGCCGTCGCCGGAGTGTAGTACGAAAGCGACGCGTGGCAAAAAACTTCCTGGGGGAGGTCGTCGATCCACCAGTTGACCAGATCGAAGTGGTGGGTGGCCTTGTGCACCAGCAGGGAGCCGGAATTCTCGCGCCGGCGGTGCCAGCGCCGGAAGTAGTCCGCCCCGTGCTGCGTGTTCAGCAGCCAGCAGAAGTCCACGCTGAGCACCTCGCCGATGGCCCCATCCATGAGCATCCTGCGGACCTGGCTGCGCGGCGGGGCGTAGCGGTAGTTGAAGGTGACCCGGCATTTCCTCCCGGTCTTGGCGACGGTTTCCAGGATCCTCCGGCAGCGGATCTCGTCGGTGGTCATGGGCTTTTCGGTGATGACGTCGCAGCCCAGCTCCATCGCCCGGCAGATGTAATCGCTGTGCGTGGCGTCCACGCTGGTGACCACGACCACGTCAGGCCGGCACTGGGCGATCATGCGGTCGAACTCCGCCGCGCGGTAGGTGGGCACGGGCTTGAGGCCCTTGGCTGAAAGCTGCTTGTTGCGGACGTCCATGCGGCCCTGGTTGGTGTCGCACAGCGCCACAAGCTGGCCGTACTGCTTGAACGTCTCGGTGATGGCCTTGGTGAACATCTCGCTGCGGCTGCCGATGCCGACCTGCGCGTAGCGCCTGCGGCCGGCCCGCCGCTTCGCTTGTGCCATGGGAATCACTCCTTGAGTCCAAAAATCCAAGTCCGGTGTTCCCGGCCTTGCGGAACTAAGGGAGTATACCGAAATCCGCCCCGCCGCAAAAGTCCTCCGCCCTTCACCCTCCGGCTTGTCCGGCGTCGCCGAAGCGGCGACGCCGGACAAGCCGCACTTCGTATTCCGAACTCCGAACTACGCCCTGTCGTAACGATGTGCCGTCACGGAGACCATCAAGGCCACGGCGGCGGCCAGGAGCACCAGCGCCGTGCCGCCGGCAGAGATGAACGGCAGGCTTGCCCCGGTGGGGGGGCGGCGCCGGTATCCACGGCCACGTGCAGCACGGCCTGGGAGGCGATGAGGAACCCCAGCGCCCCCGCCAGCAACCGTCCCAGATCGTCGGTGGCGACGGCGACGGTCTTGCGGGCCTGCCAGATCCACAGCAGGAAAAGTCCGGCCAGCAGCACCGCGCCCAAAAATCCCAGTTCTTCACAATAGACCGAGAAGATGAAGTCCGTGCTGTCCTCCGGCAGGTACCCCAGCTTCTGCATGCCCGCCCCCAGACCCTTGCCCCACCAGCCGCCAGTCATGATGGCCAGCAGCGCCTGCTTGGGCTGATAGGCGCTGGGGTTGGTCAGCGACCAGGGGTCGAGCATGGCGGTGATCCGCTGCCAGCGGTGCGGCGTATGGACGACCAGGACGTAGAATGCTCCGATGGCCGGGGGGACGAGCGTTGTCAGATAGTGCCAGGGCACCCCGGCCAGCAGCAGCGTTGCCCCGGCCGCGATGACGATGATGACAGCGGCGCCAAAGTCCTGGGTGATGACGACCGCTGTGCACAGGAGGATCAGCGCCGAAGCGGGGACAAACGTCCGCAGAAAATCGCGCTTGTCGGTGGTGGCCCTGGCCAGCCATGTGGCCAGGAAGACCACCAGCGCGATCTTGATTACCTCGGAGGGCTGAAAGCCGATGGCGTACTGGGCCGGCCCGACGCGGAGCCAACGGGCGTGCCCACCCACCGACCTGCCGATGCCTGGCACGAACACCAAGACCCCGCAGATCACCGCAACGGCCAGCAAGGCCGCCGGAAGCAAAGGCACGTGTCTGCCGGCATCCAGGCAGCGGTAGTCCACGCGCCACAGCACCAGCATCGTCAGCACGGCCAGGCCCGCAAAGAGGGTGTGGCGGATGTCGGCCCGGGCGTACCAGGGTCCAGGCTCCTTCACCGAGGCCACCGCGCTGTGCACCATCACCACGCCCAGGGCCAGCAGCGCCAAGCTGGTGAGGATCAGACCCGCACCGGCGGAATTGTCCCGCAGCGGCAGGGGAGCGATGGGTTGCGACGGCTCGACGGAGCTCGCCGAAGTCTTCCTTGCCATGGTTCGCCTCAACGTCCTTGTCTTGACTCGTCGTCCTAACGCAGCTTCAGCGTCGCCAGCGCCAGGGCGGCGAAGATGAACCCCAGTACCCAGAACCGTATCACCACCTTCGGCTCGGCCCAACCGCCCAGGTGAAAATGGTGGTGGATCGGGGCGATGCGGAACAGCCGCTTGCCGGGCAGCCGCTGGCCGGGCGGGTGAGCTTGAAGTAGCCCACCTGGAGGATCACGCTGAGCGGCCTCCATCACGAAGACCCCGCCGGCGATCAGCAGCAGCATCTCCTGCCGCGTGACCACGGCGATGTAGCCCATCAGCCCGCCCAGCGGCAGCGAGCCGGTGTCGCCCATGAAGACCTGCGCGGGGTGGGCGTTGTACCACAGGAAGCCCAGGCACGCGCCGAGCATCGCCCCGCACAGGACCGTCATCTCCGCCGCCCCGGCCACCAGGGGCAGCCGGAACAAGTTGGCCCACGCCGCCACGCCGGTATCCCGCGATGATGAGCACGGACGACCACCGATCATTACGCAGCCGGCGGCCAGGCCGTCCATGCCGTCGGTGAGGTTGACGGCGTTGCAGGTGCCCACCATGGTCAGCACGCTGATGAGGATGTAGGCCAGCCAGCGACACGTCACCGGGAGCGGACTTGAAGGGGAAGTAGAAGTGTGGGCGGGG
>CAVXDC010000026.1:0-13117 GCA_963760365.1 uncultured Phycisphaerae bacterium
TGGAGCGAGCGAATCTCATGAGAGACGGGAGATCGGGCGCGTCGATGACTTCCCGGTCGCACATGACGGCAAGGCGCTGAACCAGGTTTTCATTCGCGGACGTTTCCCGGCCAGTCGTAGCCCCCGAGAGCCTGAAGCGCCTTGTCCGCTGAAAGGAGCCCGGCCCATGTCCGCGGCGGCCTTGCGGGCGAAGTGTCCCACGAGCAGGATGACGTCGCCGCCCCTGTCGCGGAGCGGAGGAACTTCGATGGGGAGGACGTTCAGACGGAAGAAAAGGTCCTCGCGGAATGCGCTCGTACAGACGAGCGGGTAGGATTGCGTCCGCGAATCCGCACGTCCACCTTCCTTAAGCAGTTGGCCGGACCGTGCAAGCCCTTGTCCTGGAGGACGCGCAGAAGTCTGACCTGCATGGCGGGCGAGACCTCGCCGATCTCGTCCAGAAAAATGGTTCCTCCGTCCGCGGTCTGGAAGAACCCCGCCTGGATTCCACCGCGCCGGTGAACGCTCCCCTGACGTGGCCGAAGGACTCGCTCTCCGGCGGCCCCTCCGGGATGCCGCCGCAATTGACGGGCACGAAGGGGCCGGAGGCGCGAGGGGAGCCGTAGTCGATTGCCCGGGCGACGGACTCCTTGCCGGTTCCGCTCTCGCCGTGGATCAAGACCGTGGCCGGAGCGGCCGCAGACTCTGGCAATTGTCGGAACACGGCCACCATCGCCGCCGATTCGCCGATCAGTCCGCCGGGAGGCGGCGCTGCTGCCGTGGTCTCCTCGGCGGCGGCGCGGCGCAGATCGGCCCGTTCGAAGGCGCGCGCCACGGCCTGAAGGAGTTCCTCCTCGGTGAAGGGCTTGGAGACGTATTCCACGGCGCCTGCCTTGACCGCCTCGACCGCTCCCTCGATGGTCGCGTACCCGGTGATCGTCGCCGACTTCCGTGTCGCGATAGTTCTCGCGGACGTGACGGAGAAGATCCATTCCGCTGGCGCCCGGCATCTTGACGTCCGCAACGACCACGTCCACCGGCGTTGATCCGAGGACCCTGAGAGCCTCGGGCACGCCAGAGGCCGCGAAGACCCGCATCCCTGCCATGGCCAGGATCCTCTGGAGCGACTCCAGCGTGTCCGGAGCGTCGTCGGCCACGAGCACACTCCGCACGGGGCTTGCGCCTGCCTTCGGATCGCGAGGCGCTGTCTTCATGGCGTCCCCGAATCGCGAGTCCCCGTTTCGCCGCCCGCGCACTGTTCCCTATACACGGGGGAAGGGCGGCGCGGCAATCGGAGTCGAACAGACTCCCCCTTGCCCGGGGGGAGCTCTTCCACGTGGATGGTCCCACCGTGCTGCGTCGCGATCTCTCGCGCCACCGGCAGGCCCAGACCGGTCCCCTGCCCCACGCCTTTGGTCGTGAAGAAAGGTTCGAATATCCGAGCGATCACGGATTCGTCCATCCCTGTGCCCGTGTCCTGCACCGAAAGGGAGACCCTCTCGTCTGACCAGGACGTGCGAAGGGTGAGGCGGCCGCCCCTGGCCATGGCGTGGATGGCGTTCAGCACTAGGTTGACGAGGACCTGGTTCATGCCGATCGGGTCGGCGAGGATCTCCGGCAGATCGATGGCGAGTTCCCTCACGATCTCGATGCCGGCCTTCGCACGGCCGGCAAAGAGGGGAGCCGACCTCCTCCACAACTCGATTCAGGTGCACGAGGCTCCTCGACTGGGGGCGAAGCCGGACGAAGCCGAGGAGCCTGCGCACGATCTCGCGCACCGCGAGATCGTGCGCAAGCTCCTCGGCTTCGTCCGGCTTCGCCCATGGAGCCTCGTGCACCTGAATCGAGTTGTGGAGGAGGTCGGCTCCCTCTTTGCCGGCCGCTGCGCGAAGGCCGGCATCGAGATGGTAGAGAAAAGCACCATGGATCTGCCGGAGATCCTCGCCGACCCGACGGCATGAACCAGGTCCTCGTCGACCTAGTGCTGGAATTTCATCCACGCCATGGCCAGGCGCAGCCGCCTCACCCTTCGCACGTCCTGGTCAGACGAGAGGGTCTCCCAGCTTGGTGCAGACACGGCACGGGATGAGGAGCGAATCATGATGGCTCGGTGTCGAACCTTTCTTCACGACCAAAGGCGTGGGGCAGGGGACCGGTCTGGGCCTGCCGAGTAGCGAGAGATCGCGAGGCCGCGGAGCGTCTCCACATCAGAGGCTTTCTCCGGGCAGAGGGGAGCTACTCGGACTCCGATTCCCGCGCACCCTTCCCGGGATGGGAACAGTACGCGGGCGGCGAAACGGGGACTCGCGATTCCGGGGACGCCATGAAGACAGCGCCTCACGATCCGAAGGACGGCGCAAGCCCCAGTACGAGTGTGCTCGTCGCCGAGCGACACTTCGGACACACTGGAGCTGCTCCGAAAGATACTGGCGGTCGCCAAGGATCGGTCTTCGCGGCCTCTGGCGTACCCGAGGCTCTGAGGGTTCCTCGGATCAACGCCGGTGACATCGTCGCTGCAGACGTCAACCGGGCACCAGCGGAATCGATCTTCTCCGTACAGCGTCCGCAGAACTATCGCGACACGGAAGATCATGATCATCACCGGGTACGCGACCGTGGAGACAGTCGGGCGTCAAGGCAGACGCACAGTGAATACGTCTCCCAGACCCTTCACGAAGGATCCCCTTCAGCGCGCCTTCGAACGGGCCGATCTGCGCCGCGCCGCCGCCGGAGACCACGGCAGCGGCGCCAGCCTCCCGGCGGACTGATCGGCGAATACGGCAGCGATGGTGGCCGTATTCGAACGAATCACCAAAGCTGGGCCGCTCCGGCCACGGTCTTGATCCACGGCGAGAGCGGAACCGGCGAGGAGGGCCTCATTCGCCCCGGGCAGTCCCTACGGCTCCCCTTCGCGCCTCCGGCCCCTTCAGTACCAGTCAATTGCGGCGGCACTCCAAGTCTTGGAGGACGAACTCTTCGGCCACGTACCGGGGAGCGTTCACCGGCGCGGTCGAGATCCGGGGCGGGGTTACTCCCAGACCGCGACAGGAGGAACCATTTTTCTGGACGAGATTCGGGCGAGGATCACCCGCCATGCAGGTCAGACTTCTGCGCGTCCTCCAGGACGGGGGAAGTCTGCATGGTCCGGCGCCAACACTCAAGGAAGGTGGACGTGGATTCTCGCGGCAACCAACCGGGACCTGCTCGCGCTCGTACGAAAGGGCGCATTCCGCGAGGACCTTTTCTTGCATCTGAACGTCCTCCCCATCGAAGTTCCTCCGGCTCCATCCTGCTCGCGACACTTCCGCGCAAGGCCGCCGCGGACATGGGCCGGGCTCCTTTAGTTCTACGGACAAGGCGCTTCAGGCTCTCGGGGGCTACGACTGGCCGGGAAACGTCCGCGAACTTGAAAACCTGGTTCAGCGCCCTGCCGTCATGTGCGACCGGACATTCTCTCATGAGATTCTCGCTCGCTCCAGCAATTGGTTTTGTCGTGCTTGGTTAAGGTACGTATTGCTCTTGCCTAAAGGCACATGAGTTCCTCGCTAGCATCTGGGCCAAGAGATGTTATAATTCCTTGGCCGATTTCTGTCTTTCCTGTGAAACAAGTGACTCGCCCATACTGATCCAATTCTGAGAAAGGCATTAAAGTCCTGGGGCAGTTCCTGGTAGCCGGGTGGCCGTCCCCGTTGGGCTTCCAGGTCCCCGCAGGAAAAATAGATGATGATTCCTCCGCCCACGCTTTCAGAAATTGTCGCCGGCTGAGGGCGAACAGTTCTGCATTTCTGGCGCTTGGTGTTGGCCGGTTGATCTTCTCATCCCTTCTTCCCCTCCTCTCATTGCCTTTGCGGCACTCTGAATGGCCTGGATGATTCGAACGTGGGCGCCACACCGACAAAGGTTGTCATTCATGCCCTGGATGATCTGGGCCTCAGTCGGCTGCGCCCATGGTTCACCTCCCTGTTCCTTGGCCGCAAGGCGCAGGACCGCTCGCCTGCGGGATTTTAGAGATGCCTTTTGGAGATGCCGTGCTTCTATTGTTATTCTAGGACAGTTTCCACGCGAGTACAACTTGGACGGAGCCGGCGGCAAGGCCCGCCCGTACGATTGGCTGGGAAACATCGAGAAAATCGACGCATGAAAAAAGCGAAAATTACGAAAGGCTTGAACCTGTACTTTGTCGTCGTGGGCGCCCTCGCCCTGATTGCAGCCGCGTTGGGATTGCTGATGGCTTTGTCGCCGTCCCAGTACCGGCCGGTGCGGTTGGACTACAACGAGCGGCAGATGGCGGCCAAGCAGTTCTATCACCAGATGATGGACTTCGACGACCGGGCGCAGTCCAACGCGGCCTTTGAGTTCACCTTCACGGCCGAGCAGCTCAACCGGTACCTCGCCTCGATGGACGAGATCGCCGCCATGCTGCCGGAGGGCCACAGTGGCCAAGTGCAAGAGATGCTGGCCGCGGCGGGCCTGTCCGACCCGGTCGTAGCTATCGAGGAGGGCAGGATGACGTTGATGGTCCGCGCCACGCGGGGGGTGATCGTCTCAGCCGACCTGTCGCCTGCGGTGGATGAGCAAGGTCGGCTGTTCGTGCCCCTGCGGGCCATAAGGATGGGGCGGCTGGGCGTGCCGCGGGTTCTACTCCGCTATTCCCTGCGTCAGACGCGGGACAAGCTCCTAGCCCTTCACGCCACCCAGCGCGGCGACAAGGACGTTCCCGGCGAGGCGGCGACGGCGGACCTGGCGGCCGTGGCGGCCAACTACGCCTTGCAGATGATCCTGGCCGCCCTGGACGGCCAGCCGGTCGTGCCGGAAGGCTCCTACCGCCACCATCGCATCCGCCTGGCCGCCATCGAGCTGGGCGACGGGCAGATCACGGTCCACGTGGCCCCCGTCCCTCGAAAACCCTCTTGACCTTAATTAACCGGCGGACTCGCAAACGAGCGACCAGTTATCGCCCTTCTCGCGCCGGAGCAGGTAAATCCCCCGCATTCCCCGGCCTTCAAAGCGGACGCGCCACCCCTCGGCCTCCTCAGCCGGCTCGACTGTCCTCGACCCTGAGTGATCGGACCGAAGGGAGCTCGCCGAAGTCAGCAGTTCATAAGTTCCCTCGTCCTGCCGCGCGACCGCCCCTCTCCCGCCGCTGACCGGCCCTTCGTACGTCAGATAGACTAAACGATGGTCCTTGATCTTCTTGGCGGGGACAGATTGGCCGACTTTGACCTCCAGCGGTGATTGCTCCATCTGCCAGGTGGCCAGCACCGCCCCGCGGCGGAGCATTAGGTCGTAATGCAGCGGACTGCCGGGGTAACCGCTGTGGGCGTGAATGACGAAGGGTTCAGCCATGGCGGCATTGTACCACTGCCATCGAAAGGCAGAACACCGACGATAGCTTAGCTAGGGCAGATCGTCGGTGTTGGCGGCCGAGGAATCCAATGTCGCTTCGATGCGGCCGTAGCCCAGGGCCACGAGCAGCATGGCCGCCAGGGCGGCGATGCGGACGGCCGCGTCGTTGAACTGATTCTCGTGGCCGGGCCAGAACAGTGCCGCCACGGCCGCGAACTGCACGGCCAGGGCCACCAGAAACTTCCGCGAGGAGATGCGCTCCAGAAACGTTCGCATGGTTAACCTCCGTAAAATTGTCAGTCTTGTAGGGCGTGCAGGTTCTTGGCGAGCACAGTCGAGCCAAGGTTCTGCACGCGGAAAAAATTTATTGACGCTTTTGTCTTGCTGGCTGAGTTGGAGGGCTTTGCGTGTGCAACCCGGCTTCGCCGCAGCTACGCCGGGCCTTCAGCAAGTTGCACACCCTACCCTCTACCCTTGAAGGATCTTGGCCAGGACGGGGCCGGCCAGGTCCAGCAGTCGGTTCAGCAGATCGGTCTCCACCATGCCGCGGTGGTAATCGGCGACGGCCTGGCGGTATTCCTCGGTGTCGCGGAGGGATTGGGCGGCCTGCTGCGTCAGGGCGATGCGGTCGATGACGGCCGCGAGGGTGGGGTGCTGGGCGGCCCAGGCGTCGTAGGCCTGCTGCACGGCGTGGGCGATGATTTGTTCGATAAGTTCACTGGCCATTCGTCAATCTCCTTTGGGCGGCCACCAATTGCGTCTTGAGGCGCTCGGCGATGTTCCACTGTGCGACGATGAGCTGGCTGGCCATGTCCAGCGCCTCATCCGCGGCCGCGAGGTTGTCCTGATGCACGGAGTGGGCGGCGTCGGCCTGCCGCACCTGGCTCGCTAGCACGTCCCGCGCCGCCGTGTAGCCCCGGCGGGCCGAAATCACCCACTGCGGGCTGAACGGTACGGGCTGGCCGTTGGGGTCTTTCAGGCCTCCCGCGGCGGCCAGGGCGACGTCGGCGTCGAAGGCCGCGTCCAGCGCCGCCTGCTGCGCCTCGATCTGTTTCATCAGTTCTTCGTGTTGGGCGGCCTGGGTCTGCTTGGCCTCGGTCAGCGCCGGCGGGCCACGGTGAGCAGCTCCAGTGTCGCCGACGGGGCGCTGCACCCGCTAAGCACAGCCGCGACGGCCGCCAGAACAATCCAGCCTCTAGTTCGTCTTGCCATGTTGAAGCTCCCGAATAAAGTCCTTGAGCGTGTCGATGAGTTGCCGATGCGTCTCGGCGAAGCGCGTCATCGCGGTGGTGTTGTGGTCCACCACCTGGGTGAGTGAGTCCAATCGCTGCTCGTCGCGCAGGATGCGCCCGTGGGCCTCGCTGAGCTGTCGCTCGCGGGTGCGGCTGAGCCGCCGCTCCCACAGCCACATCGCGCCCATCAGGCCGGCGGCGCCGAAGTTGGTCAGGTCGGTGACGATGCCGAAGACGGTCATGGGGAAGTGTTCCCCCCTTTTTCTTCTTAAAAAGGACTTTTGTCAGTTAGGCGGGGTGTCGAGCTCGAACTCTACGACCACGCGGGACGTGACAGAGACCGAGCCGTACTCGGTGTCCAGGCGGCGGATGAGGAAGTTCTGCTCCGCCCCGTTCAGGATGTCCTGGAGGGCCGCCGTCAGATTTCCTCCGGTAATCCGTCCGGGTTCGTCCGCCGTCAGCACCACCGACCCGACGGAAGTGGAATCTCCCGCTCCCGTGCCGCCGGGGCTGGCCCAGCCGGCGCCGATGTGGGGGTTGTATTCATTCCAGGTGGATGGCCATTCCCAGTCGATCGGCCGCAGGCAGTGGAACACCTCCACGGTGCAGTCGGCGTCGGCGGTCACCTCCAGGTAACTGCCGGACAGCGCCGTCGCGTTGACCAGACCGCGCGGGGGGGATGCGTCGTCGCGAAAGACGGCGTACCCGACGTTCCGCAGCTCATTGGTGCCATCGTTGGCCACCACGCCGGGGGTCCAGGCCGCATCGGGCAGGATGGTAAACAGGCCGCTCATCCAGTAGATGGACAGGTCCCATCGGCCGCGGCGCACCCACTCCACAATCTGCCGCAGCTCGTTGAAGTGCACAGCCCGAATGGCCGTGGCGGCGGGTTGAAGGTTGGCGTCGGTCCACTGTCCCGTCCCGTTGAGTTTGCTCAGCAACCCCACCTCATCGGGCCCCGGCGCTCCGGACACCAGCCTTTTCCCTTCGTCCCCATCGTTGACGGGCCAAAGCCATTGCATGTCTGCGGGCGTGGGCGGTTGGCCGCCCATCGTGCCGAGCGGGGGATTGAGCACGTCGATGGTCATCGCGCCGCGGAAGTGGTCGAACGGCGGGTACAAGGCCGAGTCCAACGTGGCTTCCCGCACCGGCGCCTGGGGATACAGGTGCGAGCTGAAGTCCCACGCCGTCTGGTAGGTGAGCAGAAACCGGCGGTTGATCGCCGCCGCCAGTTCCTGGGCGTCGCAGAGCCGGACGCGATGTTGTCCGGCGATCAGCCGGCCGCCGGCGTCGCCATTGGTCCATGCGGGGTTATAAGACATGGGGCGTCAATCCAGATACTTGGCGTAGGCGGGATGGTCGAAGACGTAACGGGTGGTCGGCGGGTTGCCCGTGTCGGGGATGGCGATAGCCAGGACGATCGTGCCGGTGTCCACCGCCGCCCCGGGTCCCAGGGAAAGCTCCGCCAGGTTGTGTGCGGTGACCTGCGGGGCGCCGCTCTTGTTGGCGAAGCTGCCGGCGCCGGTGCACACCTGTTCCAGGACGCCGTAGGCTGACCCGCCCAGCGAGGAGACGACCTTGGCGGGGAACGTGGCCGGCGGTCCCTCGGCCGCCTCTTGACGCAGGAACACGATCCATCGGCCTTCGACGTCCAGGGCCACGGCGTCGGTGTCGGCTGGAACTTCGCCCGTCCGGTCGGCCGGCTCGGCTAGGTTGGTGACGGTCAGCGTCTGCTCCTGGACCTGCTGCGTGGCGCCGTCGGCGTCGAACTCCACCGGCACGGCCGTGTAGCGGTTGTTCTGAACAACCTCCAGGATGCGGACGAGCTGCACGCCCAAGGCGTCACCCACCTGGGCCAGGCGGTAAAGCGAATCGCGGAACGGCACGGTGCGGCTCATGGTCAGCCCTCCAGGACGATCGTGGTGCATTGGCCGGGGCCGAAGTCGTGGCGGACGGCGCGGATGAACGGTTGGCGATTGGCGCTGGAGCGCAGCTCGATGGCCCGGCCCTGGATGGGGTCCACCGTGTCGCCGACGAAGCAGGAGACGTTCACCCATCCCAGCACGAGCTCCGCCTGCGTGGCGGTGGAGGCGACGAGGGCGTGCCGTTGGGCCAGCTCGGTCAAGACCGCGAAGTCGTCGCGTTCGTCCGGCGGGGGAAGCTCCTGGTCGCCGAAAAAGATGCTACTGCTGTGCACCTTGTTCCATCGGGCCCGGTCGGAAGCATCCAGGACAATCTGCTCCTGGGACGGGTCCCCCGCCACCTCGGCCGTCAACCGCACGTCGGCCTCCACACTGGCCGTGACGCGGACCGAAGCCTCCTCGTCGGCTGACGCCTGGAAGAAATCCCCCGGCAGAGCGTCTCCGCTCAGGTAGATCGCGCTCTCCTCCGGGCTGACCCACAGCGGCCCGCGCCATCGCTGCCAGGGCGCCCCCGACCCGCACTGCACCTCGGCCACCACGCCCAGGCTCACGCCGTTGCGGTCGCACGAGAGGCACGGCAGCAGCCGCCGGGGACGCACGAGGCAAAAATCCTCCGCGCTGATGGCCGAGAAGTCGTACGTCGGCAGGTTCCACGGCGACCCCGAGTACCAGCCGTGCTCGTTGAGCACCCACTTGCGGTACACGTCCGCCAGTTTCAGCCAGTGGGGCGAGTGACTGCGAACGAAGTCGCGCCACCGCGTGGTCTGAAGCGAGGTGTCCCATCCCGCCGCCATCGTAAACGTGGATTCATAGCGCTTCGCCGCGCCCAGGACCAGCACAGGGCGGCGGGCCGGCCGGCGGCGGATGACGACCTGGCCCTTCCATAAATTTGTGCGCGACGGTGAGAAAACTCCCCCGGCCGGTTGGAGGGCGACACTCGCTGCTCGCGTGGGTACCCCCGGCCGATAGAACTCCAGCCCCAGGCCGTGGCGGGCGGCCCGCAGCTCCAGGCCCCCGCGGGCGGCGAGACGCGTCAAGGCCTCGGCCACGGTCAGACCGGTAATGTCCAACGTCCCCAAGTCGATGGTTCCCGCCAAGGCGGCCAGCTCCGAAAGGCCGGGCGTCGGGACGTCGAGTGGGACGGCCGTGGCGAAGACGTAGGCCAGGGCATCGGCGACGGTCCATCGCCGCGCCGAGGCCGATGCGTCAAACAGCCGGGACGAGCGGCTGCGAACCTTCACGGTGTTTTGACTCGCCAGGCTGTGCAGGTCGCCGTTGAATCGGACGGCCGCCTTGGCCAGGTCCGTGGGGGTCTGGCCCGCTACGTGCCAGCGGTGGGTGATCGCTGCCGACAAGGCCCCAGAAAGTTGGTGCTCAACGTCCGCCATGAGATGCTCACCGTTTTCGCTCAGCTCCGCGCGATGGGCCACGACGATTCCCTGAAAGTTCACACCATCCCCATTCCCCACCGGCCGGATCAGCACCGATGAGCCAATCGGCGGCAGCTCGCTGGTGCCTTCCAGCCGCAACGGTCGCGTCGGCTGGGCGGCCGGATGCAGCAGAAGGCGGGCCCGTCCGAAGGTCGGCGGGCCGAGCACCTCCCACGTCAGGACCTTCAGATCCCTTCGCCGGACGCCCTCGACGTACACCGCCGGCGGGACGGGCCGGAGGACTGTGTGGCTGCGACGGGTGGCGGATAGGGTCAACGTCGTCATGGGAGTCTCTCAGGACAGAATGGGGATCGTCTCAAGCGGTGGTGCGGTCACAGTAACGGGCAGGCCCACCGGCCCCTGGCGGCCTTGGCTGCATGCGCGGACGGCGAACATGGCAGGAAGGACGTCGGCCGGAACGGCCACTTCGTAATCCTGCAAAGTCCCGGCCTGGATTGTGGTGAGCGGAGTCTGAAGGTCCAGCGCGCCGCTGCCGTGATCACTCAGCACCTCAAATTGCTCCGCGGCGGCGTAGCCCGGCGGGGGACGGTAGGAGAAGCCCACATGGGTGAATCCCTCCGGCAGCAGACCGGCCGTCAGTTCGCTCACCGCAACCAGGGGCGGCGGGAGCAGCCGGCTGGCCTGGTCAACCTCCACGCAGCAGACGACGTGGGTGTTCTGTTCCTCCACGCCCGCCGGCGATACCGCGCGGGCGGCCAGGAAGTGCCTTTCCCCATCCCCCAGCGGCAGGAGCAGGGAGAAGGTTAGGATGTCGCCGGTCATCCAAGCGACCGGTGAGGTGTAGTCGATGTTCCCGCTGTCTCCCAGGCCGTGATAGAGGCGGTAGTGGCCCCCATGGCACTCCATCCACCCGGGTTCGGTTTCAGGCGGCTCGATCAGAAAAGGTTCGGCGGGCTTGCTCATTAACTACTTGACCATTGACGATTGAGATTCTTCGCACCACGCACTCCGCCCTACGCACTAGCGGATGCTGCTTTCCGTCCGGTTTCCTCCGCCGGTAAGCTTGACGGTGGCGATGGCCGTTTGGCCGTCGCGGCCGAGGAAGCTGGCCACGCCCGTCTCGTCCTGGTAGCTCAAGTTGCCCACGCATCGGGCGACGATCACTTCCAAGGCCTTGGCGACGGACAACTGGCCGCCGGTGGAGTCGATGTTGATCTCATCCACGGCCTGGGCGGCTGTCTTGGCCTCGTCGGCGGAAGTCTTGGCGGCATCGGCGGAGGATTTGGCCGCAGAGACGGCAACGTCCAGATACTCAGCCTCTTGGGGATTTATTGGGCAAAAGGCCACCACGGCGCTCTCCTGGCCGTTGGGGTAGAACTTCACGCCGCCGCGGAAATCGGCGGGGAAATCAGCATAAGTCCACAGGTAGAAGCCCGAACCGATCTCCACGAAACCGCTGGAAATCTCACCGCCCAGGGACCCATTGGTCTGGACCAGCTTGGCCCGCAGGGATAGGCCCGTCTGACTCGCCCCCAGCACAGTCCGATGGATAGCGTGTAGCTCATCGTTGTCCTTTCGCTTCAATCGTCCGCCGTCCTCAGTAGGTTATTTCGATGCCGACGGAGTAAACGCGACCGTTGATTTCGGCCATGACATACACCCACTTCGGGCATTGTTGGGGATCGACACTGACGGTCATCACGATCAAACCGGCATTGTTGCTGAGCACCTCGCAGTCGGCGTTTGCGGTTAGTGTCCTGAGCAATGTCCCCGTCGTTATCGAAAGAGTGCCTCGTGCCTCCGGTATTCCGAAATCGGTGGCCCCGGTCCAGAGTCGCACCAGGAAGTGTTTGGAAAGATTGGCACCTATCGAATCCTTGGCCTGGATCGCGATCGTCCCCGTCCCGTCGTTGTTGTCTTCGCCCGTTACGTCCAGGGTGGACACCAACTCTTGTTTATGGGTGTGGCTCATGGCTGCTCCTGATAGTAAAAGGTCAGGAACTTGTGGATGACGTCGTGGTGGTACGCCGGAACGGAGAATTGACCGATGGCCCCATTCGTCCAAAAGACGGGATCGCGGTCAAACCAGCGATACATTTCGTAAGCGGGTTTGATATTGGGAGCGTAGAGCGTTTGGCGGCATAATCCCCAGCGGGGAAGTTGCACCAGGCCCCACCTGAACCAGTATCCGTTGCTGCCGAAAAAGTCCTCCGTGCCGGAGACCTGCCACTCGGGCGAACTCTCCCCGTCGAATTTGAACTTGAGATTGTTTTCCAGCCATTCCGGGGCCTGGTCAGCCTGCTGCCCTTGCTGCGAGAGAAGCATCCCCGCCAGGACGCCGCCGCCGGAAGGTTCGTTCAGAAACGTCACGGTCGGGTTTTGATCGTTCGTGATCGCCTCGACGAAGGCCGCCTTGAGTCGGTAGTTCTGATAAGTCCAGTTCGGAAGACTTCCCAGTTCGTACCCTGTCCACGTGAAGGCGCTGGCGGTCTCCAGAGGCACCCAGTCGTCTTCGTCATTGATTTCTCCAACCTGGATGAGAATGCCGTTGGTAAATGGGATGGGCAGAAGAAACTGGAATACCCCGGGAATGGGAGCGAGTAGTCCGGATTCCGCAAGAGGGGCGACCCAAAGCCATTCCGTGGGATAGACATCCGTTTGGCGGTTGTGAAACCAGGTGAACCAGAGCGATTTGAGGGGGACGTCCATCCGTAGGCATTGCGAAGGCGGGTCGGTGAAATCTTGAAGGTTGCCTGCGCCCGTCCAGACCCTCATGCGATAAACGTGCGTGTCGAAGTTTGCCATCGGGGCGGTGAAGAAGATCGAACGCACCACGCCGGAATTACCAGCCCCTAGATACAGGATCGGGTATTCAGGACTCATCTGGTGGGGAGCAGTGCCTTCAATGAAGTTCGTCTTGGACGTCCCGATCCGCGGCCAGTCGAAGACGCGCAGGTGGCCCAGGACGGCCGGTGAGAGCTGGGCCGGCGTGGCCTGGCCGGAAAGTTCGGAGAAATGGTCAATGACCCGTAGAGCCTGGGGCATGTCGGTTATCCTTATTTAAAGACCGGCGACGTGGAGGAAGGCCCTGCCGCGATAGTCGGTGATGTCGGTGTGGTCATATTGGCCGGCGATGCCGGTGGCACTGGCGGTGCCCGTGGCGATGGTGGCCAGGGGGATGTGCGGCGTGACGGAAGGCGTCGGGAAGCCGCTGGTATTGACGGTCAGCACCCCGGCGGCGGTGAGG
>CAVXDC010000027.1:0-11818 GCA_963760365.1 uncultured Phycisphaerae bacterium
TCGACCCCAAAAACAGGAAGTCAGTTAGTTGATACTCAGATTCGCCATGGCCAGGCTTCGCCAGGCCATGGCACCGGGCAAAGCGTATGAAATCCAAGGCAACCCCGGCTGGCCGAATTGACGGCAGGCCCCAATCGGAGTAACCTTCCTCCATGCCCAGGAAGAAGAACAGCAACGGAGCGGATAAGACCGGCGCGCTTCGGAAGGAAATCGCGGAGAAGTTGAAGGACACTCCCGAGCAGCAACAGGTAGTCGGGCCATTAATAGTTTACCTTATTGATCGTGGCTGGTCGCTGGGACAGATGATATTCGGCAAAACTGAATGGCGCGTCCCGAAGTCACCCTCTGAACAGACGAAGCGAGAGAAGGGACAGAGCTTCAACGGCTTTCCTGTGGACATTGCCGTTTTCGATTCCGTCAAACAGTGCGGCGATCCCCACCATCTGCTTTTCATCATCGAATGCAAGCAACCCACTGAGGAAGCCGGCGTTTCCCAACTGGAAGCATACTTTGTTGGGGAGCCGCATGTTCAATTGGGAATCTGGGCGAACAACCCCAACAAGGCCGCCACAGGAGCATTCATCTATCGAAAGCCTGACGGCGGAATGCTCTTGAAGCGCCGCCAGATTGCGGACATACCCCGGCCAGGGGAACAGATTAAGCCCGAGGTTCAGAAGACTACCTTTGACGACCTGATTGCGCCCACGCAGCAACTGTTCCGGTCAGTCGTAGACGACCTGCTAGACAAGGTAGTGATTGAGGATAACAACGTTACTCGGCGAGAAGAACAACTTGATCAGCTATGCAATCTGCTGCTGCTCAAATTGGAAAGTGACAAGCAGGCCAAGTCGAACCATAGGGAACCTGTGGTGTTCCGAACGCGCGAATCTGTTGCAACAACTGCATCGGAAATCAGGAAGCGTTACAGTAGCTTTGTCGATCTATACCCAGATACGTTCACCACAGAACAAGACAAGACGCTTCGATTTGGCGACAAGACAATTGCGGCATGTGTCGAAGCTCTTGCCGGCCTCCGGTTGATTGACTTGGGGGTTTCTACTGTAGCGCTTGCTTTCCAATCCCTCCGAAGCGAAGCATTGAAACAGGGCGAAGGCCAATACTTCACTCCTCAAGCCGTCATTCAGGCTGGAGTAAGGCTGATGCGGTTAGAGTGGGAAGACATAATCTTGGACCCCGCCTGCGGAACTGGCGGGTTCCTTGTGGAATCCATCCTGGAAATGAGCCGCCAAAGGCCGAGCATGTCCGACGCCGAGCTTTCGAAGTGGGCACAAACGCATGTCTTTGGAATTGAGAAGGACGCCATCGGCCTAAAGCTGACTAAGGCTATCATGCAGATTGCTGGTGATGGTTCGGCGCACTGCGTGCGCGGCGATTCGGTGCGCACTCACACTTGGACGAAGGAATTCCCGCATCTGAACTCGGCTTCATGGCGAAATGGGCGGTTCAGTGTGGTGATCACCAATCCCCCCTTTGGTCAGAAACTGAAGGTGTCAGCCACCGATGCTCGGCTATCTGGGCTCGAAATTGCCAAGACTGACGGTGAAAACTACTCCGACCTTGAGATTGGCCTTATTTTCCTTCATCGGTGTTGGGAATTGCTTAAGCCGGGTGGCCAGTTGGGGATTGTTCTGCCCGAAACATACTTCTTTTCGCCCAATTACCAATTCATCTATGAATGGATGAAGGGGAGATTTGAGCCCCAGGTTGTCGCGAATATCCCGATGGAGGCATTTCAGGGCTTCTGCCGTGCGAAGACCAACTTCTATGTTCTCAAGAAAGTTGGGGGCAACAAGTAGATTATGCCCAAGAACAGTGTGACCTTTCTGAACCCGCGAACCTGCGGGATATACAAGAGCGGCGGAACGCGGTTCAAGACCGACCCCAAGACCGGAAGAAGGACGGATGAGGTAGATAACGAACTGATTGAAGCCGTCGAGGCGTACTTGGCAGGCAAGCGGTCTGCCGGACAAGCCAATGTTTACGCTGCTGAGGCGATGAAGAAGCGGATCCTGGTGCCGGCTTACTACGATCCGCGCCACGTCGAAGGAATCGCATCATTTTTGAAAGAGCACAAAATCAAGGGGATAACGATTGGAGCACTGTTGGACACCGGGATTCTGAGTGTTCGCGGAGGGCACGGTAGCCCAGGGAACGACCAACGCACGGGGCATATCCCTTACATCAAGGTGTCCGATATTCGGGCCTTGCGGGTCAACGTGAACCCGACAAATCTTGTCACTGAGAGCGTCGCACAAAGATACTGGGCTGGAAGCTCAAGCGGACTTAAAGCGTGGGATGTCATATCGCCGAACCGGGCAAGTAGCAATATCGGAGAGTTCGCGATTCTCCTTCCTGGCGAAGAACAAATCGTGGTTACAAGAGAAGTCTTCATCTTCCGAAGCGCCGACCTGGAAGGAGTCTGGGACCCGTTTTATCTGCTGTGGGCGTTGTCCCTTCGGGTTGTGCGTGAACAATGGCGGCGCGTCGCGCTGATGCAGACGAACCGTGAAGACTGCGGCGATAGATACCGGGAGATTATCTTGCCGAATCCACCAGATAAGCTGTGGGCAAAGCGCATGTCCAAGGCGTTTCGGGAGTTCTTCACAACCCTGGCGGATGCAAAGGTGGGCTTCCTGAAAGCCGTTGCCGTCGATTCATGCGAATACATTGCCAGCGTGTCTGGCATGGTCGCAGCGAGCGAATGACAAGGATGGGCAAATACGTGGAGCTCTTTCAGCTTTGTAGGGCGGGTAACCTTTTTCCCGCGGAATTTCCGGTTGGTGTCGAAAGTATTCCATGTGTATCAAGTTACCCACCCTACGAACTTGATCAATCTTCCTCAGCCGGTGCGGCGGCGGGTTTTTCCTTTTGGAGGCCGCGGGGCATGGCGATCACGCCCGTGCGGGCCAGTTCGCCGATGCCGTAGGCCTTGACCAGCTCGATGAAGGCCTCCAGCTTCTCCTCGGTGCCGGCCAGCTCCACCACGACGCTCTCGCGGCGCCACGTCCACCACCCGGCCGCGGAACAGGTTGACCAGGTCCAGCACCTCGGGCCGCTGCGGCTGGCGGCACCAGGATGCGGATGAGGATCAGGTCGCGCTCGACGTACGCGACGTTGGCGTAGTCGCGGACCTTGACCACCGGGATGAGCTTGGCGAGCTGCTTGCGGACCTGCTCCAGCACGCGGTCGTCGCCGATGACGACGATGGTCATGCGGCGAGAGGTCGGGGTCCTCGGTCCGGCCGACCACCAGCGAGTCGATGTTGAACCCGCGAGCGGCGAACATGCCCGCCACGTGGGCCAGGACGCCGGGCTTGTTCTGCACCAATGCGCTGATGACGTGTCTCATGGAATCTGCTCCCATCCTCTCAGGGTCTTTCGTGGCAGCCGCTGCCCGTCAAGCCAGCTTGCCCAGGTCCATCTCGTGCAGGCTCTTGCCGGCGGCCACCATCGGGTAGACGTTCTCTTCCGGCTCCACCGCGCAGTGCAGCACGACCGGGCCTTCGTGCTTGAGCATCTCGACGATGGCGTCGTCCAGCTCGCCGCGCTCGGTCACCTTCATGCCGCTTGGCGCCGAAGCCCTCGGCGATCTGCGCAAAGTCCGGGCAGGGATGGCTGCACGGCCGAGTACCGCCTGCCGTAGAACATCTCCTGCCACTGCCGGACCATGCCCAGGTAGTCGTTGTCCAGGACGACGAACTTGACGGGCTGCTTGTATCGCACGGCCGTGATGACCTCGACCATCGTCATGCAGAAGCTGCCGTCGCCGTCGATGTCGATGACGGTGCGCGCCGGGGTTGCCGAACTGCGCCCCGATGGCCGCCGGGCAGCCGAAGCCCATCGTGCCCAGCCCGCCGGAGGTGATGAACTGCCGCGGCTTGCGCCAGCCGTAGAACTGGGCCGTCCACATCTGGTGCTGGCCGACGCCGGTGGCGATGATCGCGTCGTGCTTCGGTCAGCTCGCCGAGCCGCGTCGATGACCTCCTGCGGCTTGATCGTGCCCGTCGGTGTCGTACTGCAGCGGGTAGCGCGCCTTCCACTCGGCGATCTTGGCCAGCCACGGCGGCGCGGTCTTGGCCTGGATGTAGCGGCAGCATCTTGCCCAGGATGTCCTTGGCGTCGCCGACGACGGGGATGTCCACCACGACGTTCTTGGAGATCGAGCCGGGTCGATGTCGATGTGGATGATCTTGGCGTGCGGGGCGAAGGTCTCCAGGTTGCCGGTGACGCGGTCGTCGAACCGCGCCCCGACGGCGATCAGGCAGTCGCACTCCTGGACGGCGTAGTTGGCGGCGGCCGAGCCGTGCATGCCCAGCATCTGGAGCGCCAGCGGGTCGGCGCTCGTCGAACGCTGCCCAGTCCCAGCAGCGTGGTGGTGACGGGGATGTTGCCCTTCTCGGCCAGCGCGCGCAGCTCCTCGGCAGGCGCCGGCGATGATCACCCCGCCGCCGACGTACAGCACGGGCTGCTCGGCGGCGTTGATCGCCTCGGCGGCGGCCTTGATCTGCGCGGATGTGCCCGGCGGTCGTGGGCTTGTAGCCGGGCAGGTCCATCTCCAGGCTCGGCTCCTCGGCGCAGCTTGGCCTGGCGTGGCGTCGACGGCGAGGTCGACCAGCACCGGCCCGGGCCGGCCCGTGCGGGCGATGTAGAACGCCTCCCTGATCGTCCGGCCCAGGTCCTCGACCCGCTTGACCAGGAAGTTGTGCTTGGTGATCGGGCGGGTGATGCCGGTGATGTCGGCCTCCTGGAAGGCGTCGTTGCCGATCAGCGCAGCTGCGGACCTGGCCGGTGAAGGCGACCAGCGGGACGGAGTCCATGTTGGCCGTGGCCAGGCCGGTGACCAGGTTGGTCGCGCCGGGGCCGCTGGTGGCGATGACCACGCCGACCTTGCCCGTGCTGCGGGCGTAGCCGTCGGCCATGTGGGCGGCGCCCTGCTCGTGCCGGGTCAGGATGAACTTGATGGGGCGACTGGTACAGCACGTCGAAGATCGGCAGCACCATCCCGCCGGGGAAGCCGAACAGGATCTCCACGCCCTCCTGGAGGAGCATCTCGTGGAAGATCTCCGCCCCGCTTTTGCCGGCCAGGCTGCCCGGAGTCGGCGTAGCGGGGGCGGTGGCCTTGGCCTTCTTAGGGCGCCGGGTAGGGGTTTTCTTTGAGCTTTTAGTCATGTCTGGTCATCCTCAGCCTCATTCGGTGTCAGGGGAAGTTACCCGCCGATGGCAGGGAAGATACTCCTTTCCAGGCCCGCAGACAAGCAGAGCTGAAAATCCCAACCTGGGCGGGACGACGGATAGGCGGCCGCTACGCAAAACCACCGCGAAGCGGCCTAGAGTACAATGACGGGGCGCGGCACGGACAGCGCAGGACCCCACAGGTCCCCCAAACGGGAATCAAAATGTCCATCGCTGCCATGCATCGTAGGTTCAATACTATCCTGAATCCCCTTAGGCTGTCAAGGGTATCGTGGGAGATGATGCGACGTTTGACATCCTCGCGGCCTTTGCTAGACTTATAGCGGTGAGGATGCCGTCGGCGGCGCGTCCGTGGTCCGCGGCCGATGAGATGAGCAACGTCCAAGGGAAGGAGCGCGTCCATGTCGGATCGGGACGGTAGGTTCGCGTGGGTGATGTCCCTGGCCCGGGTGTGGGTCTACGTCGCCGAGGCCTGCCTGGTAGCCACCTGGGTCACTACGGTGGGGTTGGGCATTTACAGCATCTCGCGGAATCCCGCCATGGACGTCATTGCCGTGTTCGTCATCGCCATTGCGATCGAGACGGCGGCGATGGTGTGGGCGCCGATCGTCTTCGGGATGGTCTGCGCTATTCTGGACGTCCAGCAGGCCACCAGCGAGATCAGCGGCCGGCTGACGCGCGTTGAGACGCTGGTAGACGACGCTTCTGCATCGCTAAAGATTGTGGCGGACCTGGCGACCTTGTCTGACAAGGCCAAGAGCTACATCTACCGCGAACACGAGATCGAGGCCTTGCGCGAGACAATTCACCATCACCTCATGCTCCAGGACTACGACGCCGCCTCGGCGCTGATCACCAGCATGGATCGGGACTTCGGCTATACCGAGGAGGCCCATAAGCTCCGCGAGGAGGTCACCGCCAGCCGCAAGGCCACGATGGAAGAGAAGGTGGACGCCTCGATCCGGCGGTTCCAGGAGATTCTCGACCGCCACGACTGGCCCCGCGCCGCCCGCGAGGCCCAGCGCATGATGAGCCTGATGCCCAACAACGCGCGGATCACCCAGTTGCCGGGTATGATCGACGCCGCCCGCACCGCGCACAAGCGCCAGCTTCTCCAGGTCTACGGAGAGGCCATCCGCAAGAACGACGTGGACCGCAGCATCGAGCTGCTCCACCAACTGGACCTTTATCTGACGCCCCCCGAGGCGGCTGCGTTGCAGGAATCGGCCCGGGGCGTCTTCCGCGCCAAGCTCCAGAACCTGGGCTTCCAGTTCACGATGTGCGTCACCGATCAGCGCTGGGCCGAGGCCGTCGCCACCGGTGAGCAGATCGTCCGCGACTATCCCAACAGCCGCATGGCCCAGGAAGTGCGGGATAAGATGGACTTGCTCAAGGCCCGCGCCGCCGCAGCCGCTTCTCCGACGCCTTTACCCAAGTAAAGCCAGGACCGTCCCGTCTTCGTCAGGCCGCCTATCCCACAGTCGCTCTCTGTGAGTTTATTTGCATCCCCGGGGGATGAAACAATAAAATCAATGATAGTATCAGGCAACCGAAGGCGACTTTTTGTGCGCCGCCGGATGCGGTCCGGAACCTGTGTGGAGCAACTCCATGCGTCAAGTCGTACTGGGCAAGAGTGGACTTACCGTCTCCGCCGTGGGCATGGGGGGCATACCGATCCAGCGCGTGCCGCTGGATGAGGCGGTCCGGACCCTCCGCACCGGACTGGAGCTAGGCATCAACTTCTTCGACACGGCCGCCGGCTACACCGACAGCCAGGTCAAGATCGGGACGGCCATCAAGGGTCGGCGCGAAGGGCTGGTCATCGCCAGCAAGAGCGGCCAAAGGACCAAGGACGCCATCCTGGTCGACGTGGAGCGGGCCCGGAAAGAACTGGACTGCGAGACCATCGACCTCTACCAGTTCCACAACATCGCCACCCCCCAGGCCTGGGCCACCGTGTCCGGCCCCGGCGGGGCGATGGAGGGCTTGCTCCAAGCCCGCGACAAAGGCCACATCGCCCACATCGGCTTTACCTCTCACAACCTCAACATGGCGGTGGAACTGGTCAACGTCCCGGTCTTCGAGACCGTCCAGTTCCCCTTCAACCTGGTGACCGCCGAACCGGCCGACAGGCTGGTTCCCCTGGCCCGAAGCAACAACCTGGGCTTCATCGTGATGAAACCGCTGTGCGGCGGGCAGTACGAGAACGCCGAATTTGCGTTCAAGTTCCTCAACGGCTTCCCGGACCTGGTACCCGTCCCGGGCGTGGAAAATCCCCAGCAGATTCGCCAGATCGTCCAGATCGTCAACTCCGGCGCCATGCTGCGGGGGCGGGAAAAGGCCGCCGCCGACAAGATTGCCGCCAGCCTGGGCAAGCTGTTTTGCCGTCGCTGCGGCTACTGCCAGCCCTGCCCCCAGGGTGTGCCAATCACCGACTCCATGGTGTTTGAGGGTTTTTTGCGACGGTTCCCGCTGGTGAAGATTCTCGATGGCCCGGGCAAGGGGGTAATCGAACGGGCCGGCCTGTGCAACGAGTGCGGGGAGTGCGAGGAGAAGTGCCCCTACAACCTGCCCATCCGACAGACTGTCAAGCGCGTAGGCGAGATCGCGCGGAAATTCGCCGCCAAGCACGGCCGCACGTGAGCTTCGGAAGTCCCCCGCCGACGGACGGGGAATAGAAGCTTTGCCGTTGTCCCCCCGGAGCACCGCCTGTTAAAATCCCCCTTTCTCCCAGAGACGCCGCCGGAGCCATCATGGTTTATCGCATCGAGGTCAGGCTCAAGGAGGGCCTGGTCGATCCCCAAGGTCAATCGGTCCTCGCCCAGATCCGCGAGCTGGGAATCTCCTCAGTCCAAAACGTCTCCAACGGTCGACTGTTTTTCCTGGCCGGCAGCCTGTCGGCCGAGCAAGTCGGCCGAGCGGCACGGGAGCTCCTGGCCGATCCGGTCATCGAGACTTTTTACCTGGTCGGCTTGGACGGCCGGGCCGACGCCGCAGCCGACGCGGTCATCGAGGTGCACCTCAAGCCCGGCGTGATGGACCCGGTGGCGGAGTCCACCGAGCGGGCCATCCGCGACATGGGCATTGAACTGGCCTGGGCCAGCACCGCCCGGAGGTACGAACTGCACGGGCAGGTCTCAGCCGAACAAAGCGAAACGATTGCCCGACGATTGCTGGCCAACGCGGTGATCGAGGACGTGCACTTCCGCTCCTACACGCCGCCGGAACACCCCCCTGCCGGTTACAAGCTGCGGATCATCGAGGTGCCCATCCGCG
Organism: uncultured Phycisphaerae bacterium; assembly: GCA_963760365.1. GTDB lineage: Bacteria > Planctomycetota > Phycisphaerae > SM23-33 > SM23-33 > JALHTV01. The sequence continues at coordinate 8,490 of CAVXDC010000027.1, forward strand.
CCCTGGACGACGAGGGGCTGCTGCGGCTCAGCCGCGAGGGAGACCTTTTCCTCAACCTCACGGAGATGCGCGCGATTGCTGATTACTTCCGCCGCGTCGGCCGCGAGCCGCGGGACGTGGAACTGGAGATGATCGCCCAGACTTGGAGCGAGCATTGCGTCCACAAAACCTTCCGCTCCGACGTCCGCCTGCTGGACGCCGCCGGCAAGCAGGTCGGGCGGATCGACAACCTCATCAAAAGCACGATCTTCGCCGCCACGCACAAGCTGGCCAAGCCCTGGTGCATCAGCGTTTTTCAGGACAACGCCGGCGTGATCGAGTTCGACGAGCATCACGCCGTCTGCTTCAAAGTCGAGACGCACAACCACCCCTCGGCCATCGAGCCGTACGGCGGGGCCGCCACTGGCATCGGCGGGGTCATCCGCGACCCGTTGGGCACGGGCCTGGGCGCCCAGCCCGTGGCCAACACCGACATTTTCTGCTTCGGCCCGCCGGACCTGCCCGCCGACGCCGTGCCCAAGGGCGTGCTGCACCCCCGGCGGGTCATGCGCGGCGTGGTGGCCGGTGTGAGGGACTATGGCAACCGCATGGGCATCCCGACGGTCAACGGCGCGGTATATTTCGACGAAAAGTATCTGGGCAACCCGCTGGTCTTCTGCGGCACGGTGGGACTGCTGCCCCGCGACAAGTGCTTCAAGAACCCCGCCGCCGGCGACGCCATCCTGCTGGTGGGCGGCAGGACCGGCCGAGACGGCATCCACGGGGCGACCTTCAGCAGCGGCGAGTTGACGCATACGCACGAGACGGAATTCAGCCACGCCGTCCAGATCGGCAACGCCATCACGGAAAAAAAGATGCTGGACACGATCCTCCAGGCCCGCGATCAGGGGCTGTACACCGCCATCACCGACTGCGGCGCGGGCGGGCTGTCCAGCGCGGTCGGAGAGATGGGCGCGAACTCGGCGCCGAGGTGCACCTGGACCGCGTGCCGCTGAAGTACGCAGGCCTCACCTATGCGGAGATCTGGATCTCCGAGGCCCAGGAGCGGATGGTCCTGTCGGTACCGCAAAAGAACGTCGATCGCCTCTTGAAGGTGTTTACCGATGAGGGCGTGGAGGCGACGGTCATCGGACACTTCGGCACCGCTGGAAGGATGCTGCGGCTGTTTTATTCCGGCCAGCTCGTCGGGGAGCTGGAGTTGAACTTCTTGCACGAAGGCCTGCCCCGCCCGACCAAGGACGCCGTCCTGCCCTCCCCCGGCAACCCATCCCCCGTCCCGCCGGCCCGAGACAATTACAATGACGTGCTGCTGAAGATTCTGGCCAGTCCCAATGTCGCCTCCAAGGAGTGGATCGTCCGCCAGTACGACCACGAGGTGCAGGGCGGCAGCGTGATCAAGCCGCTGGTGGGCGTCAACGAGGACGGCCCGGGCGACGCGGCCGTCTTGCGTCCGGTGCTCGGCTCGCGCAAGGCGTTGGCCATCGCCTGCGGGATGAATCCGCGCCTGGGCGAGCTCGACCCTTACCAGAGCGCCCTGCACGCGGTGGACGAGGCCCTGCGGAACTGCGTGGCCGTCGGCGGCAATCTCGACCGCACGGCCATCCTGGACAACTTCTGCTGGGGCAATTGCAACAAGCCCGACCGCATGGGCAGCCTGGTGCGAGCCGCCGTCGGCTGCCACGACGCGGCCCTCGCCTACGGTACGCCGTTCATCTCCGGCAAGGATTCGCTCAACAACGAGTTCCAGGCCGCCGACGGCTCGACCATCGCCATCCCGCCCACGCTGCTGATCTCGGCCATCAGCGTCATCGACGACTGCCGCCGCTGTGTCACTGCCGATGCCAAGGAGGCCGGCAACGTCCTGTTCCTGCTGGGCAGGACTGGGCCACAGCTCGGTGGCAGCCACTACCTAATGGTGGAAGGCTTGGAATCCGGCAGCGACGTGCCGCCCGTGGACATGCAGACCAACCGTCGCGTCATGGGCGCCCTGGCCTCGGCCATCGTTGCCGGGTGGGTGCGGAGCTGCCATGACCTGTCTGAAGGTGGTTTGGCCGTGGCGGCCGCGGAGATGGCCTTTGCGGGCGGTCTGGGCGTGGAGCTGAACCTGGCGTCCATGGCCACCGAAGCGACCGGCTCCGGCGTACCGGCGGCGGCGCTGCTGTTCGGTGAGTCGGCCGGAAGGTTCCTGGTCGAGGTCGCGCCGGACAACTACGACGCCTTCTGCCGCCAGATCAAGGACCTGCCCTTACGGTGAGCTTGGGCGTGCGACCGAAAGCAGGCGGATTGTCATCCACATCGGTTCCAAGCGCGTCATCAACCTGGACATTGACGCGGCCAAGGCTGCCTGGCAGAAGACGTTTCAACTGTAGATCGCGGAAGACCTTTTATGGCGACACCCAAGGCATTGGTGCTCCGAGCGGCGGGGACGAATTGCGACCGCGAGACGCAGTTCGCACTTCAGCAGGCCGGCTTTCAGGCCGAGCGCGTGCATGTTTTTCGCCTGATGGAAAGGCCCGATGCCTTGAGGGATTACCAGTTCCTGGTCATCCCCGGAGGGTTCAGCTACGGCGACGACGTCGCCGCCGGCAAGATCCAGGCCAACCAGATGATCCACCACCTGGCTGGAGCGCTGAATGAATTCGTGGCCGCCGGCAAGCTGATGCTGGGCATCTGCAACGGTTTTCAGGTGATGATCAAAGCGGGGCTATTGCCCTGGGGCAATGTGGACGCCGCCACCGCCCACCGCGACGCCACGCTGGCCTGGAACGACAGCGGCCACTTCGAGGACCGCTGGATTCACCTTCGCTGCGATAGCCCCCGGTGCGTCTATCTACCGGCTGGCCAAATCGTGGCACTGCCCATCGCGCACGGGGAGGGCAAGTTCATCCCCCGCGATCAGGCCGTGCTGGACCGGCTGCGGACCGACGGGCAGATTGCCTTGCGGTACGTGGATGGCGACGGCCGGCCCGGGCCTTATCCCGTCAACCCCAACGGCAGCGTGGACGACGTGGCCGGATTGTGCGACCCCACCGGCCGCGTGCTGGGACTGATGCCCCACCCCGAGCGGTTCGTGGATATCACCCAGCACCCCCGCTGGACCGCCGGCCACGTCACTCGACCGGACGGTGCAATCTTCTTCCAGCGGGCCTTTGAAGTCTTAAGGTAAAAGGCAAATACCCTTTACCTTCAGGCCACAGGGAGCGGAAAGGTCTGGATGGAACATCGCCCCAAAGGCCGACATGACGCGGACGAAAACCTTCGCGACCGCTTCGACGCAATGTTGGAGGAGGTGCTGGCGGAGCTACCGGAGGAATTGCATCGCCTTCTGG
>CAVXDC010000028.1:0-37679 GCA_963760365.1 uncultured Phycisphaerae bacterium
CTATGTTGTGTACTGATTTACCTCTTCGGTTACGAGTACGTATTGCTACCTGCAAAAATAAATGCCATCAGGCAAAGAAGCTGACCCGAAGCTCAGATCATATTTCCCCGGCTTTAATTCTTTGTCCAGCAGGGTTGCGGCAATCTGTCCTGCAATATTGAATAGTTTCAATGAAACATGTTCTTTTCGGTTCAGGTAAAAACTGACGTAGACATTTTTATTTACAGGGTTCGGGTAAACAAGCATTTCTTTAATGATGTCATCTTTTTCGGAAATGCCGATGATAGGGTTATATTTAAACTTGTATGAATAATCCCATAATGTTACAGGTCTTGCTGTCGGTGGGCCTTGGCTTGGCCATTATCTTGGGACTCGTCCTGTCTGTGCTTGCCCAACTGTCCTACTCCCAGATGATGTACTTGCTGGCCGAGGACAGATCCCTGGGGCCGTTGTCGGCCATTCGGCAAAGCAAGGAGATCATGCAAGGTCACCGGGGCCGGTTGTTCCTGATGATGCTGCGGTTCCTGCTGTGGGGACTGCTTTGCGTGCTGACGTGCGGCATCGGTTTAATCTGGTTGGCTCCCTACGTGGGCACCAGTCTGGCCAGGTTTTTCGACGACTTGCATCCGCCGACAGCCGCCCAGGTGGCCGCGATGGCGCCCCAGCCGGTCGCCCCACCCCCGGTCTGAGGCTCTGCACCGGGCTGGTGGAGGTGCCAAAGGGATTTGCAGTTGCTAAAATCCCTGGTTGTGGCCAGGGATTTTTAACATGGACATGGACACGGACATCGTCGTGATCGGCGGCGGGCACGCGGGCGTCGAGGCGGCCTGGGCGGCGGCGCGGATGGGCTGCGCACGGCGCTGGTGACGCTTTCGCGCGGGACGATCGCGCAGATGTCCTGCAACCCGGCCATCGGGGGCATCGGCAAGGGGCAGATCGTCCGCGAGATCGACGCCCTGGGCGGGCTGATGGGCCTGGCCGCCGACGCGACGGGCATCCAGTTCCGCATGCTCAACCGCTCCAAGGGCCCGGCCGTCTGGGGCCCGCGCTGCCAGAGCGACCGCCACGCCTACGCCGCCTGGGTGCAGCAGGCCCTGGCGGGTCTGCCCAACCTGACGATCCTCGAAGGCCGAGGCCACGGACATCCTCATCGAGCGCGGCGCCGTCACCGGCGTGCGGATCGTTCCTTCGTCCGCCGATACAATCCGACAATCCGAAATCCGAAATCCGCAATCCGTTGTCGTTGCGTCGATCGTGACCGCCGGCACGTTCCTCAACGGCCTGATGCACCAGGGCGAGCGCACCTGGCCCGGCGGGCGATACGACGAGCCGCGCCTGCGACCGCCTTGAGCGATTCGCTGCGGCGGGCGGGATTGGAGCTGGGCCGGTTCAAGACCGGCACCTGCCCGCGCCTGGCGGCGGAGAGCATCGACACCACCCGCTGCACCCGCCAGGACGGCGACGACCCGCCGGCGCCGTTCTCGTTCCTGACCGACCGCCTCGAGGTGGCCGCAGCTGCCCTGCTGGATCACGGCCACCAACGACGCAGGTCCACCAGCATCATCCGCGACAACCTGCACCGCGCGCCGATGTTCACCGGGCAGATCACAGTCCACCGGGCCGCGGTACTGCCCGTCGCTGGAGACCAAGGTCGTCCGCTTCGCCGACAAGACCGCCCACCCGGTGTTCCTGGAGCCGGAGGGGCGCGACACGGACTGGGTCTACTGCAACGGCATCTCCACCTCGCTGCCGGCGGACGTGCAGGAGGCTCATCGTCCACAGCATCGCCGGCCTGGAGCGGGCGGAGATCCTCCGCTACGGCTACGCCATCGAGTACGACTACGCCCCGCCGACCCAGCTCACGCCACGCTGGAGACCAAGGCCGTCGCGGGACTGTTCCTGGCCGGGCAGATCAACGGCACGACCGGCTACGAGGAGGCCGCCGCCCAGGGCCTGATCGCCGGCGTCAACGCCGCCGCCCGCTGCCTGGGGCAGCGCCGCCGCTGGTCCTCCGCCGCGACCAGGCCTACATCGGCGTGATGATCGACGACCTGGTCACCACGGGCGTCACCGAGCCGTACCGCATGTTCACCAGCCGGGCCGAGCACCGCCTGCTCCTGCGGACCGACAACGCCGACCGCCGGCTGACCGAGATCGGCCGGCAGGTCGGCCTGGTGGACGACGGCGCGATGGGCGGCCTTCTCCGCCAAGCGCCAGGCGGTCGCACCGCGCCGAGACGCTGCTGGCCCAGACGCATCGGGAGGGCAAGTCACTGGCCGAGCTGCTCCGCCGCCCTGAGGTGAGCCTGTCGGATTTGCTAAAGGCCACCGGCCAGGACGGGGAGCTGGCATCGCTGCTGAGGGAGCATCCCGCGGCCGTGGCCTCCGCTGTGACGGACGCCCGCTACAGCGGCTACCTGGCCAAACAGTCCGTGGCCCTGCGCCAGATGCAGGAGTTGGACGACAAGCTCATCCCACCGCAACTGGACTATGCAGCCATCACGCACCTGCGGCACGAGGCCAGAGAAAAGCTCACCGCTATTCACCCCCGCACGCTTGGCCAGGCCTTGCGAATCAGCGGTATCACCCCGGCAGACATCACGGTTTTAGCTATCCACTTGGCCTTCCATACGGCTTGCAGCCGACAAATCAATGGGGCTACGGCCCTTTGAGAACTTTTAAGATAAGCAAGCTACGCAAGGTGGCGAACTGCCCCAAGCCCTCTATTGGGTGAAAAACGCGCGGTTTTTTGACCGCGGTTAGGCCATTATTCGCAACATTCTCTATCAAAAGCATTTACAAAAAGTCCATGAAACCGCATTCTTTCAAGGTTTTTTTCAAGAAAGTCGAGGATAGATTTAGCAAGGATGGATCAGGTCAGCCGCAAGCAGGGATGGCGGCTGAGTTATGACGTATTAATTTTATTAGAAAAAGCATGGCGGGGTCGCAGACGACTGCGGGCTGTTCATGGATGAAGAGCCCGCAAGGCGGCACCCCACCGAGAAGCCCTCGCGCCGGGTCGCGCGGGGGAAGGCTAGGTTGAGATGATCGAAAACGTCAATGGAGTTCAAGGTTCAGCGGCGCCCAAACCGGTCGAACCACCCGGGACTGTCGTTCCACCCAATACGAATCCGGTCCAACCGGCCGGCATCTCAGACGTCGTGGAGATCTCCCAGGCCGCCAGAATGGCGGAGATGATCCAGAGGATCCCCGACGTGCGAGTGGATCTCATCGAGCGCGTCAAGGCGGAGATCGCCGCCGGTATTTACGAAACTCCAGAACGGCTGGAGATTGCAATTAGCAGACTCATGGATGAGCTGATGGGAGAGTTGTAGGTATAGGTTAGAAGGTTTAAAGCCCCCGGCAAATTAGGACCGGATAGCCCGCAGGCACGGATGGATCCGTGCCTGCTTTTTTTGCGTTTTTTTGCATATTCAAGCGCATTTTCTACAAAGTTACTTTCCAAGACGGCTTCCGAATGTTAAGATAAATAAGACCGGCAAGGTGTAAGGTCTGGGGAAAGATCAAGCCCTTGCTGAGTCTGGACGATGCTAACATCGGCAAGCCGCGTTGGGTGAGTCTGTTACGATTGCCCACTTGAGGACTTGCCCAAGATTGGAGGATTCTAAGAAAGATGCGCCAAAAAGCCGTTTACACCACGGGTGAGGCCGCGGAAATCTGCAAGCTGTCGCAGCAGACAGTCATCCGGTGTTTTGACAACGGGCAGTTGCAGGGGTTCCGCGTGCCGGGCAGCAAGTTCCGCCGCATCCCTCACGAGGCCCTGGTCCGCTTCATGAAGGAGCACGGCATCCCGATGGACGGGCTGGAGGGCGGCAAGGTTCGCGTCCTGGTGGTGGACGACGATCCGGAGATCGTGGAGCTGTTCACCGACGCGCTCAAGGCCGACGGCCGTTTCGAGGTGGCCACCGCCCGACCGGCTACGACGCGGGCGTGCTGACCCAGCAGTTCCGCCCGGACATCGTGATCCTGGACTACATGCTGCCGGACATCAACGGCAACGTGGTCTGCAAGACCATCCGCGGGAACCCCGAGCTTGTCGCACATCAAGATCCTGATCATCTCGGGCAGTGGTCAACCCCGCCGAGGTCGACCGCCTGATGCAGGCCGGGGCCGATGACTTCATCAAGAAGCCCTTCAACATCGAGAAGGTCATCGAGCGGATCGTGGAGCTGGTGAAGGCCTGAGCGCCGGGGGGCCACACCATGGTGGCCGAGCAATCCCAACACGATCCCTGGGCGGCGGGCCGGTTGACGCCGGGTCAACTGGAGGACCTGCTGCGTCGCTTCGAGGGCCTGGCCGTCCTGCCGACGGTGTCCGCTGCCGTGCTGGAGGCGATGGACCGGCAGCCCTCGGCCGGGGCTGGGGGGCTGTGCGGGGAACTCCTGGACATCCTTCAGGCCGATCCCGTGCTTGGCGGCTCGCGTGCTGTCGATGGCTGCCTTGTCAACTCCCCCGCCCACCGCGATCGCCTCCGCCGTAAAAGCCTTGCCCGCTGAGGCAATCTGCACGGAACTGCTGGCCTTGGCAGCCGGCAGTGAGGAGATGGTCGCCGAGGACGGCCCAATGGGTCCGCGGCAGCTCCAGCGCCATAGTCTGGCCGTGGCCTTGGCCGCGGAGGGGATCGCCGCGCATCTAGGCGGCCAAGTCGATCCTGAGCAGGCCTACACCTGCGGCCTGCTGCACGACGTGGGCAAGCTGGTGCTGGCCTGTGGCCTGCCCAAGAGTTTCGCCCGCGCCGCCGAGTTGACGGCCGCCGCCCGCGGAGACATCAGCGAAAAGGAGCGCCAAGTCATCGGCGCCGACCACGCCACCGTCGGGCATCGCCTAGCGGAGAGGTGGCGCTTGGCTCCGCTCCTGGCCGAGACCATCTGGCTGCACCATCAATCGCCCGAGGGCATCCCCTCTGTGGTCTGTGCCGGGATGATCGAGCTGGTGAGCCTGGCCGACGCGGTCGCCCGCACGCTGCACCTGGGCTTCTCGGGCAATTATGTCTTTCGCTCCTCCCTCCAGGATCAGGCCCGCCATCTGGGCCTGGGCGATGAGGCCTTGGAAGAAATCTGCCGGCAATTGCCGCAAGCGCTGCAAGACCGCGACCGCCTGGGGAACTTTCCGCTCCCCGACACCCAAGCCGGTGCCCGCTCGCATCGTTCTTTGGGACTGCTGGCCGCCAAGTTGGCTGCCGCCGGCAAGCAGGTCCGCGCCCAGGCTCAAGTGACGGAAGTCCAAGCCGAGGCCTTCCGTCATCTCCGCAAGTTCGCCGCGACGATCGGCAATCAATCCTCCGTGGCTGAGGCCTTGGGTAGGATCACCGAGCTGGTGGCTGATATTTGCGGTTGGCAGCCGTCGGCCGATCAGCCGGTGGTGGCCTATGCCGTCGGCCAGGCGGGCGAGGCGGTGGAGATGCTGCGGGCCAATGGCACCCGCAAGCCCGTTCGACGAACGCTAAGGCCCGCAAAAAAATCTCCTCCCGTCCTGCCTGCCGATCCCTCCGCCGCGGCGGCACTAGTCGCCTTGCTGGCGGATCCCCAGGACATTGCCGATTGGCTGGACCCCTCGGCTTGTCGGCACTGGCCGCTGGTCTGCGGCGGACGGTGGGTGGGCGGCGTGTTGCTGCCCGGTTCGGCCGTCGGCGAGACGTCGGTGGCGATGCTGGAGGCCGTCGCCGCCGCGGTGGCGATGGCCCTTGCCGTGGTGCAGGGCAAAGGCCGGGCGGTGCTGCTGAGCGAGCAATTGGCTGAGGCGTCGCAGGTCCAGGCCGCCGCGCAGCAGGCGATGACGGAGGCCCGGACGGTCTCGGCCCTGGGGGAGCTGGCCGCCGGGGCCGCCCACGAGCTGAACAATCCCCTGGCCGTCATCTCCGGCCGGGCCCAGCTCATGCGCGACAAGGCCCCCAGCCCCGAGGAGCGCAAGACCTGGTCCCTCATCGCCGATCAGGCCCAGAGGATCAGCGACATCCTCACCGCCCTGATGGAGTTTGCCAGCCCGCCGCCGCCGCAGCCGGAGGCCTGGAACGCCTTCGACTTGCTGAAATCGGCGGCCGAGGAATTTTCTTCGTCATCTCATCCTCAAGCCGCCTCCGCCCAGGTCGATATAGAAGTAGGAGACGACACGCCGCCGGCCTGGGCCGATGCCGCCCAGATCCGCTCGGTGATCGTCGAGGCGATCACCAACGCCGCCACCGCCGCCGACGGCCCGCCGCACGTGCGTCTTTCCGCCCGACGCGGGGACGATGGGCAGTCCGTGCTGCTGATCGTCAGCGACGACGGGCCCGGCATGGACGCCGCGACGTTGGAGCAGGTGTTTACGCCGTTCTACTCCCTGCAACGGGCAGGACGAAGGCGAGGCCTAGGCCTGCCTCGGGCGCGACGCTATGTCGAAAACAACGCCGGAAAAATCTGGCTCACCTCCACCAAAGGACGAGGAACGCAACTTCACGTCCTCCTCCCCCAGTCCTGAAACCCCCGCCGTCGCTAAAGGCCTCTTGTCCGGGCAATCTTGTCAGTCTTGTCAAAAAGCTCCTACCGTGCTGGTCGTCGATGATGAGCCGTGATCTGCGGGAATTGCTCGTCGACGCCCTCCGCCAGGACAACCTGGAGGTCTGCTCCGCCGCCAGCGGCAAGGAAGCGTTGGAGCTGGCCGGCCGTCACGGCCCGTGGACCTGGTGGTGGCCGACATCTTCCTGGGCGATGGCAGTGGCCTGGAGGTCGTGGGGCGCCTGCGGTCCGACCGCGGCGTGGACATCCCGGCCATCGTCATCACCGGCCGCGGCGATTCGCAGGCGCTGAGCGAGGCCTCGCGGATCCGACCTGTGGAACTGATGACCAAGCCGCTGGACATCGACCGCCTCCGCAAGACGATCCGCGAGGAGCTGACCCGCCAGGCCGACGGCCGCCGCCAGGCCGGCCGAACCCAGCGGTTACAGCGACTGGTGCGGCAGATGAACCGCCAGCGCCGCCAGCTTCGGCGGGAGCTGGAGTCCTCTGCCGCCGACGTCGAGGCCGCCTACCGCGCCCAGCGGCAGCGCCTGATCTGCCAGCAGACGCTGATCGAGTACCAGGCGCACCTGCTGCGGGCCGAGCAACGACGACGACGTGTTCAAGGAGCTGTTCCGCGCGTTCGTGCGGCGGAGCGGCAGCCTATTCGGCGTGGCCATGGTGTGCAACGCCGACGCCGAGCTGCGCGTGGTGGGGCGGTTCGGCGTGCCCTGCCCGGACCCCCTGAGCTTCTGCCAGCACCTTTCTGGGCCAATCGTCAACATGACGCTGGCCGAGCCGCGCGTGATGACCTTCGACGCCGAGGAGCAGCGCGACCTGTTCGACCCGGCCATCCGCCGCTACCTCATCGGCGTCAGCCTGCTGATCATCCCCCTGCTGCCCGGCCTGGGCGAACTCATCGGCCTGGTCATCCTCTACCGCAAGGGCGAGCAGCCGTTCACCGATGAAGACATCGCCCTGGCTGAGCTCATCGGCCAATCCACCGCCCTGGCTGTGGAACGAAACGACTGACCCCGACGACCGATCTCCGGATGATGCGACCCTTGCCTTGTCTGACCTAGGCCTTGTTATCGCACCGGCCACTACACCATCTTGCACTTTAGGAAACGGTCTCCGATCTACAAGGACACGCTTGAGAACTGGCTGGCTCAGCGTGCTTCCTACAAGGTCCCCTTGGCTGCAGAAGAATTACAGCACAGGCAACGCCAACTGGAGTTAATGTCCTCGGTGTCCAAATCGTACCTACCAAAAATGTCGCCTGGCGAAGGCATGGCCGGAACCGTGTTTCAGGTAAGCCTCAAATGCCTTTGCCTTGGCCTTGTCTTGGAACCATACGGCAACCACACACTTCCATGGTGCATACTTGCGCGTATGTGGCGACATTCCGCTGTTGTGCTCGGACAGTCGTTTCCGAAGATCCTTGGCTATCCCGACATAGCGTTGCTCGGGGTGTAATGTAGATTGCAGCAGATAGACGTACACTCGGCGAAGTCCCGTCTAGCATCAACATAAGGCAGCCCTGCTTCGCTCGCTTGAAACGAGCTACACAGGGCACCCCGCTTCTGTTCGCTGCGCTCACTTCGCAGGACAAAGTCCTGCGAAGCTCCCGTACGGGAGCGAAGCAGGATGGGCCGTAGTAGATTTGAACTACTGACCTCCTGCGTGTCGAGCAGGCGCTCTAGCCAACTGAGCTAACGGCCCGCATCGCAGGTCACTGTATGCCGCTGGCGGCGGGGGTGTCAAGGCGATGTTCCCCCGCCAAGCCCGCCCGCATTTCTGCGTATCGCGCGTTTCCACGCAAGAAAAGACTGCTTCAACCAGGTCCAAATCCTTCCCATCCCATGGGTCGGCAGGCCCTATAATGCGGCCATGGCGGGAAGCGATGAGCAGTTTATGAGGCTGGCGCTGGAGCTGGCCGAGCGAGGCCGCGGGACCGTGGAGCCCAATCCGATGGTGGGCGCGGTGCTGGCCCGCGGCGGGAAGGAATTGGCCCGCGGGTGGCACCAGCATTTTGGCGGCCCGCACGCGGAGATCGAGGCCATCTCGGCCGCGGCGGCGACGGGTGCGGATGCGAGCGGCGCGACGATGTACGTATCGCTGGAACCCTGCTGTCATCACGGCAAGACCCCGCCCTGTACCGATGCTCTTGTGGCCGCGGGGATCAAGCGCGTCGTCGTGGCCATGGAGGACGTTGACCCCCGCGTGGTCGGCCGAGGCATCGCGGCGTTGAAGTCAGCCGGCATCGAGGTGACGGTGGGCGTCTGCCGCGAGCACGCCCAGCGGTTACTGGCGGCCTACATCAAGCTCCGCACCGCCGGCCGGCCTTGGGTCATCTGTAAATGGGCCCAGACGGCCGAGGGTTTTTTGAGGATGCCGACGGGGCAGAGGCGGTGGATCTCCTGCGAGCAATCCAGGGACTTCGTCCACCGCCTGCGAGGGCAGTGCCAGGCCGTCTGCGTAGGCGTGGGCACGGTGCTGGCCGACGATCCGCTGCTGACCAACCGCAGCGGGGTAGGGCATCAGCCGCTGCGGATCGTGCTGGACGCGACGCTGCGGATTCCGCCCGCCTGCCGATTGGTGGCCACGGCGTCGCAGTCGCCGGTGCTGGTGGCCACGACCTCTTCGGCCGTGGCCAATCGGCCTGAGGTGGCGGAACAGCTCTCCCGCGCGGCGCCGAATTACTGCTCCTGCCGCAAGCCCCGGCGCCGGGCGGTCCGCAGGCCCAACCCAACGTGGACCTTGGTGCGCTGCTGGAGGAGCTGGGCCGTCGGGAATTGACGTACCTGCTGGCCGAAGGCGGGGCGGAGGTGCTGCGGACGTTCGTTCACGGAAATCTGGCTGACGAACTGCTGGTCTTTGTCTGTCCCTCAGCCGGCCCGGGCGGTGAGGACTTACCGAAGTTCGACATCGCCGAGGTTCGTCGGGCGATGTCGCTACCGGAGCCGGCCGAGCAGACCATCGGTCCTGATCGGCTGCAACGTTACGTGCTGCGATGAGCCTCAAACGAGTCATGTTGCGCCCGATAGCCCGCCTGGCGGCGATGCACGCCGGCCGGCAGGTGCAGGCGTTTCTGGACGCCCACCGGCAGACGGCGGCGGTGCAAGAGCGGCTGCTGGCGGAGCTGCTGCGCTGCCACAGCCAGACCGATTTCGGGCGCGACCACGGTTTTTCTGCCGTCCGGTCTTACGCCGACTTCATCGCGGCGGTGCCCGTGGGTGACTACGAGACGCACCGCCCGTACATCGAGCGCGTCTGGATTGGCCAGGCCACCGCCCTGCTGCCGCCCGGCCAGGACGTGCTGATGTTCTCGCGGACTTCCGGCACGACGGGTGAGCCAAAGCATATCCCGGTCACCGCGCGGTTCCTGAACCAGATGCGCCGCGGCTGGAACGTCTGGGGCCTGGCCGCGTTGAACGACCACAAGGCCGCCTGGCTCCGGCCTATCCTGCACATCGCCTCACCCATCCGCGAGACCGACAGCCCCACCGGAAAAGCCTGCGGGGCAATCAGCGGGCTGCTGGCGGCGACGCAGAAGCCTATCGTCCGGCGGATGTACGTTGTGCCGCCGGCGGTCTCGGCCATCGCCGATCCTGTGGTGCGGTACTACGTGACGCTGCGGTGCGGACTGTCGCACGACGTGGCGTTCATCACGACGGCCAATCCCTCCAGCACGATCAAGCTCATCGAGACCGGCCAGCTCCACGCCCCCCGTCTCCTGCGCGACCTGGCCGACGGTACGCTGAACCCGCCCGGTGAGCTGCCGCCGGCCCTTGCGTCGGCGTTGCGTTTTCGACCCGATCCAGCCAAGGCCCGGCGGCTGGAGGAGGGCATCCGCCGCGACGGGCAGCTCCTGCCGCGGCACTTCTGGAACTTAGAGTACCTGGCCCACTGGACCGGCGGGACGCTAAGGTTGTACCAGCGCCGCTTGACGGAGTTGTTCGGGCCGCTGCCCGTCCGCGACATCGGGCTGCTCGCCAGCGAGGGCCGCTTCTCGGTGCCGCTGCGCGACGGCACGGCGGCGGGGGTGGCAGAAATCATCGGCAACTTCCTGGAGTTCATCCCGGCGGAGCAGGCCGACCTTTCCGAAAAACCTCATCCCCCCACGCTCCGCGCCCACGAGGTGGAAGTCGGCCAGGAGTATTCCTTGGTGGTGACCAATTGGGCCGGGCTGTTCCGTTACCACATGGACGACCGCGTGCGGGTGGTGGAGCGGTTGGGGGATAGTCCGGTCTTTGAGTTTCTCTCGCGCGGTGCGCACACGGCCAACATCACCGGGGAGAAGATCACGGAGTATCAGGTGGTCGAGGCAATGCGTCGGGCCGCAGCGGCCACGGGGGCGTCGGTGGAGCGTTTTGTCCTCCAAGGGCGCTTTGCGGCCACGCCGTTCTACGAGTTGCGGCTGGAATGGCCGGACGGGCTCGGCGCCGGGCGGCTGGCGGAGGCGATGGACGAGGCCTTGGGTGCGTTGAACGTAGAGTACCATTCCAAGCGGTCCAGCGGCCGGCTGGGGTCGATTCGGCCGGTGCTGCTGCCGGCAGGGACGCTGGAGTCGGCCGAGCGGGAGCAGTTAACTCTTCGCGGTGGACGAAGCGAACAGTACAAGCACAAGTACCTGTGGACCGAAGTTCTGGAATAGCACCGCCTGGAGACGCCTCCACAGGCGGTCGGTGCGGAGATCAGCGGAGCGACGATGGCAGAGCTGGAGTTCTACGGGGCCGCCCAGACGGTCACCGGTTCGATGCACCTGCTGCACCTGCGCGACGGGACATTTGTCCTGGACTGCGGGCTGTTCCAGGGCCGGCGGGAGGAGAGCCGGCAGCACAATCTCACCTTCCCCATGCCGCCGGCCCAGATGAAGGGGCTGCTTCTGTCCCACGCCCATATCGACCACAGCGGCAACATCCCGGGTCTGGTGCGGCAGGGTTTTTCCGGGCCCGTCTACGCCACGCCGGCCACGTGCGACCTGTGCGACGTGATGCTGGCCGACTCGGCCCATATCCAGGAAGAAGACGGCGCGGTTTTGGAACGAGAAGCGCGCCCGCGCGCCTGGGGAGCGCATTGAACCTCTGTATACCCTCCAGGACGCCCAAGCCGCCACCAGGCTCTGCCGTCCGGTGGCATACAATCAGTGGCAGGAGTTCGCCGACCGGACGTCGGCCTGCTGGATCGAGGCCGGGCACATCCTGGGTTCCGCGTGCATCCTGGTGGCCATCCACCAGTCCAGGCCCGTGCACCTGCTGTTCACCGGCGACCTGGGGCGATCCCACATGCCGATCCTGCGAGATCCATCCTGCCCGCTGCCGCGAGTGGACTACCTCATCACCGAGTGCACCTACGCCGACCGCCTCCACGCCAAGGCGGCGGACATGAAGGCCCAGCTCATCCGCATCATCCACGAGACGACCGCGGCCGGCGGCAAGGTGATCATCCCGGCGTTCGCCGTGGGCCGGACCCAGACCGTCGTGTATTACCTCTGCCAGGCCCTGGCGGAAGGGACGCTGCGGCCGCTGCCGATCTTCGTGGACAGCCCCCTGTCGGTCCAGGCCACGGAGGTCTTCGAGAAGCACCCGGAGTGCTACGACGCCGAGGCCCGCGACTTCTGGTTCCGCCAGGGCGACATCTTCGGCACCCAGCAAATCCGCTACGTCACGTCGGTGGAGGAATCCAAGGCGATCAACGAGCTGAAGGAGCCGTGCGTGATTATCGCCTCGGCTGGGATGTGCGAGGCGGGGCGCATCTTGCACCACCTGGCGAACAACGTGGAGAATGAATCCAACACCGTGGTGGTCATCGGGTTCATGGCCCAGCACACCCTGGGCCGGCGGATCGTGGAGCGGCGGGAGGAGCTCAAGATTTTTGGCCGGATGTATAAGCTGTTGTGCCGCGTGGAGATTCTCAACGGCTTTTCCGCCCACGCCGACGCGAACGACTTTGTTCGTTGCCTGGGCCCGATCGCCTCCGACCTGCGGGCGGCGTTCGTGGTCCACGGCGAGGGCCCCCAGCCGGCCGCTATGACCGAGATCCTCACCCGCGCCGGGTGCAAGACCGTGCACGTCCCGGCCCCGGGGGAGCGATTCGAGCTATAGCCGTCACGAGGCCGTCGATGACCTACAAGGTCAGACACAAAGGCAAGCCCAGAGGACGCCTCCTGCCGGCGGGGCTGATGCCGCTGCTGGTGCAGTTCCTGTTCATCATCGCAGCCCTCGTCACGGCTATCATGCTGCCCAGACATGCGGGCAAGGAGGATCTGGCGATCACCGTGGCCCTGTCGGCGGCGGCTGTAGGCGGGGTGCTGGCCGCTTTGACGCGCCTCGTCCAGGCCGTCCTGGGCAAACTGGCCCGCTCCCCCGGCGGATCGGCTGTGGTGACGTTCCTCTATCGGGCCAGCTTCGTGCTGGTTACCTCCGGCCTGATCGCTACCTTCTACAGGACCATCTTTCAGCGGCCCACCCACTAAATGTGCGGACAGTCCGCTGCCTTGAGAAACAATAGTCTTGTAAACCTCTGATTGGCTCAGGCGGCCCACGACGGCGGCTGTCTGCCAGGGAAAGGAGCGGCGATGTCCGCCAGGCGAACGACTGTCGTGCTTGTGGTATTGCTGGGTTGGGTTGCTGCGGCGGAAGGCTGGCACCGCCACGGGCACGATCTGGCCAGCCGGGCGGCCCTGGAGCTGGCCGGCCCGCAGTTACCGGCCTTCTTTGCCGCCGGCGCCGGCGTGATCGCCCACGTCTCGCTGGACAACGACGCCTTTACGCGCCCCATCGCCCCCCGAGAGCTCCACGAGGCGGAGTCGCCCGAGCATTACTTCGACATGGAACTGCTGGAGGGCCAGCCCGTCCCACCGACGCGCTACGCCTTCATCGACTTTTGCGCCGCACGGGGACTGAAACCCAGTCAGGTCGGCCTGCTGCCCTATGCGATCCTGGAGTGGACGCAGCGGCTGACCGTCGCGCTGGCCGAATACCGCAAGTGGCCGGACGACCCGGCCATCCAGGCCAAGTGCCTGGTCTATGCGGGATTGCTCTCCCATTACGCCGCCGACTGCTGCCAGCCGTTGCACCTGACCATCCACTGGGACGGCCGGGCGATGAGCGACGGCCGATCACCCCGCAGCGGCATCCATAACCGTCTGGACGCCTTGCCGGCCAAGCTGAGCCTCAGCCCCCGGCAACTGGTTGAGGGATTGAAGGCTCGACCTTTCGTGGAGCTGTTTCCCGCCATCTTGGATGAGATGGACCGCAGCCGCCGGCTCGTCGATCGCGTGTACGAGCTGGAGGCACAACTGCCGCCGATGGATTCCAACCAGGCGCTGACGGCTGAGGCAAAAGAGCTCGCCCAAGACCGGATGCGGGCCGCGGCGGTCTTCATCGCCTCGCTGTACCTGACGGCCTGGCAGGACAGCCTCAAGATCGAGCTGCCCTCCTGGCATCGGGCGTTCCCCGCCACCACCCAGCCGACTACGGGGACCAATCCACCTACCGCCCAAACCTTCATGTCCAACCCGCTGCCATCCCAGCGGCCGGATTGACAGCCTTTCTGCAAACCTTTAGCGGCTAATCCTTATGGCGTCGGCTGGGGCGATTCTTGTACAATAGGATTGGTGTATGGTAGAGCCCCCCTGTGGTGTGTTGTGACAACCCCTCAGCATTAAGGTCACTGGAGTGGGAGGAGCTTTTAAATAACAAACCAAGCGACAAAACCGCACAATGGCAGACAGGAGTTCGACTTGCATTCCGTTGTAGCCGCAACGGCTTTGAGCCAGGACGTGGTTCGGCTTGAAGTGCAGGCCCCGCGCATTGCCATCGCCCGCCGGCCGGGACAGTTCGTCATCGTTCGGGCCGCAGAAGGCGGTGAACGCATCCCGATCACCATCGCCGACGCGAACATCCCGGCCGGGACGATCAGCCTGATTATCCAGCGGGTCGGCAAGACCACGGCGATGCTCACCTCACTGAAGGCAGGCGATTCCATTTCCGACATCGTCGGGCCGCTGGGCCACCCCACCTACCTGGAGACCTGCGCCCACGCCGTCTGTGTCGGCGGGGGCGTCGGCACGGCCGTGTTGTACCCCATCGCCAAGGCCCTGGCCGAGCATGGGACGGCCATCACGGCCATCCTTGGCGGCAGGACGAAAGAATTGGTCATCCTGGAACAGGAAATGCGAGCCTTCTGCCGCCAGGTCCTGGTGACCACCGACGATGGCAGCTACGGGCGAAAGGGCTTGGTTACCGATGCCCTGGCCGACGTGCTGGCCCAAGCCCAGCCGCCGGTGGGGGCGGTGTATGCCATCGGGCCGGTGGAGATGATGAAGGCCGTGGCGGACCTTACGCGGCCGGCGGGCATCCGGACCATCGTCAGCCTCAATCCCATCATGGTGGACGGGACGGGCATGTGCGGCGGCTGCCGGGTGAGCGTGGGCGGCCAGACGCGGTTTGCCTGCGTGGACGGACCGGAGTTCGACGCCCACCAGGTGGACTTCGACGAGCTGGCCGACCGCCTGACAGCCTACGCCATCCAGGAATGGCACGCGATGGACCGATGCAAGCTGAAGCTGTCTTCCGAGTGACCTGGAACGATCCGCCCATGAATCCTTCAAACCCGAATATAACCAGCAAATCCAACGATCTGACCGCCAAGGAGCGGTTGGCCATCCCGCGCCAGGACATGCCCCAGCGCGGTGCCCACGTGCGCAGCGAGGACTTCAACGAGGTGAACCTGGGGTTCGACGAGCAATTGGCCATGCTCGAGGCCAGGAGGTGCCTGCGATGCAAGGGCCAGCCGTGCGTGGCGGGGTGTCCTGTGGGCGTGAAGATTCCGGAGTTCCTGGACCTGGTCGCCCGCGGCCGATTCGCCGAGGCGGCGGAAGTGGTTTACGCCGACAACGACCTGCCGGCCATGACCGGGCGGGTCTGTCCGCAGGAGATTCAGTGCGAGGTCCGGTGCGTCCGCATCAACGACGGCCGGCCGGTGGCGATCGGCCACCTGGAGCGTTTCGTGGCCGACTGGTATCTGGCCCACAAGCAAGGGCAAGTCCATCAGGCAACTCTACCGCCGCCCAGCGGCTTAAGAGTAGCGATCGTGGGCAGCGGGCCGGCGGGTCTGACGGCCGCGGGGCAACTGGTTCGAATGGGCCACAAGGTCACGATCTTCGAGGCCTTCCACCGTCCCGGCGGGGTGCTGGTCTATGGCATTCCGGAGTTCCGCCTGCCCAAGGCGATTGTGGACGCGGAGGTAGAGCGGCTGAAGCAGATGGGGGTGGAGATCCGTTGCAACGTGGTTATCGGCAGGACGTACACCGTCAAGGAACTGATGGAAACCGAGGGCTACGATGCGGTGTTCGTGGCCGTGGGGGCCGGGCTGCCGCAGTTCATGCGCGTGCCCGGGGAGAACCTCAAGGGCGTCTATTCGGCCAACGAATATCTTACCCGCGTGAACCTGATGACGGCCTACCGCTTCCCCGACTCCGACACGCCGGTGCAGGTGGGCCAGTCCGTGGCGGTGGTGGGTGGCGGCAACACGGCCATGGACGCGATCCGCACGGCCAAGCGGCTGGGGGCCCGGCGCGCGATGATCGTCTATCGCCGCAGCGAGGCGGAGATGCCCGCCCGCGTCGAGGAAATCCACCACGCCAAGGAGGAGGGCATCGAGTTCCACTTCCTGGTCGCGCCGGTGCGCATCGCAGGCGACGAGAACCGCTGGGTGCGGGCCATGGAGTGCGTGCGGATGGAACTGACCAATCCGGGTGAGGACGGGCGCCGCGGCGTGAAGCCCATCGAGGGGAGTCATTTTGAGTTAACCTGCGATCAGGTGATCGTGGCCATCGGCGCCGGCGCCAATCCGCTGCTGACCAAGTCCACCGAAGGCCTGGCCTTGAACCGCTGGGGCTACATCACGGTGAACGCCGAGGGGATGACCAGCCTGCCGGGGGTCTTTGCCGGCGGGGACATCGTCCGCGGTTCGGCCACGGTGATCCTGGCCATGGGCGACGGCAAACGGGCCGCGGCGACCATCGACGCCTGGCTGAAGGCCCACACCCGTTCCCGTTCCGATTCCGATTCCAAAACATCTCGCTAGAGCGCGTCAAGAGCTCGGTTGCGTCGTCGGGGGCAACGCTGTGTTCTTCTGGTCCACTGGGACGAGGGTGCCCTTGAGGATATACACCCCTTCGACGCGCCGGTCGAAATCGGCCAGGGGGCCGAAGCTGTGCAGGTGCAGCTCCGGGCGGGACGTGTCGTCCCAGAAAACGTCCAGCAGCGTCGCAATCTGGTAGTCCATCCGGACGGGTTTCCCGTCCTGGACGTGCGTCCTGGAAAAGTAGGCCACCACGTCCTCCCATCCGCCATGGAGCCCGAAGAGCACGATCCAATCCGGAAAATGCCTGTCGATCAACAGCGGGGCGCCGGCGCGCTCCATGGCCTCGACTTTCTCCCACGGCAGAGGGGTGTGCCTGTCGAGCAGGCAACACAGCCTGATCTTGTCGCCCAGATAGAACATCAGGGGATAGGTGGTGTAGTCCGGGATGGTGTAGACCCGATCGTCCTGGCGGACGTGTTGGCGGAGGAAGGCGATGACCTGGCTGTAGGCCGTGGGGTAGTCATGGTGCACCTCGTGGATGTAGGCCGGCAGGAGCCATCGGAATCGCCACCCCCCCGGGTGGGCGCTGAACAGGTTGGTGCACACGACGGCCAGGAACAGCACCGCCGCCAGGAGCTTCTCCCGCCGGTGGACGAAATGCACCACCGCAGCCACCAGGACCGCCAGGAAAGGTACCGCCGGTAGCAGGTAGCGGATGTCCGCGATTTTCAACATCTTCACCGGCTGGGGGGAGAGCAAGGCCACGAACACCGCGTAACCGACGGCCAGGCAGGCGAATTCCAGGAACCGCCGGACGTTCTTGTCCTTTCGCCAGGTGAAGGCCAGGATCGCGATCAGCGCGACGGCCATCATCCACGGCAGGCCTAGCATGTCGAGGTCTCGCACGTTCCACCACAGCAGCACAGGCTTGCGCTGGTACCACGGTTCACCCCGTGCAATGTCCGGCCGATACCAGATCTGATGCGCGACGGCGTAGGGGACTGTTGCAGCGGCCACAAGGGCCATGACGATCCCCAGCTTCCAAAAGTCCTTTTTCTTCAATCCGTCCCGATGAAACACGAGATGGACGATAGCCAATGCCCCCAGAAAGGCGGCACAATACAAGAAGCTGCTGTAGAACAAGGCCACCACGGCCGCACCGAACGCCAGGAACCGGGTGAGCTTGGCCTTCTCCAGACAGCATTGGTACGCCAGATACGATAGCAAGGCAAATAGCAGGCCAATGGAGTAATAACGGCACTGGCGGATGTTGAGCAGAAAGACGACCGAAAAGCCAAGAGCCGCCAGGGCATATAACCCCAGGGCCGGCCGGTCGCGGAAGGTCCGGCGGACAAGGATGCCAAAGACCGCCAGAGACGCCAGACCCGCCACGACGAAGGGGAACCGCCCGGCCCAGGTGGTTTGGCCGAACAGGCGAAACGAGCACGCCACCAGGACCCAGTCCATGGGCGGGTTGCGCGTATCTAAGTTCTGATCCAGACCCACGCCGTTGCGGTAGGCCTCCAGGTTCCTCCCGTCCCAGCCGGTGGACTTCCCCGTGGTTAGATAGTTCCGCGCAAAATCCCGACGTACGCCTCGTCATCCCAGAAGGGGGTGTGGTCCAGCCTGACAAAGCCCAGATACCCTACCCCCGCGAAGAGCACCGCTACCGCGACGGCATAGGCATGTCGGCGCACGAATCCTGTGACGCTCTGGGCGTCCACCGTCATGTCCGCGGTGGCCTCCGAAAGGCCTTATTGCCGAGGGATTCGGGGTTCCCCTTGACAAAAAGCCTACTCGCTGCGGTCGAACATCTCCTGGGCGGCGGTGGCGATGTCCTGGGCGGTCAGGCGGACTTGTTGGAGGACGGCCTGGGGGGTCTTGGCGCTCTTGGGCGCCGACTCCAGGACCATGGCCCGTACCGTGACGCCCAGGTCGCTGGCGGCAGCGGCGGCGGAAATCTCATCGGCAAAGCCGCCCAGGTAGTTGTCCTCCACCACCAGGATCTGCCCGCGGCAGTCGTCGCCGATCCGCAAAACCTCGTCGGTCGCCAGGGGCATGGAGTAGGCGTCGATCAGCGATCCAGCCAGCCCGGCCTGGTCCAGTAATTCCAATGCCGCCCGGGCCACGTGCACCATGTAGCCGCTGGCGACGATCACCAGGTCCTCCCCGTCCACCAGGTGCTTGAAGCCGCCGACGGTAAACTCCTCGTTCTCCTCGTAGAGGAACTCCACGTCGGGCCGGTGCGTCCGCATGTAGCAGGTACCGTCGGTGTTGGCCATCAGCTCGGTGAGCTTGAAGGCCGAGACGGCGTCGGCGGGGCAGAACACCCGCAGGGCCGGTGCCCCGTCCACGCGCCGCGAGTGCGCGAAGCTCCGCATGAAGCCCAGGTCCGCCAGGCCCATCTGGCTGGGCCCATCGGCCGCCAGCGACACGCCCGCGTGCGAGCCGCACAGCTTGATATTGGCGTTGGAGATCAGCGCCATCTCGAGCTGGTCGTAGCCGCGGACCAGGAACTTGGCGAAGCTGGAGACAAACGGGACACGCCCCCCAGCCGCCAACCCGACGGCCGTGGAGATCATGTTCTGCTCGGCGATGCGGGCCTCAAAATACCGCTCGGGATATTTTTTGGCGAACATCTCGGCGAACGTGGAGTTCTTCACGTCGCCGTCCATGGCCACGATTCGGCTGTCGGCCCCCAGCGCCGCCAGGGCTACGCCGTAGGCCCGGCGCGTGGCCCACTTTCGCTCGGTCAGCACCTTCTCCTGGCCGGCCGCCGTCATCGCTTCCGAGAAGCTGCCCGCGGCGATTTTTCCGACCGGAGGCCGGGCCACGGCGCGGGGCGAGATGAGTTGGACGGCCGAGACGTCCGACATCTCGGTCACACCCAATTCGGCGGCCTTGGCGTCCAGATCAGCCATAGCCGCGTCGATCTGACTCTCCGTCAGGGGCTTGCCATGGTAGGTGTGCTTCTGAAGCTCCTGGACACCCCAACCCTTGATTGTCTTGGCGATAACGGCTAGGGGCTTGTCGGTCACCTCGGCCGTCAGGGCACCAAAAACCTGCTCCCAGTCATGGCCGTCGATGATCCTGACCTCAAGACCAAAGGCACGCAGCTTCTCCGCCAGCACCTCGGCCGACTGCTGCGGGGAGACGTCATCGCTCTGGCCCTGCCCGTTGCAGTTGAAGATCACCCGCACGGCCGTCAGCTTCTGGTCTACCAAAAAATCCAAAGCCTCCCAGATCTGGCCCTCGCGGCTCTCCCCGTCACCGCAGAGGCAGAAAAACTTTCTGTCCGACCCGTCCAGCCTGGCGGTGCAGGCCAGGCCCGCCGAGACCGAGATGCCCTGGCCCAAAGAGCCGGTGGCGGCGTCGAAGAACGGAAAGCCGATGGCGGGGTTGGGATGGCCGTCCAGCACGCTGTCGTTTTCGCGGAGGGTCAAGGCGTCGTCGAACGCAAGAGGGATCGGACGAACCGGCGTTCCCGCCATGCCTTCCAACTCG
Source organism: uncultured Phycisphaerae bacterium (assembly GCA_963760365.1). Classification (GTDB taxonomy): domain Bacteria; phylum Planctomycetota; class Phycisphaerae; order SM23-33; family SM23-33; genus JALHTV01. Next base: position 20,093 of record CAVXDC010000028.1, read on the forward strand.
CAGTAGGCGGCGTACACGACGGGCACGGCGTGACCTTCTGACAGCACCAGCCTGTCGGCGCCGGTGTTCCAGGGGTCCTTGGGGTCGTATCGCATGACGCGGTACATCAGCGCGACGGTCAGGTGGAGCAGCGACATCGCGCTGGAAGGATGACCACTGCCGGCCGTGGTGCACATCTTGACGATCTGCTTGCCCAGCTTGATGACCTTGCGGTCAAGGTCTTTGTATTCCGCCATCGGATTCTCCCTTGGCCTTTGCCGGGGCCGTTGGATGCTAAAAGTTCATAACCTAATGCAAGCCGCCGCCCTTGGCAAGGCTGAAAAACAGCAAACCCTGCACTGCTGGCCTGCTGGGTTGCGCCTGGAACTGCACGGCAGAGGGCGTCCTAACGTCGTTTTGGACATGGTGTTGTGTTCGTGGCTACCCGCCTGGTTTTTGATTTTAAGTCTTTCAAACCCTCCCGAAAGTCCACACTTGCTCCTGGGCAGGAAAGATGTTTTTGTTTTTCCTAACATACTGCAATAATGAATGTTAGAACAATTTTTTTCCCAGTTACTCCTTCGATGTTGACAGGCTCGCGGCAGGAGTGATATAGTGCTGCCCCGTCGTTGGGCGGTAAAAAGCCAGAAGGCCAATGCAAGAAACCCCGGCAACGGGGAAACGATACCGGCTGTTTCACAGCCGTGGCGACCTCCGGTTCACCCTCGTGAGTGCTCCGGAGGTTTTTTTTCGTCTTAGTCATTTTTGGTTCTTTGTTCTTTTGCGTCGAAGCTCCCCGCCGCGCGTGGACGATGGAATGTCACATTGAGTCTCAGGCTAAAGGCCCTAACGGTTTGTTGCAATGGTTGACCGCGTTCGTATACTCACAGGCCCGGCCGGGCTGCGCGGGACGATGAGGAAGACATGGTTGGACGAATCCGAGGTGTTTTCTTCGACCTGGGGGAGACCCTGCTGAACTTTGGCCACGTGGACGTCCTCAGCGTGTTTGAGTCGGGCGCCCGTCTGGCCTATGCCTATTTGGGGTCGCTCGGCCAGCCCCTGCCGTCCTTTGCCAAGTTCCATCGCCATCAGTTGTGGGCCATCCGCTGGCGCTACTTCCTCAGTCGCCTCACCGGACAGGAGTTCGACGCCCGTGCCCTGATCGCTCGCCTGACCTGCAAGATGGGCCAAACCTTGACGGACGGCCAGGTCGAGGAACTGGCCTGGCTTTGGTATGAACCGCTCAGCCGCTGCGCAACCACCGAGAACGACCTGCACCAGACGCTCCGGCATCTCTCGGCCGGCAGGACCCTGGGCGTGATCTCCAACACGTTCATCCCGGCCTCGGCCTTGAACCGCCACTTGGCGAGGATGAACCTGCTGGAGCTGCTGCCGGTCCGGGTGTATTCCTGCGACGTCCGTTATCGCAAACCCCACCCGGCCATCTTCCGCATCGCCCTTCAGCGAGCCGGCCTGCAGGCTGGGGAAACGGTGTTCGTGGGCGACTCGCTCGTAGCGGACATCGCCGGGGCCAACCGCGTCGGCATGGTCTCGGTCCTCAAGGATTCCTCCAGCCGGGGCGGGCATAGCCCCATCAGGCCCAAGCACAGGATCTCCTACCTGTCGGAGCTGCCGGACTTGGTGGACGGGTACAAGGCCGACTAAATTTGTCCCCTTCTCTCCCGGCTTCCTCTTGCCCCATCACAGGCGCACTAATTTCCTGGCAAATTCCTTGTACTGCTTTTCGAAGCCGACCAGGTCCTGCGAAATGTAGTATCGAAACAGTGGCAGGGAGACGGACTTGTTGTACGCCCGGCCGTTATGGCGCAGCGCGGCCAGGTCCTGGGGAGAGAGGTTCATCGCCCGGTACAGTGTCCCCGCTTCGGCGTCGGCCAGGAGGCGCTGCATTCCCGTCCGATAGGCAGGGACGGAGCGGATGAACTGCACCAGCGCCCACAACTGGCCGTAATAACCGACGGCCTGTTGGGCACTGCCGCCGATGGCCTCACCGGAGTCCGTCACCAGCAAGTCCCCCAGCGTCTGAAAACGAGCCTGCACGAGGGCGGCCCGCAGGTCGGTGAAACGGAAGTTGTTTCTTTCGTGCGTGAAGGCTACGAGGTCGCCGGAAACCTCGTACCCCTCGGCCAGGGTGCACAGGCCCTCCTCTAGCCACATTGGCAGGCGGTCGCGAAGGCGGTGGAAGAAGAATTGATGCAGCCCCTCGTGCGAGGCCACCGAGAACGTGCCCAGGCTCCCGATGTCCCAGAAGACGCACACGCCCTGGTAACAATAACCGCCCGCCTGGAGCGACAAGTAGGGTCCGGCGTTTCTGCCGGCGATGGAGGCCGTCAGCGAGGCCCACTCCTGGCGCGTGCCCATCAGGTAGATCGGCATGGGCGGAATGTCTGGTCGGTCAGCCAGGCCGGTCAGCTCCAGGTAGTTCCGGTGGGCCGCCTCCATGAAACCGGGCATGTACGTCACCAGCGCACGGTCGGTGGCCGTGGTGAAGATGCGGTAGTGGGCGGTGGTCAGCTCCGATCCGCCCACCGGGCCGGCCTGCCAGGGGGCACGGGTCAACGCGGTGGTCATCGCCGTGCCACCGGCGGAGGAGCGGTTGGCTTGGCAGCCGGCGAGGGTAGATCCCAAGGCGGCAAGCAGAAGCGACATCCGAAAAAGCTTCGATAATCTCATGGTCTCCATTTTACCTTTTTCGCATGGAGATCCGGCGGCTCTGAATGCGGAAGCGCGTATCCCGCCAGGTCTCAGGAAACATTATCCTCGTTTGGTCCAGAACGGGCCGCGGGGTTTCTTGGGCCGCTGGCCGCGGAAGGTCTTGCCGGGCAGGGGAATGGTGGTCTGGGCGGCGGCTTCGGCGGCTTGCTGGGCCTCGATGTGCTTGCGGATGACCACCTGCTCGAGCACCTGCGAGAACGTCGAGGCCATGATGTACAGCGTCAGCCCCGAGGGCGCGTTGTAAAAGAACAGCAGCATCATCGCGGGCGTCATGTACTGCATCATCTTCTGCTGGCGGGCCTGGTCTTCCGTGGCGGCCGGCTGGCTCATCGTGGGCGTCATCTTCGTTTGGAAGAACATTGCCACCGTCAGCAGAATCGGCAGGAGGTTGAGCGTGTGGCCCATCAGCGGCAGGCTGTAGGCGGCCGACCAGGTGAGGAAAGCGTCGGGGGCCGAGAGGTCCGTGATCCACACCGGCAGGAACCCCGCGTGCCGCAGCTCCACCGAGACGTTCAAGGCCGTGAACAACGCCACCCAGATGAACATCTGAGGGATCATCGGCAGGCAACCCAGAAGCGGCTTGGCGCCGTGCTGCTTGTACATCTGCATCATCTCTTTGTTGAGACCGGCCTTGTCGTCGCCGTACTTTTCCTTGAGCTTCTGAACCTGCGGGGCGAGCTTCTGCATCTTCATCATCGAGACCTGGCTTTTCTTGGTCAGCGGATGCAGGACCAGGCGGACCAGGAACACCAGGATGATGATGGCCAGGCCGTAGTTGCCCAGCGTCGCGTGCGACAGCATCCCCAGCAGCCACATCATGCCCAGCGTCAGCGGTGTCCACGTGCAGCAGCTGCCGAACTCGATCGTGCCCAGGTAATTGAGCTTCTCGTACGTCGGTCTGTAATGGGGCGCTCGGCTGTCGCTGAAAAGGTCTCTTTTCTTGGGGCCGACAAAAACCTCCAACGTAATTTCCTTGGCCGGTTGACTCGGCGGCAGGAGCAGATCGGGCACGTGGACGGCGGGGACGTAGGTTTTGGAATCTTTGTTTTCCTGAACGGCTTGCAGGTAAAACTGCGCCCGCCACTCCGGGGCGGGGAGCTTGTCCTTCTCCACCGGCACCAGATACATCATCGAGCCGAAGTACTTGTTGACGGCCCCGATCCACAGCGTCGAGGGACTTTCGCTGGAGGACCCCAGGTTCTCTCGCTCAGCCGGTTTTATTGTCCCGGCCTGTCCGATCCCCAGCGATTTGAGCATGCGCGACCACCAGTTCTCCGATGCCCCTTCCTTTGGGACGGCCGTCGGCCGCAGGATCACCTTGACCTTGCGGTCCGGACCGGCGTATTGGCCGTAAACGGCCCGGCGCTTGCTGCCGCGGGGGTCGTCCTCCGGCAGGCCCATGGGGCCGAGCTGGTCCAGCGAGACCTTCAGGGGCATCGAGGAAAGGTTCTCCAACCGCAGGGACATGACGAGGGTGTAATCGCCCTTGCGCAGGGAGTACGTCTTGACCAGCCGCAGGATAGGATGGGCCTGGGCGGCGTCCCAATCGGTTCCGCGGTACACCACGTAGGCGAATTGCGCAGTGTCGTCGGTGAGTTCCACCAGTTCCCAGGGCTTTTGGTCAAAGTCCTCCAACACCAGGTGGAGCTGTTCCTGTCCTGGAACCTGGACGATCAACCGGCGCGTGGCCAGGGACAGCACCTGCGACTCCTCCGGACCGACGGGATTCAGCACACTGTAGTGCCCCTGATATTTCTCGCTCTCCTCAGCCAGGGCCGCCTTGTAGGCCTTGGGGTCTTTCTCGAACAGTCTTGTGTCCCGCACGGTCACAAAGTAGTCCGTCAGCTTGGCGGTATAGACGGCCGAGCCGGTGCTGGCCAGTTGGACCTGGAGCAGGTAGCCGTTGGGGTCGTCGTACGAGCCGATGGTTACATTCCGCCCCTCCGCCCGCGTGCCGAACCATCTGTCGGCCTGGGCGGTGGCAGGAGAGGTCGGCAGGACCGGTGCGGTTGTCGTCGGTGGGGTGGCGGCGGGAGAGGGGGCCGTCATAGCCGGTGGGGAAGCGGGCTGGGTGGCGGCTAGGTCACCTGAGGGGGCCGGGACCTGGCCGGCCTGGCGCTGTTGGCTGCTGCGGCTGGCGTATAGGGCCAGCAAAATCAGCCCGCCCGCCACGATCGCCAACATCGTGCCCAGTCGTCGCAGATTCACGCGGTCTCCTCAGCGTCCCTCTCTCAGGCGCGTCCCCAGGTAGTCGTCCAGTTCCGGGATTGCGTAAACTTCCTGCACGACGGCCTCGACGTCGTAGGCCACGCGGACAAACCGCACCGCCTCGTCCTCGATCAGGCAGTAGCACGCCCGGCTGTCGTGGTCGCGGGGCTGCCCGACCGAGCCGACGTTGATCAGCGCCTTCTTGCGGGGATTCACCTCGAACACCTCCCCCAGCTCCGAGGGGGTGTAGAAGTCCGGGGCCGGCGTGAACACGCCCGGCACGTGCGTATGCCCGACGAAGCACAGGTGGCTGAAGCGGTCGAAAATGCCCTCGATCTTGGCGGGGTTATTGTAGATGTCGTCGGGGAAGATGTACTCGTTGACGGGGCGGCGCGGGCTGCCGTGCAGGAAGACCAGCTCGCCCATGCCGTAATCGTCCCCTCGCAACGTGTGCTTGACCGGCAACCCCCCCAGGAAGTCCCAGCGGGCGTTGCGGCGCTGATGGTCCGGTTCATCCTCCAACTGCTGGCGCGTCCAGAAGCAGGCCGCCTCGGCGCCGGTGTTGAACTTGACCGGTTCGTAGAACACGGCGTAGTCGTGGTTGCCCAGGAGCGTCAGGGCGGCCTGGGCCATGACCAGGTCCATGCACTCCTTGGGCTGCGGGCCGTAGCCTACCACGTCGCCCAGGCAGAGGATCTCCTTGACGTCGCGAGCAGCGATGTCGTCCAACACCGCACGCAGCGCCAGGGTGTTCGAGTGTATGTCGCTGATGACCGCTAGCACGTCACGCACGCCTTCCCACGAGGATCGGTTATGCTAGCGGCCGCGGCGGTTTGATGTCAAACCCTTTGCCCATTGGCCAGACGCAGCCGTCGTCAACTGACGGCGATCGGTTTGCTGGACTGCCATAGGCCGTGGATGTTGCAGTAAGCCAGGGCGTGCAGCGTGCCGCCCTTGGAAGTCTTCATCGAGGCGATGACCTCGTGATGGGTATAGACCGGACCCTGATTGGGACCAGGCACCGACTCTCCATGCGCAGAACTCAAAGCGCCCCACGTGGTAGCTGAACTTCTCGCCCTCCGGGTGGAAGTAAAGGTCGATCCAGCGGATGTGGTGCTCGGTGGTGTTGGGGTGGGCGACGGCCTTGCCCAGCGTGGCCTTGACCTGGAAGAACTCGTTGGCCTTGACTGTCTCGGGGCAGTCGATGAGGGGAACGTGCTTTTCCTTCTGCCAGTCCGCCGTCTGGATGCGTTCGCTCAGCTCAGCCATGTCCAAAATCTCCTTAGGAATTGGCGACGACGCATCGGCCGACCGGCTCGCCCACCGCGGGCAAGACCTGTCCTGAAACCGATCCCGCCGCCAGAATGAAACTCAGGTCAATGGGATACCGTTAGCGGTAAAAGACATTCGTAGTATTATAGCCCTGCCCGAATCGCCGCAACGGACGAACGTGAAAGGAACGGACATGATCCTGGACCGGATTGAAAACGCCAAGCAGTATTTCGCGCTGCACCAGCACCTGGCCAAGGCCTTTGAGTACCTGGCGAGCCACGACGTCGCCGCCCTGGCCGACGGGCGCTACGAGATCGATGGCTCGCGGGTCTATCTGCTCATGGCCCACTCCCCGGGCCGCGGGCGCCAGGGCGCGCGCCTGGAAGCCCACCGCAGATACATCGACGTCCAGATTCCCCTCAACGCCCCCGAGGAGATGGGCTGGAAGGAGACGTCGCTCTGCCGCTCCGTCAGCAAGCCCTACGACCCCGCAGCCGACATCGAGTTCTTCTCCGACGCACCAGTGAGCTGGATCACCGTCGAACCGGGTTGCTTCGTTCTTTTCTTTCCTCACGACGCCCATGCCCCCCTGGCCTGCACCGGGACAATCCACAAGGCCGTTTTCAAAATCGCCGTGGACTAGTTTCGATGTGCCCCGTCCTATGGAGGGTTCAGTTTTTTTCGTGCCCAGAAGATGGCGCGGGGGGATTGGGGGGTGTAGGGATTGCCTTTGCGGTCGCCAAAGAGCCTCTCGACGGCAAACCCGTGCTTGGCCAGCCAGCCGGCCACCTCGTCGGTGCTGACGGGATGCTTCCACTGGATCCACTCGTAGGTTTCGGATGTGCCGTTGAGTCGAACCGCCGTCGTTCCGCGCCGGGCCAGCCAGATTCGCGCAGCGGGATCGGTCCAGATGGTTTCGCTTGTCCCTTGCATCCGCGTGCCGTCGCCGCATAGCCCGCCGGGGAAGGGTGTGACCCCTTTGCCCGGTCTCTGCCAGGAATCCAGAAGCGGACCTTCCATGTGGTCGTTGTCCACATAGACGTATCCACCGGGCTTCAGCGCACGGGCGGCGGAGGCGATGCAGCCTTCCTGCTGGCGGGCGCAACCCAACTCGTAAAAGCAGTTGCCTCCCAGCAACACCAGGTCGAATCCGCCCGGCCAATCGGCCGCGGTCGCATCGCCGCAGATTAGTGTGATCCGCCGCTGCACCTCGGCCGGCAGTTGCGCCATCTTTGCGCGCGCTCTATCCAGCATGGTTTGCGCCAGGTCGAGTCCAACCAGCGTGTGGCCGTCGGCGGCCAGGGGGATGAAAATCCTCCCGGACCCGCAGAAGGGCTCGAAGATGTTCCAAGGCCCCGTCTTGCCGATTAACCGGCGGAGCAGTGCGATGTCATCCGTCTGGGTCTCAATCTGGTCGAAGCTCTCCGCGATGTGCGGGTCGGCGTCGTAGGAGTTGGCACAGTCACCCGGATGGAACCCAACCAGGGGCAGCGAGAAGCCGACTTTCCTGTCGCCGTCCTTGGCCGTGAACTCACCGTCGTTGCGAAAGCCTAACTTCTCGTGGAAGGTGATCGAGGCGGGGTTGTCGGTGTGCGTCTCGGACCGCATCAGAACCGCCCCTCGCGCACAGGCATAGGCGATGGCCCAATAGACCGCCGTCCTGCCGACGGCCCGGCAGCGAAAGGCGGGATGGACAATCAGGCCCTCCAGCCACCAGCACGAGGCATCCGTGCCGTCTTGGACGACGCGACAGTACCCCACCGTGTGGCCGCGGGCCGTGGCGATGACCATGCTCTGGCGGCTTGGCTCGACGGCGACGATCCGCTTCTTTAGTTTCTGAGCCTTTTTCTGGACTGCTGTTTCATCGACCTGTCCTCCCCAGGCCAGGATGTTCAACGCGGCGATGGTCTGGAGGTCCAATTCCTCGGCCTTCGTCTTCACGGAAATCTCAACGTCTCGTGCGTGATGCGGAAGCATGCCCAATCTCCTGCGCAGCCAGGCCGCGCAAAGTGAAAAAGGAAGTCCGCCAACGTGTTGCGATCACGCCATCGGCAGGGGGGGCTTGGGGTGAGTTTTGGGACGGCTGAAGCGGCAGCCGCCGCGATGGGGGAATCGCGGAAAGACTTACTCGCGGATCAAGCCAACGCCAACCGGAGGCATGGCACCAGGATAATTTGCGAAGCGGTTGTGTTCATTGCATGCCTCCTTTCTAAAGCCGGCGGTTCCCAAGGAGAAAGTACCCGGAACCGACGCCTGTGATTTTACCAAGACGCCCCCATCTGGCAAGACGGAACCGCCCAACCCATCAGGAAGGGGACCGACGGTTCCCATGCTGCCGGGGGATTCTATTTGGAAGGTTCTTGTTGTTTCTTTGTGCCCAGGATGCCTTGAAGGACGCCCTTGGCGGCCTGGGTGGTCCCTTGTTGGATCGTCTTGGCTGCTTCACCAAGCTGCCGGCTGGTCTGTTGGACGAGTTTTTCAGTCTGGCCCCCGATGGCCTTAACCGTCTCATGCAACTGCGTGCGGACGGAGTTCAGGAAGTCGCCGGGCACGATGCCTTGGCCGGCCTCGAAGACCGATTGAAGGATGGCTGGCAGTATCCGGGCGACCAGATCGGCCACGACCACCCCACCTTGGTCCGAAGAAACGTCGTTCAATTCGATCTGCGACACTTTGACTGTGAGCGGCCCGGCGGGAGACAGCTCCGGCAGCAGGTGGAACTTCGCCTGGACGTTCTTGATGACCACCTTGTCCACGTGGACCTTCTTGCCCTCCGAGGGTTTTTCCTGCTTGGTTTCCTTCTCCTTTTCCTTCGGTCCGCCTGAAAGGCGCTTGAGATGATCGAGGATGGTACCTACGTTGCTTCCACCGGGGCGCTGCTCGATGAACAGGTCCAGCCCGTCCAGCTCGAACTTGGTGACCTGGATGGTTTTGCCGAACACGCTGGCCGGTTTCATGGTCAGCTCGAACTTGCCCGATTTGAGGAACGTGTCGCCGCGGTAGCCCTGGGGGTTGGCGACCCGCAATCCGGTCATGGTTAACTCCCCTTGCAGAATCTTTAGATTCAAGCGGTCAAGGTGGGTATCGACGCCCAGGGCGTAGCTGCCACCCTTCTCCACGCCGAGCTTGGCCAATGAGTCAATCCACAACACCCCAGCCCCCAGCGCGACGATAAGTACCACCACCGCGCCCAGCACGATCCACCCCAGCTTTTTCTTCATTGGATTTCTCTTTTTTATGCGGACCGCACTCGGAGGTGCAGAGATATGTCGCTAAAAGACGGTTAACTAATAACCATTCTAGGCGACGTCACGCGGCGCAGACAACCGCCGGGGATGGCGACTTGAGCCCAGATGCCCTTGCGGAACTTGCGGGAAAAGGCTGTCCGCTGTACACTCAACCGCTCTAGAGATACGTGCAGGAGTGACCTATGCCTATCAAGGCCATCGATCTGCGTCGCGGCATGGCCGTGAACTACAAGGACGGCATCTGGGTCTGCGTGGACAACCAGAAGGTCGCCAAGGGCAACTGGCGCAGCTACCAGGTGGTCCAGCTTAAAAACCTCAAGACCGGCCAGCTCATCGAGGACCGCTTCCGCGTGGAGGAACCCTTCGAGCAGGCGATCCTCGACCGCAAGGAGATGGAGTACCTCTACGGCGACACCAGTTCTCTGGTAGTGATGGATCCCGACAGCTACGAGCAAGTGCACCTGCCGGCCGAGCTAATCGGCGACCAGAAGGTTTACCTCGTTCCCAACATCTCCCTCCAGGTGGCCTTCGTGGACGGCAAGCCCGTTACGGTGGAGCTGCCCAACACGGTGGAGCTGACGGTCGTCCAGACGCCTCCGCAGGTCAAGAGCGCCACGGCCACCAGCCAGATGAAGGAAGCCCTCTGCGAGGGCGGGGCGAGGATCAAGGTCCCGGCCTTCATCGAGATCGGCACCAAGGTCAAGGTGGACACGCGGACTGGCCAGTACCTTAGCCGGGCGTAGGCCCCCCCGGCCGGACCACTCCGTTATCTTCCCTCTTTGCTGCGCAGGGCGCTGTCGATGTCGGACAGGATCTTAAGCTCCAGTTCGCGGTCGCGTCGCTCGAGGATCCAGGACTCGTTCTGCTGGGGCGTGGTGGCGGCCTCGAGCTGGGCCGGCGTTTGGCGAGGCGGGCCGTCGTAGGTGAGGTCTCCCCGGGCCATCTGCTGCATGGCCGCGGTGGCCTGGCGTTGCACGCTCACCAGGGCGTAAGCCACGACTTGACCCTCGACGCGGCGCAGCCGGACTTGAACAAGCTGACGCGTCGCCCCCGCCCCCAGTGCTCCACCGGCCAGGGGCTGCGGGGTGGACTGGATGAGGCCGTCCTCCGCATCGGCCACCGCCACGGTGAAGTATTGACCCATCACGGTCCGGGCGGCGCTAAACGCCTCGGCGTAATTCACCGCCCCCAGCGGCCGCTCCGTGCCGAGTTCCATGGCCGCACAACCAGGGGCGACCGTCGCGCCCACAACCGCCAGCAGAAAGAGAAGTCTTGTGGTCATAACCCGTTCTCCCGCCCCAGGGGCCTTTCGGTTCCACTCGGTGTTTGCCTTGGTCCTTATTCCTCGCTGCGCTGCCAGAGGGTGTAGTTCGGCGCTTCCTGCGTGATGAGGATGTCGTGCGGGTGGTTCTCCGCCAGCGAGGCGGCGGAGATGCGGACGAAGACGGCCTTGCGTCCGCAGGTCCTCGATGGTGGCCGTGCCGCAGTAGCCCATGCCGGCCCGCAGCCCGCCGACCATCTGGTAGACGAAGTCGCTCAGCGGCCCGCGGTAGGGCACGCGGCCTTCGACGCCCTCGGGCACGAGCTTCTCGCGGCTGGGCTCGGCCCTTCTGGCCGTAGCGGTCGGCCGAACCGGAGACCATCGCCCCCAGCGAGCCCATGCCGCGGTAGACCTTGAACCGCCGGCCCTTGTAGATGACCGTCTGCCCGGGCGATTCGTCCAGCCCGGCGAACAGGCTGCCCATCATCACCGCCGAGGCCCCGGCGGCGATGGCCTTGGTGATGTCGCCGCTGTGGCGGATGCCGCCGTCGGCGATGACGGGATGCCCTTGGCGTCGGCGGCCTTGGCGCACTCGTAGATGGCCGTGATCTGCGGCACGCCCACGCCGCTGATGACCCGCGTGGTGCAGATCGAGCCGGGCCCGATGCCGACCTTCAGCCCGTCGGCCCCGGCGGCGATCAGGTCCTTGGCGCGCCTCGGCCGTGGCGATGTTGCCGGCGATCACGTCGATGCGTGTGGCGGGCCTTGATCGGCCTCGACGGTCTGGATCACGTTGTCGCTGTGGCCGTGGGCGGTGTCCACCACGATCACGTCCACGCCGTGGCTGATGCAGGGCGTCGATCCGCTCCTAGTCGTGCACGCCGACGGCCGCCCCCACGCGCAGCCGCCCGCGGGCGTCCTTGCAGCGCGCGGGGGAACTGGCGCATCTTGTCGATGTCGCGCATCGTGATCAGGCCGGCCAGCTTGCCCGTGCTTGTCCACCAGCAGCAGCTTCTCCACCTTGGCGCGGTTGAGGATCTCGGCGGCCTCGTCCAGCGACGTCTCCGGCGGGGCGGTGACCAGGTTGGTCTTGGTCATCACGTTCTCGATCCGCTCCTCCCCGTGCAGGAACTTCATGTCGCGCCGCGTGAGGATGCCCACCAGCTTGCCGCCTCGGTCGACGATGGGGATGCCGGAGATGTTGTGGTCCTCCATCAGCCGCCGGGCCTGGGCGGTGGAGGCCGCGGGCGGCAGCGTGACCGGGTCGGTGATGATGCCGTTCTCGCTGCGCTTGACCTTCTCCACCTCGCGGGCCTGGGCCTCGATGGAGAGGTTCTTGTGGATGATGCCGATGCCCGCCCTCCTGGGCCAGCGCGATGGCCAGGGCCGATTCGGTCACCGTGTCCATCGGGGCCGACAGCAGCGGGATGTTCAGGCGGATGTTGCGCGTCAGGTTGCGTGGAGGTGTCCACGTCCCGCGGCACGACCGCAGACCGGGCCGGGAGCAGCAGGACGTCGTCAAAGGTGATGCCTTCGCCGACCAACTTGTCTTTCATGGTGATTGTCCGCCTCCTTAGCCCATTGGTCTGATATAACCACTCCGCCCTGTTGACTGCAAGAGGGCCCTTGCGGAAAAATATCCCTGTGAGGACCTGGCAGGAGATGGCGGACGTCCCTGGCGGCCCTGGCGGCGGCGGACCTGCTCCGCCAGCCCGTGGTGGTGGACTCGGCCGTCGGCCCGCGGATTCACGCTTGGACGGGCAGCGAGGTCGTCTGCCTGTGCAGCAACGACTACCTTTCCCTGGCGGCCGACCCGGCCATCCGCGGCGCGGCCTCCAAGGCCGTCGATACCTGGGGCGTGGGGGCCGGGGCGTCGCGGCTGGTCAGCGGCACCAGCCGCCTGCACGCCGAGCTGGAAGAGGACCTGGCGGCCTTCAAGGGCACCGCCGCCGCCATCGTCACCACGACCGGCTGGATGGCCAACCACGCCGCCCTGGCCGCCCTGGTCGGCAAGGGCGACCTGGTCCTGTGCGACAAGCTCGACCACGCCAGCATCCTGGACGCCGCCACGGCCAGCGGCGCCGGTCTGCGGACCTTCGGCCACCGCGACGTGCACCGGCTGGGCAAGCTGCTGGACCGCTACCGCCACCGGCACCGGCGCTGCCTGATCGTGACCGATTCGCTGTTCTCCATGGACGGCGACCTGGCGCCGCTGGGCGGAGATCGTCGAGCTGAAGCGCCGCTACGACGCCCTGCTGATGATCGACGAGGCCCACGCCACCGGCGTGCTCGGCGCCAACGGGCGCGGGGCGTGGCGGAGATGCTCGGCGTGGAGGAGCACATCGACGCCACCGTCGGCACGCTGTCCAAGGCCATCGGGCGTCTGGGCGGGTTCGTCGCCGGGCCGGCGGGAGCTGATCGACACGATCGCCAACACCGCCCGGGCGTACATCTACACCACCGCCTTGCCGCCGGCCATGTGCGCCGCCGCCGCGCGAGGCCTTGCGGATCATCCAGACCCAGCCGCAGCGCCGCACGCGGTTGCTGGAGTTGGCCGAGCGACCTCCGCGATCGGCTGCACAGGCGGCGGGTTCGACACGGGCGAGTCCTCCAGCCAGATCATCCCCATCGTGATCGGCCCCGCCGCGGAGGCGCTGCGCATCAGCCGACAGCTCCTGGAGGCGGGCTTCCTCGTCCCGGCCATCCGCCCGCCGACCGTCCCGCGCGGCGCAGCCGGCTGCGGGTCAGCCTCTGCTCGGCCCACAAGCAAGGCGACCTGGAGCGATTCGTCGGCGCCCTGACCGTCGCGGCCTCGACCTAGCGGGCGTCAGACCCACGAGCCGTTCCGCGCGTCACTCGGCTTGGTTGACTCCCATGCCCGTCCGGTGGTCTAATGGCGGGCATGCTCGGTCAGCTCAGGCGCACAACCCGGACCGACGTGGGGCTGGCGTTGACCTTTGTGGGCATCGCGTACCTGGTCTGGGTGCTGGTGGCGGGCGTGGCCAGAGCGCTGGTGGCCGATCTGATCAGCTTTTCCGGCGCCTTCGATCCGACCATGCCTTGGGCGACGCGGGCGGTCCGCATCGTCTTTGTGGACGCCGGGGTGGCCATCGACGTGGCAGGATTGGTCTGGCTGGTGCTCTCGCTGCTGCTGGTGATTGCCAGTTCCCGTCAGAGGTTCAGCATCTCCTGGTGCTGGTTGTCGGGGTTATTGCAGGCGCTCGTCGCGGCCGTGGGGGGGATCGCCGTGGCCTGGTCGGCGCACCTCCCGTACCGGATGGCGCAGGAGCCGTCGGTGACGACCTGGCAGAAGGTCAGCGGCATTTCGCTCCCCGTATTGACGGTCCTGGCGGTGCTGATCTGGGTGACGTTCCTGGTGCTATTGCTGGTGGAACGGGCCCGCTTCAACCGCCGCGGCCCGAGCCTGCGGGACGGTCTGCGCACGCAGAAGACCGACCGTTGACAGTAGGTCTCAGAGAATACAGACAAAGCCCAGCAGGATGGCAATGCATCGAAACAGTGCTGAGAAAAACATAGGTGTAAACGCGGACAAACCCCGACGGTGGAAGGAAGACATCGCTAGGTCGGTGGACTTCTACAACGACTGGTTCCTTCGCTTCGCGCCGAAGGCATACCGGGAGACGCGTCAGAAGACTACCTTGCAAGTCGAGGATGCGCTGAAGCGGACTCGGAACCTAAGGGACATTTCGCCCAAGCTGCTGCGTGACCACCCGGAAGTTCTTCAGATGCTTCGGATGGCCACGGCCCCACCTATCGCCCGCGACCGGCTAATCGGCTTAGCGGGAGTGTCGAAGAACCTTGTGTCAAGCATGGAGGACTACGGCAAAGTACCTCCGCGCATGGATAAGGAGCAGATCGAGAGGGAGTTGGCGTCTATCGGCACCATGATCGTACGCCTGGCGGACGTTGACATCTTCCCGTGGCTTGAATCGAGGAAGGAGCCGACAGAGAATGAGATCTATCGGGCGGCCACGATCGTCGCCGACAGGCTGTGTGGTGCCATCGCCAACCCGATCATCCGGAATGCCCAAGAGAGGCGGCAACTTGAGACCATTAAGCGGTGGCTCCAGGCCCGGGGGTATGTGTTTGTTCCCACGGGGGAGAAACTGAAGTGCACCGACATGAAACCCGGCAGTTTCGCCTTCCATCTCGAACGTCCCCGTGGCACTGAACAATAGGCGCCAGATCAACATCCCTGTAGATGCGGCGATCAAGCCGAAGAAGGCGGGTCAGAAGAAACTGCCCCTGCTAGTCGAGGCCAAGTCAGCCGGCGACTTCACGAACGTCAACAAGCGCCGCAAGGAAGAGGCCATCAAGATCATGCAGCTTCGTAGAACCTATGGGAAGGATGTACGGTATATCCTGTTCCTCTGCGGGTACTTCGATAGCGGATACCTTGGCTACGAGGCGGCTGAGGGTATAGACTGGGTCTGGGAGCACCGGATTGACGACCTAAGCAAGTTTGGGCTGTGATAGCGAAGCACAAAACAATCGAGCAGCGACGGCTGGAGCTTCAGGCGGCCTTGGACTCGGCGAAGTCCCAGGCGGACCGGAACAAGCTCGGGCAGTTCGCCACGCCGACGGCTTTGGCCACGGACATTCTCCGTCTGGCTAAGTCCATCCTGCCGAAGGGCCGCCCGGTGCGATTCCTTGACCCTGCGTTCGGGACAGGCGCGTTCTACTCGGCGCTGCTGCGATGCTTCCCTGAAAACCGAATCGAGTGGGCGAAGGGCTACGAGATCGACCCGCACTACGGCCAGCCGGCCCGCGAGTTATGGGAAGGCACACCGCTGACGTTGACTCTGGGCGATTTCACTGCCGCCGTGCCGCCGGTTGACGAGAAGGACAAGGCCACGCTGATCGTCTGCAACCCGCCCTATGTGCGGCACCACCATCTGGACGCCAAGGGAGAAGCAGCGTCTCCGAGCGGCCTCCATCGACGCGGCCGGCGTGGACCTGAACGGGCTGACCGGCCTTTACTGCCACTTCGTGGCCTTGTCGCACGCGTGGATGGCCAAGGATGCCCTGGCCATCTGGCTGATCCCCAGCGAGTTCATGGATGTCAACTACGGGCGCCCGCTGAAGGAGTACCTGCTGAATCGCGTGACGCTGCTGCGGATTCATCGCTTCGACCCGGCCGAGGTTCAGTTCGACGACGCCCTGGTGTCGTCAGCCGTGGTCGTCTTCCGCAATGCCGAGCCGCCCGAAGGGCATGTCGTCGAGTTCACCTATGGCGGGACGATCGCCGAGCCTGGGCAAACTCGTGCCGTGGCAAGAAACGAGCCTTCGCCCCGAGGCCAAGTGGACGAGACTGGCCCACGCATCAGAGCACCATGCTGATGAGAACGGGCGGTTGAAGCTGTCCGACCTCTTCACGATCAAGCGGGGAATCGCCACCGGGGCCAACGAGTTCTTCGTGCTTGCCGAGTCACGGGCCAAGGAACTGGACCTTCCTCGACGCTTCCTAAGGCCGATCCTGCCCAGCCCTCGGTTCCTGCGAACTGATGAGATTGAAGCAGACGACAAGGGCAGCCCGCTGATCGAGCCCCGTCTGCTGCTGTTGGATTGCGGACTGTCGGAGGACAGGGTTCGTCGGGAGTATCCGCAGCTATGGTCATATCTGGAGGCCGGCCGCACCCGGGGCATCCATGAACGATACCTCTGCACGCATAGGGAGCCTTGGTACTCCCAGGAGGACCGCGATCCAGCGCCCATCCTGTGCACCTACATGGGGCGGACCGGTGAGAACAAGGGCGCCTTTCGGTTCATCCTGAACCACTCAAAGGCCATTGCTGCCAACGTCTACCTGATGCTCTACCCGAAACCTACGCTGGCTAGGATTCTGCGAGAACAGCCCGATTTGCTGAGAACGGTGTGGGCGGCGTTGAATGAGATACCGTGGAACACCCTACTTAGCGTTGGGCGTGTGTATGGCGGCGGGCTTCACAAAATGGAACCCAAGGAACTTGCTGAGGCACCTGCGGACACAATCCTGGTGGCACTGCCGGAAGTTGCATCTTCGCGCGGACGGCAACTCACGCTAGCTTGGTAACGGCAAGCCTCGATCACCCCTGCGGCTCCGTTTAGACAACTATTTCGAGGCCAGCCATTTGTTCAACAGCCTCTGCTGCGTCGCGCCCGCTGCGGATGGCCCGCACGACCAGCGAGGCCCCCAGGACCGTGTCCCCGGCCGCAAAGATGCCCTCGTCGTTGGTCAGAGACTCGGCCACGACGATGTTACCCCGCTCATCGAGTTTCAGCCCCAGTTGGTCCACCAGCCCCTCGTGCTCCACGTGGATGAACCCCATCGCCAGGATCACCAGGTCCACCTTCATGGAGAACTCGCTGCCGGCGATTTCCTTCATCGTCCACTGCCCGCCCGGTTGCGGGTCCAGGCTCGACCTCCGCCGCGTGCAGCTCCTCCACCTTCGTGCCCCGGCCGCTGAACTTCTTGGTCATCACGCCCCAGCGGCGGTGGCAGCCCTCCTCGTGGGAGGAAGCTGGTCCGCAGGATCCTCGGCCAGGTCGGCCAGGGCGTGTCGCGGGCCGCTCGACGGGCGGCGGCGGGCAGGATCTCGAACTGATGAATCTCCTTGGCGCCCTGGCGGCGGGCCGTGCCGACGCAGTCGCTGCCGGTGTCGCCGCCGCCGATCACCGCGACGATCCGGTCGCGGGCGGAGATCCGCTCGGCCGGGCCGGTACGTCCAGGCCGGCGTTGAGGCGGTTCTGCTGGCGCAGGAAGTCCATCGCAAAGACGATGTTCTCAAATCCCCTGCCCGGGGACTACCAGGTCGCGGGGCTGGCCGGCGCCCATCGTCAGGCAGACGGCGTCGAACAGCTTCCGCAGGTAGCGATGGGAAATGTC
>CAVXDC010000029.1:0-120311 GCA_963760365.1 uncultured Phycisphaerae bacterium
TTTATCCGTACTACCGATACCATCTTCCATTGCCCTCCGTGATCCTGATCGAGAATACAAACTGCTGCAACGCGCAGTGTGTCATGTGCCCTCGCGAGACGCTAACCCGAAAACGCGGCTTCATGGAGTTTGGATTATTCGAGAAGATCATAAGAGAAGTGTCCAGCGCGAGCCGAACACCCGTCGTGCATTTGCACGGGTTTGGAGAGCCGCTGTTGGATGAGTCATTGCCGGAAAGGATCATGCTCGCAAAAACCTGCGGGATAAAGCATACCTATCTCGTTACCAATGCTTCGTTACTGTTCCCCGAGACATCGAGAAAGATCATTAATGCGGGATTGGACACGATGAAGATCAGTTTTTACGGCACCGACGAAGAATCGTATCACGCCACCATGAGACGGCTGGATTTCAAGGTGGCGCTTCACAACATCAGGGAGTTTGTGAGGATAAGGAAGGAACTGAAGAAGAGGACTCCGAAGTTGATCCTTCAATACCTGCCTCAGGAAGCCAATGAGGCCAAGACGGAGGAGTTTCAATCTCTGTGGCGCTCTGTCCTGGACAAGAGGGCCGGCGACTGCCTGAATCGCAGCTCTTTGCACAACTATGGAGGCGGGAGGACGTACAACCGTGTGGGAGAAAGGATAGTGTCTGTTTGTTTTTACCCCTGGACAGCCCTGTCGGTGCTCTGCGACGGCAGGGCCGTTACCTGTTGCATGGATTACAATGGCGTTCAGGGCGTAGGAGATCTGAACTTCCAGAGTGTCATGGAAATCTGGAATGGGCCTGTGTTGTCCGCGATCAGAAGGAACTTTGGGAAGTTGGACTATAGCGGGTTTCCGACCTGTCTTCGCTGCGATTGGGTACGCAGGCGGTAGGCGAGTGCGAGGATTGCGGGAAGACAGTATCGTATCATCTGCCCCGGGAGAATGACCGCCGGGCGACCAGGCGTTCGGGAGCCGTCGGGGCTCCCAGGCCACGGCGGGAGGTGCGCGATGAGAAAAAGGATATTCTTTATATGTGGTTCGATGAATCAGACGACCCAGTTGCACCAGGTCTCCGAGCACCTTCGCGAGTACGAGCACTCCTTCTCGCCCTACTACTGCCACGGCTTTGACGAGATTCTTCGAAGACTCGGGTTGATGGAGTTCACGATCATAGGCAACAAGCTGGCGGGACGCTGCCGGAGGTATCTTCAGGATCATGGCCTCCCCATCGACTACCAGGGAAGGAATCGGCCCTACGACCTGGTGGTTACCTGCTCAGACGTGTACCTTCAGAAGAACATTCGGGACAACAGGATCGTACTGGTTCAGGAGGGGATTACGGACCCGGAATCCATTGCGTTCCATCTCGTCAAGCGTCTCCGGTTCCTTCCTCGCTGGCTGGCGGGCACATCGGCGACTGGTCTCAGCGATGCCTACCGGGCTTTCTGCGTCGCAAGCGAGGGATATCGCGATTTCTTCATCCGAAAAGGCGTGCGCCCCGAGAAGATCGTCGTTACGGGAATACCCAATTTCGATAACTGTCGGCGATACTGCAGCAACGACTTTCCCTACAGGCACTACGTGCTGGTCTGCACGTCGCCGCTGAGGGAGATATTCCGGGGCGAGGACCGCAAGGCATTCATCCGAAGAGCGGTCGAGATCGCCGGCGGGCGGCCCCTCATCTTCAAACTTCACCCGAACGAAAACATAGAGCGAGCTACCCGGGAATTCCACCGTCACGCGCCTGGAGCCATGGTGTTCGCGACCGGCAGCGCGGAAGAAATGATCGCGAACTGCGATGTCCTGATCACTCGATTCTCGTCGACCGCCTTCGTCGGCCTTGCGCTCGGCAAGGAGACCTACTCGGACTTCAACATGGACGAAATGCGTCGGCTGACGCCGGTCCAGAACGGCTCGGCGGCCCTGAACATCGCGAATGTCTGCCGCCGGTTTCTCGAAGAGGACTGACGGCTGTTCAGCCTCATTCCGCCCCGCCCGCGGCGGCATGGGTGCTGCGATTCCAGAGGTCCTTCCGCCGCCTGCCCGCGCCAGCGGCCACCTCTTCGAGGCCGAGGATGAGTCCCAAACTTGGCCCGACCTGCACTACGCCAGGCAGCAGGCCGTGCTCCAGCATGATCCGTCGCACCGTCTGCTAGGAGACATCGAACCCCAGGCCCTTGAACTCGCCGTGGATGTGGCCGTATCCGTCGTGAATGCGTGAATGCGGAAGCCGGGCCTGAGGGATCGCGCATTCACGGCTGGTGCTTCACGTTGCGATACACGTAGATCCGTTCGGGCGTCATGTAGGTGACGTCGATCTCGCGCCGCAGGACCTTGTAGCCGACCTCGGCGATCGTCCGGCTGAGTTCCTGCTGCTTGATGTTACTGAAGGCCAGCAGGCGGCGCGGGTCCTTGCTGCCGGGGACTGTCATCAGCAGCGCGACGTTGATCCCGTTGTAGGTGGGGTTGCCGCTGCTCCAGACGCTGATCTGCCGCAGGTCGCCGTTGGCGATGGGGATTGCCAGCAGCCGCACCAGTCCCCAGCCCAGGCCGGGTAACTCCATGCGGGCGGCGCTGCCCTTCTCCAGCGGCTCGAACAGAACGCTGACGCTCTGGGCCGGCGGGCGGTTGGGCATCACCGTCATTCGCACCGTGCCCTGAAGGCTCATGTCCGGCTGCATGAAGTAGAGATCCTTCAGTTCCAGCTTCTTGCCCGGCTTGGTCTTGAAGGTCATCGAGACGACAGCGTGGTCGTCGAAGCGGCGGTATTCGATCTCCGCATAGTCCATGCGGCCCCACTGGCGCAGCAGCACCTCGAACACGCGCAGCGCGGCGGGCAGACCCTTGAGCGAGCCGCGGACGATCTGCTCGGCCGGGTCGTCGCCCGGGGTCTCGGGGGCCTGGGGCAGCGCGCCGGCGAGTATCTTCTGGAGGTCCTTCTGGAGGTCCCTCGGGTTGCGGGCCTGCTGCATGACGGTAACTACCTGCTGGGCCAGGCCCGTGGGCGCGGCCTTGTTGGCGGCACTGAACCCCACGCGCAGGATCGCCTGAGTCACGACCAGTCGCAGGTTCCTCTGTTCCACCGGCGACATGCCGGCCAGCAGCGCGCTGCCGCTCCACTCGTGGAGCAGCCCGGTCAGCATGGTGATGGCGGGACCTGCCGCCCAGCCGGTCGGCTTGCCCCCAGGGTCCGAGCGGCTTTCGAGACGCGTGAATCTCTCCACGGCCACCAGTGCATCGGCCAGGGCCTCGGCCCACTGGGTGGGGCTGCCCGACCGACCGGCCTCGGCAATCTCCCGCAACCGCAGGATCACCTGTCGCGCGTCCGCCAGCGAATCGGCGATCCTTTCCGATTGGGCCGGGCTGACAGAAATGTCGATGCTTGGCTGGGCCGGGCCTTCGCGAAGCTTCTGCACCGCCTCGGCGATGCTCCCCGTCGCTGCGATAGCGTTGGGCTCCTGGTGGAAGACCCAGCGGCCGGGGAGCTTGCGGTCACCCAATGAAATCATGGTCGGCTTGGCTTGTGGCCAGATGTCCGGCTGGAGCTGCCAGTACTGGTCGGCCTGCTGGTTGCTGACGGGCTTGCTGGGGATGCATCCGTTGACGATGGTCAGCATGAGCAGGATAGCCGTCGCGGCGGCCGGCAGGACGAATCGAGGGCGGGTCGTCATGGCTGGTTCCCTCCGGCGTCTGCGGGCTGGATCTGGGTGTCAGGGGTGGTGGCCGCATCGGTCTGCGCCGGGGCTGTCGTCGAGGCCCCGGCCTTCCGGGCCTGATCCTGCAGCAGAGAGACCATGGCTGAGGGCGGGAACTTCTGCCTGTCAAAAATGCCGCGCTCGATCTGGTCCCAGTTGCTGACCACCTGCACGGTCGCGGGCAGCGTGCTGATGTCGGCGGCCAGGTCGAGCATCTCCTGCGGAGCCTTCAAAGTCTGCGTCTGGACGATCAGGTAGGCCTGGGCCCCGTTGACCTGATAGGCCTGGGCGTCGGAGATCTTGTCGCCCACGCCGATGCGGATGTTGGTGAATTGCCTGTGAATCTCCGCCAGCCGCGTCGACTTGAACTGCTTGCTGCCGCTGGCGAAGTCCTTCAAACTCGACAGCAGCACCGGCGCCCGCGGGTAGCCGTTGTCGGCCAGCCACTGCTTGCTCTTGGGGCCGAAGTACTCCGGCCGGTGCGTCAGGTAGACGACAGTGTAGTCCTTCGCCAGCTGCTGCATGACGCGGGCGGAATTAGCCATCGGCTTGGGCTGGCCAAAAAGCACCTGCCTGAAGCCCGACTCGACGATGGTCTGGTCGAGATCCACGATCAGCAGCGGCGTGTCGGCGGGGCGGCTGGCAATGAAGATGTTCATCGGTTCCGGCGGCGTCTGTGAAAAGCCGGTCGGCGCCGGCTGTGCCTTGAGGATGTAATCGCCCGGGCTCTCGGCCGTGAAGGGAGCCCGAGCGTAGCCGTCCTGATCGGTCAGGGCGGCGGCATAGAGATCGGGGCCCAGGAAATACTTGACGGTGTAGCCAGGCTGGTTGGCAAGCAGGTCACCCGCCTGGAGCCTGGTTTGCAGCACCGTGGCCCCGCCGGGCGTGGTGAGCTGGTCGTAGCCCAAAAAAAAGTAGCTGCCCTCGGTGCCCAGCAGCACGCGTTGCGTGCCGCAGCCGCCGAGCAGCAGCCCAGCCAGTGACAAGACGGCGATGGTCTGACGCATGGTATTCTCCGATAGGCCCCATTGTGCTGTCGACATCGCCAGGGGGTGCAACGGCAAATTGTAGCCGCGAAGGGGGCTGTCCGCGACGGTTGAGGCGGGTAAAATGTTTCAACCTGTCTGAAAAGGGAGACGCATGCGAACCGCGGCCGCCTTCAGAGTTGTCGTTGCGGCGCTGGCGATGACGGCGATGCTGGCCGGCTGCCAGGCGTCTGTCGTGGAGATCAATCACCATGCCCCGGCCGACGTGCCGATCCCGGCGGCGGTGTCGGTGGGAACAGTGGAGGTGACCGGCGCGGAGAGCGACTTTGCACGCAGCTACCTGGGCGAGCAGCTTTCGCAGAAGCTGGCACATGGCCAGGCGACGGGCGGTTCCCCGGCCGCGGTGATCGGCGCCCGGGCGACGATCGAAACCGGCCAGAGGGAAGGACAACGACAGGTGCGTCTGTTGCGGCCGGGCAAGCCGGCGTGCTTTGAAACGCAAACGCTGCCGACGCTGCGGCGGACGGCCAAGGTCGACTGTGCCTTTGTGCTTCAGTGTCCGGGCCTGGCCCGGCCAGTGCTGCTGGCCGCATCGGCCAAGTATGACAGCTACGAGGACCCGCGTATCCGGGCGCCCGACGGGCTGCATCGCAGCGACGACCCGCAGGCCGTGTATCCGCCCAAGCAGATTGTGCGGGAGCTGCTGGATGACTGCGTGAAGCAGCTGGTAGCCATGACGTCGCCGTTGGAGTCCTGCGCGACGGTCAGACTGCGACCGACGTTGGCGGCGGCCGATGGATTGTCGCTGGTGCGGAAGACCCGGCATGCCCAGGCGGCCCAGGTGCTGGAGCAACAGGCCCAGAAGCATCCTAAGGACACGGCGCTGTGGTTCGACCTGGCCGTCGTCGAGGAACTGCTGGGCCGTTACGACCAGGCCGAGAAGCATTACCGCCAGGCACTGGACCTCGAAAAGCACAAGGACGACGAAGCCCAAGCGCGGCTCAAGGTGGTCCAGGCTTTGATCATCCGCCAGAAGATGACGGCGAAGTAGTGGACAGTGGAGGGTGAAGAGAGCGGCGGCTTGGCTGTGTGGTGCCAGTGGCGTCGGGCGGCGTTTGAATTGGAGCGAACCCTGCGGTTCGCAGATTGTTAGCGAACGACACTCTTGCCCGTCATGCTCTTGATATCTGCACCGATTGACCCTGCGTCGGAAAAGATCACCCCTTGGCAAAACTCGGCCGATCACTCCGCCAGCGCATGCCTGCCTTGCTCCACTGTCCCCACATTGAGAGGGATGTTGCCGCCATCGGCAACGACTTGCTGGCCCTCTCGCGAGAGCAGAAATCGCAGGAACTCCGCCGCCGGGCCACTGAGCGATTGATGCGGGGGCTTGTTCACATAGATGTAGAGGAACCGGATCAGCGGGTATCTATGGCTGCGGACGTTCTCTTCGGTCGGGGCATAGAATTGCCCATCGGCCCCGGCCAGCGGGACCGCCCGCACCCTCTTGGCCGCGAAGAAGATGCTGGCACATCCGATCGCTCCCGGATCCGCGGCAACGCCTTGCACAATCGATGACCCTCCCCCCTCAACCCGCAGTGACAGCCGAAATGCGCCGCCATCCAGCACCTGCTGTTGAAAGATCTGGTGGGCGCCATCCTCAGGGCCGTACCCGTACAGAGTGATCGGACGATCGGTCCACTCCCCTGTCAGTCCGAGTTGGCCCCACGTCTCGATCGAACTGCCGCCCCGGCGCTGCGTCCGGGAAAAGATCCCATCCAACTGCTCAAGCGTCAGCCCGGGTAGAGGATTCCTCTTCTCGACGAAGATCGCCAAGGCATCGGCGGCCACCTTGATCTCGGTGGGCGGGTAGCCGTACTTCGTCGCAAAACCCTGAACCTCCTCGGGCGTGAGCGGCCGGCTCATCGGCACGATGTCGGCCAGGCCGTCCAAGAGCGCCGAGGGGCCGATGCTCGTCAGGCTCGCGGTGATTTGCAGCGTCACGTCCGGGTGCATCCGCCTAAACTCAGCCGCGGCGCGCGCCACGAGATTCGTGGTCGTGGATTCCCCGATACTGGTGATCTTCCCCGAGAGGCCGGCCACAGGCTCGTAGGGCGGCAGCACGTCGGACGAGACTCGCGTGCCAACCGCGTCACCCTCGGCGCCCGGGGGCGCAATGACGACCTTGTCGGCAACCTGGCCGCGTGAGCCGCGCCCACCGCTCACCGGCGGCACGGAGCAGCCCATCTCGACGGCACAGACAAGAGCCACGGCAACCATCAAGAACAGCCGCGTCATTCGGCACCGCCTCCCCTGGTCTGCTGCTTCGCGCATCACGCTCGCTTGCTGGTTTCCCGCGACGATCCTGAACCGCCGCGTGAGCAGGAGTGCTATAACCCGGTATAGGATGAGCATCGCGAACAGGCGCCCAGCGCCAGGTAGACCCGCCGGAAGACCTCGTTCACCAGCCGTTGGCTCTGCTCAGACGCTACCTTCATCCGCCCGTCGGCTGACTCGTTCACCTGCTGAATCCGGCGTTCCCATTCCGATGATCCGAGCAATTCATTGGACGACTTGAGCAGATCGTTCATCTTTCCCGCGGCCACCGCTAGTTCCTTCACCCCCTCCGTGTACTCGCGGATGTCGAACGGGCGAGACGGCTGGGTGGCGGCCCGCCTGTCCCATGTGTCAAACCGGACAAGCAGGGCGTCCGCCGTCTTGAGCATCTCGTTGAGCGAGTTGCTCGTCTGGTCCAGGGAGGTCACGAGGGCGTGCGCATCGGTTAAGGCGCCCCTCACATTGGTGAGGGTCCCGTCCAACCCCTGCTTCGGCCGTCGAGGGTGGCGAGCATCTCATCTTGCAGCGCCACCACCTGCCAGCGCAGCAGAGTGGGCTCCCGTTTGAACAGGTAGAACATCCGCTCGGTGAGCAGGCGGGCCTCCGCGATGGCCTGGCCCTGCCTGTCCGACGTTGGCGAAGAGCCCGCTGGCAGCGAGCACCTCGGCGTTGGCGGACTTGCCGCGGCCGATGGCAAAGTTGGAGAAGCGGACAAACGGCACTCGGACCATGTCGGGGTTGTGCCGCCGCCAGTCCCAGAGCAGGTAGTCCATCAGGTCCAACTGTTCGGGCCGCAGCACCTGGGCAGCCAGCGCCCAAGCTTCCACTCGGCCGTGGTGCAGGGCCCGGACCAGAACCTCTCCGCGGTCTCCAAACACCTCCCAGGCCCTGTCGTCGTCGATCCACACTTGACTGACTAGCGTGGTGACGACGACCAGATCGAGCATCCGCGTGAACGCGTCGGCGTTGCTGGCGATGTCATAGACGTTCATGGCGCAGTTCAGCATCAGATCTTGTGCTTCGCGGCGCTGCACCAGATCGGGGTTATCCTTCTTGAGGGCGTCGCAGGTGGAAGAGAGCAGGCCGACGTAGCGGTCGGCGAAGGCCCGGGTCAGTTCGTCGAGCTCCGCCGACAGGATCGGCATCGGCTTGCCGCCCTCCGTCGCGCCGACCTGGCGCGGCGCCTCCTTCGCTGGGCCGCCCGTCGGCGCGCCACACCCGCCGCAAACGAGCGCAGCGGTCAAAGCCACCCACATCGCAGGTAATCGCGAGTTCATGAACGCTCCGCTACCGAGCGGGTGAAAACATGCCTGCCCGGAACCGCTCGCGGGCAGCCCGTCTGACCGGGCAACGGACCCAGCAGACGGTCTCTTGCCAGCCGAGGAGGACCCCGTACATCCGGGCCTCCTGGTCCACTTGACCGGCCCACTCAGGCATGGCAGGATCAGCCTGAACTACCGCAGGTTGCTATTGATCTGGTCCTGGATCTGCTTGCTGACCTCGTCGGCGTTACCGCCGCGGGTGTGGATCGTCACTTTGCTGTCGGTGTCGCCCGACTGCTCGATGTCGATACTGACCCCGTCTCCTCGCGCGGTCTTGGCTGTCACCTTGCCCTCGCTCCTGTCGCCGGAGCTGTCGATGTCCGTCATCTTCAGTTGCTCGACGGCTCTCCTGGCCGCCGCGGTGACCTTGTCCGGAGTGGCTTGGACCGTCATCACATATTTCCCCTCGCCCGACATGGCGTCGCCTGTCTTTCCGATGTCCTTGCCCAGGCCGTGCCACGTTCCACAGCCGACGATGACCCATAAAGCCAGTGCCATCACGATCACGATTGTCGTCTTCATCTCTTTTTCCTTTCGCAAAGATAGACCTTGTTCAGAAACCGCCGCCGCTTGCGTGGCGTGCACCATTATAGACGGCTACTTGATAGACGGCTACTTGGCCGTTCCTGCCCCACGGCTGCCAAATAGGACCATGAGCAGCCCGAGGATGCCGGCCGCGATACCGCCAACGATGTACCAGGTCGTGGCCTGCGTGAACCGTCCGGTGAATGTGTCGCTCACCTGGTCGGCGATCGAGTGCGAGGCATTCAGCCCCACGATGAGAAGGGCGATGCCGACGATCAGCACGACGACGCCGATGATGCGCTGTGGACTCATGACTGACTCCTGCGGCCGAAGGCCGCGTTAACCGATAACCCTTGTTGGGCGGTGCGCCGCGACGGCTTTCAGGCGCCTCGACGCCTTCTTGCCAGCCCTGAAACCAGGGAGACGAGAAAGACCACCAGGAACACAAAGAACAGCACCTTCGCGACGGTCGTGGCCCCGGCGGCAATACCGCCGAATCCGAATATGGCCGCGACGATCGCGATGATGAAAAACACCGCTGCCCAGTACAACATAGCCTCTACTCCTTGTTGTTTGGGCGTAGGTTCGAGGCTCGCCCACAAGACGGGCCTCGGTCGCCGCCCTTAGTGCTTATCGCGCTGTTGCTCGCGGTCGCCTTCACGTTCCCGTTCACGGCCCTGTTCTCGTTCGCGGTCACGGTCCTTTCCTTCCTCCCGCCACTGTCCCGGTGTGTACCGGTAGCCTTGCTCGTGCCTCTCGTAGCGGGGTGCAACCCAGACGGCGTGTTCGTGCGGCGGGACGGCCCAGTGGCCGTGCTCCCACACGTACTTGTGGCCGTCCCAGTGCCAGTAGCCGTCAATCCAGATGTGCCCGTGCGAGGGCGGGGACGGCCGCTGCTCCTCGACAACCGGCGGCGGGGCCTCGCGGACGATGACGTACTCCGGCTGCTGCCGCTCCACGTACACCGTCTCGCGGTGGGAGTGCCCGCCATCGGAGCCACCGCAGCCCAGCAGGCCCGGTACTACGACGCTGGCCGACACCCACATCAGGGCTTGCAGAACTCTCATGGTTGGTTCTCCTTCGTCAGGCTGTGTCTGACTCACAAATCACACCACGCCCGGCGTTTCATGTGACTTTACCTTCTGGGCCCGTTTTCCGGGTTGGCGGCGCCACAGGACTTTTGTGCTCCGTGGGTGGTTGATCGCCTGATCCACTCCCGCTCCAGGTGTCCCCGGGCACGCTCTGGGCGAGGCGGAACACCTGCACCATGGTGCTGCTCGTGAAGGCCTGTACCACGGCCCCCGTCGTCGGCTCGACTTCCGCGACGGCTTCGCGCACTTCCACGCCGGTGATTCTCTTGATCTCCTCCCGCAGCGACTGGGAGGAGTTGGAGAAGAGTTGTCGGTGAAACTCCTGCACCTGGGCGGCGCCTGCCGGGCTCTTAGCCATGTCCTTCTCCGCCGGCGACAGGGCCTCGTGCAGCGTGACTACCAGCGTGTCCTGACTCAGGACCACGGTGACCGCCTTGGGCGCGTGGCCGGTCGTCTTCTGCTGGAAAGCCATCACGGCCTGCGCGATCTGCTGCGCCATGGTTAATCTGGACTTGTCCATCAGGTTCATCCTTGGTTGTTGCGGCTGTCTGCACCGCCGGAAACAAAAAAGCCGACGCGGTTGAACACCCAGAAGGTGCTGAACCACGTCGGCTTACTCGTCAACGGGCCTCCCGCCCAGGCGGGCTGCCCTTCATCTAGTCGTCCGACCCGGAGCCAACGCTGCTTCGCTTGGTCTCCGGTACATTTGCATTATAGGCAAGGGAGCGGACCGAGCAAACAAATTGTGGAAATGTTTTCCGCGCCGAATACAATGATCACTGAGGTGCCGGGCAGTTCAGGACCGCTGTTGCCTCGGCACGTGCAGGTTACTGCCCCGCCAGCACTCTGATTGTAAAATGGGGCACATTCAAGGTCATCATGAAAACACAAGGCGAAATCGAAGCCGCCATCTGCGAAGGGATCAGCCGCTTTGAACAGGAATACATGGGCCGGGGACCCAAGGATATCCGCGCCCACCTGATCGGCGATCTTGTCTTGGTCCGCCTCCAGGGCGTGTTGACGGCGGCCGAACAGCATCTGGTCACGACGCTCCCGGCGGAGAAGGGCAGGGACCTGCTCAAACAAGTGCGGGTCCAGTTGATGGAAACGGCGCGGCCGGTCCTTGAAGCGATGGTCCAGGAGGTCACCGGCATCAAGGTGCTGAGCCTGCACCATGACATCAGCACCGTAAGCGGCGAAAAGGTCGTGCTCTTCACCCTGGCCGAGCCCCCTGTCTTCCGCGAGGCAAAGAGGGGGTGAGGTCCAACCGCCTGGCGGCGCAAGCCAGAGCCACCTGATCTTCTGTCTCGCCGGGCGAGGACAGAAGGCCGAAGAATGTGGTGCTGTTGGATTCCGAAGCGGCCTTTCGTGGGCTGGTGTGCCAACCTGAGCCGAAACCGTTGAATGGATGAGGACGGCCAAATGCAGTCGATCTCTGGGCAAGCCGACGGAATCGTGCGCCGTCGGGCCCGCCTGCGGATCGTCTGTCCCGCGTATCCCGCTTTCAACATCTATTCCCGCCCCGCCAAGGTCATGACCGCGCTGGGGCCCGTGTGCGTCGCCACTGCCGTCAACGATATCCAAGGATGGGACGCCGAGGTCATCGACGAGAACAACTACCGACGCGGGCCGAGGGACGCGGCCGGCAGACCGGACCACATGGCCCTTCAGCGGGCCAGGCCTGCCGACGTCGTGGGACTGTACGGCGGGCTGACCAGCACCATCCCGCGGCTACTTGAGATCGCGCGAGCTCTACAAGGCTCTGGGCGCGCGCACCATCGCGGGCGGACATCACTTCGTCGAGGACAACATCGAGCAGGCCCTGCACAACGGCGTCGACATCGTGGTCATTGGGGAGGGCGAGAAGACCATCGCCGAGCTGCTGGCGTGCTTCGACACGGGCGGGGATCTCTCCGAAGTCCGGGGCATCGCCTTTCTGAAGGACGGCAAGCTGATACGGACGCCCGAGCGGGAGCCGACTGACGGCCTTCGACGAGCTTCCCATCCCGGACTTCTCCGTCCTCCGCTACGCCCGGATGAAGTACTACCCGGTGTCGGGCATCCGCGGCTGCGGGATGAACTGCGAGTTCTGCACCGTGAAGGGCAAGCCGCGCTTCGCCTCCCCCGAACGCATGCTGGAGCAGTTCGCGTCGATCTATCGAGAAATGGGGCGGGAAGATCTTCTTCATCGTTGACGACCTGTTCGGGCAGAACCGCAGCGACACCCTGCGCCTGTGCCGGATGCTGCGGGACTACCAGAGACAGATCGGAACCAGGTTCCAGCATCACGGTCCAGATACGGCTCGACAGGGCCCGAGACAGTGAACTGCTCCAGGCCATGCGCCAGGCAGGGATCAACGTCCTCGCCATCGGCTTCGAATCACCCATCGCCGAGGAGCTCAAGGCGATGAACAAACGCCTGGACCCGCAGGAGATGATCGACCTGACCCGGCTATACCATCGGGCCGGTTTCCGGATACACGGCATGTTCATCTTCGGCTACCCGGCCCAGAAAGGGCAGCCGTTCAGCATGGGCGCCGAGGACCGCGTGCGGCATTTCCGCCGGTTCATCCGGAAGGCGCGCCTCGACACGGTGCAGGTGCTGCTGCCGATTCCCCTTCCCGGGACCGAACTGACCGCCAGGCTCCGGGCGGAGAACAGGATCTACCCCACGGAATGCGTCGGCCTGGAGTACTACGACGGGAACTTCCCCCTCTTCCAGCCCGACGAGCCGCTGACCCCGGAGGACATGCAGGCATCTGTCCAGAGAATCATGGGCCGCTTCTACCGACCGAGCCACATGCTCGCCGTGGGGCTCAACATCCTCTCCTTCCCCGCCATTGCCCTCTATCTCCACAAGATCAATTCCGGCTGGCAACGTTGGTACCGCAAGTGGTTGACAAGCCTGTATCGAAGCGGCGGCTGGCTGCTCCTGAGAAGATGGACCGCCGCTTTCAGGAAGGATGGGTTTCTGAACAAGCTTGCGGAGGCGAAGAATCACCTTCGGCCCGGTGGAGAGCAAGCCGGGGGCGACCGCTACCTCCAGGCGAGCCGGCGCCGGCAATAGACAGCCGCGTTAAGGCTATCAGGTAAGCGGATGAGGCAACGCCGAGGACAACGAGCCTCGGCGTTTGGCTTTCTGTGCGAGTCTCCGCGAGAAGTTACGGGTGACGGTTGGATCTGGGCCGGACACACTCGCCACGCGGCAGGAGCGGCACATTGTCCGTGTGAAGGCGTGGGACGGGAACACCTGCCCCCCGTGCGTGGCTGGCGGGCCCGCCGTCCGGGGAGCACATTCGGAAAGGACCGTTCGGCGGGTCGGTCATGCGTCTGATCCTGCCCAGCATCAGCCGCAGCGACCATCCCAACGTCCGTCTGATGGTGTGGACCAAGCCCCATATGCCGATGATCTGCATGCCGGCAGCCTTGAGGCTCAGCTTGCGTCTGTAGTTCCACACAGAGGCAAGGAACCGGAGCGGGTTATAGAAGAAGATGTATGCCGCAAGGATGTTGAGCTGTTTTCCCCAAGGTTGGCTGTGGTTGGAAGCTATGACGTAGTTCCCGTCGTACATATGCGGTTCGACCAGTCGGCCGGCCACGCTGCGGTAAACCAGTCCCGATTCAAACATCCGCTCGAAACCCTTGGACCCCGCCGACGGCGTTAGCATCAGCACCTGCAAGCTGACGGCTCCGGCCTTGCGAAGCAGGTTGACCTGATTCAGTAGCCCCCGCGCATGGCCCCGGCTAACGAGCGGCTGGGAGTCGTGATGCATCATCATGGGCATGGGGCAGATGTTATGTCGGCGCAGCAGTTGGAAAGCCTGCACTGTCTTGTCAGGGCTCTGGCCCTTGCGGACCAGCGCGCCGGTCATGTCCTCCACGCCCAGCCACAAGGCCCGCACGCCGGAGCGACTCACCAGCCACAGGTGCTCCCGCATCCGCAGGGTGTCGTGCACGGTCACCTCGGTGCCCCAACGGATCTTCCTGTGCAGCCACAGGCCACTGTACTCGGCGGAGGCAAGGGCCTCGACGATGCTCAGCGCACGCTGTGTATCGTTGAAGAAATTGTCGTCGCAGCCGAAGAAGTACCGTATGCCGTACCGGCTGTAGAGACGGTACATCTCTTCGGCCAGGCGCCGGCCGGACTTGCCCCGGTACTGGTGCTGATTGTATGCGGGAATCGGGCAGTAGTCGCACGTGAACCTGCATCCGAAGGTGATGACCAAGGAGCCGATGCGGCTATGCTTTCGCACCTGGTCCGCCGGCAGAGGCCTGGAGGCCAGGGTCGCCCGACGGCTGGGCGGTTCGAGGATGCTGTAGCCGGTATCGGGGAACGGCAATTCGTCCAGGTCTCCCACCAGCCGCTGGATGCCGGTGTCCACCAGTTCCAGCACCCGGCCATCGGGATCCGTCCGCGGGTACACCAGGCCCGGGATGGCATCCAGAGCGCCACTGTCGCGGGCGCAGAAACGTCTGGCGCAGGGGCTCACCGCCTGCCCTACCCGACAGCAGCACTTCCAGCAGGTTCAGCAGGACGTACTCTTCGCCGGTGACCGCCACGTCCGCGGCGGCGTGGGGGGCGGGATTGTCACGGTCGGGCGCATCCGTGTAGAAGACTTCCCATGGTTCATACAGGCACACAGACCCGCCGGCAATGACCAGCGGCCGATGCCGCGGGTCGATGCGGCAGACGTCGCGGATCATCTCTTTGCACGCGGCCGTATGAAGGCTCATGCTGGAGATGAGGAAGAGGTCCGGCAATCGGCCATCCAACCGCATAAGGGACGGCCGGAAGCTCCGGTTCCATTGCTGCAAGACGATACGGGTCTTCTCGAAGCCCGATTCGACCATCGCCGATCCGATCGCCCTCGCCCCGGCCGGCGCCATACGCAGATCGGCGTAGAAGAACGGGAGCATCCGCGTCCGATGGTCGAACTGCGCAGGCGATGACTGTGGCAAGATCGCCCCTGGACGCCAAGGACCTGAGCCTTCTGCGAATGTCAACGAGTTCCCCGCCGACAAGCAACTGATCCCCGGAAGCACGTGTGGGCAGCTCCATAGCCTCTACGCTCCTGGCGACAGCCAAGAAGGCAATCACCAACTCAGTGTGCCGTGATATTGTAGCAAATCCCGGTCTGCCTCGTTCCCGGCGACCCCCAGACGGCGCTTCTGGGCGACGTTGCGGATAATGCGTTTATGGCCAAGCTGTTCTCGCAAAATGCCGTTTTCCTCCGCGAGATAGGCCATGACATCCTGTTGTGGACGGTTCATCCAACCGGCAACGGCCACCCAGAAGAAGGCCCAGGGTTTCCAGGTCATAAGACCGAGGATCGTACCGAGCAGATGGGCATCCGGCAAGGCTGGGAGTTGGCCAGGCGAGGACGTGCAGTCCAGGTGGATTTGCCGTGCGATGGCCTGCCCCGACACCTATGATTGTGCATGTCGGTTGGCGACGGCTTTCCTGTCGTGCGACACAGACCACTCAGGGAGCACAGCGATGGCAAGATACTTGCTTTGTGCGAGCCTATTCCTGATCTGGATGGGCCTGCCCACGGGCTGCGTGAAAGTGGACGCCAAGGCGCCCGAGAACATCTCGTGGGGCTCGCAGCCCCCTCCGGCGTCGATTCCCAGGGCCGATCCGAGCAGTAAGAGCGACCTCCTCCGCGAGAACCAGCAGCTTCGCGAGCGGGTCACCTGGTTGGAAGAGCAGAACCGCAAGTCGGCCACGAAGTCCAGGGAGCTCGAGGACGAGAAGCAGGACATCCAGGCCGAGATGGACAAGATCGCGGCCGAGCGCGACCGCTACAGGCGCGCCGCGGGCTACTGAGCGGCAAGGAGACGGTCCATGCGAACGATGATGGCATTGCTGTGTCTGTTGGCTGTCGGGCTCCTCCTGGCCGGGTGCGTTGATGTCAAGGCAGACGCCAGCGGCTTCGGCCAAGGCGACAGGGCAAGATACACGTCTGCGCCCCCAGACCCGGCCTCCGACCCACGAAGCATCAGCGATCTGCAACGGGAGAATGCGCAGCTCCGGCAGAGGCTTGCTACGTTGGAGAAAGAGCACGAGGATTGGCAGTCCGCCATCGATCGGCAGAAGGATGGGATCCACGACCTCAAGCGGCAGCGGGATGACCTGAAGAAGGACCGCGACCGCTACAAGAAGGCCCTGAGGTAACAAGAGGACTAAGAGCCCCTAACAGAATGCCGCGTGAGCCGCGCGGCGATAGTCACGACCACCCAAACGCTAATGCCCCCGACAGTCTGAAACGCTTGCGTCAGCCCGGGACGACCTGATACACTCCCGGGTTCATCATGAGACGACTTTGCACAATCGGCTTGGCCCTGTTCGTCTGGCTTGCCGCGCCGGCTACGGACGCTGCGCGCTGTGAACTGGCCTTGGCCGACGGCGTAGTCGTCCGCCGCCATGTTCCCGCCCTGCCGGCCGCGGCTCTATCGCACCGACGAGCACGGCAACCGGCTGGAACCCATCGAACGCCTCGTGATCGACGTGCCCACCGACACCGTCGGGTCGGTCATGCAGCTCGTCGGCGACCGCCAGGCCGAGATGGTCCACAGGGAGACCTTTCGAGGCCGAACGCAACTGGTGTTCACCATCCCGCGCGCGGGCTGATTGGGCTGCGCAGCCGCGTGCTGACTGCAACGGCGGGCGAGGTGGTCATGCATCATCGTTTCGAGTCCTACGGCCCCTGCCGCGGCGAGATGGACAAGCGTGCCAACGGCGTGATGATCGCCGTGGAGTCGGGCGAAGTCACCGCCTACGCACTGGAACAACTCGCCAGCCGCGGCGTGATGTTCGTCGAGCCGGGCGAGGACGTCTATGGAGGCCAGATCGTCGGCGAACACTGCAAGGACAACGACATCCCCGTAAACGTCGTGCGGCGGAAGAACCTCACGAATGTCCGCTCGTCGACGAAGGACTCGACCGTGACGCTCAAGGCCCCGCGGCGCGTGGCACTGGAGGCCGCCCTGGAGTACATCGAACTTGACGAGCTGGTCGAGGTGACGCCCGACCACATCCGCCTGCGGAAGGTGCATCTGAAGGAGAACGACCGCAAGCGCGCCGCCCGCCGCGCCGCGCAGCGGGCGTGATAGTCGGCAGGCTGCCGTTGCGGAGTAGGGCCGCTCCAGGTCGCCGAACTGGTTGAAGCAGAGCATCGAGCGGCGGCAGGTGTGGCCGAAGTGTGCATTGTGGGCCCGCCTTAGCGGGGGTGGGATTTGAACCCACGACCTCCGGGTTATAAGGCTTAGGGGTCGCAAGATTGGCGCGGACACGCACGTCATGTCGGACTTGCCGTGTGCCGACCCAGTGGCCTAGATGCGCCACAGGCTTGGACTCCCCTGTCAACTTAGCTTGGGCTGTTTGCCGATACAGGCTGTATGGAGCCCCACGTACACCATTACAGGCCGCTGCCATCACGGGGCCATTTCTTGCCCGGCTGTGGCGATCCATCGTGATCACAGTAGGTATTGTCGTGGGGGCGCTGGCTATCGGCATGGCTGGCTATCACGGTCTTGAGGGACTCAGTTGGATTGACTCGTTTCTCAACGCCGCGATGATCCTTTCAGGTATGGGCCCGGCGACCGAACTGCATACTGCCTCCGGGAAGCTGTTTGCCGGGTGCTACGCGATCTTCAGCGGCGTGATCTTTATCACCATGGCGGCAGTGCTCTTCGCACCAATGATTCATCGCTTCCTGCATAGATTTCATCTGGAACTGGAGGGCAAGAATAAGCCCTGACTGTTCCAGGGCGAGCGGATGACGGCGGCACTGCTAGACCGGCTGACCGGCTGCGCCGGCCGAGGAGGCGCGCCTGTTCGGTAGAAGCATTTCCCCTTGCTGGAACTGTAAAATGGCTGGGGTTACACATCTCGTCCTCGGCCCCAAGAGGCATGGAATGGAAGGGGTTCCGTTCCCGAATCCGCCTGGCAGCGCCGGGGTAGAGGGGGTTGACTGCCTTGAAGGGCAAGGTGCGTCAGTACTTGTCTATGAAGGCCGACGGAGTTGCCGGGAGGGACAGGATAGGGTTTTCGGGATGGACGGCTAATTGCCCGATGAGAAGATGCGCTTGAGCACGTCGCCGACGGTCACATGAGCCATCTCCTCGTCAATCTGCTTCTCGATCTGATCGTAATCACGCACCGGTGGCGGGCCGGTCAGAATCACATTGGCGTTCGCGTCCGTCTTGACCAGGCCCAGGGATCCGTCGCCCGTCACCGTCACGATCCACCGGCCCTCGCTGAGCGAGCGATAGACCGCCTTGCCGTAGCGCGCTGCCGGGTTGTTCCAGTCCACCTGCTTGAGGCTGTCGTCAATCACCAAGCCTTTGCTGGGGGGCGTGTGGGCATCGTATACGCGGCGAATCCACAGGCGGCCGTCCAACAGCGCATAGTCGCAGTAGATCTCCTGCGCCGGGTCGAACGGCGTGTCGATCACGCGGTCGACGCCTCTAATTGTGCGAATGGCCAGCGAGAGTCGGCCGTCTTTGACGATCAACTCAGTCACGGCGGTCTTGCGCACGGCCTGGTTGTACATCGCCCGCAGCGACTCGTACTCATTGCTAAGCCCGGCCAGGCGCTCGCGGTAGATATCCAGCTCCACTTTCGTAGAGGCCAAACGATAGCCTACGGTGACAATCACGCAGAGCAACAAGATGCCGGTTGCTACTGTGATCCATCTCAACATTGCCGGACGCCTTTGACTCTCTTTGCCCACATCTGACGTTTATCGACCTGCTCGAAACAGTTTCGTCACTGAATCCGGCGGTTGACCCATAGCCTTCACCCAGAGCCAACGCTATGGGGACATTTTACCTCTTCGGTTGCCTTTTTGGGCGGCGAAGGGTCCGTAGGAGGGGGCGAGGAGACAATATAGGCCGCTGGCTGCGTCAAACCTCTGTCCGGTGTAGAGGACGCTTGCCATCAGCGGGCCGGCCGGTTTCTCGCTGGCTGGCCTCACTAGCAGGGGTGGAGTTCCCTTCGGGGTACTTCGCAGGTCTTGGTGACGATCCACGGCCATTCATAGGCCATTGCCCCTCGACTCACTTCGCTCGCTCAGGACTCCGGCGGCTGTGGTCGTGGGTTCCTATCACCACAGCAAATGAAAAAGCCCGACACGGCTGCGCCGCATCAGGCCTCGTCACTAGCGGGGGTTGGATTCAAACCTGCGACCCGCTGGTTATGTGGGGGCTCGGACTTTTCTTTCAGGCTTTGTTTGAACGATTCTGTGCCATGGCCGCCTG
Organism: uncultured Phycisphaerae bacterium; assembly: GCA_963760365.1. GTDB lineage: Bacteria > Planctomycetota > Phycisphaerae > SM23-33 > SM23-33 > JALHTV01. The sequence goes on from CAVXDC010000029.1 coordinate 19,205, forward strand.
TTGGGCGCGTCGCTGTCTCGCGCGGCGCCTGGACCTGTGCCAGAAGTACATCATCAAGTTGACGGCGATCTTCGGCAGGTAAGGGAGGATGCCCGGCATGAAGCTCACCGCGCCGGCCTGCAGCCCTTTCCTGGCGATGCGTGCGATCTGGGCGGGCGTGTAGAACTGGAGGTGTATCCGCCGTCGCACTCGCCGCAGTTCGTCGAGGGAGCAGTGGTCTGAGTAGACCTTGCCGCTGCTGGCGATGTGATAGCCTGGGCTGCTGGCGACCAGCTCGTCCAGCCCGGAGTGGAGACTGTGGCGAAGGCCCGAGAGGCCGAGCGTGTCCAGGCCGAGCTCATGCGCGAACGGTGCGATGCCGAGCATGTCGTCAACGCTCTCGCCGACACAGCCGAGGATGAAGTAGCCGTGAAGGATCATGCGGCTGTGGCGCAGGACCTTGAAGTACTCGCGGATCCGCGCCACATCGAAGCCTTTTCGCATCGACCGCAGCGTCTTGTCATGGGCGGACTCGACGCCCAATAGGAGCATAAAGAAGCCCGCCCGCTCCATCTTCCGCAGGACATCCGGACGCTGGGCGATCTCCAATCGCGCGTTGACGATGTATTTCTTCTGGATGCCCCGGGAGAGGATGAGGTCGCAGATCCGATCGACGCGGTCCATGTCGTGCGTGAACAAATCGTCGGTGAACCCGACGATGCGCGCTTCCATCTCGGCAAGCTCGTCGACGACGGACTCCGGCGATCGGGCGGTCCACCTGCGCTTCTCACCCCACGGATTGCGATTGAAGGAGCAGAACGTGCAGTTGAACGGGCAGCCGCGCGACGTTGCGATGGAATCAATCTTCAGGCCCGTGCTGGCGCCTTTGGCCATCACGACGTAGGTCCCCCGGCGGAGACTGCGGTCGGGGTACAGGTCGTCTTGCGCCTCGCCCAGCGTGCGATTCGGGTTGTGGTGGACGCGCCCGTCCCTGCGGAAGCTCAGCCCGGTGATTCGCTCCATCGGTATGCCCCGGCATATCTCCTCCATCGCCTCCTCCCCGTCGCCGCGGACGACCGCATCGACATTGGCGAACTCCTTCAGCCACCGGTCCGGGCACTCCGTCGCGTGCCGGCCGCCGACAATCGTCAAAATCTCCGGCGGCACGGAACGGATTTCCTCTTCCAGGAACTGGCGGTCGCGGTCCCAGTTGACGGAGAAGCAGACCAGGTCGGTCTGCGAGCGGAGGAAGTCCCGCGTTCGGCCGGGCTCCGTGCGCAAGTCAACGAGGTCCAGCGACCGGGCGTATTGTTGGACGACAGCGGCAATGAACTCGAGCCCCAGCGGTGGCCAGAAGCCCGCCTCATTGATTTCTCGCCGATAGGGATACACGCACAGCGCGTGTCTGAATGTTGCCGGCCTGGTTGGCTCGTTCATTGCCTCACACTTGCATCAGCCGGTTCCTGCTCCGCAGGAGGCCATGTTTCAATGGAACTATAGTCGGCAGGGACTGTAGACGCAATGCACGTGCCGGTCATCAGGCGTTACCGGCGGGACGGGATTTCTGGATCAGGTCCTGCTCGGTCTTCTGCCTAGCGTCCTTGTCCTTCTCCGCATGCACGCAGATGCAGTTAGCGCCCCGTGCGGAAATGGACGGATCATCGTGGGGCAGGGTTTGGCTGAGATTGTCGCTCTGGCCAGTGCATATCCTCTTGTGCACAAAGCCGATCTTGGACTTGCCCTGTTTCCGCTGAGTGACAACTAGATGGGGTGGCATTCGAACGCATGACCCGCCGGTTATGAACCGACTTAGCCAGCCATCCTGAACCGCCGCCAGAAGGCCTAGCGGACGCAGAAACGAACGAGGCCCTGGGCGTCGAGCCCAGGGCCTGCGTTCCGAGTAGCATAGCGTGGGTGGGATACGAACCGACGACCTGGCGGCTGTCAGACCAGCAGATGTGAACATCTTGTAGCCAGTTACACCGCCTCCATGAGGAGCGGCCTGCAATGCAGGCTGTTCCTCGTAGAGCAGGTGAGCAGTAGATAGGAGAGCAGTAGAGAACGGCAAAGCCATGAGAGACGCATGGCAACCCATGCGGACTTGACAGCTCACCTGCGGTCTCCTGCTCCATTTTCTTCTGCTCAATCCGTGGAATCCGATCGGGTCAATACAGAGACGGTTTCGACCCCAGGAACACTTGCTCCAGTGAACCTACCGTCTTGAAGTGTCTCTCTCACGATGCAGGCCGCCGGCCACCCCCAGTGGCCTGCGACCTTATCCGCGTGCAGGCAAAGGCCTTCGGCGTGTGCGTTGGTGCCATTGACGCTCAAGCTCGTCGGACTCGCTGGCCAGATTCCGCCCCGTGGCTAGCGAGAGAGCCCCGGCCACGTCATCGTTCGGGGCGTTCCCCGCCGCAAACCCGTATGGATCGTCGTCAGGTATACCCGCCGCTGCGGGCCGGCGCGAACCAGGGTTTTTTGTCACACATGCTGGAGCGACTTTTCCCTGAAGAGCTGGTTCGCACGATTGACTTCGTCGGGCGGGATGCGCACGACGTTGCCAGCCACGATGCCGCTGACGTGGCGGAAGGGGCTGCTGCTGATGTGCATGCCCTGCCCATCGACGGTAAACTCGTAGATACCCTTGGCGTGCTTGGAGCAGCGCATCTTCAGAACCGTCACGCCGCGGCGCATCTCGCCGTACAGCTCCATGTAGCGAAGCAGGATGATCGCATCGGTGATTGTGGAGATGTGCGTTTCGGTAAGGGAGGGGACACCCGTCACCGTAGACGTCGTCGCCGTGAAGAGTCCCGTGATCTCCTTGTGTTTAATGAACGAGGTGAGGCCGAGGGCGAATTCGCGGAAGTTCTTCAGCGTCGAAACGCGCTCCATCGCAGACAGGCTGTCAATGGCCATGCGGCTTGGCCCGAACTCATCAACGATCTTCTTGATCTGGACGAGATGGTCCTCCAGGCTGGCGGTCTCTGGATACGTGCAGATCACCTTGACTTTGCCCTCGGTCTCCATCTTTTCATAGTCGACTCCCCAGCCGATGGCGTTGCGGAAGAGCTGTTCCCGGCTTTCCTCAAAGGCGAAGAGGAGGCATCGCTCCCCATTCTTGATCCCGCCTGCAATGAACTCGGTGGTCATCAGCGTCTTGCCTGTGCCGGTAGCGCCGGAGACCAGGATGATCGAATCGCGGAAGAACCCGCCGCCGCACATGATGTCCAGTGCTTCATTACCCGAGGTAGTGCGGACCGCGGAGGATTTCTGCTTCAGCTCGAAGGCGGATGGCGGAATCACGATGATCCCCTCGCCCGGTATGATCGTAAAGGGCCGTTCGCCTTTCTCGTGCTCGGCTCCCCGGAACTTGACGACTTCCACGGTCCGATGCCGTCTTTCCTCCTCCAGGACATTGCGCACGAGGATCACGTTGTCCACAATAAACTCCTCGACGCCGTAGCGGGCGATCTCACCGTACTCATGGACGCGTTCCGCGGTCATTAAGGTCGTGACGTCTATTTGCTTGAGGGTGGACGCAATGCGAAACAGCTCACCGCGGATAGCCCGGGTGTCCGAAAACCGGCTGAAAATGGCGCCGAGAGAATCCATGGAGAGGCGCTTGGCGTCCGCCGTTCGGATCGCATGCTCTATCCGGGCGAGCAGGGCGCCCAGGTCGTACTCTCCTGCTTCTACCTCGGAGTCTCGCACTTGAGGCGAGGCGTCCACGAACACCCATTTGCCTTGCGCCTCCCACTCCGCGATGTTCCAGCCCAGACTCACCATGTTCCTGCGGATGTCTTCCGGCGACTCCTCAAAGGTGACAAAGACGCCGTTTTCCCCTGCCTTCCTGATGCCTTCAGCCAGGAACTGGCAGGCGAAGACCGTTTTTGCGCTGCCGGTGGTCCCGGCCAGCAAGGTTGTACGGTTCTTGGGTAGCCCGCCCTTGCAGATCAGGTCGAAGCCCGGAACGCCCGTTTCCAGTTTCTCGAGTTGCTTGACATCGTTCTGTTTTTTAGACCGTATCATGGTGATTCCCCTGATGAGGTGGCGTCTTCAACGCCCGTCTGTAAGTCAAGCCCCCGAAGCACCTGCTTTCGGTCGGACAGATCCCCGATAACCCTCCGAGGTGGCAGGGGCAGTTCCCTGATAAGTGTCGGCGTCGCAAGGATCTTCTCATCCTCAGCCAACTGAGGATGTTCCAGCACGTCGATGATCTCCAACTCGTATTTCCCGTCCAGTTCCTCGCTGCATATGCGATGCAGATTGGTCAGGGCGTGCTCCGCCCTCGGCGTCTGTCCCGTGATGAACAACCTGAGCTTCAATGTGCTCATGAGTCTTCTCCCGGGACAGGTGAACCCTTGGCTTTTGCTGTCACGCCCTGCGGTACCGAGGGGTTCCTGAAACCAATGGCGTAGGACTGATCGTAGGAGGCCATGTACCCCTCTATGAGCAGGACTTTGAATTGCTTCTTGCTCATTTCTCTGGGTGGCGATTTTACCGACCTGGACGGAAGGTCGTCAATAGGCTGTGCCACGGTCGACATAAGAGGAATGAACTGTGCTTCCATTGGTGCATTTCTCCAGGAATGTCCCGGCCTTCATACCGCATGCAGCGAGGTGGCGATAGCACGTTTTATCGTTTCCAAAAGTATAGAGAATTCGAACGGCTTGTAAATCACGGCAAATGCCCCAAGCCGCTTGATCCCGATCTCCGTGTGAATGGACTTGATCCCGGTCAGGTAAATCACCGGCGGCCAGGGGCCGTTCATCGCCTGCAACCGCTCCTGGATGCTCAACCCGTCGCCCGACGGCAAGTTGATGTCCAGGATGAGGAGGTTCGGACGCTCCGTCCGCGCCCGCTCCAACCCTTGATATCCGTCCATCGCTACCGTGACGTCGAAGCCCTCTTTGCGCAGCCGTAGCGAGAGCGAGTTAAGCAGCTCTGTGTCGTCGTCCACGATAAGAATCTTGGGATTTTCCATGATCGTTCCCTCTTATTGCCCTGTCGCCTCGTTTTTGCGAGCCCGTTTGGCTTCCACGAGGCCGGCAAGGCGTCTCCAGGCTATGGGTTTGAATACGAGTGTCTCGGTTTTGGCGCCCGCCAGGAACTCCTTGTCATCGTCAAGGATCCGTGCTCTGGGCGATTCTCTGTCCTTCATGGCCGATCCCTTTCATCCCTTTTGGCAGACGCCTGCACTGGTCGCAGCTTCGATGGCCGACAGGAGTTGCTTGGCGTCATACGGTTTTGAGAGGCAGAAGCTAGCGCCTGCCGCGAAGGCCGCTTCCTTGGCCCAGTCCCGTACGTTGGCTGAGACGAAGACAATGGGGATCTCCGTAAGTCCGGGCGTGGCCTTCAGGCGGCGGGCAACCTCGAAGCCGTCCATGTCCGGCATACGGATGTCCAGCACGAGGACATCCGGGCAAAGACCTTCAGCGACCGCAAGAGCGGACTTCCCGTCCGAAGCGGCGAACACCTCGTATCCGGCCGCCTGAAGTCGCACGGTGATGGCCGAAACGATGGCATCTTCGTCGTCAACGATGAGAACTTTCTTGGGCATAGGATTTGTTACCTGTCAGTTCACGCAGCAGAGAAGGTATGGCCCGGTCCCTCTGCCGTCGTAAGGACCATGAACCAATGTGATCGATGCGAATCTCGGAGTGCCTGTGGTCCGGACTACTTCCGATCATACCCGTCCACTCCGATTGCAGTCGGTCGGCCCAACGGCCCGGCTCGGACGTGAGCCCGATTGCGACCAGTGAGGCTACGTCGTTGCCGTCAAGGATCAGGTCCATCGGATAGCAGGTCGAGGTGAGGAACATCCGGACGTCCTGACAATCAGCCTCTGAGGCCTTAGGCGTGACTCGCAGCGCCGCAATCTGATCCAGCAGCCCGGGGGTCTTGGCCAACCAGTCGAAGTATCGCGCGAGGATCACCGGGGCTTCCGCTCTGGGAAGCGTAAACGAAAATGTGCTTCCCTGGCCGGGCTCGCTTTCGACGCGGACCTCGCCCAGACTCAAATCGGTCAGTTCCTTGACGATGCTTAGGCCCAGGCCAAACCCCTTGCCATTCGACGCCGCGGAACGGCCTGCTTGCGTGAAACGCTCGAAGACCACGTTCAGGTCTTCCGGCGAAAGCCCCGGGCCTTGATCGGTCAGGCCTATCTCGATATCGCCGCTCTCGCACGACTTGGCCCAAAGGGACACTTCGCTCCCCTTTGGGGAAAACTTGATCGCGTTGACGGCGAGATTGAGAATGATCCGGCCGGCTTTCTCCTTGTCGGTAAAGACCGTCGGCAGGCCCGGCTCTATACGCTCGATCACCTCAATGCCTTTCGCTTTTGCCTTGCTGGCGATCATCGGCCTGACGGCCTCCATGATGTCTTCCACACGGTGTGGCTGCCGGTCCACGCGTAAGGTCCCGGCCTTTAGCTTGCTGCTGTCGAGGAAGTCGTCCACCATCCGCGTCAAGTCCGCGACGGCGTTGGTGATGATCTGAAGATACTCCTGCTGTTGGTCCGTTACCGGACCTCCCAGACCGTCCGCGATAATGTTGGCGAATTCGTTGATCACGGTCAGCGGCGTGCGGAAATCATGGGACACATCATCCACAACGTGATGGGCAGTCTCGACGAGCTCAGCCAGCTCGCGGTTCTTTGCTGCAACCTGCGCGGCCAACTGCCGCACCTCGTCCTGAGCCAGCTTGGACCGAAGGGCCGTCCTCACGCGGGCCCGCACGACCCCGCCCCTAAAGGGCTTGGTGACGTAGTCCGTCGCTCCGGCTTCCAGGCCCGCCAAGACGTCCTGTTCCCTGGCCAGCGCCGTGATCATAATGACTGGGATGGGACGGGTATCGGCGCACTCCTGGAGTCTCCTGCAAACCTCCAGCCCGTCCTCCTCGGGCATCATGACGTCCAGCAGGACGAGGTCCGGGGGATCCTCGGCCACGGCACGCAGCGCGTCCGGACCGTTGGCGGCTTCCGAGACGGTGTAGCCTTGGCCGTCGAACACGTCTATCAGCACGGCTCGGCTGTCGGCATCATCATCGACTATGAGGACCTTCGGCACGTGGCTACCCCACTCTCACCAAGGACGCGACGAACTCGCGGAGTTGCTTCACCAGTTTGGATCTCTCGAAGGGCTTTGTGACGTAGTCGTTACAGCCGGCGGCGAGGGCCTTGCTGCGGTCTTCCGTCCTGGCATAGGCGGTGATGGCCCAAACGGGAATGTCCTTCGTCTGTGGATCCTGTTTCAAGGCTCGGACGACCTCAAGTCCGTCTATACCCGGCAGGCGAATGTCCATGAGGATCAGGACCGGCTTCAGCTGGCAGGCAAGGACCATCGCCGCCTCCCCGGTTTCGGCGATCGACAGCTTGGCGCCGATGTCATCGAACTGAAAGATGTCCTGGATCACCGTCCGGTTGCCAAGATCGTCCTCGACCAGCAGTATCGTGTTCATTTTCCCACTCCAATTGGGTGCATGGGTCTCGGAAGTGTTTTTCTCCCAAGGTCCGCCGTCGGCGCGGGTGCCTTCAGCAGGTCTTCGATCTTCGTCGCCACGTCCCTGGCGAGCTGTTCCGGCACGGCGCCGCTTGTGGGGGGTGGAAGATTGATCATCGTGATTCGAGTTCCCACGTCGAGGCCGGCGCCTTTCAGCGCGTGGCAGTTCGTGAGCTTCTGCCGAATCCGCCGCGACAACACCTCGGCGCCATCGTAGTCCGTGCAGGCCACGACGTGGAGCGTCGCCACCGAGCCATCGCCGGTCGTCCTTGGCAAGACCACGTCCTTCGCGCGAATGATGCATTGCTCTAAAGCATCGCAGGCCTCTTGAAGTGCCGCCGTGTCGGCCACCGCCAGCGAACGTGCGGCTACCGGCGACAGGTCCACGGCAAGGAACGCCAGAGAGCCGCCTTGGAGATTCTCGACCGTCAGAATGGGTACGAGCACGTGCTCCACGGGCTGGAGAGCATTCGGCAAACACAGCACAACCGTCGTCCCCTGGCCCACTGTGCTCCTGACGACCAGGTTCCCTTCGAGCAGTTCGGCATAGGCCTTGGCAATCGCTAGGCCCAGCCCCGTCCCCCCTGCTGAGGGGTGAGACGATCCATTCAGTTGCACGAACTTCTCAAAAATGCGGCTGAGCTGATCTTTAGGGATGCCGATCCCGGTGTCCTCGATGGTCATTTCGAGATGATCGTCCACGCATCTGACCCGCAGGGCGACGTGGCCTCGGACAGTGAACTTGACCGCATTGCTGACCAGGTTCAGCAGGATCTGCTTGACCTTGGAGCGATCCGATATCAGCGGCGGCAGATCGCGCTCCACGTCCAACGAGAAGACCACATCCGGCTTCTCGGCAACCAGCGCCTCAACCACAGAACCGACCTCCTCGGCCAGGAGCCGCATGTCGAAGGTCGTGATATCGAGCTCGGTCTTTCCCGCTTCGATTTTCGCGATGTCGAGGATGTTATTGATGAGGTTCAGGAGATGCTGCCCACTTTGCAGGATCCTGGCGATCCGGTCCTTCTGGTGGTCGTTCAGCTGGTGCTGGTCGGTCCGATCGAGTAGCCCTTCGGAGAATCCGATGATGGCGTTCAGGGGGGTCCGCAACTCGTGGCTCATGGTCGCCAGGAACTCTCCCTTGGCCCGACTGGCCTCGTCCGCGACCTTCTTGGCCTGCTGGGCTGCTTCCTCCTCCCGTTTGCGGTCTGTGATGTCTCGCAGGGATACCAGATGCATCACCTTGCCCTGCCACCTGATCTCCGCGGAGCGCATTTCCGCTATGGCCGGTCCTCCGGCCGCGGTAATGAGGTCGAGCTCTGCCACTTTGCCGACCCCCACAGGAAGCCCGAAGGGCTGGTTCAGTAGCTCCTCTGCCGACCGGCCGAACAGAAACTGCGCTGCCGGATTGGTATATCGCACGATCCCCTCGCGGTCGACCACGACGATCCCGTCGACATTGCTGTATATCATGCTGCGGAAGCGTTCCTCGCTTTCCCGCAGGGCGGCCTCAGTCTGGGCCAGGCGTTCCATTCCCAGTTCCACCCGCCTGCGATTGCCCACCTCAGTCTTGAGCCGTTCAGTGGCTCCCTTCAGGTCACTGGTACGGGCCGTCACCGTCGCTTCAAGGTACTCTTTGTGTATTGCCAGTTCCTCCCCGACCTGGTTGCGCCCAACAATGGCGGCCGACATGGCCAGACCACACAGCGTGACGAGATCGACGAACAGGGTCAGCAGGAGAAGTCCCGTGTTCCGGGACGCCAGGGCGAATGGGCCGCCCCCGAGCGCCGTGCCCAGGATAGCAATGCTGGAGAGAAGCAGGGCCGTTGCGAGGAGGGCCCCTTGAGGAAGCCGGAGCGCAGCCCAGGCAATGAGGGGCAGCGCCAGGAAGGCGAGCGGCAGCCGACAGGCCCCGAAGTACGTCACCGGCGAGAACACCAGGATCCCCGTGCCGACGGCTGCCAGAAGGAGCAGCACGACCTCCAAGAACCGCACCCTGGAATGGAACAGGCCCATCCTCAGATGCGGCAGGGCCAGCATGACCGGTGTGATGAGAAGGAAGCCGTTAAGGTCCCCCAAGTACCAGGTTGCCCAGGTGTAAGGCCATTGCGACCAAGCGACGATGCTGCCGGCAGTCAGGCTTGTGACGCCGGAAGTGGCGCTGATCAGACAGGCCAGACAGCCGCTGCCCGCGAAGGCGAGCACCCGGCCCATGGAGTCGAAGGGATAGCGTTCGCTCTTGCCCTTCGCCAGCAGTGACGCTCCGACTATCGCCTGCAGGACCGCTCCGGCAGACATAGCCAACCCGACAAGAAGGGTGGACGCCGCGACCGCCAGGTTGCTTGGGTCGAAGAAGGTCCATGTGTAGCTGAGGAATTGGCCGAGGAAGATGCCCGGCCAGACGCGGCGCCCGCGGAGGAGCAGAACCCCGACAGCGAAGCCGACCGGCGGGTATATGGCGGTGACGTTGCCGGGAGGTGTCGCCAGCAATTGTCCGAGTTTCGCCAGGAGCGTGTAGACGGTGCAGACGGCCAGCACCTCAGCTACCCGGACTCCTATTCCAGGATGGCCCCTTTTCTCACGAACATTTATTGTGTCGTCCCCGTGTTTGTGGCCGAAAGCTCTCCCCCCCTCTTTCTGGCCTTGCGGCATGGCCAAGTCAGACCGGTCCGGTAGCATGAGCTTGTCCGGATTCCTGCGGCACCATTGGACTGCCACTGCGGCGATCTTTGGATCGAACTGCGTGCCGGCACATCGTTCCAGCTCGCCCAACATCTTCTCAACGGGATAGCACTCCCTGTAGGTACGTTCCATCAGCATGGCGTCCATGCAATCCGCCACGCACATGATGCGCGAGGCCAACGGGGTCTCCTCTCCGGTCAGACCGTCCGGGTAGCCAGTGCCGTCCCACCTTTCGTGGTGATGGCGCACCAACTCGGCCTCCCGGCCGAACACGGTGATATTGGCCAGGATGTCCGCTCCCAGAGCCGGATGACGGTGGATGTACTCGAACTCCTCGTCGGTGAGCTTGCCCGCCTTGGTGAGGATTCGATCCGGTGTGCCGATCTTGCCTACGTCGTGAAGGAGTGCCGCAACGCGGAGTGATTCCAACTCGATCGGGGTCAGGCCGAGCGCCGTGCCCAGGGCCACCGCATAGTGACTCACGTGCTCGCTGTGTTCTCTGGTGAAGGGGTCTTTCGCCTCGACGGCCCGGATCAAGGCCCAGACACTGTCTAAGGAAGCTCGCTTGGTCGGCGAAACCGAGTGTATGGCGTCCGCAGCCCTGAAAGGCAGTTCAGGAATATTGGACTCGTTGCGAACCGATCGGGTGACGGTCGCCACCAACTCGTCCATATTGAAAGGTTTCTCCAGGTACTCGTAGGCGCCGAGCATAAGTGCCTGAGCGAGGAATTCCCTGTTGGACTTGCCGGTGATGAGGATGACCTTGCAGCCAGGTGCATACCGCTTGGCGTGAACCAGCAGATCCAGACCGGAGACAACGAGCATGGCGATGTCTGCGATCAGGACATCGAACTGTCCAGTCGCCAGAACCTCTTTCGCGCATTGGGGATCCGAAGAAGTCTGACAGTTAAAATCGTGCGCTATGAGGCGGTGGCAGATCGCCGAACAGACCTGGGGTTCGTCATCGACGACGAGAATCTTGGCCCGAACCGCTCCCATGGGGGTGATTCCTTACTGTATATCACCCGGCCCCTTGTTTTTTAGATCGGCAGGAAAGGATGCCGGCTTAAACAACGGCGCCGAATCATCCTATGATCTGGGATCTGGACGCAGGCACTCGGTTCGGCCACAGGGGAAGCCTGGACGACGAGTTCCTTGTCTGAGCTCCTTGACGTGCTCACAATTCTGTCACCCGCATGACCTCATCAATGGTCGTTACCCCCTCGCGAACCTTCTGGAGGCCATCCTCCCGCAACGATCGCATCCCCTTTTCCCTCACGGTGCGCCGGAACTCCGGAAGAGCAACGTTTTGGACGATCAGACTTCGAATATCGTCGTCGAGTTCCAGCAACTCGAAAAGGCCTGTACGCCCCTTGTAGCCAGTTTGGCGGCATTGATCGCACCCAGCTCCATGGTAAAGCTGCTTGGCGTCGGCGCCGCATTCTTCCAGGTGGGCTGCGACGGGTCCGTCAATCGCTGCCACCGGCTCCTTGCAGTTCCTGCAGATCTGCCTGACGAGTCGCTGGGCCAGGATGGCTGAAACGGATGCCCCTATGAGATACGGCTCGACGCCTATATTGATCAGCCGTGTGGTTGCCGAAGGCGCATCGTTGGTATGCAGCGTGGAGAAGACCAGATGGCCCGTCAGCGAGGCCTGCATCGCAACACGGGCCGTCTCCTCATCCCGAATCTCGCCCACGAGGATGACGTCCGGGTCCTGCCGCAAGAAGCTGCGAAGGGCCGCCGCGAAAGTCAATCCAATGTCATCGCGCACGTTCAACTGGTTCGCGAAACCCAGCTCGTATTCCACAGGATCTTCGACCGTGGAGATGTTCAACTTCTTGTCCTCCAGCAGCCGGAGCGCCGAGTAAAGCGTCGTTGTCTTTCCACTTCCGGTTGGCCCGGTCACCAAGGCAATGCCGTGCGGCCGCAGGACCTGTCGACGAAACGCTTCCAGCGTCTTGTCGTCCATGCCTAGCTCCTCCAGCCCGATCCTGGTCGACCGGCTATCGAGCATGCGGATCACGCATTTCTCGCCGCGCACGAACGGCACGGTGCTGACACGAAGATCAACAATTCGGCCCTGGACCTTCACGTGGATGCGCCCGTCCTGGGGCAGGCGCCGCTCGGCAATGTCCAGATTCGCCATGATTTTTATGCGGGACACGATAGCCGGATGCATCCTCAGCGGGGGAGCGGACTGCTCATGGAGGACCCCGTCGATGCGGAAGCGGATGGATAAGTGTTCCTGGCCCGGTTCAATATGGATGTCGCTGGCAGCTTCGCCTACGGCGGATGAGACAAGGTAGTTCACGTACTGTATGACCGGGCCTTCGCCCGCGACTTTTTCAAGATCCGTGACCTCTTGCTTCTCGTCGTTGATGATCTCCACATCGTCTTGTGCGATATTCTTGACGATCTCTTCCACCCGCTGGCCCGGTTGCATCTGCAACTCGTCAGCAATCCTCCGAATATCATCCGGCCGAACCACGATCAGCCGGAGCGGCACCTTGAGAAGCCGCTTGATGTCATCGATTAGAAACATGTCGGCTGGGTACGAGATCCCCACAACGATCTCGTTGCCCTCGCGGCGGATCGGAATCACCAACTTCGTCCTGATGTAGTTCTCCGGCAGCATTGCGAAGGTATCGGGGTCAATCTCAGAGACATCCAGCTGCATTGAAGGCAACTTGAAGTAGGCCGCAACGGCTTGGGTCGCCAAGGCTTCGCTAATGACTTGGGAGTTCACCAGCACCTCAAGAATGCTGGACTGACGGGCCTCGCGCTGCTGACGGATGACGGCCTCTCTCAACTGGGTGGGGCTGATGTGCCCCTTTTGGAGCAACATGGCCTCCGGGCCGCGTGGAACCGCGTCGACAGGCGGCCGCCAGAGAATAGGGAATTCCCCCATCTCAACTCCACGGGATTCCGAGGCCACGGGCGAGTTGCTCTCTTGATGCCTTTTCGGAGACATGTTGTTTACCTTCATACCTAGGCGGCAGCTTCAGCATTCGAAGCGGCCCTATCCCCAACCGCATCACTTCTCTTTTCCCTCGGCTTTTTCCGACCTCAGTATAAACAGCGTCTTCGAAGCAAAGCCGAGATAGCTAATCGGCGATCGCTCCGGGTTATAAGATGCATCAGGCCTTTTTCCCGGAGGTCACGCCAGTGTCGCCCGCTGGGGCGATCCGCTGCGCGGTCTGGCCGCTGCGTCCGGCGGAACTGCCGCGCCTGGCGCGGGGTCGTGGTGGTATTGCCTGTTTCGTCCGGCTTATCGTGCTGCCTTATCGACTGCCCCGTAGTGCTTCCGGTGTTTCGCGATGGACTTCCATCCGGCCCGCGCGGCGAGGGCTTCTTTGCGGGCCACAGCCGTGCCAAAACGGCGTTTGATGAGATCTGCGATTCTCGATCCAGACTCCTCCCAAGTGCGTGGGTCTCTGCCCCCCAGGCCACCTGGATCCCGATCCTGTCCCGCAAGACAATCATGGGGTCGGTTGGGTGCTCGATGTTTCCTCGGGCAATGTTGGCCTGTTCGATGTACATGGCCAGGGCCTCCGAGGCCAGCCACTTCAGGCGTCGCTCCATCTTCGGATCGCCCCTGGGGATGGAGGCATCCTTGGACCCGCCGATCTGGTCGGGAGGGATGGCCCCGAGTCCCCGCCGCTGCTTCCAGGGCAGGTCCATGATCTCCCGCACCACCTCATGGAGGTACTCATGGTTCCCAAGACTATCAAAGAACTGCTCCCTTAGGGCGGTCGCCGTCTCGGGGGCGATGGTGATGTTCTCCGCCTGCTTCAGCCGCGAGCGAATGTCACAGCCGAAAGCGGCAAGGGCATACTCCCACGTCCCCTCAGTCCACATGCCGCGCATGCGGTTCTGGAGGTTCATGAGCATCTCGTATGTTCGCGGCCCATACTCATCTGGTCCGGCCGAACCCCACAGCAGGTAAATGAACCGGGCAACGGTCTCAGCGGCCGTCTCCAGCTCCTGTTGCTGCGAATGGCTATCCATCGTGGGGGCCCGCGAAACCTCCTGTTCGGCCATATTCTCCGCCAGTTGCCGCAGGTGCAGACAGCTATGATCAGGATAGAGCACGCACGACCGGATTGCCCGCACGGAGTCTCTCATAGTCAGGCTTCTTCACGCTATGCCCAGGGTCGGAGAGGTACGGCTTGCTGCGAGGGCCGCACAAGGTGACGGTTTCCCGTTCGCCACACCTCGCCTCATTTCAGCCCAAGGCCCGGCCGAGGCACATCGCATGGTGCTCTCCAAGATCACACGTTTATCCCTGTCGCTTACGCAGGGGGCCGATTTCGAGCATCGAGCCGCCGGAAAGTCCGCCTGCCTCCAGCAGGTCCACCAGGCGTTCCATCCAGCCGGCCAGTTCCTCCCGTTCCCTTTTGGACAGTTGACTCAGCGCGTGGCCAAGCGAGTGCTGAAGTGGGAAGGGAGTCCGGGAAACCAGCCTCTTTCCAGCCTCCGTCGCTATGACGGAGACCTTTCGGCGATCCTCGGCATTCCGCTCACGGCGGATCAGGCCCTTGGCCTCCAGCCGGTCCAACACTCCCACAAGGGTACTGGGACTGAAATGCACCCTCTCGGCAATGTCGAGGGCCTTGATGGTGCCCTTCTCAACGGACGGCCATCAGGCACATGAGTTGAGGACCTGTAACCTTGTGGTCCGATGCCAGTCTTCGCGAGTCAACGTCAATCGCTCGGATGATCCGGCGTATCGAGTTGAGTATCCGGAAGTAGTGGCTGTTGTCCGAGGTAACAGATTTTTGTCTATCGTTGCCACTGGACTGACCAGCCGAATCCGCAGGGTTGTCCTTTTTTCTCACGCTATTAACCTCTTGCCAAAAATGCGGTTACTCAGACCCGTTCATCCATTCACAAAGGGACCTTGTTCATTCCTATAATAACTATTATAATTCAAATGTTTTGTGTTGCAAATATTTTAGCAAGCATTTAACATAAAAGTTGCTTGGCCACATAAGCCGTCCTGAAACCGAGACGGAAAGATAGTGGCACAGGCCAATGCAGATGCTCGAAGTTGGATTACCTGACCTGGTTGCCGAGCTAAGAGCTACGAAACCGCCATGAGGCGGATGAAAGGGAACCGATAGAGATGAAGATCGCAATCACAATCGCGATGACCGAGCCGGGACGCTGGCATTCTTGCTGCCCGTCGTTGCCGGGGTGCAGGGTTGTAGGACGGTCACGGGCAGAAGTTGCCAGGAAGATCAACCTAGCGTTGCGGGGGTACTTGGCGAGCCTAGACGTTGCTGTTCCGCTGGAAGTGGATCTGGTCCCCTTGCCGGTCTAGAGCACAGGAACCCCATGCGCCTCTACCTGATCAATCCGCACAACCCGCTGGTGAGCCTGGCCAACATCAAGGAAAGCCGGTGGAATCGCTACCGCGTCTGGAAGCCTCTGGGCCTGCTGGTCCTGGCGGGCCTGACGCCGCCGGAATGGGAAATCACCATCCTCGACGAGAATCTCGGGGTGCAGGACTACGCCGCCATGCCCCGGCCGGACTTGGTGGGCATCACCGCCTTCACGTCCCAGGCCAGCCGGGCGTATGAGGTGGCGGCGGAGTTTCGCAGCCGCGGCGTGAGCGTGGTCATGGGCGGGATCCACGCCACCATGTGCTGCCAGGAAGCCCTGCGCCATGTCGATTCGGTGGTGACCGGGGAGGCCGAAAGCGTCTGGGCGAACGTCCTGGACGACGCCCGACGCGGGCAGTTGCAGACGACCTACGCCGGCGAGCACGTGGACATGGCCGAGGTTCCCCCGGCCAGGCACGACCTGCTGAACGAGGGCTATGCCTTTGGCGCCATCCAGACCACGCGAGGCTGTCCGCTGAGTTGCAGCTTCTGTAGCGTGTCGGCCTTCAACGGCACGCTGTACCGCCACCGGCCCATCGCCAATGTGATCGAGGAGTTCAAGTCCATCCGGGAGAAATGGGTCCTGGTCGTGGATGACAATCTCATCGGCACCAACTCGGCACACCTTGACCGGGCCAAGGAGCTGTTCCGGGCGATGATCCAGGCCGACCTTGGCAAGAAGTGGATCGCGCAGGTCACCATCAACATGGCCGACGACGAGGAACTGCTGGCCCTGGCGGTGCAGGCGGGCTGCCAGGGCGTGTTCATCGGGTTTGAGTCTCCCACCGCCCAGGGGCTTGCCGAAGTGGGCAAGAAGTTCAACCTGCTCAAGGGGCGGAACTTCCAGCAGTCCGTCCGGCGAATCCAGAGGCACAACATCCTGGTGGTCGGGTCGTTCATCATGGGCCTGGATGCGGATGAGCCGGGCATCGGCCGGCGGATCGCCAACGCGGCCCGCAGCTACGGCGTGGACATCCTCAACGCCCTGTTCCTCACGCCGCTGCCGGGCACGCGCCTGTGGGACCGGATGGAGTCGGAGAACCGCATCGCCGCCGACGATTTTCCGCGGCGATTGGCAGTACTACACGCTGGGGTTCCCGACGGCCCGCTACAAGCACTTCTCCTGGGCGGGCATCTTGGAGGAGATGAACTCCTGCGACCGCCGGTTCTACTCGCTGTGGCGGATCTTCCGCCGCGTGGTCGGCAGCCTGCTGCAGCGGCGACGCCCGATCCTCTCGCTGGTGAGCAACCTGTCGTACCGGAACAACGCCCGGCTGTCGCGCCGAGCGTACGGTGAACTGGATGTCTTGTCCCGTGGGTGCACGCGCTACCAGGAGTAACAACTGATGAATCGCAGACTATCCGCCGACCCGTCCGTGGATGCCTTGGTGGTCCAGGCCCAACAGGCCTATCAGAAGGTTCTGGCACAATGGGGCCTGCTGAACTTTACGCGGGGCGAGATGGCGCGGGCCCGCGCCTCGCTGCGGTCTGGGGGACTGATCCGCATTGACCCGGAGGATATCCGCTTCCAAGCCGTCATCACCCGGCTGCGTTCCCGCAAGGATATGTCTTCCCAGGCGGTGGAGGCGGCCGTGCATGAGCTCCTGGACGCGGAGTACGAGTGCGACCAATCCAGGTGGGAGCGTGACTGCCATCGTGCGGCCATGATGGAGCACGCGCACTTCAAGCTTGCAGTTCCCCAGGCCCCGTAGGCGAATGGGGTGACGTGCGGTACCGGGGCAAAAGGCATCATGCGGCGAGAACACGACGCTCGGGGGCCTTATCTCCGACCTTGCCGGCAAACAGGACGACTCCCCGTCTTGCCATGGTCGTGGTTACTGACCAGGCTGTCCGCTCATTGCGCGGTAATGAAAGGGCCCCCGACTTGAAGCCGGAGGCCCCACAATTTGCCGGCTAGGGAGGTTAGTAACGGCGCCTGCCGCCGCCTCCGCCGAAGCCGCCGTGTTCCCGCATCAAGTCTTCCGGCGCTGAAACGCCTTCGGGCTGCTCTGTCATGGCGGTTGAACTCCTCATCTTTGGCCCGCTCTGGCTGCAACTGGGCAAGAACAGGAATCCGGCAATGAGCAAGACAGGCGAACAGGGTCCGGTCAAGCGAGAGGGCTTTCTCGACCATCTGAAGTCTCCTTTCCCGATGCCAGCAGGCGATGTCACCGTCACCCCTGTCGTAAGACTGTGGTCGTTGGTTACGCCTAGAGTTATTCTAGGTCGGCAAGAGGAGTCGATTGGACAGTCATGGGCCACAGTCCGAGGACAGACGGAGGCCTTACCTCCAAGGAAGGACCTTGAGAGAGCTGGCCGCTCTGTTCCTCCGACTTGGGTCCACGGCATTCGGCGGACCGGCGGTTCACATATCCATGATGGAGGACGAAGTCGTCGTCCGGCGCAAGTGGTTGTCTCGAGAGAGATTCCTGGACTTGCTGGGCGCCGTCAATCTCATCCCAGGCCCCAACTCCACAGAAATGGCGATCCACATTGGATACCTTAGAGCGGGGTTCGTGGGCCTGCTGCTCGCGGGGGTCTGCTTTATCCTCCCAGCCGCGGTCATGGTCGGCGTCATTGCGTGGGTCTATGTGCGGTTCGGCAAGATGCCGGAAGTCGCGGGTGTCCTGTATGGGATTAAACCCGTAGTGATCGCCGTGGTGATCCAAGCGCTCTGGCGACTCGGGCGAAGCGCGGTAAAGACCAAGTTCCTCCTTGCGGTGACAGTCATCGCCACGGCCTTGGGCTTCCTGGGGGTTGACGAGTTGCTGATCCTGTTTGGATCGGGTGGGTTCGTAGTCTTGGTGCGGGGGATAGCCCGCTGGAGAAAGCCACTCCTGCCCGTCTTGTTTCTGGGTGCGTTGCCGACCTCTATGGCCCCGGTGGCTTCCGGGGTTACGACGTTCGGTCTGTGGCCGCTTTGCTTTGTCTTCCTCAAGGTGGGTGCCGTGCTCTTTGGCAGCGGCTACGTGCTGTTAGCGCTTCTTCGTGCCGACCTGGTGCTGCGACTCCACTGGCTTACAGAGGGGCAACTATTGGACGCGGTGGCGGTGGGGCAGGTGACCCCGGGTCCAGTGTTCACCACGGCCACCTTCATTGGATACCTCCTGGGCGGAGCAGCGGGAGCGGCGGTGGCCACGGTGGCGATATTCCTCCCGGGCTTTGTTTTCGTTGCGATCAGCGGCCCCGTGATTCCTCGCCTTCGCAGGTCCTGGGTCGCCGGCGCCGCGCTCGATGGCGTTAATGTCGGGGCTCTGGCGCTGATGGCCGTGGTGACCTGGCATCTGGGCAAAGCCGCGGTGGTTGATGTGCCCACAGCTTCCCTGGGACTCGTCAGCGCCGTGCTCCTGCTTCGATATCGGGTCAATGCCACGTGGCTGGTCCCGGCCGGTGCCTTGGTCGGGTTGTTTGTCTTCTTCGCGTTTGGGAAACTCTGAAGTTCAGGACAAGCAGTAAGTGACATGCCAAACGCCACAGGCCCCATGAAGGTATTGCGTCGTGGACTTGGAAACCTGGACGATCGTGACGACCTAGTTAGCAAGCCTGTCGGCCGCACTCAGCAGCGCCGTCCGCCAGACGCGCAGGCCTCCGGGCACCGCGACTTCGATGATGACCGTAATGTCCGTCGCTCACCACCCGACTCGTGCGAGCGCACCAGGGGCCGATTGCCCGGACCGGCTCCGTTCCCAATAGCCCCTGGCCAGGACTAGGAGGCGAGCTTCGCTCAGGCGGCCAAGTAGTCCTCATCGAGCACGGCCCGGATCTTGGCCAAAGCCGTGCTCTGGATCTGCCGGACCCGCTCGTTGGTCATCCCGACCAGCTTGCCGACTTCCGACAGCGTTCGCCCCTTGCCGCCCGTGCCGATGGCGAACCGTTCCACCACGACCGTCCGCTCCACGTCGTTCAGTTTGGCCTGGTTGCGAGCCAGGATTTCCCGCAAGGCGTCCACCGAGTCGTCGTGCTGCATCTGGTGCTTGTGGACGTCGTAGTCGCTGCGCTCCAACTGGGGATCGAACTCCAGGGGAAAATTCCGGCGGTATCAGGCCGTATTTGTGGCCAACCGGTTGAAGCTCTTGAGGATCGCCCGACAGGCGTAGGTGGAGAACTTGAAGCCCCTGGCGACGTCGAATTTCTCCACGCTTCGCAGCAGCGCCATGTTGCCCTCGCTGACCAGCTCGGAGAACTCGACGTTGGGGATTCGCGTCTGCTTGGCCATGGCCAGGACCAAGGCCATGTTCGCTCGCACGATCGCAGCCTGGACTTCGGCGGCGCGGGTATGCCACAGGATCATCTGCGACGTTCGCGTCAGCGATTTCCGCCGTTGCTGTGCCGCCAGGAGACGGGCCAGGCGGTAGCGGGCGTAGTTATACCGAAGGAACAACACCGCCTCCTGGTCGGCGCGGAGGACCGTCCGGGTGGCCTGGCGAGCAGGCATGTCTTCGACCACCTCGGGAAAGTGCGTCCAGGCCGGAACGTCAACCGGCTCGGCGTCATCGCCGTACAGATCCGCTTCGGTCCGGAGCGAGGCGAAGGACGGATGGTAGACGTAGCTGACTTGGGCGGGGATCTGCCTGTAGATTGCGCGATGCTGTGGGCTCAGCTCCTCTGGAAAGCGAGCGGTTTCCCGTGGTTTTGTCGGTGGGAAGGCTAGGATCCGTGTCATGGTCGTCTGCCTGTCTAGGTTGCTTATGACCTTCTGTGCCCGAGTTCAGGAAGCGGTAGGAGCACGTGCTCTGTGTTCGCTTGGCCTTCACGGCTGGGGCGATCCAGATGTTGCATAGCTCAAAGTCCCTGCCCTCAAGGCGGACGCTGAAGCGGCCTTGACTTCCTCTAGCCTGCGTCTCGGGCATCCGGGGCGACACGCAGCAGACTATTCAGGCCGACCACTCACCATCGGGGTGTCTCCTGGGCTTGTCCTGTGGTGAGACGCGCAGGACCAGGGCCAGCGAGTTCTCGCTCCCGTGCGGATTCGGAACCGACATGTCGTTGTCCGCGTCCGTGCACCACATGCCGTTGACGATAAACTTGTACTCATGGGCGCCGGCGGGAAGCCTGACCGTTGCGCTGAAACTGCCGTCCCCCCGGCGCGTCATGGGGATCAGCTTCCAGTGGGTGAAGCTTCCCGCCAACAGAACCCGTTGAGCCTCGGGGCTGTGCCGGACAACAAACCGGGTGAGGCCATTCGCTCCGGTGATGTACATCGGTTTCTCTTTCACGGTCGGACTGTCCTTGTTCAAGAAGCTGTCGCCATCTACGAAGCCAGTGCGGGGCTGGTTCTTTGCTGGGTGATTACCAAGTCCGGTGAGGACTCCTTGCCTGAACCCGCGAGTTCCGGGACGTCGAGGCTCGCGAGGTAGCCGCGCACGGCGGCTTGCATTCGTTGCACGGCTTGTTCCGTCGACTGTCCATAGGTGGTACAGCCGGGCAGACCAGGGCAGGAGACCTGATACAGCTTCTCTGACATCCGGGTGACGTACACTAAGAACCTCATGGCTGGACCCCTTTTCTTTCTTGTTTTTCGCTGCACATCATGAGAGCCGCAAAGAGCAACGAAAACAATTGGGCAGAATCCCAGTTTTGACTACGGTCATTCTCCCGAGGGGCACTAGGAGAGATTCCCTAGGACACGTGGGTGGAACATCCCCGAGTGAACAGACCCAACGAGATTTTTACCCCCCCCGGGACAGCCAGGGGTTATCAGAAGGGTCGGGGCCTCTGGCCCACGACCGAACCAGGCCGAATCCGGTCCGATGGTTGTTCCATTACCTGTCTTGCTGCGCCTGAACCCAGCGTATGGCGTACTTGCGCAATTCCGAGGCATCGGAGAGTTTGAGCTTCCGCTTGATGTTCTCACGATGGGCCTCAATGGTCTTGACGCTCAGGTGAAGCTTCGCGGCGATCTCGTTGCTGGGAAAGCCCTGACCAATCATCTCAAGCACTTGGAACTCTCGGTCGCTGAGGGCGCTTACCCCCGTTGTCGCGGGAGACTGGCCCGAGCTTCCCACGAACTTCTGAAGCATCGTGGAGGCCATCTTGTCGCTGAGAAAGACCTTGCCGGCTAACAGTTGACGGATGCCCTCGATGACTCGCAGGGGGCTTTCCCCCTTGGTGACGTAGCCGCGGGCGCCTGCCCGCAAGACGCGCTCGGCGTAAACGGCCTCGTCGTGCATCGACAACACGAGGATCAGCGTCTTGGGGCGCGAATGCGGAGGTCCTTGATTAGTTCGATCCCGCTGCTGTCCCGCAACGTGATGTCCACGATGGCGACATCCGGCTGAAGACTCTCAGCGAGCCTCACCGCCGTGGCAGCGTCCTCGGCCTCGCCGCAGACGGCCAGGTCCGCCTGCTGGTTGATGAGCTGGGCCAGACCCCGCCGAAGCAGCGGGTGGTCATCCACGAGGAGCACTGTGGTCTTCTTGCTAGAGGTGGATTTACCCATAAGTCACCTTCATGATCCTAGTTTCGAACGACTTGCCTGTTCACAGCCTGAGGCCGCGTGCACCTATCAGAAGCTGAGAAACCTCCCTGATCGTTACCCAGAATCCTTCCAAGGTTCTATCCATCATGATGACCGCCAGACCGCCTGCTTTCAATCCATAGCTGCGGTTGTCCCGTCTCCAGGCCTGGCAAGAGACCTGCTAGGACGGTCCTGCCGGCCGAGGGGGACTGAACTATCGCCCGTCGGCTCCCGGCTGCACAGTCGGCGCTCCAAGGGGGGCCATCAAGGTAATACGGCTTCCCTGGCCCGGGGCGCTGAGGATCTCCATCATCCCGCCCAACACGTCCAGGCGGTTCCGAATGTGAAACAGTCCAAACCCTTCCGGGGAGCCGTCCAGGGTCCCAAGACGCGCGGGATCGAAACCGATGCCTTTATCCTGAATCATGATCTGAAGGTGCCGGTCCAACCGACGAATCTGAACGCTGGCTTCCTTGACCTGGGCGTGTTTAACGACGTTGAACAGGAGTTCTCGCACGGCCTGGAAGAGCAGCACCGCAAGCTCTTGGCTGGAGGGGATCGCCTGTCCCTCGGTCTTCAGGTCGACGGCCAGGCCATATTTTTCCTGCATCGAGCGCACCAGCCACTCCAGGGCCGCGATGAGGCCGCTCTCCAACAAGATGGGCGGACTGAGTTCTCCCGTCAACGTCCGGGAGGTCTGGATGGACTGGGAGATGAGATCGTTCAATTCCCGGGCAGCTTCACGGACCGCCTTACCACGGGCTTTCTGCAAGGCTCCCACCCAATACTCAGCGCCACCAGAAGCTGCTGAAGGTGGTCGTGGAGCACCCTGGCGATCCGCTGACGCTCCCGCTGTTCCGCCAACGTCAAGTCAGAAGCCAACTTGCGAAGCTGCGCCTCCGCCCGCTTGCGTTCGGTGATGTCGATGCCCATCTCCATGATGAGGGAAGAGCCGTCGGAGTCGGTGAAGGGGAAGTCGAAGATGTCGTAGTTTCGGCCGTCAGGTCCGGTCCACTCCCAGTGATGGGGTGCCTTGGTTTTCATGACGGTGTATGTTCCACAGATCTGGCAAGGCTCCGTGCGCCCAAACAGATACTCAAAGCACCGCCGGCCGTGGGATTCCCCGAACCGCTCCCGGAAGAAGCGGTTGGCAAAGGGCACGTGATAATCCGGCGTCAACAGCACCACGTACACCGGCAGCGTTTCCATGACGTCGTAGAGCCGCTGCCGTTCGGCCTTGACGGCCTTCTCAGCCTTGCGGCGCTCGGCGATCTCCGCACTGAGCTTTTTATTGACCTCCAGGAGCTCGGCGGTACGTTCCCGAACGCGTTCCTCCAATTCCTCATGCGCCTTTTGGAGTGCCTCCTCGGCCGCTTTGCGCTCGGTAACGTCCTGCGCGGTGCCGAAGCCGCCCAGCAGGATTCCTTGCTTGTCGAACTCCAACTCGGCCCGTTCGCGCACCCACTTGGCTTTGCCATCGACGACGATTCGGTGCTCGATGTCGTAAGGCTCGCCGCGGAGGGCGGCCGTCCACTTCTGGTCCACATACTGGCGGTCCTCCGGGAGCACGGTGGCCAGGAACGCCTCGTACGTCATAGGAGTCCCCTGGGGGATGCCGAAGATGCGGTGCGTCTCATCGGACCAGAGCAACTCATCTCGCCGGACATTCAATCGCCAGCTTCCGGTATGGGCCACGGCCTGAGCACGGTTCAGATCCTGCTGGCTCTCCCGCAGGGCCTCCTCGGCCGCTTTGCGATCAGTGATGTCCAGCCCATAGATGCGAATGCGTTGGACCTCCGGTACAAAGTGCAGCGTTTGATGGTACCATCGCCCCGCGACGGCCACCTCGCGGGTGGTGAGGCTCACGCCCGCCTTACGGCATGCATCGACCCGCGACTTCCAATCCGCCAACCAGGGGTGGTCGGGACCGTGTTGCATAAGGTCCGGGAACATCTGCCGGGCTGACGGATTGGCGAAACACACGTGCCCCTCCAAGTCCACTTCGACGACAGGCCGCGGATTGAGCATCGGGAACGAAGCCAACCTCGCAACCTCTTCCTCCGCCCGCTTGCGCTCGGCGATTTCCCGCTCTAATTCACGCGACCGGGCCCTCGTCCGCTCGTGGGCCCTATACATTGCATGGCTGAAAAAGGCGATGGCCAAGCTGACCAGGAAGTAGCTGCCGATGTCTATCGCGTCGCCCACCGTTTTGACCCACACCGTGTGGCCAGGGGCGATGAAGAACCAGTCCGCCGCCAGAAAGCCCAAGACCGTGCTCAGCAAGGCCGGACCCAAACCGGCAAACCAGGCCACCGCCGTGACGGCCACGAAGAACATCACGTAGGGTGAGCGGTCGTGGAGGTACGGAGCCATCGCCTCGCGCGCAGCAGCGCCAGGGCTACGCTAATCACAGCGGCGCCATAACGTACCACCGCGGAGCGCCTGCCCGCAGATTGTGTGCTGTTCATGGGCTGGGCCTTCCTGTATCCGAGGTCCAAACCGTTCCAGGGGCAATGTCTCTCCCTTGAAGCGGCCACGAAGTCGTCGCCCCAGCAAAAGTTTTCCCGTGTTCCATAATCTCACCTCCGCTCAGGCAACAAGCTCCGATGGAAATGAAAGACCAACGCACTTATCGGGATGTCTTGTTGTCCGGGTGTTGAAGTTCCAGTGAGTCCGTCCACTGAGAAGGCAACCGCTGCACTCTGCGAGGACTAGGAAGAGGCCGCCCAGTCCAAGATGCGCTATTATAACATGACTGGACTCCGCTAATTCATGTGCGCCTATGCTGGTGCCGCCAATACCCGGGACAAGGGCCGCAGGGGAGCACGCTCACGAAACGGATTTCCCCTCTCCGGCGTACTGGTTTGGAGAGACTGTTTCGATCCCAGGATCACCGGCTCCCTCTACCGTCGCTCGCCGCAGGCAGGCCGCCTTGCCAAGCGGGGTTGCCCAGTCGCCTTGGGTGAGAGCGGAAGGCCGGCAACGGGGCGGCAAGCGGTTGACGAAGCCGCTCGATCAAGAGTCACAACAGACCCAGCGGCCTTGGCCAGGAGCAGCGGCCCCAGTCGGTATCGGCTGCCGCGACCTTGGTAGAAGCCGTGCCGCCGGATCAGGTGAATGGAAAGCGGTGTGAAGCGAAAGGTTTGTCCGCCGCGGGTCATCTCCACTTCGCCCTTGGAGAAGACCCCGCATCCGCCCCAGGGGAAGGGGATTCGCCCCATGGCCTCGTGACACCGTGCCGTCCAGTCGCCGACGGCGACGTCGTTGCCCATGGCCGCCATCGCCATCCTTAGGACCGCCTCGAGCCGGTCGGCCAATTGCTCGTGCGTCAGTCCGATGGACTCGACCTCGTGGCGGTCTCGATGATTTCCGCCAACCCGCGCGTGTCGTTGCCCAGATAAGCTCGACGCACATCAGCAGCGTGTTGAACATCAGATTCGTCACCGTCAGGGCCGATGTGTGCAGGCTACGCGTACGTACGTCGATACTGCCCCCCGGATCATCCGCTTGCCTTGTCAGGTGCCGCTCTTTTAGGAAGCGAGAAGCAATCGGAAGATAAGCTCTTATGATACAAGCAAATACAAAAATGAGCCGCCGCATAGCTGTAGTGGAGCTAATATCTTCTAAATGGGGACGCTCAAAGCCCACCGAGCAAACAGCCCCGAAGTAACGAGCGGAAGAGGGCAGGAATGTACTTGCATTTAGTCAGTTTTCTGGCATAATATCGGCGGTTCTGTAAAAGAGAGAAACTCTAGTTGTGACGCTAGTGAGACTGCTGGCCTCTCGCCGGATAAGCCACAAAGACCGCTGCATGGCTTAAAGTGGAGGTGTATCCGGAGGTTTTGTCCGTCCGTGCTAGTCTGAGGCCCTACTAGCCGGGACGGGTTGGGAGGATTTAGATTATGAAGTTTTATGTTCATGGAGCAGTGTCTCTCCTCACCGTGACACTCCTTGCACTGTCTACAAGCCAAGCCAACGTCGTCACTGTGTCCCTAGCCGTTGATCCTTCCAGCGTTCTCTCAAGTAACTGGACAACTGGAGACTTGGTGGAGGTGGTTGTCCAAGCCACCAGCAACGGTGAGCCGAACCAAGGCTTCGCAGGCGCCGATCTCGGCAGCGGAAGCTTTGGAATCACCGTGGATGGCAACGATCTGCGCGTCCGCGACGTCAAATTTAGCGGGACGATGCAGGTGGACACGGAGTCTTTGGCCACGAGTCTCAATGGGATGGGGGGTTACGTCAAAGCCGACGATATGTGGGTGTTTGACAATTTCACCGATTTTGTAAAACCCGACCCGAACGACAGTCGCGACATAATTCTCACGGATACGCGCATCCGCGCGATCCCTTCGGCCGTGATTGGGCAGTTAAACCTAGGCCGTGGGGCACCGGTGGACTTCCTGCACATTGTGTTGGAAGTCCAAGCGGGATTGGTTCCCAATTCCTCCGCGTACGTGACGTTCTATGGCCAGATGGGGGCCTTTGGGGCGGCCCAGGAGGATATTCGCAGCAACCTTTTCGGGACTATCAACGGGGACGTCAACACGGGCAGTTTTGCGGTGACAAACCTTCCCGAACCGGCCAGCGTCGCGTTGCTGCTTGCAGGCTCGCTATTATGGTCGGTAAGGCGGCGACTAAAGTCCCGCAAGTCCTAACTAAATAAACAAGTTACAAATATCTTTCACAAACATCTTCTCGCTTTTCTCGCCCCTGTTCCGGTAACAATTTTTGTCCACTTCCTCGTCAGGCGCGGGGGTTTGCCCTGACCTCTAGCCCGCAACGTCGAACCGCTCCATCCCCCGAAACCGAGAAAAGATTGGAAGGCAGAAGATATTTTTGCCTTGACAAAAAGCCGATTTTCGTTATCCTGTTTGACTGCTTCGATGTCTTGCTAGGGAGCGCAAGGCACCAGTATCAAATTGAGCAGGAGCAGCTGCCCGCTCAAGCACGTCCTGCCTTAGGCCACCCAGGCCAAGTTCCCCAAGCTGCGTCCTAACTTTTATTGCACAGACAACATCTGGTTCAGATGCCTTCTTAAGGCACATTGGAGCGGACGAAGGAAGGAAGAAGGGGTTACTAAAAAGGAGCCGTGGAAATGCGAATCGCGATCGCCAGCTTATTGGTCTTAGTCCTGTTGTCCGGCGTAGCCTATGCCGGGGCGTTGGCAACGGATCCCAACGCCTTGTACTACGATGGTACCACGTGGTGCGGCAGCACCCTCATGCAGAACGGTAACTTAAAGGCCACCGTCGACTACTGCGTGTATGGCCCGGGAACGTTTAGCTACCCTGGTCAAGGCTACACCCCGACGTCGGGTGAGTTCGTTTACGCCTATCAGGTGTTTGTCGAGGGGACGACGGAGGTGCTCACATTCGCCGTAAGCCTGGATACGAGCAACGCGGCGAGCAACATCGGCACCTGGTCGATGAGCGGGGGCGTGGCACCCGACTCGATGGACCTCGACAGCGAGGCCTACTGGGAATGGTATGATGGAATGTTCCAAGGAGATAAGAGCGTCGGGTTGGCTTTCTCCAGCTCCCATGCGCCGAAGTGGTACGACGGCGGCATCTTGAACGGTGGTAGTGCGGCGACGAACGACGTGCCTTCCCCATCGGACGTGATTCCTGAACCGGCCACACTGGGTCTTCTCCTGGTTGGAGCTATTGCAGGCGGGTGGCGCCGCCATCGCCGCTGACGGGAGGCGGGACTAGGGCTGAGGCGGCCCAAGAAGAATAGAACAAAAAGGTTGAAAGCATAAGCGGGCAATCCGGAGCCTCATCGGGTTCCAGATGTTTTCGTACAAGTGGTTAGCGCATTACGGAGGGAGACAGGGAAGGCTGGAAAGATTTCGAGACCGGGCCAATTTCGATGCACGGAGGGCCAGATAATGGCTACCTTGATCAAGCGAGGATTGACGGGGGTTTTGGTATTGTTTTTTGCCTGTTCGGCAAGCGGATCACTTATCACCGACCTCCATGGTATGAATGGCGGGTCTCTGGGCGAGTGGCAAAATAAGACACTTTTCCAGTCTTCCGACCCGCGGTTGTCTGTGTGGGTGGAGTTTTGCGTCTATGCCCCGGAGCAGTTTGCACTTTCGTTTCCATCGTGGATTGACCCCAATGACCCAGCCTACGACACGGACTATGTGTACGCCTACCAGGTCTTTAATAATGATCCTAACCATCCGTACAAAACGGACCCCGACCCCAGCTATCGGTTACCTGTCAACCGTTTCACCGTGGGTCTGAATGGCCAGAACGAACAGGCGGACCACATCGGTTTCATCGACGACCCGAATGGTAAGAATCCCACCAGTAGTCGCCTCTATTCAAGTAACGCCCGCTGGAACTTCCTCGATCCGAATGACATAGAGTACGGTTACGTTAGTGACATCCTGTACTTCTCCAGCCCGTTCTCTCCCTCAACGGACAATACCACCGTGTATAACAGCCCGACCTATAGCGCGAGTCACCCTCTTCCCAGCCCGACCCCGGAACCGGCCACCGTTGGGTTGCTAGGAACAGGGTTGTTGGTTTTAGTGAATCGGAAGGCAAGGCGGAAAAAAGACTAACAATTACCATTTTGGTTTGCATGGAGGACTGAGTATATTGACGGATAGCCGAACCAGACCCTGTTGGGGCTAACGTTTGGCAACAAAACGGTTCAAATATCTGGTCAATTCTTGGGTCGAGCGAGAGTCGTATGAGCGTAAAAAGACTCTCCGGTTGCATCTTTTGGGGGATATGTTTGGGAATTGTCGCACCCTCCTCAGCCTTGGATAGCTCCAACATACTCGTGTTGTATAACCCTGCCAGCTCTGAAAGCGTTCAGATCGCCAACTATTATGCCCAGGTCCACCCTGGCGTGAACCAACTGGCCTTGAGCAACATCCCCACGACCGAACAAGTCACCTGGGGCGTGTACCTCGACACGATCCGCCCCCAGGTGATTTCGGCTTTAACATCGTCTATCGATTGCATCGTGACGACCAAGGGGTTGCCGCTGCGAATCTACAACCCGAATGTAGATCCAAATACATATAAAATTTGGAGCACTTACTCCAGCCTGGAGAGCGAACTGACGCGCGTGGATACCATCGGTACGCGCGAACTTATGGGGAACCAGAAATATTATGCGGCTCTGCCGTCGGGCAATCCACTGGCCAAGAATCCGTATTACTATTATGCGGACCGACCTTTCGACTACGACGCGGAAGGCACGCGTCTAACGGCCCGTTTGGATGGATTTACGGTGACCGATGTGACCGGCGCCATTGACCGGGCCAAAAAGGCGGTCATCGGCCGACCCGGATACACGTTCCTGATTGACGACGATCCTGACGCCCCGGCGCTCCCGCCGACAAGATGGAGAGCCTGGTCAACAATGTTTTGGTCCCACGGAGCGTGCCGCATATTTATGACCAAACGGATGCCTTTGTCCGCGATGCCAACGGGCCGGTGCTCGGATACGTCAGCCACGGCATCTACGGAGGGGCGCCCGGAGATTACATTCTCAATTCGGCCACAGGCCTGCGAATCTCACCGGCCAAAGGCGGAATCTTCCATACCTATGAAAGCTATAACGCTTATACCTTCGACCCCAGTGCCGTCGGACAGATGCCCGTCCGACAGGGCCTGGTGGCCGAATGGCTCCGCCTGGGCGGAGCGGCCGGCGTGGGGAACGTGCAGGAACCCGGTGTCGGCGATATGAACATTACCCGTGAAGATCGCATGATCCAGATGCTGCTGGACGGTTACACTTGGGCGGAGGCGGCCTGGAGGGCGACACCACAGCTCTCGTACGTCAATACCGTCGTGGGCGACCCGCTCATGCGTTTTACGCAATGGGTCCAGGGCGATAGCGACCTTGACGGCGATGTGGACTTGTTCGACATCTCGGCCGTCAAGGCAGCATATGGCAAGCGAACGGGCGATCCGGGCTACAACATTATGGCCGACATGAACTTCAATGGCGTGGTGGATTTCTGGGACTTAAGTTTCGTCAAGAGCCACTACACCGGGGCGATCCCTCATGCGCCGGGCACGGTCGTTCCTGAACCGAGCTGCCTGGCGCTTGTGACTCTGGCCGGTTTGGGAATGGTTGCCCGCCGTCGGCGGTAACGAGAGGGCAAACAGCCAGCAAGTCACGAAGTACGCCATCGAGACGCTGGTGCCCCTCTTGCGCGAGGTGATGAACTCCGTCACCAGTCCGGCGGCGTTACACCCCGCCAGCACCGCGACGACCCGCCAACCGAAGAAGTACACCCCCGCCAGCAGCACCGGCACGAGCGCGTAGATCACGCGGTTCATGATGGGCTGGCGCATGAGCAGTCGCTTAGTTCTGGTCGGCCTGGCCTGGGCGGTTTGCGGCTTGGACGATGATGCATCCATTTCGGTCATCTCTACGGGCATCCCTTGGAATTGATGCCTACCGACCAGTCCACCGCCGGCCTAATCATCCGAGCAGGTGGCTAGTACATCAAGGAATTATATCCCTAGTCCCGCCTCCCTTTGAGAGGTCCGCCGCTACAGCGTCCTTGAAGGATGCACTTGGGGGGGAAACGGTTACGACCGAAGGAATCCTTGCTCCAGTCTTCGTTCGCCGCGTGTCGGTGGACGAAACTGCCCCGGCTGGACGGTCTCCAGGGCATGATGCCGCTCCGTGAACTCCGGCGATGTCCAGCCGGGTGCCCCTGCCGCGGGAGTCACCGTGCAAATGCGTTAGGCCAATGAGAAGGATTGGTCCGCATGATGGCCTATAGCGAGGTCGTGCCCCGTTTCATACGCGTATCGCTAAGACAGGATCGCGCCACTGGACTTAATGACTTGCCGGTACCAGACGGCGGAGTCCTTGAAGATGCGCCGCTGCGTGGGGTAGTCAACGTAGACCAGGCCGAATCTTTCCTTGTAGCCTTCGGCCCACTCGAAGTTGTCCAGGATCGACCACTGGAAGTATCCCAGCACCGGCACACCGTCGCGTGATGCCCGCAGGTACTGACGGAGATAGCGGCACAGGAAGTCGATGCGCTGCGGGTCGTGGACTTGCCCGTCAACGGAGACGCAGTCGGCGTTCGACATGCCGTTCTCGGTGACGAGGATCGGCTTGCGGTACCGCTCGTAGAAGAATTTCGGACCCCAGTACAGGGATTCCGGCGATACACCCCAGCGAAGGGCCGTCAGCGGCTCGCCCACCGGCGGCGTCAGGCCTTCCCAGCCTCCGCGACGGCTGCGGACCACGCTGCCGTGATAGATGTTCACGCCGTAGAAGTCCAGTTCCTGCGAAATCGTCTCCATGTCGCCGTTGCGGACGCGCAGGGCGCACTGGCCGAACGCCTTCAGGCCGTCCTCCGGGTAGCGGCCGAGGAACACCGGGTCGGCGAACCAGGTATTGGACCAGACCGTGCGGGTGGTGTGCTCGAACGTCGCCTTCCGAGCCGCCTTGACGTCCTGCGGTCGCTGACTGGCGGGGATCTTGACGCTGCCGACCGGGGCAAAGCCGACGCTCGGCTTGATTTTCACCGTCGCGCGGATCGCCTGCACGCCCTTGCCGTGGGCCAGCAGCGCATGATGCGCGCCGCGCAACACCTCGGCCCAACCCAGGCGATCGCCGGGGGCATGGACGCCGTCCCGGTGCCCCAATCCAATGAAGCATTGAGGCTCGTTCAACGTCAGCCAATGGCGAACGCGATCGCCCAAGGCATCTGCCATCACGCCCGCGTATTCCGCAAACCAGTCGGCACTTTGGCGGTTCAGCCAGCCGCCGCGGCAGTAAAGCTCGTAGGGAAAATCCCAGTGGAACAGGGTCACATAAGGCTGGATGCCGGCGGCCAGGAGTGCGTCGATCAGCCGATCATAAAACGCCAGGCCTTTTGCGTTGACCCTCCCGACGCCTTCGGGCAGCACCCGCGGCCAGGAGACCGACAGCCGGTAAGCCTGGAGACCGATCCGCTTCATGAGGGCGACATCCTCCCGCCAACGATGATAGTGATCGCAGGCAACCTCGCCGCTTTGGTTCCTCCAGACGGCCTTTTCCTTACGGCACATCATGTCCCAAACGGAAAGGCCTTTGCCGTCCTCGAAGGCGCCGCCTTCGATCTGATACGCCGACGCCGCCGCGCCCCAGACAAATCCTTTGGGGAATTTCATGGCGTTTCCCTTTCTGCAATATCCGACGAATCTATAGGCGGCCGACGGCCTTCACAAGCGCCGGCCTGAGCGGCCCTGTCCCGGATGAACGAAGGGGAGGACGACCGTTATTATTAGGAATGATCCCCCAAGGCAGTATCTCCGGTGACTCTGTCCACCTGTCCGGTTGCTAACGGCCCGGTAGCGAATCAGGCAGAGACTCGACGAACACCCTGATTTCGTCTCGCACGCGACGGTAACAGGCCAGGGCCTCTAGTTCGCTCGCGGCGGAGCGGGCCAAGGTGGGCGGATCGTCAAAGTCAACGTGGACGACTTTGGCCCTCCCGGGGAAGACCGGGCAGGTTTCATAGGCCTGAGAGCAGAGGGTGATGACGTAATCGAACCGCACATCGGCCAGGTCCGCCAAAGTCTTGGACTTCTGCCCGGAGATATCCACACCCGCCTCGGCCATGGCCTGGACCGCGCGGGCGTCCAGGCCGCAGGCCTCCAGGCCGGCGGAGTAAGGCTCCATCTGGGCGGCCTTGAGGTGGCGCGCCCACCCCTCGGCCATCTGGCTGCGGCAGGAGTTGCCGGTGCAAAGAAACAGGACTCTGAGTCGCCTTGCCATGGGCCCGCCACACTCGATTGATCCATTGTACTTCGCATCAGACCCGTTGGTGAGAGGTCCTTTTGGCGAAGCCGCCAGTCTAATCTGTCGTAGGCGGACGAGGGACTTGTTTACGATGCGCCGCGATTGACGTCCACATGCTTGTAAGGCCCAAGCGCATAGGAACGGCTGGGAACTTCTTGAAGCGGGTCGATGCCATCCCGGAATCGCATGTCAGGCGTGGCCTAGTCGTCGGGATAGAAATGTGGTAAGAACGATGGAGACTGAGCGGCTCTAGAGGCACAACCAGAACCAGAGGAGAGCGTTATGAAATCCTACCTCTATTTATCGTTGCTGCCGGAATCTCTGGTGGCGTCGATGCTGCCGCCGGAGGAATTCGGGGCCTACTTGGCCACGGGAACGCTCAAGCAGCCTCACGGCCAGGCCATGTTCATCCAGATCCGTCGGGACTTCCAGAGCCGGGACTTCAACCTGGCGGAAGCCGATGCACGATGTGTTCCCCACCCCGACGGTCGGCCGAAACATTCCGTCTACCTGGCGATCTACCGCGTCTTGGAACGCGTGCCCGTGGACGCGTTGGAAAGTCTCTGGCTGATTACCGCCCACGGCCGGTGCCTGGAGCTCAAGCCCACGGACCCGCCCCGAGCGTATCCAGGCAAAGCCCACCTGTATCGGGAAATTTGCCCTGTCCATCCGTTGATCGCCAGTTTCTTGGACCCGGTTTCGTTCACCAGGTTCATCACCGACCCTGCCAAGCCGATGCACGTGCCGAGGATCATCTTCGTGGAGTTGGCGTTAAGCGGGTTAGCGGATGATCCGCAACACGGCCGCGCGGACGACCTGCCGTACGACAACGTGGACCACATCCGCCAGTGCCTGGTGGAACTGGCCACCAAGCAAACCAAGACCGTGGACCGTGTGTCGCAGCAGACGGTCCTCTATCGCAGCGTCAAAAACGGCAGCGGCTTCTTCCTGGGCGACCCGCAGAAAATACTCTACTACCCGTACCCCAGTCGGGATGAGCTGGAAAGCAAGTACTACGTCTGGTGGCGATGTGCCAACGATTCGGAGCTTCAGCACCCCGCCTGGAGCATTTAGACGGTGTCTTGGACGGCCTTTGGCCGGGCCCGGGCTGCTTGGAGGTCCAGGGGGTGATTTCGCCCCGTCTGGCACAACGCCAACGATCTTCCTTGTCGTCTCCCGTCTGACGGTCTGTCTTGGGCTGCCTTATTGACCTTTGAATCGCCAATGCAATTCGCCGGAGGCGAATCGCCCCATGTCTGTGGGGCTGGCCCAATACCCACGTTACTTTCGCAATTCAAAGGGAAATAGGGTCAGAATTTCCAGACCAAATCCAGCAACAACGTCGTCGTCTTGTCCTCGGCGGGGCTGGCGCCGCTGGTGCTGGTGGGTGTGAAGGTCGGCTCGGTAAGCAGCACGGTGGCCTCGGCCGTCAGGCTGTCGAGGATGTTGTAAGCCCCACCCACGATGTGGCCTTGTCGGTTGGCGTAGCCGAAGTCAGCGTCTACGAAGTAGCCGGGCAGGGCATCGGCCTCCACCCGGGCGTAGCGGTAGCGAAGCGACCAGTCACCCTTTTTCTTGTTTTGACCGAGCTTGATGCCCGCGGCGTAGGCGTTGTTCTGGTTCTGGTACTTGGCGGTTGGGTCCTCCTCGCTGCAGTTGTGCGACCAGTCGGCCGACAGGGTGACCGGCAGACCGTGCAGGGGAAACTCCAGGGCATTGCTCACGCCGAGGACGCGGAAGTTGGGAATGAGGGTGAGCGGGCTGTCGTTGCCGTTGGGTCGGGCGTTGGGATCGACGGCGTAGTCCATGTAGTCCTGGTAGATGCCGGCGAGGGTGTACTTGACGCTGTGGGTGATCTGGAACTTCGCCCCGGCCTGATAGACGCCCAGCGTCACGCTGGTGGTGTCCGCCGAATCGTGCAGGAAAAAGTAGCCCGCCCCCACGAACGGTTCGACGAAGCCCATCTTGGCGAGCTTGTACCCCGCCCAGAATCCCTCGGGGTTCACGTCGGTATCGATGAAGATCTCGTTGGTGACCCAGGGGGTGTTCATCTTGCCGCCGATCAGCGTCAGGCCTTTGACGGCCTGGGGCGCATAGCGGGCGTAGGCCAGGTCGATCCAGACGGGCTTCTTCTGGAAATCGTCGGTCAAGGTCTGGTTGGTGGAGGTGGGGGCGTTGTCCGAACCGCTGGCCAGGCGGAAGGTGACTTCGAGCTGGTCGTCCAGCCAGGTTTTAGTCAACCCCGCCCGCAGACGGAACCGCGCCGCGTTGAAGTTCTTCTTGGGTTCACCGTTCGCCTTGTTCCATTTGTAGTACTGGCCCGCGTAACGAAGGCGCAAATCGCCGAAGAGCTTCAGGTTTTCCAGCCAGGAGGGCGGGCCCAGGCCTTCTTTGGCGTCGGCCTTCATCTCCTGGATGACTTGGCGGATCTGTTCTTTCTGGTCGCTCGCCGGGGAGGACGTCGCCGCCTGCTTGGCCTCCAGCTCGGCGATGCGACGCTCCTGGTCCTGCAGGCGCTGCTTGAGGGCCTCGATGGTCTGCCGAAGGTCCTCATCCCGAGTGTCTGCGGCCACGGCCCACGACGGCACCAAGACAAACACCAGCAGCATCCCTGCGACGATCCTTGCCCTGTTGGCCATAGAGTCTCCTTTGCTGCCGTTCGGCTGACGCCGCCTGTCGCGGGCAGCCGCCAACCGACGCGGGCGATTGTCAAGAGGAGGTGGAAAGATAGATAAAAAACACATAAAGGTTGCATTAAACCACAGGAAAATTTCGCAGAAAAAGACGCCGTTTCACCCAAGGGGGGTGAGCATGCCAATCCTTGACTCATTTTCCTCTGTTTTGAAAGCGGGGATGTGGTGGAAGATATCCCCGGTGTTCAGGGAGAAGATGTCCCCGGCGATGTTGAGCCGCAGCACGAAAGCGCTCAACGTGGTGAACATCCCGGCTTGGCTGCAAAGCCTCCGCGTGCGGCGGCCTTGGCCACGGCGTTATCGTCCGTCGTTGAAGGGCCCGGCCGCCGCACTCCTGTGAGTCACCAGTCTAAAAGTCCCTCCCGTCTTGCAGGCAAGCTTCAGCCGCCGTGATGTTCCTCATGGCTGGCGGCCTTGGAAGGCTTCTGCGAGGACTTCATGGCCGCGTCCAGCTTTTCCTGCTTCTCCTGGTCGGTGAGCTTGTCCCAGGCTGGAGGGCAGGCGGGGCAGCAGAACCCGACCTTCTTGCCCTGGAACTCACGGATGCGTTCGTCGGGCACGTTGTACGGGTCGAACTTCTTTCCCGAGATGGGACAGACGGCGTTGACAACCGTGGGCTCCGCTCCCATCATCTTGCTGCACATCGGGCACTTCATCTCATCACCCTTGCCCATCATGCCCGGGTGCATCTTCTCCATGTGATGTCTCATGCGATCGTGCATGCCCTGGTGGCGCGTCTCCACCACCTTTAAGGCCTCGTCGATCTTCTCGACGGTCTTTTTGGCGCCCTCGGCCTCGGCCGAGCTCCGGGCTTCTGTCAGGGCCTCCTTGAGCTTGGCCATAGTCTTCATCTGGTGCATGGCCATTTTGCACATCTCGCATCCGGCGGGTTGCGTCGTCGGCGTCTTTTCCGTGGTTGCCTTCGGGTCTTGCTGGGCAAATCCCGTCCCAGACGCTACCAGCATCGCCACCGCAACCAGGACAACCGCTCCCAGCCACAGGCTGAAAGTTCGTTTGCTACTCATGATGGATCCTTTCTTTCTTGTGCTAACCGGGGTTTAGGGAGATTCTTCACTGACGTTCGTTTGGCACCGGGCGACCGGGCCGCCATCGGCTGGCAGAGGTGCCAGGTGTTGACGATAACTCTTGGGGTCAGAGAATTATATCACCGTCCTTTCCGCCGGTGGCGTGTCTTTGGCCTGGCGCAGCGGGGGGGCTTGGGGCGGTTTTCTTGCCAGCCCGGCCAGCGCCAGGTGCGGATCTCGGGCATGTCTTGGCCGTACTTGCGGATGTACTGCTTGTGGTCGATCAGTCGGTCGCGCAGGACTTGCTTCAGATGGGCGGCCCGGGTTCCCAATTGGGGCACGCGGTCGATCACGTCCCCCACCAGGTGGAAACGGTCCAGCTCGTTGAGCACCACCATGTCGAACGGCGTGGTCGTGGTGCCTTCCTCCTTGTAGCCGCGGACGTGGAGGTTTTTGTGGTTGGTCCGGCGGTAGCACAGGCGGTGGATCAGCCAGGGATACCCGTGGAAGGCAAAGATGATCGGCTTGTCGCGCGTGAACAGCGCGTCGAAGTCCCGGTCGTCCAGGCCGTGGGGGTGTTCGCTTCGGGGCTGGAGGGTCATCAGGTCCACCACGTTGATCACGCGGACCTTCAGTTCCGGCACGTGCCGGTGAAGCAGGTCCACCGCGGCCAGCGTCTCCAGCGTGGGCACGTCGCCGCAGCAGCCTAGTACCACGTCCGGCTCCCCGCCCTGGTCGTTGCTGGCCCAGTCCCAGATGCCCACGCCCGCCGTGCAGTGCTTGATGGCCTGGTCCATCGTCAGCCACTGCGGCGCCGGCTGCTTGCCCGCGACGATCACGTTGACGTAGTTGCGGCTCCGCAGGCAGTGGTCGGTGACCGACAGCAGCGTGTTGGCGTCCGGCGGCAGGTACACGCGGACGATCTGGGCCTTCTTATTCACCACGTGGTCGATGAAGCCGGGGTCCTGGTGGCTGAAACCATTGTGGTCCTGCCGCCAGACGTGGCTGGTCAGCAGGATGTTGAGCGAGGCGATGGGCCGCCGCCAGGGGATTTCCCGGCAGACTTTGAGCCACTTGGCGTGCTGGTTGAACATGCTGTCCACGACGTGGATGAAGGCCTCGTAGCAGGAGAAGAATCCGTGCCGGCCGGTCAGCAGGTAGCCTTCCAGCCAACCCTGGCAGAGGTGCTCGCTGAGGACCTCCATCACGCGGCCCTGCGGGGCCACGTGGTCGTCACCGGCCAATACCTGGGCCGTCGAGACGCGATCGGTCACCTCGAACACGTCGGTCCAGCGATTCGAGGCCGTCTCGTCGGGGCTGAAGATGCGGAAGTTCCGCTCACCTTCGTTGAGCTTCAGCAGGTCGCGGAGAAATTGGCCTTGGATGCGCGTGGCCTCGGCGTCGATCCGGCCCGGAAAGGGCACGTCCACCGCGTAGTCGCGGAAGTCCGGCAATTGGAGGTCGCGCAGCAGCAAGCCGCCGTTGGCGTGGGGGTTGGCGCCCATGCGGCGCGTGCCCTTGGGGGCAAGCTCGGCCAGGTCCGGCCGGAGCCGCCCGGCCTGGTCGAACAGCCCCGCGGGGCGGTAGCTCTTCATCCACCGTTCCAGGATTTTCAAGTGCCTGGGATGTTCGGCCAGGCCGGACAAGGGCACCTGGTGCGCGCGAAACGTCCCTTCGATCGGCACGCCGTCCACCACTTTGGGGCCGGTCCAGCCCTTGGGCGTGCGGAGGATGATCATCGGCCAGTGCGGCCGGGTGCGGAACCCTTTGCGGCGGGCCTCGGCCTGGATGCGACGGATCTCCGCGAATACCTCATCCAGCGTCGCGGCCATGAGCCGGTGCATCGCCTTGGGCTCGTCGCCCTCGACGAACCGCGGGGCGTAACCGTAGCCGCGGAACAGGTTTTCCAGCTCCTGGTGGGGAATCCTTGCCAGGACGGTCGGGCCGGCAATCTTATAGCCATTGAGGTGGAGGATCGGCAGCACGGCCCCGTCGCAGGCGGGGTTGAGGAACTTATTGGAGTGCCAGCTCGTGGCCAGCGGCCCCGTTTCGGCCTCTCCGTCGCCCACGATGCAGCAGGCGATCAGGTCGGGATTGTCGAACACGGCGCCGAAGGCGTGGGCCAGCGCGTAGCCCAGCTCGCCGCCTTCGTGAATGGACCCAGGTGTTTCCGGAGCGACGTGGCTGGGGATGCCGCCGGGGAAGGAGAACTGCCTGAACAGCCGTTTCATCCCGGCCTGGTCCTGGGAGATGTCGGAATAGACCTCGCTGTAGGTGCCCTCCAGGTACGTGTTGGCGACCAGGGCCGGCCCGCCGTGCCCGGGGCCGGTGACGTAGATCACGTTCAGGTCATGCTGCCGGATGACGCGGTTGAGGTGGACGTAGAGGAAGTTCAGTCCCGGCGTCGTGCCCCAGTGTCCCAGCAACCGCGGCTTGACGTGGGCCAGGCGCAGCGGCTGTTTCAACAGCGGGTTGTCCAGCAGGTAGATCTGGCCGACGGACAGGTAGTTCGCCGCCCGCCAGTAGGCGTCCATCTTCTCGAGCAATTCAGGGGTCAGCGTCTTGTTCATGGGCTCTATTCCCCCGTCGAAGGGTTTCCCGGCGGCTCCTGTGAGCCGCGGGGCGGCTGCGTGGGTTTCGTGTGCACGCGTCGATGGACGGTTGTCTTGAGCGTTCATGATGCGGTGGCTCAGGGTCGCGTGACGGTCCGTTGGGAAGTCCGGGGCCGATCGTTGGGATTGTTGGACTGCACCGCCGAGCGGATCATGAAGAACCGCCCGATGCTTTCCAGCGACAACATCCCCTGCAAGCGGCCGTCTTCCACCACGGCAGCGACGCTCTTTTGCCGTGTCAGGAGACGGCGGTACACCTCGTCCAGGGGCGTGGCGGGGGTGACTGAGACAAAGTCCTTGTCCATGGCCTGCGAGACGGGGATGGCGACGCCCCGTTCGTGAATGGAGGCGATCAGTCCCGTGCGCGTGAGAATGCCCTCCAGCCCCTCATCGCCGACGACCGGGAAGTCCTCCTGGCAGCCGTGGAAGACGTGTTCCAGCGAGCGCGATAAGAGCTCCCCCGGGCGCAACGTCTCGAACTGGGTCGTCATGGCCTGGCTGGCGGGCACCTCGTGCAGAACCGTGCGCAACACCACCTGCTGCTTTTCGCCGTCGGCCCCCAGGTAGAGGAACACGCCGATCAGCGCCAACCACCAGTTGAAGAACAGGCCGTAGAAGATGAACAGCAGGGAAATCACGTGCCCGACGGTGACCGCGATGGAGGTGGCGTGCAGGTAGTCCAGTTTCATGGCCAGAAGGCCCCGGAAGACCCGCCCGCCGTCCATCGGGAACGCCGGGATCAAGTTGAAGACGGCCAGCAGCACGTTGACGCTGATCAACCCTGCCAGGAACTCCCGGGGTGAAGTCGGGTACGGGTTGAGCGTCACGGTGCCCGTCCACCAGCCCACCAGCAGATACAGCAAGGCCGCGATCGCCAGATTGATGAACGGCCCGATGAGGGCGATGGCAATCTCCTGGCCGGGCCTCCTGGGAATTTCATCCATGGCCGCCAGACCGCCGATCGGCAACAGCGTGATGCTCCTGGCTTTGACGCCGAAGCGCCGCCCGATCAGGCTGTGCGCCAGCTCGTGGATCAGCACGCAGGCAAACACGGCGCAGACGAACAGCACCGCCCCCAGGGCAGGTACGATTCCCTTCTCCATCTCCGCAGAGACAAAGATAAACAGCAGCAGCAGCAGGAAGGTCCAATGGACCCGGAATCGAATCCCGAAAATTTTGCCGAGTTCAAGCGACCATCTCATGGCGTCTCTTTTCTTTGACTTCCCACCTGGACCTATCAGGCCAAGCACTGCGAACACCCTGCGTCTGGAACGGGTACCTTCGCCGGCCTAAGCCGTCGCCTTTTTTCGGTCAAAGCCTTTTGCAGGCCTTTGCCTTTACGCTTCGGCAGTGGTTGCCGTTGGCCCGGTCCATGCCCCATGAAGATTATAGCTCCGCTCGCACGCGGCGCCTTGGCGGGATGTTGTGTCGCCTCGCGCAAGGTGACCCTGGGAAAAAGGTCTTAATCCTTGTTAGGCCCACCCTGGCCGGGAAGGGGTCGTCCGCCCACCGTCCGATAAACTGGATAGATTGCCCTAGCTCGT
Source organism: uncultured Phycisphaerae bacterium (assembly GCA_963760365.1). Lineage (GTDB taxonomy): Bacteria > Planctomycetota > Phycisphaerae > SM23-33 > SM23-33 > JALHTV01. The sequence continues at coordinate 59,859 of CAVXDC010000029.1, forward strand.
TCGGGTGGGTCGATAGGCTTCCGATCCTTCTCAGGACGTTGAACGGGTCGTCCTTGCGGACGTACGGAGAGGCCGTGAGAACGGGAAGGTGCCGTTTCTCAAGGTCGGAAAGAATTGCCGGGTCCTGCGGCAGGTTCACGCCCAGAAACAGGCCCTTCCCGCCTGCGTGTGCAGGCGGCCTCATCCCGCGTCTCCTTTCCTAGCCGGCGTGCCGATCGCTCGGCACGATGCGCAGCACGCTCTTGAGGCCGCGCGGACTCACCTCGATGCCGAACGACGCGTAGTCCACATACCACTGTCCGTCGGCGAAGTAGGCGAACTGGTAACACCCTTGGGGCAGGTGAAGCCGGGCCTCCCAATACCCGTCCGGCCCTCGACGCATGCGGAGCTGGTCCGTACGCCATCCGTTGAAGTCGCCCGCGAGGCTTACCGCGGTGGCAGAAGGTCTGAAAAACCGGAAACACGCCTCGTGGCCTTGCACCATGACCATAGGTCACCTCCAAATCCGTTCGGGCGGCGTCGGCGCGGTTCCCGCGCAGGACCCGATCGAGTTCAGCGTGCCGATCGGGCTCACCGCCCAGGTGCTGTTGTCGGGGTCCGTGATCCATTCGCCGTCCACGATAAATTTGTACTGAAACGCCTTGCTTACGCCCGGGACGATCAGCGCAAAGGTTCCATCCTTTTGCTTTCGCATAGCCCGTGGCTGCCACTGGCTGAAGTCGCCTGCGACGGAGACCTTTTGCACCGCACCTTGCGGTTTGAAGGCAAACCGCACCGTTCCTTGGGGTTGCTCGTTGCCGTACATGGTGGTCTATCCTTTTGTTTTTGTTGCGCCTTTCATTGAACTTTTAGTGCCCCCAGGGAAGGAATCAATCGGGGTGAGACCTGTTTACGCCTCAGGAAAGGCTCCTAGGTGCCTAGGAAAATCCCCGATGTTCGGCCCGTCTTTGTTTCTTCTGATTCAGTATTAGCAAGGACTTGTGAACATAGGACGCGACTGGCCGCTGCGGGGCCGATGGACCTTAACCGGACGGGCGGCGGCATGGAATATTTAAAAAAAGGGGGATAAAACTGCTGAAATTTTCGGGGGAAAGACCCGGGCTGGGTCCAGGGAGCATTTCGGGGCTCAAAGACCGCAGCCTTCGCTTTAAAGGCGGCCTTACTCGATGGCGTGCTTGAGCAGCTCTGTGGCGTTGTCCAGTTTCGGCTTTTGCTTGACGCGCTCGCGGTCAGCCAGGCCCTGCATGGACGGTGTCGCGAGGCCTGTTGCGGACCGTAGTGAACTGCCGGATAATGCCGTCCGCGTGGCAGGCACAGACCCTCTGCCGTCGAAGGAGATTCTTCAATGCACCGAAAAGAAATCCGCATGCTGATCCTGGGGCTGTTTCTCATCGCGCTGGGCGGGGTGCTTCTGCACCTCCGCATTCATGCGCCCACGGACAGGCCCGTCAACTGGATCCCGGCCGTGTCCGGTGCGTTGAGCGTGGTCGTGGTGCCGCTGCTGTTCTTTTGGCGGCGGACCGTGGTGGCGGCCTACCTTCTCAACGCCGCCACGGTGCTGGTGGGAATCGTAGGCATGTCTGCGTTTTCGATCGAGCACTGGCAGGGAACGGTTACCTGGGACGCCATTTTGCTGAAATCCATGCTGCCGGACATCCTGGTCCTGCTGGCCAAGTTGCCCGTCGCCCACGCGGTGTTAGGGTTGTACCGTTCACAGACACCCCCAGGAACCTGAGACAATCGCCTCAACCGGCCTTGCCGATCAGGAAGGAAATCAGAAGGACCATCAGGACGAACGTCGTCAGGGCCACATAGGTCCAGTCCCGTTGGCGGGCGAAGGCAAGGATGGAGACGGCCACGCGAAGGACCGGTGTGGCGATCAGGACCAGCAGACCGGCGGCGATGACCGCCTGGCCGGCGAATCCGTCAAACTTTTCGATCACCTCCGTCACCGTATGGGGGAAGGCGGCCTCCCGCCCAATAAGCGCCGGCAAGGCCCCGTGCCTGGACAGGTTGCCGGGTTGGTCGTGGACGAACATGATCCCGATGCCCAATAGCAGGACGACCATGCTGAGGGCGACCCCGCCGCGCAGCAGTCGGCTGACCAGGAGTTCGATCTTCGGGTCCATGTCTTTGTCCGGATCGTTCTGGGGTTGTCGTGGCATGGTCATCGCAGGCCCCTCCAGGCCATCTGGACGGCGACCAGGACGAGCACGGCCGTGAACGTCACCCGCAAGACCGAGGTCCGCATGTGCCTGAGGACGTAGGTTCCCATCATGGCCCCCGCCAGCACCCCCAATGCCACGGGGGCCGCGATGAAGGGATTGACGTCCCCGCGATAGAAGTAAACGCCGGCGCTGGCCGCGGCTGTGACGCCGATCATGAAGTTGCTGGTGGCCGAGGCCGTCTTCAGCGGCAGGCCCATCACTAGGTTCATGGCCGGGACCTTGACGATGCCGCCCCCTATGCCCAACAGCCCGCTGAGGACGCCCGCCAAGGCGCTGACCGCCAGGCCCCAGGTCGTCCGCGATGCGCGATAGGAGACCTGCGTGGCGGTGGCATCGTCGAAGTAAGTTCCATGCAAGCGAAGGCGGTCGGCCAGGCGGTCTGCCGGGATCGGCGTTGCGGATGTGCCATGGGGCCTGCGCCACATCGCCAAGGCCGTGTACCCCAATACAATCCCAAAGATCAGGTAGAGCCAGCGCCCCGCGACGATCCCGGCCAAAAAGGCCCCGGCGAGGGCCCCGGTGGTCGTGGAAGTCTCCAGCAACATGGCGACGCGAAGGTTCGTCAACCGTTCCTTGACGTACGTGGCCCCGGCGCCGCTGGAGGTGGCGATGACCGAGACGATGGAAGCGCCGATGGCGTAGCGGATGTCGACCCCCAGCAGCAGCGTCAAGGCCGGCACGACGACGATCCCGCCGCCCAGGCCCAGGATGGCTCCAAACAGGCCCGCCCCTACCGACACGACGAAGGCGACCAACATGAATTCCAGCGGACTCACTCCCTACCTATTACGGGAAAGCGGCAAGGTCAGGCAAGAGCTTCCTAGGATGGCAAGAGGTGGGCACGTGACCGGCGCTGGCATGGGGGCGGGGGGGCGCTGTACGCTGGCAGGCCCGTGATATGGCCGATGGCGGGGGCGTGGTGGCCACGTGGAGACGAGCGAGCCAAAATCGTACGACGAGGGCTCCGTGCGGTCCGGTGATCGCGGCACCGTGGCCGCGGCGGTGGAGGTGCTCTCCGGCCGGGGAACTCGCAGGGGACTGAGCCGGCTGATGCCGTTCCTGGGCCCGGCCTTTATCGCAGCGGTCGCCTACGTCGATCCGGGCAACTACGCCACGAACTTGGAGGGGGGTGCACGGTTCGGATACACGCTGGTATGGGTCATCGTCGCCAGCAATCTGGTGGCCATGCTCGTCCAGACGCTGTCGGCCAAGCTGGGCATCGCCACCGAGAGGAACCTTGCCGAACTGTGCCGACTACACTACCGCCCCTGGATGGTGTGGTCGATGTGGCTGCTGATGGAGGCGGTGGCGATGGCCACCGACTTGGCCGAGTTTCTCGGGGCGGCCTTGGGATTCCACCTGCTTTTCGGCATGCCGCTATGGATCGCCGGGCTGGTGACGGCCGGTACGACCTTCGCGATCCTAAGTCTGGAGCGATACGGCTTTCGCCCGTTGGAGGCGGTCATCACGGCGATGGTCGGCGTGATTGCCGCATGCTACCTGGTGGAGCTGGGCATTGCCGGGCCGAACTGGGGCCAGGTGGCCCTGCATGCGGTCCTCCCGCGCTTCGCTGGGCCCCAGAGCGTGGTGCTGGCGACGGGTATCCTGGGGGCCACGGTCATGCCGCACGTTATCTTTCTTCACTCGGCCCTGATGCAGGGGCGAATCGTCACCCGCGAGGCGGGGCAGATGAAGCGCCTGTTCCGCTTCGAGGTCATCGACGTGGTCCTGGCGATGAGCGTGGCCGGGGCGATCAACGCCGCGATGCTCATCATGGCCGCACGGACGTTCCACGAGCGCGGCCTGGTCCACGTCGATGCGATTGAGCAGGCGTACCTGACCCTGAAACCGCTGCTGGGACGAGCCTCCAGCGTGCTGTTCGCGCTGAGCCTGCTGGCCTCGGGATTGTCCTCGTCGGCGGTGGGCACCCTGAGCGGTCAGGTCATTATGCAGGGGTTCCTCAATCGCCACATCCCGGTTTGGCTGCGGCGGCTCGTGACCATGGCCCCGGCGCTGGGGGTGATTGCCTTGGGGTTGAACCCGACCACCACGCTGGTAATCAGCCAGGTGGTGCTCAGCTTCGCGCTGCCGTTCGCGATTGTTCCGCTGGTGTTGTTCACGCGCAATCGGGAACTCATGGGCGTGCTGGTGAACCGCCGGGCGACGACGGTCGCCGCCGCGATGGCGGCGGGTTTGATCATCGCACTGAACCTCTACCTGCTGTCCCAGTTGCTTTGGAAGGGGTGAGAGCATGTTTAGGCACCTGCTGGTTCCGCTGGACGGTTCGGAGATGTCCGAGGCGGTGCTGGGTCCGGCGGGGGCGCTGGCGGCCCTGGCCGGAGCCCGCGTGACGTTGCTGCACGTGATGGAGCACGACGCCCCGGCCACCGTGCACGGGCAGCGCCACCTCACGGACCCCGCCGAGGCGGAGCGGTACCTGCGGGGCGTGGCGGAGCGCGCCTTTCCGCCGGGGGTGCCGGTGGGCTGGCACGTCCATCCCCATCGCACGGACCGGCTGGCCGAGAGCCTGGTCTTCCATGCCGACGAGCTCCACCCCGACCTGATCGTCATGTGTGCGCACGGCGGCGTGCGTCTGCGGGACCGGCTGCGGGGAAACCTCGCCCAGCAGGTCATCCACCGCCGCGTGGTGCCGGTGTTGGTCTTGCAGCCCGCTAAAGGCCGGGCGTGCTTCCCCTTCCGGCACCTCCTGGTGCCGCTGGACGGTCAGGCCCCGCACGAGCAGGGGGTCGTACCGGCGGCTGAGCTAGCCCGTTTGTGCAGAGCGAGGCTGACGCTGATCACGATCATCCCGACCGTCGGCTCGCTGCCGGACGGTCAGGCGGCGACGGCGACGCTGCTGCCCAGGGCCACCCGCGAGATCCTCGATCTCCAGGTGGAGCGAGCGGCCGAATACCTGCAACGCCACGTGGAGCATCTCCGGGCCGAAGGGCTCGACGCCGCCGGCCGGGTGGACCGGGGCGATCCGGCCCGCAAGATTCTCCGGGCCCTCAGAGCCGACGAAGGCCCCGACCTGGTGGTGCTGGGGACGCACGGCCGGGCGGGGACCGACGCATTCTGGGCCGGCAGCCTGACGCCCAGGCTCCTGCGGCGGGCGCGGGTATCTTTCCTGCTGGTCCCGGTGCCCCCGGAGCGATGAGCGGCTCGCAGAGAAGGCGTCGCGCAAGGTTGCGCGACCAGGCCTGCGGTTCGCGCGGGGATTGTTTGCCTAGTGTTTGGCCGGCTTGGCCATGTCGCCGCGGCTGATCGGCCCGGCCTTCTGGACGATGCGGCAGAGGCTCATCATCGGCTGGACCTCGCTGACTTCGATCTCGCCGACCTCGTCCTCCTTGTAGCCGATGACCTGCCCGTCGCGGTCGCGGATCGGATCACCCAGGTGGACCACCTGGAACCGGCTGCCGGCCTTCATCCCGCCGTTGGCGCCGACGTCCAGGTAGATTTTCTCGTCAAAAACCGCCGCCACGCGGACGTCCTCGGCCTTCAACGCCAGCTCCCCGATCAGCTCCTCGACGGCGTCGCTGATCGCCTCCAGGCCGTTGGTGCCCAGCCCCATGACGGTTACGGCCACCTCGCCGGTCCGCACGTCATAGGCGCTGAGGTAGCAGGCCACGTGGAACTTCCGGCGGGTCAGGTTCTTGGCCCGTTCCTGCTGGGTCCTGCGGAGGGCGATGGCCATCTTCTCCCGGTTGACCCTGTCGCGGTCGAAGATGTTTTCCCACAGGCCCGGCTGGTAGTCGGCCGCGTCGCGGTAGTCGGCGTCCTTTTCCAGATTGTCCTTGAGGGTCTTGTCCTCGTTGACGCCCAGAGACCCTTCGATCAGGTACCTTACGCAGAGCAACTGGCCCTCATCCGGGGCGGTCTGGGGGTCGGCGTACTTGGTCTTGCCGAACTTGATCTCGCGAAGGATCTCCAGGATGCGTTCCCGCTCGATGACGGTGAAGGCCTCGCTTTGGACCAGCTCGTGCTTGAGGATCTCCCGGGCCCGCTTGTTCATCTGGGGCGGGGTCTGGCTGGGTTCGCCCCCCAGGTCGTCGCCGATCCGGACGTTGACGTTAACCTCCCCGCTCTGGCCGGGCCGGGACGCCGGGGCGTCGCCCCAGGGCACTTGGTCGACTTCCTTGGTATCGCCGAACCGGAGGATGGCGACGGCGAGCTTGCGGCCCCCCAGCCGCTTGCTGCTGTCCAGGACTTTGTGCGTGTAATCGTAGGTGCGGACCTGGGGCTTTTCGCCGGGGGGTGGAGGCGGCGGGGCCTCGCTGCCGGCGAGCATTTTGGAATCTTGGCAGCCACTTCCCGCGGCGGCTGCGACAAAGACCAGACCCATGAGTAATCTCAATCGCCTTGCCATGGCGTTCTCCCGACTTAGGGCTTTTCGAAGGAGGTCTTGGCCGGCTTGCGGATGATGATCTGATAGTCGGCCGCCTTGGTGCTCATCGACGTGCAGGTGTATTCGCTCACCGTCCGGGCGTTCAGCTCGATGGGTTCCCAGTTGGTCTGTTCCAGCACGTGGCCGTGGTCGTCCAGGAACGTGGTGCGGAACTCAGCGAACAGGTTGCTCTTCCGCTTGTTGCGGACGGTCAGGATGACCTTCAGCAGACCCGCCCCCACGCGCTCGGTGTCCACGCGGACGATGTCCACGACCAGGTCGGTGGTGTGGCTCTCAAACTGGATGCGCCCCTGGCTGAGGTAGGGGTTCTCCTCGGTCTTCAGCTTGGCCGGTTCGGTCTTACACCCGCCCAGACACAGGGCCAAGGCCGCGAGAGAAAGGACGAAGTATTTGCTCATGCGCGGATCTCCTTAAGGCTTGGGGGCCGTGGGGATTTGCGGCTTGCCGGTGATGACTTGCTCGGCATACTCCGTGCCGGGCACGGGAGGGGCCATGCACTTGCCCCCCAGCACCACGTGCGGGCCGGCGGGGCACAATCCGTTGCACCAGCGGTGGCCCGGTCCGGCCAGCACGATGCCCTTTTTCTCGTATTCCGCCTGAAGGTCTTCCACCGACATGCCGAGGCAGAAGCCGTCCTTCTGGAGTTGGGCCAGAAGCTCAGGACAAGGGGTGCAGCAGCAGGTGCCGCCCATCACGAACGGTTTGGCGCCGCTCTTGTGGCCGGTGGCGTCGTTGCAGTACACCACCTCCGGCGCCGTGGCCAACTTGAAGACGAACGGCCCGGGCGGCGTTTCGCATCCGGCCGCCAGCAAAACCGCCAAGAGCAGAAGGACGAGGATTTCACTTTGATGCCACATAGGTATTGTCCGCTTCCGGTTTGGTGTGAACAAAGACGATATTCTCCTGGCCGTCTTTGACGGGGATGTAGTACCGCGTCAGGCTGTAGCGTGGCAGGAGGAAATGGTCGGAGTCCAGGCACTGGACGTTCAGCGTGTAGAGCCCGGGCCGGACCTTGGCGGCAAACAGGTGCACCTCGCCGGGTAAGAGCTTCCAGTAGCGGTCGTCGGCCCGGACGTCCCAGTGGCTGGCCACGTCCCCGACGTAGGGCACGCGGCTGAGGATGCTCTGGGTGATGCCCTTGGTCAGTTGCACGCGGTCCTTCTCGCTCATGCCGCGGGTGTCGGCCTGGTGGAACAGGTCCACCAGAGGCAGCGCCGCACCGGCCTTGTGCCCGTCGAGGTAAACCACCACCTTGCGCTCCTCGTAGGGACATCGCATGATGGCGTCCATGAATCCGTTCTCGCCGACCAGGTACTTGATGGGCCCGGTGCCGATCTCGATCAGGACGATCAGGTTGACTTCTTTCTGATAGTCGGTGGTGAAGAACTGTTCGGGGGTGTCGGCCACAGCCACCACGGGGGACTCACCGACGGCGGCGTCGGGCCATTCGGTGGGCAACTCGGACTCAGCCAGGCAGTGCGACATGTCGGCCGCCCCAGCCACGGGCGGCTTGGCGCCGGTCGCCTGCTTGTAGCTTTCCTGCTCCAGGCGGATGCGCCGGGTGCGGGCGGAGGCCTGGGCCTTGCGAATCGCGGCGGATTCCTCGGCCTCGTTCTTCCGGGCCAGGTGCGCCGAGGCCTTGGTGAAAGCGATGCGGGCGTTGTCGGCCTGGTCGAGCTTCAGGTACGCCCGCCCCAGCCAGTAGTGTGCCAGCCCGAAGTCGTGTCGGAACGCGGCCATGTCTTCCTCGGTGGTGGCGTCTTCCATGTCGGCCCGCGCGAGAAGATGCGGGCGTTGTTGTAGTCCCCGTCCAGGTAGAACAGGATCCCCAGGTACGTGCACAGCATCGCCCGCTCGAAGGGTTCCCCTTTGAAAACCTTCATCGCCTCGTTGCTCAGCGCCGCGGCGGTTTCCGCGTCGGTGTCCTGGCGCTTCTGGATGTCGTCGTAGCACCGCAGCAGCTCGTCCCTGGCCGCGTCGTAGTTCCCGCCCATCAGGCACAGGCTGGCATACTCCATGGACCACATAACGTAGTCCTTGTCGTGCTTGTCCATGTAGGCCGTCTTCACGAAGCGCGCGGAGTCGTTGTAGGTCGGCTGGTTATCGACGCGGGCCGAAAGGGCCTTGACGGTGAGCATCAAAGTGCGGTCGGGCGCGCAGCCGCTCTGGCCGAGCAGGACAACCAGCACCCCGGCCGCGGCCAGCCCGGCAGCCTTTCGCGTGAACAGGGTCATTGTCATTATCGAAAAGTCTCCTATCGGTACATGATGCCCGTCGTGGAGTGCTTCTTGATTTCGTACTCGTCCTCCCAGACGACGGCGGAGCTGCCGGCGTCGGTCAGGCGGAAGCTCAGGCGGAGGTATTCCGTCCGCCCCGCCCCGGCCACCTTATCGATGGAGTCGATGGTGCCGGTCAAGAAGAAGTCCGCCCCCATCGGCGTCTGCTCGCCGCTGGCCGTCCGCTTGCCCCGGGCCTTGTCGCGGTTCTCCTTTTCGATCTGGTCGATGATGGCCCGGTCGAGGAAGACCACCCGTCCCTCGGCGTTCTTGATCAGCTCCGTCCGCATCTTCCGCAGGAAGGCGTCGCCGTCGATGTAGTCGTTGGAGTTATTGATGACCTGCGAGAAGGCCACCTTGGGCGGCGTCGTGGCGCTTTGGATCTGCGGCAGTTGCACCAGGCTGCGGGCCATCCGCTGCGAGATGGAGCGGAAGTCCTGACTGGTCAGCCCCGTGCCTAACTCCACCTCGCTCATCTGGTCCGGGTCCATGCGCTTGGTCTCCCCTGTGCAGCCGCTCCACAGGGCCGCGGCAAAGACCCCAAGCACAATTCCTGTTGCGATGGTTCTTGCTGTCATTGGGCGTTCCTCGTTTCTTCCGATATCGTCTTTAGCACCGGCCTATCGACCGGGGCATCGCTCAAAAAGAACGGCAGGGCGCAGCGGAACCCCACGTCGTCGAAGGCCTCGGTGGGCTTGAGTTGCTCAAAGGCCTGGCAGGTGGCGCCGGTCGGATCGGTCCGCCAGGACCCGCCTTTGACGATTCTCATCAGGCCCTGGGCGGGCTCCTCCGGGCGGTCTGCCGGCGTGTGCGCGTAGGCGTGCTTGTCGTACCAGGTGCGCGTCCACTCCCGGGCGTTGCCGGTCATGTGAAGCACGCCGAAAGGACTTTCATCCCCCAAGGTATCGGCCGGGACGAGCGGCTTGGCGGCGGGGCGGTTGCCTTTCAGGCAGCACCCAGCCAGTTGGTCCTCGCCTCCGCAGGGATAGTCGCGCTCGTCGTCGCCGCAGGCGGCCCGCATCCATTGCGGCATCGTGGGCAGGACCTTGCCCTGGGACTTGGCATAAGCGGAAGCGGCAACGTAGGTGGCCCCCGTCACCGGGAAATCCGGTACGTTAAAGTCCTTGTCGTTGCGGGTGACGGGCAGGAACATCCTCCCCGGGCCTCCGCCGGGGCCTGAGGTGCCCTGGAGGAAACGCTCGTATTGCAGCACGGTCACCTCGCAGCGGTCGATGAAGAAGGGCTCCACCCACAAGCGGCGCGTGCCCTCCGAGGTGTTTATCGAAACGTAGCCGCCGGGGACGAAGACCATGCCTTCGGGCGGCGCCGAGGCACGGGCGCACAGGTTCAGCAAGGCCATGTAATAGTGAGCCAACCGCGGTGGCGTGGCCGAATCGGAGGAGTCCCTGAGTTCCTCGCAACGTTTCCACAAGGCCGGGAACAGTCTGTCCGCCCCGGCTTGGAGACACGCCTGGCGCAACTGTTCCAGGGACACCGGGGTTTGCTCGGGGTCGGAGGGACTTTCGCCTTTCTTTGCTGCCAGTTCTCCGAGCAGCTCCTGCACCTGTCGCTTGGCGTGGTCGGGGAATTTGGCCAGGAGTCTGGTGCGGTGCACCGAGCAGGACTTGGTGGCCCCGCTGCTGACGGAAATGAGCCGCAGGCAAAGGAGGTAGTCGTTTTCGAGCTTGGAGATGGTCGGGACGACCAGGAGTTCTGCGGCCAGGCTCTTGGCTGCCGATGCGTATTGGTTGTCCGCCGCCTCGGGGCCAAAGGCCAAGGCGATGTCCTGCTCATCCAGGACGCCCTTGAGCTTGTCCCGCTCCAGGACTTTGAGTTCTGCAAGTTCCCCCAGCTTCCCCAGGGCCTCGACGACGGCCTCGTAGTAGCCGGCGGCCTCGGAGTCGGTCACCGTGGCGACGTGTTCGGTGGGCGCGACGGCCAGGGTCTGCGGCTCGGCGGCCAAGACTTTCCCCGCCGCGACCAAAGACAGGATTCCGATCCCAAGGAAGAGGCACGCCCCTTGGAAGTGCCAAGATCGGCGGCAGTCACGCGGGGTCTTGAACACCGGGTCGGTTCCGTCCATGGACCACCTGCCGAGATTCACCGCACGAAGGAGCGTTGCTTACGCCGCTTTCCCTAGGACGAACATCCGTAGCAACGCCCGTTCCCGTGCGACATCAGCCGTCATCTCCAGGTCTAACGGCCAGGCCATATTTACTTCCATGGCCACAGAGCATGTCAAGCGATATTTGCTTTTGGCAAGCGTCATCTGTTGTCTGAAAGAAGGGGGGAGAAAGAGAAGGCCGAACTCACAGATGTTTTGAGATTGACCTGGAACCGAAAATGGCCACCCCACTCCTACGAATCCCGCAAACTAGCTATGGAGCCTTGTTCGTCTGACCCCTCTTGCTTTAGATTTCCAATTGCCGGTCCAACGACTCGTTACTTGGCCCCCGGGAGTAAGCGACGAACACCGGTTGTGGGTTCATTGAAGGCATCCCAGGACAAGCTTGGGTTATAGTCTGAATTTTCGGCGGTCATCATGTTGTAGAGTTCTTTGTTCTCGAAGGACTCCACGTGGCCGTCCATATAGCCCAGGTTCCAGCGATTCGAGTTGGACGTGGTATGACTAAAGGATTCGCTGTTGCCAAAAAGGTCGCAGGTGAGGTGCCGCGCGGTGGGGTGGCGGCTTACCATCAGGGCATCCTCGTAAGTAAAGTCACCGGTCAACGCGCCGAGGATTTTCGCCACCCAAGGGTTCCACATGTAAGAGGTGCGGATAAATTGGGATCCGACATTTACGGCCGATCCCCAGGGTTTGGGATAGTTATTGAGCGTTGAGCGCCGTTCATATTGGCTGGGGCAGTAGAACATCTCCGGTGGACCCAAGATGCCGAGGAGGTATACGAGCCCATAGTTCCGCGCGTCGGAATACAGACCTGTCTTGGGGTCAAGAGGACTTGACGCGAAGGCCACGTTGCTCTTCCAGGGATCGCCCGCGGCGTCGATGAAGCCGTTGGTGGAATGGTGTGTGTACACCATCATGTACCCGCGGTTGCCCTCGGCATAGACCAGCGCGCTCTTGTTGAGGGCGTTCAGGTTGGTCATGCAGTAGGTGGCCTTGGCCAGGTCCTTGGCCGCCTTGAGGGACGGGGCGAGAATGGCGATCAATAGAGCGATGATGGCAATCACCACCAGTAGCTCTACCAGCGTAAAGGCCTTCTTATGCATAGGAGCTACGGATCCTTGCTCAACCAGACCTTCCAGCTTTGGATTCCCCCCTCATCAGTCCATGCGTCTTGTCACTTTGCCCCGGGCAGATATGGACGGACGCCGACTTTGGGGCTGTCGGTACCGTTGTAGTCGTCCCATGTATTGTGCGCCGTGTACCCTTCGATAAAGGTGGTGTAGAGCGTCTTGTCCTCAAAGGGCGCTACGTGGCTGTCTATATAACCCAGGTTCCAGCGGGCGGAGTTAGCCGTGTTATGGCTAAAGGTTGCTTCGCTCTCGATGATGTCCGAGATGAGGTGCCTTGCGGAAGGGTGGCGGCTCACCATCAGGGCATCCTCGTAGGTCCAGTCCGTATCCGACCCGCCGAGGATCTTCGCCACCCAGGGGTTCCACATGTAGGAGTTGCGGATAAAATTGGAACCGCTATTGGTAGCCGATCCCCAGGGTTTTGGATAGTTACCGATCGTCATGCGCTCGTCCTTCTGGTCGGGGCAGTAGAACATCTCCGCAGGCCCCAGCAGACCGGCGGCGTAAACCATGCCCAAACCCCGCGCATCTTTATACAGGCCCGTTTTCGGGTCTATACCTTGGGCATTGTGGAAGCAAGCATAGCTCGTATAGGTGTCGCCCGGGGCCTTGATGAAGCCATTGTTGGTACTGTGCTGGTACACCATCATGTACCCGCGGTTGCCCTCGGCATAGACCAGCGCGCTCTTAGTGAGGGCGTTCAGGTTGGTCATGCAGTAGGTGGCCTTGGCCAGGTCCTTGGCCGCCTTGAGGGATGGGGCGAGAATAGCGATCAATAGAGCGATGATGGCAATCACCACCAGCAACTCTACCAGGGTAAAGGCCTTCCTGTGCATGTGCATGGGCAATGCTCCTTGGCTTTCAATAGCTACCGTCTTTTTCTTCGGCAAAGGCGCAATTTAACTATAGCTGACGGATATCCCCCCTCCGCCGCTTCAATTATACTCATCCACCGCCATACCCTGCAATCGAATTTCGTCGAGAACTTTTACCAAAGATTAAAAAAGTCATTGTTTTAGGCTAAAAGCTCAACCGATGGCTTGTTTTCGCCATTATTCTTTGCCTTGAAGGTACTTATGGAACATAAGCATGGCCGAACCCCCGCCCTTTGTAATCGGGATCACCGATTACCTGCCAAAATGCCCTCAGGGGTTTCAGGCGAACAGGGCCTCGACGAACTGGTCCGGGTCGAACGGCTCGACGTCCTCGTAGGTCTCGCCCGATGCCGACGAACTTGACCGGCAGGTTCACCTCGTTGCGGATGGCCACGACGATGCCGCCCTTGGCCGTGCCGTCCAGCTTGGCCAGGAAGATGCCCGTGACGTCGATGGCGGCGGTGAAGGCCTTGGCCTGGTTGATGGCGTTCTGCCCGGTGGTGGCGTCCAGCACCAGCAGCACCTCGTGGGGCGCGCCGGGGATCTTGCGGGCGACCACGTCGCGGATCTTGGTCAGCTCGCGCATGAGGTGGTCCTGGGTGTGCAGCCGTCCGGCGGTGTCCACCAGCAGCACGTCGGCCTGGCGGGCGCGGGCGGCGTCGCAGGCGTCGAAGACCACCGCCGCCGGGATCGTTGCCGCTGCCCTTGACGATGTCCACGCCGATGCGCTCGGCCCAGATGGTCAGTTGCTCCACCGCCGCGGCGCGGAACGTGTCGGCCGCCGCCAGGCAGACCTTCTTGCCCTCCTGCTGGAACTGCCAGGCGAGCTTGGCCACGCGAGGTGGTCTTGCCCGAGCCGTTGACCCCGGCCACCAGGATCACCGTCGGGCCGCTCGGCGGCGAAGTGGACGCCCAGGTCCGACGGCGGCCAGCACTTCTTCAGCTCCTCCTTGAGGAACGGCAGCACGTCCTCGCCGCGGGCGATGCGCTTGTCCTTGTAGGCGGCCTGGAGGTCGTCGCAGATCTTCCGCGCGGCCGCCACGCCCAGGTCGGCCTGGATCAGCCGGGCCTCCAGCTCCTCCAGCAGGTCCTCGTCGAGCTGCCGGCCGGCCAGCAGCGCTCTTCAGCGACGAGACGAACTTCTCCCGCGTGCGGGCCAGGCCCGCGGCGAGCTTCTGCGATGGCATTCTTGAATAAGGCCATGATTTATTTCGGACTTCGGATTGTGGATTGCGGATCGGGATCGGATCGTCGGATTGAGAGGTTCGGTGCTCCTCGGCGGTCGGAACGCTTCGCCCTCCAGTTCCTTCATCACCGCGTCCAGCACGCCGTTGACGAAGCGGGAGCTCTCGGCCGTGGAGAACTCCCTGGCCAGGTGGATGGCCTCGGTGATGACGACCTTGGGCGGGGTTAGCCGCGCCGCGGAGCTCGCAGACGGCCAGGCGGAGGATGTTGCGGTCCACCAGGGCCAGGCGGGACAGGTCCCAGTGCTTGGCGTGGCGGGCGAGCAGCGCGGTCGCAGTCGTCCTGGCAGGTCGAGGGTGTCGGCCAGGAGCTTGTGGGCGGCTGACAACGCCTCCGGCGGCTCGTGCGCTGTCGTCGATGAACTGCCGGACCAGGTCCATCGCCTGCTCGCCCTGGACGTCCAGGCAGCACAGGCCCTGCAGGGCCAGACGTCTTGCCCGGTGGCGGAGGCTCACGGCTACTTGGCCTGCTTGCCCGAGCCGGGCAGTTGCGCCAGCAGGTTGGCCATCTCGATGGCGGCGACGGCGGCCTCGGCGCCCTTGTTGCCGGCCTTGGCGCCCGCCCGCTCGATGGCCTGCTCGATCGTGTCGCAGGTCAGCACGCCGAAGATGCACGGCACGCCGGTCCGCATGGCCGTCTGCGCCACGCCCTTGGCGGCCTCGGCGGCGATGTACTGGTGGTGGTCCGTGCCCGCCGCGGATGACCGCCCCCAGGCAGATGACGGCCGCGTACTTGCCCGCTCCCAGCGAGGCGCGAGCGCAATCACCGGCATCTCGAAGCTGCCGGGCGACCAGACCACCTCCACGTTGCCCTCGTCCACCCCGTGGCGGACCAGCGCGTCCATGGCCCCGCTCCAGCAGCCTGGCTGGTGACGAACTCGTTGAACCGGCTGACGATCACCGCGAACTTCGCCTTGGCCGGCGCGACCAGCTTGCCTTGGTATTCTTTCATGGGAGTTTCTTCTCCTGTTGGCTCTTCCACCAAGCCGGACAGTATAGACTTGGTCTACCCGCCTCGCAAGGACGGTAAATGGGACAACCATTTATGGGCAGACAAGTCGCCACGGCGACTCGCTGCGGCGAGCTGCCCACCCTACAGGTCAATCACTGTCCCGGTATCGGCGGCCTGGCGGGCCAGCAGGGCCACTTCGGTGATGCGGAAGGACTCCTCCGGCGTCACCAGGGGCTGGCCTTGGCCGCGGATCGAAGCGATGAACTCGGTGAACAGGTCGCGGCCGGACGGCAGGGGCACGTCCTGCACATCGGTGGGCGTCATCAGCACCGTCCGCGTGCCTTCCTCGACAATCTCCACGACGCCGGAGCTTCCGGCAATCCGCAGGCGGTCATCGCCGTGGCGGCGCTGGACGCCTTCGGCCATGGGCCGTAGGTAATCGAAGGAGATGATTGCGTGCCCGCCGCCCGACAGCCCCAGAAGTAAGCCGCCGTTGTCCTCGGCCTCGTAGCCGGCCAGGGAAATATTGGAGTGCATGGCCGCGACGCGTGTGTAGTTTTGCCCCGTGCAGTAGCTGACAAACTCCAGGGCGTGGATGGCCACCCAGGGGATCGTCCCGCCATAGGTCGCCCGGCGGCGATAGGTGTCGTCCCGCTTGCTGAAGGGATAGGATTTCTGGCCGAAGGCCAGGATGGGTTTGCCGATTCGGCCTTCGGCGACGACCTTTCGGGCGGCTTGGAAGGCGGGCTGACCCCGCATCGGGAACATCGCACAGATTTTTACCCCGGCCTTACCCACGGCGGACCGCAGGATTGAAAGGTCTTCCAGCGTCGTGGCCAGGGGCTTTTCGCACAGGATATGGCAGCCGTGGGTGGCGGCGGCGGTGGCGGCCTCGGCGTTGCGGTGCAGCGGCATGCAGACGCTGACGACGTCCGGGTGGACTTCCTCCAGCATCTTGCGGTAGTCGTCGTAGACCGGCGTGCCGGCCGGTGCGGCCTTGCTCTTGCCGACAAACGGCAGTTTGTCCTCGCTCCCATATCGCGCCACGGCGACCAGCGCCACGTCGCGCAGATTGGGCAGGCTGCCGAGCACGATCTTCGTGTGCCCGTAGGACCCGATCATCGCCAGTTTCATGTCGCTCTCCTGCCGCTGCGGCCTGAACGCCTATTGTGCCGTAAAAAATGCAAAAGTCGAGCGCCGGCGCCTTCGGGTCGGCTAAGGACACCCAGGGAGGTGGACCGGCCGGGGGCGAAAAGGCTGGACAACGAAGTGAAGAAGGGTCTTTTTTTTCCATGGACGGTAGCTATGATAAGGCAACGTGGCACTGGGTCCTGGTAACGGTTACCAATCGGCCGCTGCGCCAAGCACACGCCCGTCGAACGGGCCAGATGGTAGGACATCGAATGAACATCTATGTAGGGAATCTGTCGTTCTCGACCACCGAGGAAGAACTCAAGCAGTTCTTCACGGAGTTCGGGCAGGTCAATGCTGTCAGCGTCATCAAGGACAAGTTCAGCGGCCAATCGCGGGGATTCGGTTTCGTGGAGATGCCCAACGCCACCGAGGCCCAGGCGGCCATTGCCCAGCTTAACGGCAAGGACATCGGCGGCAGGGCCCTGAAGGTGAACGAGGCCCGCAGCCAGGCCGGTGGCGGCGGTGGCGGCGGCGGCGGCGGTGGCGGCCGCAGTGAACGCCGTGGCGGCGATCGCCGAGGCGGCGGCCGCGACCGGCAGTGGTAAGACCGGCGCCGAACGTTTGACGTGTCCCAGGGGAGCGCCTGCCCGGATTAGGGGGCGCTCCCGATGGCACCCGCCGGCTCTGCGGAACCTGTTGGACTTTGCGGTGCCGGAGCGATTTGCTTCCAGCGAATCGCAGTCCATTTGGGGTCCAGCGACCCGGTCGTCCTGATTTCCCGCAACCGCAAGGAAGAGTGGCTCGCCAAGCACTTCTTTCCACGCTTTCTCTTTTAAAGGTAGGGAGTCCCAGCGGGTTGAAAACTGGACCGCCGAATTGGAGCGGACTAGAATGAGTTGATGGTCTGGATACGTCCTGCGGCCGTGGGGGGGTTGTCGCCACCGGTGATCGTGACGGTCTGGTGCGTGGTGCTGCTGGCTTTGCTGGGCCTGATGGCGGTGGCGATGCTGCTGGCCAGGAAACGGTGGCTTGGCGAGGGGGATGTGCAGGACGGGGGACTAGACACCGGATTCAGCTTGGAGCGTTTGGAGGACCTTCACCGCAGCGGGAAGATCAGCGACGAGGAGTTTTCCCGCCTTCGTCGGCATGTTTTGAGAGTGATGAGATCGGCGGATCCCCCCTCAAGCCGCTCAAGTCCCCCCCTAGACCATGACGATGGAAATGCTAGCAGGACCGCGCCTCACCCTTAACCGGAGCGTAAGGTTTTTTAGATCAAGGAATCAATGAACTAAATCATGTCTCCTTCATCCGACGGAACCAAGGGTAGCAAGGGCGACGGGACCAGCCGGCGCCGCTCGCCGAACGTGTGCAGCTTCTGCGGCCGAAGCAGCGAGGACGCCGGACCGCTGGTGGAAGGTCCCAACGGGGTGTTCATCTGCGCCAACTGCGTGGAGCTTTGCCACAACATCATCCGCCAGGAGCAGCGCCGCACCCCGCGCCCCGGGCCGATGTTCGCCACCATCCCCACCCCCCGGCAGATCAAGGAGTTCCTCGACCAGTACGTCATCGGTCAGGAGCACGCCAAGCGGGTGCTTTCCGTGGCCGTGCACAACCACTACAAGCGCCTCACGCACGCCGACGCCGAGGAAGGCGAGGCGGTGGAGATCGACAAGTCCAACGTCCTGCTGATCGGCCCGACCGGCTCGGGCAAGACGCTGCTGGCGCGGACGCTGGCGAGAGTGCTCCACGTGCCGTTCGCCATCGGCGACGCCACCACGCTGACCGAGGCCGGCTACGTGGGGGAGGACGTGGAGAATATCCTGCTCAAATTGCTCCAGGCCGCCGACTACGACCTGGAGGCCGCCCAGCGGGGCATCATCTACATCGATGAGATCGACAAGATCGGCAAGACCAGCCAGAACGTCTCCATCACCCGCGACGTCAGCGGCGAGGGCGTGCAGCAGGCGCTGCTGAAGATGCTCGAGGGCACCGTGGCTAACATCCCGCCCCAGGGTGGGAGAAAGCATCCCGAGCAGCAGTACATCCAGATAGACACCACCCACATCCTGTTCCTGTGCGGCGGGACGTTCAACGGCCTGGAGGAGATCATCCAACGAAGGTTGGGACGGCAGGCCATCGGCTTTGCCTCCGAGTCCACCCGGCCCGCCACCGCCCAGGACCACACCACCATCCTGGAGAAGGTCCAGCCGGAGGACCTGGTGCATTTCGGCATGATCCCGGAGTTCGTCGGGCGGATGCCGTGCGTGACGGTCCTGGGTCCGCTGGATGAAAAGGCGATGGTCCAGATCCTCACCGAACCGCGCAACGCCCTCATCAAGCAGTACCAGCAGTTCTTCCGCATGGAGCACTGCGTCCTGGAGTTCACCCCCGAGTCGCTTGGGGCCATCGCCCGCAAGGCCATGGAGCGGGACGTGGGCGCCCGGGCGCTCTGCGCGGTGGTCGAGGAGGTCATGCTGGATTTGATGTACGAGCTGCCGGAGCACAAGGAGGAGGGCGCCGTGTACGAGATCGCCGCCGGCATGGTGACCGGCGCGATCACCCGCACGCTCTTTGCAGCGAGGAAAATCAAGAAGGAAAGCGCCTAGCCTCCGCGACCGATTCCCCCGACCCTGCTCTCTTTAGGCGTAGCTGGACCCCGCTACAATCCCCAGCGCCTTCCGTTTGGCCGTGCGGGCCTTGGCCACCTTGGCTTCGTAACCACTGGCGCGGTAGGCGGCCACCGGATCGGCCGGACAACCCAGTTCCCTTCGGACTTGCCGCAGGAGCGGTTCCACGTCACTGTAGAAGGCTTTTTGGAGGATTTCCTGGCTGGCGAGGGTGTCCTCGCGCTTCTGGGCGGCCGCTAGGGTCTTGCGGTCCACGCACAGGGCCTTGGCCACCAGCGCCTGCACCGTGACGACCGTCTGGATCATGGCCAGGACCTTGGGCTCGATGTTGTGCGACTGGTCGATCATGTAGGCGATGTCCAGATCGGCCCCGCGGCGGTGCTCAGCGGCGGCGATCTCGTTGAAGATGCGGAAGGCCTGGTAGGGGTCGATCGAGCCGACCATCAGGTCGTCGTCGGCGTACTTGCGGTCGTTGAAGTGAAAGCCGCCTAGCATCCCCTCGTCGATCAACCAGGCGACGATCTGCTCGATGTTGCAGCCGGGCAGGTGGTGGCCGGTGTCCACCAGGACTTGCGCCCGCGGGCCAGCGGCCTTGGCGTAGATGTACGCGCTGCCCCAGTCGAAAAAGTCGGTGAAGTATGCCGCCGGCTCGAAGGGCTTGTACTCCACCAGCATGGTCATGCCCGCCGGCATCGCGCGGTGGACCTGTTGCAGGGCGGCCGCCGCCCAGTTCTTGCGCTGGACGATGTCGGCCTGGCCGGGATAGTTCGTCCCGTCGGCGAACCACAGCGACAGATACTTGCTGCGGCACCGCCGGCCGATCGCGACGGAGTCCAGGATGTGCTTCAAGGCTTTTCTGCGGATGGCGGCGTCGCGGTTGGTGATCGAGCCGAACTTGTAGCAGGGGTCCTGGAAGACGTTGGGGTTGATCGAACCGATCCGCACGCCGTGCTGGCGGGCCAGCGCCACCACCGACGGGTCGAACCCGTGGGGGAAATCCCACAGCACGTGCACAGCCACGGTAGGCGTCATGCCGGTGCAGGCGTGGGTCATGCCGGCGTCGGCGAGCTTGTCTTCCAGGTCCACGGCCGCGGCCGGCTGAAGGAACTTGCCGAACCGCGTCCCTGTGTCGGCGAAACCCCAGCTGGGCACCTCGACCTTGAACCGCAGCAGCCGCTGAATGATCGATGCCTCCTGGGCGGAGGACAGCGAAAGAGTCTTGTTCCGGGCCATGGGTCTTTCCTTCCGATTGGATCGCAGGCAGCTTAGACCGCCGGTAAACCTCTGTCAACGAGACAAGGAGCTGCCGGCGGATTGTCTGCATGCGAACGAACGGTGATGCGTTTTAACTCCTATCGTGTTAAGTTAAATAATTCGCGTCCTCTGGCGGGAGATGGACGCAAAAAACTGGACGAGGCAACCATGAGAATCCCGGTGCACGCCGCCTTTACCATCCTGCTGATTCTTGCTGCCGCCTGCTGCCAAACCCCTCCTGCCGCGACGGGCACGGCGGCCAGCGCCCCGGCGAGCAAGCCCGCCAAGACCTACGACGTGACTCGCTTCGCCGGTGACGGCTGGGCCAAGATGCCGCCGGAGTGGTTCCATTCCGATGAAGCGGCGGAATTTGCCGAGAACGTGATGTCCTGGCAATCGCCGGATGGCGGGTGGCCCAAGAACGTCTCCCAGATGCAATGGAGGCACAAGGACATCGGGATGGCCTTCTACGACAGGAGGAGTTCGTTTGACAACAGCGCCACCATTCCGCAGTTGCGGTTCATGGGCAACATCGCTCATGACACCGGCAAGCAGCAATACAAGGACTCGTTCTTCAAGGGGCTGGATTTCGTCCTGGCCGCTCAGATGCCCTGCAGCGGCTGGCCGCAGGTTTACCCCAACCCCCACGGATACCAGCGCCTCATTACCTACAATGACGGGGTGATGATCAACATCATGACGTTTTTGCGCGATGTGGCCGTCGGCAAGTATGCGTTCGTGGACGCAGGACGCGTCGCCAAGGCCAAAGCCGCCGTGGACCGCGGCCTGGGGTGCATCCTCAAGACGCAGGTGGTCATCAACGGCCGGCTCACCGTCTGGGGCCAACAACACGATCCCGACACGTTCGTGCCGGCCAAGGCGCGAGCGTTTGAACTGCCGTACCTAACGGCGGCCGAGAGTACGGGCGTCGTGATCTACCTGATGGGGATAGACAATCCCAGCCCGCAGGTGAGGCAGGCCGTCCACGCCGCTATCGCCTGGATGAAGCAAAGCCAGCTTAACGGCATCAAAACCGTCCGGCAGGGCCGCGATGTCGTCGTGGTCCAGGACCCCAACGCCGAGCCGCTGTGGGCGCGTTTCTACGACCAGAATACCGACAAACCCGTCTTTGTCGGACGGGACGGAGAGCCCAAAGACACGCTGGCTGAGATCGATCAGGAGCGCCGCACCGGTTACGCCTGGTATGGCGACTGGCCCACCCGGGCCTTCGAGCGCTACCCCAAGTGGTGCGCCAAGTACGGAGAAAAGCCGGTCGAGTAACCGCAGAGCGCCTAAGGGCAAAACGGACCGGCCCTGCGCGAACCTCCTTGCGTTGGCGGCGTATGATGGATAGAGCGCAGCCTAGGCCGGTTTCCCTCCTTTCCCGGCCTGGAATGACGGAAGCGGCTCGGCCTCCCTCCCCCGAGCTGCTTCCCGACTTTTAAGGTCTATTGGACTTTGCGCTGCCAAGGCGATTCGCCTTGAGCGAATCGCCTCCGGTTTTATGGAGCGGGACATTGACCGACGACCGCATTGGCAATGCGAAGGTCAATAAAACCCTTTATCCCTTTTTGTATCCTTGTTTGATCGCGCCGCAGCGTAAGATATCGGGTTATAAACCCACAGGAGGGTGCTCATGGATGAGATGGTGATGCGAATTGCTCTGGTCAATCCTGTAGCCCGGCGGACGGAAGGTTACCACACGATCGGCACGGCCATTCCGCACCTGGGGCTCCAGGTACTGGCCCGGCTGGTTCCCAAGGACCACCGCGTCGAGATCATCGACGAGATCTTCGGCCACGATCGCACCGAGCAGCTCCTCACCCCGCAGCGTTACGACCTGGTGGCGGTGACGGCCTTTTCCAGCGGGGCGACGCGGGCCTACGAGCTGGCGGCCATCTGCCGGCGGCAGAAGCTGCCATGCATCCTGGGCGGTCCGCACGCCTCCGCCGTGCCGCAGGAGGCCTCGCGCTACTTTGATTCCGTGGCGGTGGGTGAGTGCGACGAGATTTGGCCGGAAATCCTCGCTGACGCCGCCGCCGGCAGGCTCCAGCCGCTCTATTACGGCCGGTTGAGCGAGTTGCGCAACGGCCTGGGGGCGGCGGATCAGACCATCCAGCCCATCAACGGCACGTACGACGTCGGGTGCCTCCAGACCTCCCGGGGGTGCCCCGTCGGCTGTGACTATTGCAGCGTGACGCGATTCAACGGCCCGCACATCCGCCGCCGGCCGATCGACGAGATCGTCGGGGAGTGGAACACCACCACGCGGAAGTTCCTGTTCGTGGTCGATGATAACTTTTTCGGTGTCAGTACCGCCCACGCCGAATGGGCCAAGGAGCTCCTGCGGCAGATCATCGCCCGCGGCAAGCGGCGGCTGTGGTTCAGCCAGACCACGATCAACATGGGCGGGGACGCCCAGGCTCTGCGCCTGGCCTACCAAGCCGGTTGCCGCGGCATGCTCGTGGGATTCGAGTCGTTCGACACCGACAGCCTCAAGCAGTACCGCAAAGGCGTCAACGCGAAACTGCGGGCGGACTACCGGCGGATGGTGGACGGCTTCCACCGGGCTGGCATCGCGGTTTTTGGGGCGTTCATCGTCGGGGCCGACCAGGACACCGAAGACACCGTGGCCGACACGGCCCTCCAGGCGGTGCAACTAGGCGTGGACATCGTCCAACTCACCAATCTCACCCCGCTGCCGGGCACGAAGATGTACGAGCGCTACATGGAGCAGGGTCGGATCTTCGCCACGAATTACCCCGCCGACTGGGAGCGCTATACGTTCGTGGAGACGGTGTACCACCCAGCCAAGGTGTCGGCCCGGCGGTTGGACGAGACCCTCTGCGAGCTGCGCCAGGCTGCGGCAACCGAGCACTGGGTGTGGAAGCGGACGCTCCAGACGCTGCTGCGGACGCGATCGCTGAGCACGACCTTGTTCGTCCACGGCATGAATAAAGGCTGGGCGCGGATGGCCCGCATCCAGGCCCCGCGCGACATCCAGCGATTCGGGCTGCCGCCGCCCAGCGCCCGCAGCCGGAAGATCCACCGGTCGTTTGCCTTCAACCCCGGCCCGACCATGGCGATGCCCTAGACCTCTTGTCCGGTTCCCGAGTGTGTGGGGCGTTGGCCCGTGGCCTTTGCGTCGGTCCTGGCTTTAGTCCCAGGTGCCTCGCCACGGCCAGGACGAGCGGCCGGTATCGTTGGTCGAATTCCCAGGCCGTCGGGTTGGCGGAGCTCTTCAAGGCTTTCAGCAGGTCCGTGCTCGTGCGGGTGATCTAAGTCCTGTCCTCGGAAACGCCTACCACCTCAAGCAGGACGAAGGTCGTCACTGGACAAAACAAGGAGCTCAATCGCCGGCCGAGGACCTCCCTTTGTTTCCCGGGGCCTGTTTGGGTAATGTGGTGTCAGGATTGGCTGAGTCCTGCGTATACACTATAGGACCTGGTCCCTGATTAGGGACCGGGCACCATGCGAGACGCACGGACATGAGAATCCTGCTGCTTAGGCCACCACGGTACGTCTGGCCGTTCAATAGCGAAACCTCGGCCTTCTGGCAGCCGCTGGGGTTGCTTTGCCTGGCAGCGGCTGTTCGACAGGCTCGCGGCCTTGAGCCACGTCGAGGGGCGGTGCAGCGGGAGCTGAGCGCGGCGGAGGTGGAGGTCTGGGACTGCCCCGCGCGGCGATGGGGCTGGCGGACGCTGCATCAGCGACTGGCCCAGCGCCCCATCGACGTGCTGGGCGTGGGCGAAGAGACCGTCTCAGCCCATGAAGCCTTGCGGGCGGCGCGGCTGGTCAAGCAGTTGCATCCGCGCTGCCTGGTGGTGGCCGGCGGGGTGTACTTCGCCCACGCCGTCGAGCCGACGCTCCGCAGCGGCCTGGTGGACGTGATCGTCCGCGGCGAGGGGGAAGTAACCTTCTGCCGCCTGCTGGAACGCTCGGCCGACCGGTCGGCCTGGGCCGGCATCGCGGGGTTGGCTTTTTTGGATGAAACCGGCCAGGTCGTCCGCACGCCGTCCCGGCCGCTGATCGCGGACCTGGACAGTCTATCCTTTCCGGCCTACGACCTGGTGGACATGGACGACTATGGGCACGGCTCGCACAATCACCCCGACTTGGTCAGCATCGAGCACTCCCGCGGCTGCATCGACTCTTGCGCGTTCTGCATCCTCTGGAAGCACATGGGGACGAGTGTCAACGGCAACGGGAGTGAAAGTGAAAAGGTCCGGCCGTGCTATCGCACCAAAAGCCCGCCGCGCAGCTTCCAGGAGGTCCGCACCCTGTACCATTCCTTCGGGCGGCGGACGTTCGGCTGGGTGGACCCCACGTTCAATGCCGATCCGGCCTGGTCCGACGGTTGGGCCGAGGCGATGCTGGGATCGGAGCTGATGGACGCCCGCGGGCGGGCGCGGACGCTGCACACCGCCTGGATGCGGGCCGACGGCATCGTCCGCGACCACACGCTGGGCGTGCTGGGCAAGCTCGTGCGTGCGGGGTTGCGCCAGGTGATGATCGGTGTGGAGCGTGACCGCGACCGGGACCTGGGGTTGTTGGGCAAGCACCGCAACGGCGCGGACGTCTGCCGCGAGGCCTTCGCCATCCTGCGGCAGTTTTACCCGCAGGTGTACACCATCGGCACGGTCATCTTCGGCCTGCCGGGCGACCGGATGGAGGACCTCCGCCGCCTGGCCGGGTGGCAGTACGAGTTGGGCATGGACTACTGCTTCCTGATGCCACTGACGCCCAACCCCGGGACGGCCTTTGCTGATCTTGCCGATCTTGCCGAAAAAGCCCGGGACGCGGAAGCAGGCGAGGCGACCGATTGGGCTCGTTACAACTTCCACACGCCGGTGATGCCCACCGCGGCGCTGGACCTGCGGCAACTAGAGAGCATATATTGGCGACAGATATTCCGTCCCAGCCTGCGGCGGCTCCAGACCAACGGCCGGCAACTGCTGCTGGAGCGCGACCGCCGCAAGCGTCGCGTCACGATGGCCTTGCTGGCTCGGGGCACGGGCATCGCCGTGCGGAGCCTGATCCGAAACGTGGTGCATCCTGCATCCAGGGAACCGGCACTCTATTCGAGGAAACCCTCATGGTACGACGAATGACCCTTGGCAAGAACGGGTGGAAAGCCCTGCCGCTGGTGGCCGTGGCCGTCGGCGGGCTGCTGTGGCACGTGCTGGCTTGCGTGGAAAGCCCCATGTCCTTTGCGCCAACGGGGACCTGGCCTTTACCACGATGGAGCCTTACAAGATTGATGGGAACGACCTGGCGATTCGCGGTGCGCACCAGTACCGCCTGATGGTCCTGCCGGCCGGGATGGAAACGCCCAAGGTGCTGGAGTCCTCCAGCGACTGGATGATCACCGCCCCGGCCTTCAGTCGCGACGGGGAGCGCATCGCCTACCTCCGCATCCCGCTGCTGACCTCCGCGGACCTGGACGAGCTGGAGCGCCTCCTTAAGATCGCCGGACAGGTGGCGACCCAGCCGGCGTATCCTCCGACCGACTTCCGCTGGCCGGCGGTGACGGAGACCCCCGAGCCGACGGCCACCACCGCGCCGGTCAGCAAGTCGGAAGACATCATCCTGCCTCCAATGAAGATGAGCCAGGATTTCCACCGTCTTGCCTCCCTCCTGCCAACGATCCCGGCCCAACTGGTGCAGCGCGGCGCCAAGGATGGCCGAGTCCTGTCGGTCACGGAGGTCGAGCTTCCCTGCACTAACATCGGCGGCAACGACGAGTCCGGGATTGTGCTTGGGTCTCTGATGATGACCTACGTCCTCAGCCGCCCGCAGTACAGTCCCGACGGCCGATGGATTTATCTCTGCCCCGGCAGTCTCGAACCGGGCGGCGTCGTGTGGGCGGTGGACCCTCAGGCCGATGTCATGCGGCTGGTGGCGGCCCCGGCGATGGTGGCGACCCTGGCGCCCGACGGCAAGACGCTGGCGGTGGGGCAGAAAGATTGCCTGGCCTTTGTCCGCACGGACGGCGCCTTGACCAGCTACGTGCGATTGGAGAAGGACCAGGCCACGCTGGGGGGGATCGCGTGGGTGGACAACACCACCGTCGCCCTTCTGGGCTCGGCCAAGATCGATGACAAGCAGGTACAGGTCATCGATTTCATGAAGACCGATGGCACGATCGCGCGGACGCTCGGCCTGCCCGCCATGTTTGAGAAGTCCGGGGGGGTCGAGAACAGTAAGCTGGCGGTATCGCCGGACGGCAGGTTTCTTGTGGTGACCTTCGAGAAGGCGACGTACTTTTTGGACTCCCTGGGGACGGCGCTGGGCAGTTGGCAGAGTCAGGACGGAAATGACACCCTGGCCCAACCGACCTTCACGCCCGACGGCGCGCAGGTGGCCTTCAAATATCTCAAGAGTGAAAAGGACGGCGCCCAGGTGCAGGCCATTGTGTTCTTCAGCCCGCAGGGCAAGGAGCTGCGGCGCGTGAGCGTCCCGCCCCTTGCATTGCCTGCGACGCAGCCGGCCGAGGTCGTGCCCGTCCCTATCGCTCCCCTGGCGTCGCCGGAGGAAGTTCTAAAGCCGCTGGTGACGGCGCCGGCGCCCGCCGGGGTCAAACCGGCCGAGCCGAACGAACCGAACGGGCCGGCTGGACCCGCCGAGCCGACGTCCGCGCCCGCCCTCCACCCCGACCAGGAGAAGGCCATCGATGAGCTCCGCCCCGAGATGCCCTGAACGGCGCGGGGCAGGATGGAGCGGCCTATGGACCTGGCGGTTGAGTTCTTCTCGCACCTGTGCGGGCGGGATCGATGCTTCGTCATCGACGGGGTGGCGCTGCCACTGTGTCAGCGATGTCTGGGCCTGTATCTAGGTGTGGCCGCGACGGCGGTGTGGATTGCAGCGGGTCGGCTTTGGCGGCGGGGGCTGCCGCCGCGGGGCCTCTTGGCGGTCCATGGGGCGGTGCTTCTGGCGGCCTTGCTGGGCGGCCTGCACGTGATCGACGCCGGCGCGACCTGGCGGCTGGTCTGTGGGCTGGTGAGCGGCTATGTGTTTTTGGTATGGCTGGTGACCGGAGCCGGACACCTGTGGCGGCTCGGGCGACCGGGCGTCGCGCCGCCGCAACATTGGCGGCGGGGGGATACAGTCGGGGCGTTGGTCATGATCCCGCTTCTAGTTGGGTTTGGGGTGGCCTTTGCCGCCTTCCTGCCACCGCCGCGGCCGCTTTGGATTGTCGCGTCGCTGGTCGGATTGCTCGCCTTGGTCGTGGCGGCAGCTTGGGCCGTGGTTGCAGTGGTGCGATGGGCTTTTCGGCGGCGATAGTCGGGGAAGGTCTTTTTTGTATAATATCTTTTAGCATTTGGCATTTTGGGAGGTGACGAAGCACCGAATGCAGGAAGGCCGACGAGAGGAACTATCCGTCGCGGCGGAACGGGCGCTGCTGGTAACGGTGCTGTTGCCCAAGAGCGCCGCCGATCCGACCGATCCGGTGGGTGAGCTTCGCAGCCTGGCCCGCACCGCCGGGGCGAACGTGGTGGACGAGATGGTCGTGCGGCGGCAGGTGATTCACCCGGCCTTTTACGTCGGCACGGGCAAGGCGGCCCAGATTGCCGAGCGAGCCGAGCGCCAACGCGCCGACGTGGTGATCTTCGACAATGACCTGTCCCCTGCCCAGGTCCGCGACCTGGAGGAAGTCACGCACCGCAAGGTCCTGGACCGCAGCGAGTTGATCCTGGACATCTTCGCCGCCCACGCCCGCACGGCCGAGAGCCGCCTCCAGGTGGAACTGGCGCAACTGGAATACATCTACCCGCGGTTGGTCCGCATGTGGACCCACCTGGAGCGCCTGGCCGGCGGCGGGGCGACGGCCGCGGGGCGCGTCGGCGGCATCGGCACGCGAGGCCCGGGTGAAAAGCAGCTCGAGACCGACCGCCGGTTGGTCCAGAAGCGCCTCACGCACCTGAAGCGGCGGATCGAGGAGATCGACGGCCGCAAGGTCCGCCAGATCGCCACCCGACAGAACGTCTTCCGTGCCTGCCTGGTGGGCTACACCAACGCCGGCAAGAGCACGCTGATGAACCTGCTGACCGACGCCGGGGCCGTCGTGGCCGACCGGCTCTTTGTCACGCTGGACACCCAGACCCGACGCTGGAATCTGGAGGACGGCCAGGTGCTGCTGTCGGACACGGTGGGCTTCGTCCGCGACCTGCCGCACCACTTGGTGGCCAGTTTCCGCGCCACGCTGGAAGAGGCCATCCACGCCGACCTGCTGATCCACGTGGCCGACGCCTCGCACGGCCGAGTCGTCCAGCAGATTGCCGCCGTCCAGGACGTGCTGGAGGAGCTGGGCTGCGACCGCCGCCAGCAACTGCTAGTGCTGAACAAGATCGACTTGATTAATGACCCGGCCATCTTTGCCGTGCTGCGCGGGAAGTACCCTTCCGCCCTTTTCCTTTCCGCCGTGACGGGCCAAGGCGCCGCGGAGCTGGCTGCCGAGGTCGCCCTTCGGGCGGCCGGGGAGCCGGTGCGCGTCACGCTACGGGCCAACTGCGGCAATGGCCGGCTGATGCAGTACATCGCGCAGCACGCCCGCGTCCACAGCCGCCGCTTCAGCGATGCCACCGCCGTGATCGAGGCCGTCTTTTCGGCCAGGCACATCCCCCCGCTCCGCCACTTCGGCCAGGACGTGGAGATCATCTGCCACAAGACCTAGCGGCGCCCTTGGTCTTGGTTAAAACGTTGCTGTCCTGCCGGGGCCGGTGGATGTATAATCCGCCGTGGTCGGCGACAGGGAGGTCGTTGGATGCCGGATGATAGGGACAGCGACAAACACGAAGCCGGGGCCGCCCGCTGGCCGCTGCCGTGGACGGCGGCGACGGTTGCTCTCCGCGACGTGCTGGAATCCGCCTTGGCGGCCGCGCTGCGGAGTCGGCTGCCCGTCGAGCCCGCCGTGCACCTGGTGGATGTTTCCCTCTCGTCCCCCAGCGGCTTTCACCACAATGTCCAGGAACCTACCTGTTGCTATGCGCTGGCGGCGGGGGGTGTCCGCCCGGCCGAAGAGGTGGGTAAGTCCCCCAGCGAGGTCGTCTGGGTGGACGTGGCGACGGAGATTGCCTATCCGATCCTCGACGTGTTGCTGGGCGGGTCCGGCGGCCGCGCGCAGGTGATCGATCGGCCGCTGACGGCGGTGGAACGGCGGCTGCTCCAGCGCTTACCGGAGGCCGTCGCTGAGTGCCTTTCAGCCGCCTTGGAGCCGACGGGCTTGTCCGTGAAGTTGTCCACTGGCCCTGCGCCTGCAGCCGCGGCGCCGGCCGGGCCGCAAGAGGCGGTGGTGCTGACTTTCCGCCTCACTTGCCGTGGTGCCGATGGAGCCATGCGGGTTTGCCTGCCCGCAGTCGTACTGGAGGCGATACTTCCCCATGCAGCCGCCCAAGGGGGGGCGTGGTCGGCGCTGGAGCTTTCAGCGGCCTTGCCGGACGCGGCGATGCCGGCCTCGGAGCTGTCGGGTCTGGCGGTGGGCGACATCCTGACCACCGATGTGCCGTCGGACGGCGACGTCACGGTTCGCCTGGCGGGCGTGGCTAAGTTCACCGCGCGCCTGGGCGCCTGCCACGGCCACCGGGCGATTACGATCACCAAACCCCTGCCGCCGCCTAAGAAGGATTGACGGATCGCTGCCGCGGTGGGGGCAAGGAGACCCGGAGATGTCCGTTCTATCGGTGCTTTTGGTGGCGGTGGTCGTGCTGGGCGGAGGGGGCAGGCTGTATTCCCGTTTTCTGGCCAGGCGGATCGGGGAAGACCCCTCGCGCCCCACGCCGGCGGTGACCATCAACGACGGCCGCGACTACGTGCCCACGCCCACGCCGGTGGTGTTCGCCCACCACTTCGCCTCCATCGCCGGGGCCGGACCGATCCTGGGGCCCGTGATCGCCATCATCTACGGTTGGGCGCCGGCGCTGGCGTGGGTACTGGGCGGCGGGCTGCTGATCGGTGCGGTGCACGACTACTTGGCCACCTACATCACCACGCGGGAAGGGGGCCAGTCCGTGGCCACCGTGCTGCGGCGGATAATGGGCAAGGATGCCTTCGTGGCCATGATGCTGCTGCTGGTCGTGATGCTGGCGTTGGTGTGCGCCGCCTTTTTGAACTATTCCGCCCAGGCGCTGGTCAGCCGCCTGCCGTTCGACCGCCTGGGACTGACGCCCGAGCAGACCCTCTTCCGCGTCCAGGACGACCAGGCGGTCATCGGTGGCATCGCCTCGATGAGCGTGATCGTGATTACCGCCTTTGCCCCGCTGATTGGCTGGATGTACATCAAGAAACATATTTCCGTGTGGCTTTGTTCTTTGGCGGCCATCACCGTTTGCACGGGGAGCATCGTGCTGGGGCTTTACTACCCGGTGGCCTTTCCGCAAGAGATGTCGATCCTCGGGGTGACGCTGAAGGGCATGCAGGTCTGGATGCTCCTGCTGTCGGCGTATGTCCTCGTTGCGGCGGGGGTGCCGGTGTGGCTGTTGCTCCAGAGCCGCGACTTCACCAACGTGCACATCCTCTACGTGGGCATGGTGGGGTTGTTCGTCACGCTGGTGGTGGGAGGCGTCAAGGCGGCCTGCGGGGCCTTGCCGCCCGTGGGCGATCCCTTACCCGCGTTCAATGTAGCCGAAGGCACGGCGGCGAATGGGTGGATTTGGCCGGGGCTGTTTATTCTGATCGCTTGCGGGGCTGTCAGCGGCTTCCACAGCCTTTGCGCGGGAGGGACGACCTGCAAGCAGATCACCTCCGAACGGGCCGCGCGGCAAATCGGTTTCTACGGCATGTTGCTGGAGAGCTTCCTAGCCGTGTGTGTAATTGCGGCCTTGATGCTGGGAACGTCCCGCTCCAGTTACTTGACGGATTTGTATCCCAGGCTCGTGGCCTCCCCGACCGAGCCCAACGCCGTCCTGGGCTTTGCGATGGCGCTGGGCCAGTCGGTCCACCTGGCCTTCGGCGTGCCCATTGCCGTGGGCGCGGTGGCGGGGATGGTGCTACTGGAAGGCTTCATCGTGACCACATTGGATACGGCCGTGCGGTTGACGCGGTACCTGATCGAGGAAATCTGGCGGACCCTGTTTGCCGAGTATGACATCTTCGCTGAGCCGGTTACCGCCGATGCCGCGCAGCAATGGGGCGAGGGCGAGCCGGTCCCGATCGGGGCCGAGGGGCTTCCCGTGGCCTTGACGGCCCAGGAGGACGTCCCGGGTCCGGCCTTTCCGACGGACACGACCGGCCCGTTCCGCTGGCTGCTTCGGGCGCTGCGGCATTACTGGGTGAACTCCGGCCTGGCCGTGGGGTTGATGCTGCTGTTTGCCTTCACCGGCGGCCAGCAGGCGCTGTGGGGCATCTTCGCCACGTCCAACCAGCTCCTGGCCGGGATGGTGCTGGCCGTGGCGGCGCTGTGGCTGGCGCGGCAAGGCCGGTCGTTCTGGTTCGCCTTGTTGCCCTCGGTGGCCATGATGGTCACGACCGTCACCAGCCTGGTCCTGCTGCTGATCCGGTTCACGCGCAGCTACCTAGCCAAACCGCCGACGAACCTGGCGCTGCTGATTGCGGACGTGATCATCTTGATCGTCACGCTTTATCTGCTTTACGCCGGCCTGCGCACGGTCCGGGCCGGTATCGGTGCGAGTACGGTGAGTAAACGGAGCATCGGATGACCCCGTTCCTATGGGCCCAGGCAAGGGTGGTGATTCATCAGCACGGCGGCGGTTTTCCGTGGTGGGTCATCCTGGTCCTCCTTCTGATGGTGGCCCTGGCCGTCTATGCCGTGTACGCCTCGGCCAAGCGGCGGAAGGAGCTGGCGGCCTGGGCGGCCGGGCGGAACTTAAGCTTCCGCCGGGAGAATGTTTACGACTTCGACAGCAGGTACCCTGGCTTTTCCTGCCTGTGCCAAGGCCACAGCCGCTACGCCTACAACCTCATCGAAGGGCAGTGGAACGGCAGGGGGTTGCTGGGTTTTGACTACCACTACGTGATCGGCCACGGCAAGAACCGCCACACGCACGTGTTCTCGGCCGTGATCCTTCAAAGCCCTGTCGCGCTTCAGCCACTGTCCATCCGGCCGGAGAATTTCCTGGACAAGATCGGGGAG
The DNA here is from genome assembly GCA_963760365.1 of uncultured Phycisphaerae bacterium. Classification (GTDB taxonomy): domain Bacteria; phylum Planctomycetota; class Phycisphaerae; order SM23-33; family SM23-33; genus JALHTV01. The sequence goes on from CAVXDC010000029.1 coordinate 92,200, forward strand.
TTCTTCGGCGCCGACGACATCGACTTTGAGTCGGCCGAGTTCAGCCGGCAGTTTTTCGTCAAGGCGCCGAACAAGCGCTGGGCCTACGACGTCATCCACCCGCGAGCGATGGAGTTCCTGCTGGCCAGTCCGCGCTTCAGTATCCAGTTCGATTTGACCCGCGTGATCTGCTATCGTGATCATGTGTTCAAGCCCGCGGACTTCGAGACCGCCTGCCAGATCGTTGCCGGCCTGCTGGACCGCCTGCCCGAATACGTCCTCCGCCAGCAAGGCGAGACGAGCCGCATAAAACCAGGAGAGGCCTGATGCCTGCGCTATCGATCACGCCCGACGGGTCGCCGCCCGTGATGCTGTGGGTTGTGGTGGGCATCGTCCTGTTGGCCGTGATTTGGGTGATTGCGACCTTCAACGCGATGGTGCGATTGCGGCAGCAATGCCGGGAGAGCTGGTCGGGTATCGACACCGAGCTGCGCCGCCGCTACGACCTGATCCCCAACCTGGTCGAGACGGTCCGCGGCTACGCCGCGCACGAGCGGACGGTGCTCCAGACCGTGATCGAGGCCCGCAACCGCGCGGTGGCCTCCACGGGGTCCCCAGCCAGCCAGGCCCGCGATGAGAACGTCCTGATCGCCGCGCTGCGGCAACTGCTGGCCGTGGTGGAGAATTACCCCAACCTCAAAGCCTCCGCCAACTTCCTGGCGCTCCAGCAGGAGCTGGCCAATACCGAGGACCGCATCCAGGCTGCCCGGCGCTTCTACAATGCCAACGTCCGCGACCTCAACACGCGAATCCGCGTCTTTCCCTCCAACCTCATCGCCTCGATCTTTTCCTTCCGGGACGAGGAGTTCTTCGAGATCCAGGATGCCATTGCCCGCACCGCCCCGGCCGTGACTTTCTAAGGATGGAACATCAGACTCGACACAGAGACACAGAGCACGCAGAGAAGACTCAGAAGCGACTTGTCGTTTTGTCTTAGTGCTCTATCTCTCTGTCCCTTTGTGCGGCATGGCTGTTTCCGCAGACTCGCTGGTGCTCCTGTAGGCAGAAGCGGTCGGTCATGCCCGCGATGTAATCGCAGGCCACGCGGTGCAGCCCGTCGGCCTCGATGAGGTGCTGGGTGCGCTCCGGCAGCAGCGAAGGATCGGACACGTACGCGGCGAACAGTTCGCGGATGATCCTGGCCGTCTCGCGGTCTGCGCTGGGCGTTCTCCCCGCGGAGATAAACGTTCTTCATCAAATAATCCTGAAGCTGCTCGACCGCTTCAGCTAATGCGGGGGAGAAGCCCACGATGCGGTCGGCCTGGCGGACGGCCTGGACGCAGGTCAGGCCGCTTGAGTCCATGCACCGGCTGGAGGTGGCGATGGCATCGTCGGCCATCGCTGCCAGGACCGCCTTGCAGGCGCGGAGCGCTGATGGATCGCTCCGGCGGTTGGATAATCCTGTTTGGCCGTCTGCCGGGCGTCGCGCCATAGCGTCAGGTCCCGGAGCTGCTCTTGACGGAGGACGCCGGCGGCCAGGGCGTCGTCCAGGTCGGCGGAGGTGTAGGCGATCTCGTCGGCCAGGTCCACGAGCTGGCCTTCCAGCGGCGGCTGGAGCGCCGGATCAAACTCAGGACACACCGGGGTGTCGTATCGCGTGCGGTGCTTGGCCAGGCACTCGCGGACGACCCCCGTCAGGTTCAGTCCGCGAAAGGGAGGATAGGGGTGCTCCAGGTAATCCACCACGCGGAGCGTCTGGCGGTTGTGCTCAAAATGTCCGTGGTCGGCCATCAGCTCCTCCAGCACCGCCTCGCCGCCGTGGCCGAAAGGCGGGTGGCCCAAGTCGTGGGCCAGTGCGACGGCCTCGATGAGGTCTTCGTTGAGCCGCAAGGCCCTGCCGATGGTCTTGCCGATCTGGGCGACCTCCAGCGTGTGCGTCAGGCGGGTGCGGAAGTGGTCGTGCTCATGGGGGACGAAGACTTGGGTCTTAAAATCCAGCCGCCGGAAGGCCGAGCAGTGCACGATGCGGTCGCGGTCGCGCTGAAAGCAGGTGCGGTAGGGGTGCTGGGGCTCGTCGAATTTTCGCCCGCCGCTATTGTCCTCGCTCACCGCAGCCGGGTGGAGCCATTCCCTCTGGCGGAGCTGATAAAGCTCGCGAGGACTGGGCGAGGAGGGGTTCATGTCATCTGCCAGGGCAGGTTCAGCTTGCGGGCGGTCTGGCGCAGTTGGTCGTGCAGCTTTTCCAGGGCCACGGGGATGATGGTCTGGTCCGCCAGCACGGGCATGAAGTTGGTGTCTCCCGCCCATCGCGGGACGAGATGGACGTGCAGATGGCCGGGCAGGCCCGCCCCCGCGCAGCGGCCGAAGTTGATGCCGATGTTGAACCCCTGGGCGTGGAGGGCCTCGCTCAGCACGCGCTGGAGGTCGCGGAGCATCTGGACCATCTCCAGCATCGCCGGGTCGTCCAGTTCCGAAAGCTCCCCCAGATGGTCCAGCGGCGCCACCAGGCTGTGCCCGCCGGTGTAGGGGAAGCGGTTCAGCACGGCAAAGCACCGCCGACCGCGCCACAGCACCAGGTTGGCGGCGTCCTGGGCGGTTTGGTCGCGGCAGCGGCACAGGAAGCAGCCGTCGTTGTCGGCCAGGCCGTCGATGTATTCCATCCGCCAGGGGGCCCAGATATTCCGGCGCGGCGGCGGGTTCGAGGATTTTTCCCTCGCGCTCATGGCCACGACTATAGCAGTCCCGTCCGTCCGCGACAACGCGCAGACACAAGCAACCCGGTCGCCTATAGTGGTGTAAAGCGGAGAGACTTCCATGAAAGTTATCGTCGATCGTGAGGCGTGCATCGGCTGCGGACTGTGCGTTCAGGTGTGCGAGGCGGTCTTTGAGCTGGACGCCGACAGCATCGCCGTGGTGAAGGTCAACCCTGTTCCGCCCGCGCACGAGGCCGCCTGCAAAGAGGCCGCCGAAAGCTGCCCCACCACCGCGATCAAGATCGAGTAGCGGGTAAGGCGTGCAACTTGTTGCACGCGGAAACCACATATCGGGCACAATCCCCGGGAATAGGGCGTTGATGGACTATTCCCGCGTGCAGAACCTTAGCTCGATTGCACTCGCCAAGAACCTGCACGCCCTACAGGGCCTTATCGCAGGAGGCCGCGGCAGTATTCAATCGTCCGCTTCAGGCCCTCGGTGCGAGCGACCGTCGGCTGCCAGTCCAGCAGCTTCCTGGCCAGGGAGATGTCCGGCCGGCGGACTTTGGGGTCGTCAGCGGGCAGGGGGTTTTCGACGATCCGGCTGGATGAATTGGTGAGCTGGATGATTTCCTCCGCCAAGCGGCGGATGGGGATCTCGTCGGGATTGCCGAGGTTGACCGGCTGGGTGTAATCGGTCCGCGTCAGGCGGACCAGGCCCTCCACCAGGTCGTCGATGTAGCAGAAGCTGCGCGTCTGGCTGCCGTCGCCGTGGAGGGTCAGGGGTTGGCCGGCCAAGGCCTGGCGGATGAAGTTGGTGACGACGCGCCCGTCGTCCAGGCGCATCCGGGGCCCATAGGTGTTGAAGACGCGGGCGATGCGGACTGCCAAACCGTGCTGGCGGTGGTAGGCGGTGATCAGCGCCTCGGCGTAGCGCTTGCCCTCGTCGTACACGGCCCGGGCGCCGATGGGATTGACGTGCCCCCAGTACGCTTCCTTTTGCGGGTGGACCTGGGGGTCGCCGTACACCTCGCTGGTGGAGGTGTGAAGGAGCACCGCCCCCTTGGCCCTCGCCAGCTCCAGCATGTGCCACACGCCCTCGCTGCACGTCCGCAGGATCTCCAGACCCAGGGGGCCAAAGTCCACGGGGCTGGCCGGGCAGGCCAAGTCGCACACCAGGTCCACCGGCCCTTCCAGGCTCAAGGGGCGCGTGATGTCGTGCTCCAAGAACCCAAAGGCCGGGTGGACCGACAGCCAGGCGAGGTTGTCGCGGCTGCCGGTGGAGATGTTGTCCAGGCCGACGACCTGATGGCCGTCGTCCAGGTAGCGCTTGGCCAGGTGGCAGCCGATGAAGCCGGCCGCTCCGGACAGGACCACATGCATAAGGTTCTCCGTTGCCTGGGGCGTCGGGGAGGCCGTATGATGCTGCTGCCAGTATACCCGAACCCATCGACCAGAGGTAAATGAGGAACACCGTTCCATGAAAGTCACGATTGTGGGCAGCGGCTACGTCGGGGTGGTGACCGGGACGTGCCTGGCCGACGCGGGCAACCACGTCCTGGGCGTGGACATCGACGCGTCCAAGATCGAGAAACTTTCCCGGGGCGTCAGTCCCTTCTTTGAACCGGGGCTGGAGGAGCTGATCGGCGCCAACCTGGCCACCGGCCGACTGCGGTTCACCACGCAACTGGCCGAGGGCGTGGCCCACGGTCAGGTCATCTTCATCGCCGTCGGCACGCCGCCCCTGGCCGACGGCTCGGCGGACCTCTCGGGCGTGGAGTCCATCGTCCGCGACGCGGCGCGGTTGATGACCTCCTCCAAGGTGGTCGTGATTAAATCGACCGTGCCGGTGGGGACGGGGCGGCGGATGAGCCAGATCATGGAGGACCTGACGGCCCATCCCTTTGCAGTGGTGTCTAATCCGGAGTTCATGCGGGAAGGGGCGGCCGTGGAGGACTTCCTCCGTCCCGACCGCATCATCATCGGCTGCGACGGCGATCCGGAGGCGATTCAGATCATGACCGAGCTGTACGCCCCCTTCGCCCAGACCCCTCAGACGATCCTGGTCCTCAGCCGCGACGCGGCGGAGATGGTTAAGTACGCCTCCAACGCCTACCTGGCCACGCGGATCAGTTTCATCAACGAGATGGCCGACCTCTGCGCGGACGGGCGTGGACATCAACGAGGTCCGCGCGGGCATGGGCACCGACCGCCGCATCGGAGTGGACTTCCTCAACCCCGGCGTGGGGTACGGCGGGAGCTGCTTTCCCAAGGACGTCCAGGCGCTCATCCGCGTCGCCCAGAGCGTGGGCAGCCGCTACGACGTCCTGGCCGCCGTCCACGCCCGCAACGAACTCCAGAGGCTCGCGCTGGTCGAGATGGTCCAGCAGCGCTACGGGAGAGACTTAACCGGTCGGACGCTGGCCATCTGGGGCCTGGCGTTCAAGCCCAACACCGACGACGTCCGCGACGCCCCCTCGATCGGCGTGATCCAACGGCTGCAGAAGGCCGGCGCGCACCTGCGATGCTACGATCCCAAGGCCTCGGCCAACGCGGCCGCCGAGCTGGGCGACTGCCGCGACGTGGCGTTCACCACCGACCCCTACGAGGCGCTGGAAGGGGCCGACGGCCTGATCATCTGTACGGAGTGGAACGAGTTTCGCACGCCGGACTTCGACCGCATCCGCAGCCGGCTCAAGCAGCGGGTCATCTTCGACGGCAGGAACCTCTACGACCCCCGGACCATGGTCCGTCAGCGGATCGAGTACCACTCCATCGGCCGAGTGGCCGCCGTGGCCGCCAGCGGGAAGGCGACCCCCAGCCCCAAGTATGGCTGAGAGCGTCCGCGGCGGCGTGGAACAAGCGCTCGGCCCCGCCGTGAGCATGGAAGGCAGCCCTGTTGAGTGCCAAACACCCTAAGGCCGGGAAATCATCGCCGCAGGACTCCCCTCCGCCGGACCGGGGCCATCGATGGGCTGTCGGGGGCATCGTGCTGCTGTCGCTGGTGGGCTACGGCCACCTGCTGGCGCCAGGGAGGGTGCCGTACTCTCCTCACTCCGACTTCATCTCCGAGCACATCTCGACCAAGCAGGTCCTCTACGACTCGATCTGGAAGGGTGAGGGAATCCCGCTGTGGCGGAACGATAAGCTCAGCGGTTACGCGGGGTTAGTCAACCCGCAGTCTCAGTACACCTACCCGCTGCATTTCCTGTTTTACCTGCTGCCGCCGCTGGCGGCCGCGGGTCCGACCTTCTGGCTGCACTTTTTGGCCTCAGGGGCGGCCTATTACCTGCTAGGCTTGGCGATGGGGCTGAGGTTTTGGCCTCGGATGGTGATGGCGACGGCGGGGTTGTTCAGCTTCAAGCTGGTGATGGGAGTCTACGCGGGTTGGCTGCCGAACATCCCCATCATGGTCGCCTTTCCCTTGCTGTTCGCAGCCGTGTTCTATTGCATCCGTCATCCGGGGCTGGGCGGCGCCCTGGCCGTCGCCACGGCCTCGGGTTTGTGCCTGCATTGCGGGCATCTCCAGTTGTTCTACTATAGTTTCTGGTTCTTGCTGGCCTACCTGGTCGTCTGGACCGTGCCGCGGCTGGTGACCAAGGATTGGGCAGCGCTTGGCCGGACGGTGGGCTGGCTGGCGATGGGGGGAGTGCTGGGGTTGGCGTTGGCGGCGTATCTGCTGATCCCCCTGGCGGCGGAGATCCCTCTGATTTCACGCAGCCGGAGCGTCTATGAATTCTTCCTGCACAACCACGCGATTGTGACCAGGCAGTGGGTGACGTTCCTGTTCCCCGAGGCCTTGGGTACGCCTCTGGAGGGCACCTATCCGGGCGAGGAGCTTTGGGAAGACCAGGCGTACTTCGGCCTGCTGCCCTTGGCCTTCGCGCTGGTGGGGGTTATCTGGGGCTGGCGGAGACAACCGGCGAAATACCTGGCCGTTTGTTTTGTCGTCTCGTTGCTTCTGTCGATGGACAGTCCGGTGCTGCATTTTCTATTTGACCACCTGCCGGGCTTCAGCCTGTTCCGGATTCCGGCCAGGTTCCTGTTCCTGACGACCTTTTTCGGCATCGCCCTGGCGGGGATCGGATTGGAGGAGCTGACGGACCGCCTGCGCGGGCGTCGGGTGCCGGCGGGGCTGGGGGCGTGGCTGGGCGGGGGGCTGATCGTCCTGATGACGGTCGAGGGGACCTACTACGCCCATCGTTACCTGCACACGGTACCGCACAGCCAGGCCGTACCGGACACGGCCTACCGGCAGTTCTTCGCGTCGGACCCGGAACTCTACCGCATCGGGCCGATCCTGCGATCCACGATCAGCTACGGCTGGGCCGGGCCGATGGGCCTGCAACTGATCAGCGGCAACGACTCGTTCAACTACCGCCAGTACGCCGACTACTTCGACGTGCTTCAATGGAACGAGGTCCGGCGGACCATCGCCCGGGCCTGGTACGACCTGGTGCACCTGGTTCCCGGCCAAAGGCTGCCCCGGCTGGAGTATCGCGGCGACATGATGGACCTGCTGAACGTCAAGTACATCGTCTCGCCCGGGGCGCTGGAGTTCCCCAACGGCCATTTCGTGCCGGTGGCGGCGTTCGAGGACCAGCCGATGTTCGTGATCTATCAGGGCATGACCCGGGGTTCGACGTACCTGTACCGCAATGTCCGATTCCTGCCCCGGGCATTCTGGGCCGACGCGGTCGTGACGGTGGCGCAGGAGGAAAAGCTCCTGGAGGCCGTTCGAAGCCGCGACCTTCGCACCACGGCCGTGGTATTGGCCAGTTCGCTTGAGTCCCTTTCGCCCCCGACGCAGCCGGCCGAGGCGAACGATGTGAAGGTCATTCACGCATGGCACGGCAAGTTGCATCTGGCCATCCGCAGTCCCTGCCGGCGGTTTTTGGTGGTCAGCGAGGTCTGGCACCCGGGCTGGCGGGCGTGGATCGATGGCCGGCCCCAGCCGCTGTATCGCACCGACTATGCGCTGCTGGGCCTGGTGGCCCCGGCCGGGGAGCACCACATCTGGATCGAATTTTATCCGCTGCACTGGCACGCTTCGCTGGCCGTCAGCGGGGTAGCAGGAGCGGCCTTTGTGATGTTGGGGGTCTGGGTTTTGGTCCGCAGAGTCCTGCCCCGCAAGCGGCCGGAAGCGTGATCTGCTTCCGCGCCGTTAGCGGAGGAGCTTGCGGTACAGCGCCTCGATCTGTTCGACCATCCGGCGATGGTCGAACTTGTCGCGGCAGAATTCCCGGCCGGCCCGGCCCAGCCTGCTTCGCAATTCCGGGCAGGTGGCCAGCGTCTCGAGGGCCAGTTTCAGCCCGACGGTGTCCTTGGGCGGCAGCAGGATGCCCGTCTGATTAGAGACGACCTCCCGCGCCCCGTCCACGTCGAAGCTCACCACGGGCCGGCCGGCCAGCATGGCCTGCGGCAGGGTGCGGGCCAGCCCCTCGTGGAGCGAGCAGTGGACCACGATGTCGCTGGCGTGCATGACGGCGGGGATGCGGTCCGGGCCGAGCAGGCCGGTGAGGTGGAAGCGTGGGGTTAGGCCCGCCCGACTGATCTGCGCTTCGATCTTCCGCCGGAGCCGCCCGTCGCCCACAAAGCAGAAGTGCACATGCTCGTCGGGGATCTGCGCCGCCGCGGCCAGGATGTATTCATGCCCCTTCAGCTCCGCCAAGCGCGATACCTGGGTGACCAGCACGTCCTGCTCGCTCAGTCCCAGCGCTTTTCGGAACGCATCGGCCTTGGGCGGACGGTGAAGGAAGCTCTCGACCTCCATGCCGCTGTAGAGGGTGTGGTACTGCTGGGCCCGGCCTACCCCGGCCGCCAGGGCCTGGGCGGTCATCGCGTCGGCTACGGAGACTAGGGCGTCGCTGCGTCGGGCCGCCCGGCGTTCCAGGGCGATGTACAGGCGATTGGCGCACCAGCACTGATAGGGGTGGAATGGCAGACCGTGGATCGTGTGGACGATCTTGATGCCGCCGACGTTCGCCGCGGCTTTCCGGGCGAGGATCCCGGCCTTGGAGGAGTGCGAGTGCATGACGTCCGGCCGAAGGTTTTTCAAATGCTTCCGCAGGCAACGGTAGGCCAGAAGGTCCAGATACGGGCAGACCTCGCGCCGCAGCTCCTCCACGACGATGACCTCGTACCCCCCGGCCAGCGCGCGACTCATCAGCTCCCCCTCCGGTCCCAGCGCCGGGCCGGTGATCAGCGCGACCTGGTGGCCGCGGGCGTGGAGGCCCTCGCAGGTCAGGACCGTGTTCTCCTGCGCCCCGCCCAGGATCAACCGCGTGATGACGTGGCAGATTCGCATGGTGCCATCGTCACGGCCGCAAGGGGCCATCGTCAAGACGAAAGGTTGATTTGCCGGCGGCTTTGCGGTTTTATCGTTCGCTTCAGACGCACCGCGGCTGTGGCTGTGAAAAAACCGTTGGACAATCGATAGGCCTTCCGTGGACGACCAGGGACATCGCGAGCGCGAGCATTTTTTCAGAGGCGCCAAGACCATCGCCGGCCTGACGTTGCTCTCGCGCGTCCTGGGGATGCTGCGGGACATGGCCATCGTCTGGTTGGGCGCCCGGTGGCAGAACGACGCGTTCCAGTTCGCCTTCGCCATTCCCAACCTGTTCCGCCGCTTGTTTGGGGAAGGGGCGTTGTCGGCCGCGTTCGTGCCGGTGTTCACGGAGGCCGCCGAGCAAGGGGGGCTGGAGCGCGCCCGCCGACTCTTGTCCAACGCGATGGGGTTGCTGTCGGTGTGTCTGCTGATCGTCATGCTGCTGGCCATGGGGGGCTTTGTCGTCTGGTCGGCGTATTCCCCGGCCCGGCCGGACCGGCAGTTCCTGGCCCTGCTGAGCAACCTCATGCTGCCGTTCATGGTGACGATGTGTCTGCTGGCGTTGGGTTCGGCGGCCTTGAACTGCCGGGGGCACTTCGCCTATCCGGCGGCCGCGCCGATCCTCATGAACCTGTGCATCCTCGCCGCCGCCTGGCTGGTCGCCCCGCTGTGGAAGGGCGACCGGGCCGGGCAGTTGACGGTCATCGCGGCGGCGGTGAGCGTCTCGGGCGTCCTGCAACTGGCCGGGGTGCTGTGGCTGCTGAAGCGCCACGGCTTTAGCCTTCGCGCGACCGTCTGGCCCGTCCAGGAGGAGGTGCGGCGGATGCTGAAGCTCATGGCCCCGATGCTGCTGGGGATCGGCTTCCTTCAGATCTCCAGCCTGTTCGACTACGTCATCGCCTGGCTCTTTGCGGTCCGGGAGTTCAGCTCCACGGTCGTGCTGTTCGGGTATGAGTTCCACCGTCCGTTGAGCGAGGGCGTGCTGGTCCGCCTGGCGGCCGCCCAGAGGCTGTATCAGTTCCCCATGGGGGTGCTCGCCATCTCGCTGGGGGTGGCGGTGTTCCCGCTGCTGGCCCGTTACGCCAGTCGCGGCGACCTGCCCAACCTCCGCGACAGCGTCAACCGCGCAATGCGCCTGGCGATGATGGAGGGTCTGGCGACGGGGGCGGGGCTTTTCCTGCTGGCCGGACCGATCGTGGGCCTCATCTATCGCCACGGCGACTTCCGCCAGGCCGACGCCGCCCACAGCGCCTTCATCCTGCGGATGTACGTCCTGGGGTTGTGGGCCTTCTGCACCCACCAGATCATTCTGCGGGCGTTCTATTCGCTGAAGGACCCCATCACCCCGCTGAAGGTCTCCTGCGTGATGGCCGGGCTGTACATGGTCCTGGTGAGCGTGCTGATCTGGGTGCCGCAGGTGGGCGCGGGGGCGTTCGGGCTGACGGCGGCCGTCACGTTCTCCCTCAACGTCCTAGTCCTGGCGCTGCTGCTGCGCAAGCGGATCGGTCGGATCGGCGGGCGGAAGTTGCTCGCCAGCACGCTGCGGTCGCTGGTTTCTTGTGCGGTGATGGCCGGGGTGGTGCTGCTCCTCCGCCGCGGCCTGGGGGGCTGCTCCAACGGGCTGGTGGTGGCCGTGTGCGTCCCGGCCGGGGCTGCGGCGTTTGTCGCGACGGCCTGGCTGCTGAGGGCGCCGGAGTTGGGGGAGCTTCTGGGAGCGGTCCGCCGCCCGGCCCCGGCGGCCCAGGAGGCAGGGGGAGCCCATGGGACCTTATAATGGGGATAGCAAGAAACGACGGTGCCCTATGCAGTTGCAGATGCCATTGCCACCCCAATACGCCCAGGTTGAGCGGGATGAACTGGTCGAGCGGATTGTCCGCTGCAAGGAGCAGTTCGGCTCGGCCTTGTGCATCCTGGCCCATCACTACCAGGCCGACGCGATCGTGGACCTGGCCGACTTCGTCGGCGACAGCCTCAAGCTCTCCCAGCAGGCCGCCTCGCGGCCCGAGGCGCGGTTCATCGTCTTCTGCGGGGTGCATTTCATGGCCGAGTCGGCCGACGTGCTGTCGGGACCAGACCAGGTGGTGTGCCTGCCGAACCTGGCCGCCGGCTGCACGATGGCCGACATGGCCGACGCGACGGACGTCGAGGCCGCCCTGGAGGAGATGAACCGCCTGGCCGACGGCGGGGTCGTGCCGGTGACGTACGTGAACTCCTCGGCCGAGGTCAAGGCCGTCACCGCCCGGGCGGGCGGGGCCTGCTGCACCTCCAGCAACGCGCAGAACGTCTTTGCCTGGGCCCTGCGGCCGCGACGCGCAGGGCGGGGCGGGCGGGCAGAAGGTCTTCGCGATCCCCGACCAGCACCTGGGCCGCAACACGGCCGTGGCCATGGGCTACGAGCCGGACGACTGCGTGCGTCTACGACCCGCAGACCTGCCCCAGGGCGGGCTGACGGCCGAGGCACGTCCGCCGGGCGACGTTCATCCTGTGGAAGGGCCACTGCTACGTGCACCAGCTCTTCACGCCGGAGCACGTGCACCAGGTCCGCCGCCCGCCACGCGGGGATCCAGCGTCATCGTGCACCCCGAGTGCCCCCGCGAGGTCGTGGCCCTGTCCGACGCCTCCGGCAGCACCGAGCAGATCATCCAGCGCCGTCACCGACGGCCCAAGCCGGCAGCCGCTGGGCCGTGGGCACCGAGAGCAACCTGGTCAACCGCCTGGCCAGGCGCTGCGGCGACAAGTTCGTGCGCGTCCTTTCCGACGTCCCCAGCCACTGCCTGATGATGGCGCGGATCGACCTGCCCCACCTGCTGTGGACGCTGGACAACCTCGCCGAAGGCAGGATCGTCAACCGCGTCTCGGTCGCCCCCGAGGTCGCCGCCGATGCCAAAGTCGCCCTGGAGCGCATGATCGCGATCAAGGCCGTCCAGCAGGCCACCGCGACGAAGCAAAGCTAAGTCCGATTGCCGCGCACGGGCAAACACGCAGACTCCCCCCTGCCAGAATCGCCCCTGACCAGGCTGATGGGACTTGATCCCGCGTGCCTTGCCGCCGGCCCTAGGCTTGCAGGCGGACGACGTTCTCGGCCTTGAGGCCCTTGGGGCCTTCGACCAGCTCAAACTCGACTTCCTCCCCCTCGCTCAGCGTCCGGAAACCCTCCGCCTTCACGGAGGAGTAGTGGACAAAGATATCCTTGTCTTGCCCGTCAATCTGGATGAACCCATAACCTTTGGTGTCATTGAACCACTTCACCTTGCCCTTTGGCATGGATTTGCGCCTCCCTGAACGCAGGACCCCAGGAAAATCCGACATACGGGTTGGCTCGAAGATGGGAAAATCGTCCTTTACTACAAACCCTTTCACAAAACACCTACCGCAACCTTTGCTTTAAGACATGCTCCCCTGCGACCGGCAAACGCAACTGAGGAATCCTACACCGACAATGGCCGAATTCTTCAACAGTTTTTCTGCCGTTAAAACACCAAATTGCCTTCTGCATACAACTTGGCCGCCCGGATGATCATCCGCAAGTCGCCGGTGGGAGATTCGCCGGGCCGGCGCCGGTGCCAGGGGGCTATTCCAGGGGCTTGAGCACCCAGCCGGTGGTCAGCTTGGGGTAGAAGTAGGTGCTCTTGTGGGGCATGGACGCCCCGGCCCGGGCGATCGCCTCCACCGAGTCCAGCGCCGTGCCTGAAGGCAGACGGCCACAGACGCGCTGCGCCGGACCGGCAAGCCTCCAGCACGCGCCGGCAGGCTGGGGGTGTACTCGATGGTCGAGTCGGCCGATCCACCAGGGCCTCAGGGCCTTATCCACGATGAGCCTGTGCAGCACGGCCACGTCCAGCTTGCGCCAGGCGTCGAGCTGGTCACCGGCGGCCTGGCGCATGGCCTGGGGGTCGGTCAGGGTGGCGATCCACGCCGCCGACGCGCCGGCGGGGATGAACACCATCGCCCCCGGGCCATAGGGACGCAGGAAGGCGTCGGCGTCGGCGGCCGGCGGGCAGGTCGGCCTGCTGCCAGCGGAACTCCTTGGCCTGGTCGGCCAGGGCGTCGAGGGTGAAGCTCTGGAGCCAGGTTGCGGATGATGCGATGCGTGGGCAGGATCAGCAGGCCCGGATCGTCCGGCGGGCCACCAGGGCGAACATCACGAAGTTGGCCTCGTGGTCGTCCGGCAGCTTGCCGCCGGCGGCCAGGGCGTCGCGGTAGTTCAGGGCGGTGGTGTACCGGTGGTGGCCGTCGGCGATGAAGACCGGTTCATCTCGCAGCGTCGCGGCCAACCGGGCAATCCGTTGCTCGTCGTGGATCACCCACAGCTTCTCGCTCGACTTGGCCCATCCGGCCGTGGGCGGTTGCCGGACATGGCCATGGCATCGGCCAGGAGCGATCAGCCTCGGCCGGCCGGGTCGCGATAGAAGCCGAAGATCGGGGACAGTTGCATCCGCGTGCACTGCGTGAGCCGCAGCCGGTCGGCCTTGGGGCCGGCGAAGGTGTGCTCGTGGGGGATGACGTCCTGCCCCAGCGCCGTCGCCCGCACACCGCACAGGATGGCCCGCCGCGTGTAGTCTCGCCGGCCCAGGGGAACTTCTGCTGGTAGGCGTACAGGGCCGGGCGGTCCTCGCGGCACCAGCACGCCCTTCTCCTGCCAGGCTGCCAGCCGCCGGGCGGCTTGCTGGTACACCTCATCGGGTCCCAGGCTGTCGGGTGGCACGTGCGGCATGTCCACGGCCACGATGTTCTTATCGCTGCGGGCCAGGAACTCCTGCTTGTCCTTCCCCGAGAGGATGTCGTAGGGAGGGGCCAGGAACGGACTGACGTCGCCGCCTGGCCCGGTTCGATACCGCCATCCGCGAAACGGTCTGATCTCCATCCATCACCTCTTTTTTGATGCGGGTCCGTTCCTCCACGGATGACGGGGTCGGTCCAGGTTATGCCCCAGGCGGCCAAAGACAAATAGTTCGACTATCGTCTCATCAGATAGAAGGTCAGGGCCATGACCTGGAGCACCGCGGCGATCTGGGCCCACAGGACGGCCTGGGGAAGCTGGTCGGTGGCCATCCGCCACAGCGCCAGCAACAGTCCCAGCAGCGCCAACACCTGCGCGATGCCGGCAAAGACCTTGCCGACGCTGAAATCTGCCTCCTCCACGTGGGCGATTTGTCGGACGTATCTGAGGATCTCCCGGCGGACTTCCTCGCTGTCCGCCGGGCGGGGAGGCGGCGCCTTGGGGGCCACGGGGACAGGCCGTTCCTCCGGCAGCTCGGGCCTCTTGGGTTCTTCAGCGACAGCCACGGTAGCTGTGGGGGGCTCTGCTTCGGCCAGGGGCTCAGGCTCCGGGGCGGCCTCGATCGGGGGTTCCTGTGGCATCTCGGTCTGTGGCGCTGGCAAGGCTAGAGGCTCAGGTTCTGGCGGGGTCAAAGGCTCAGGCGGCGGGGCCTGGAGCTGTGGCTCTGGTTCGGCCGGGGGGGCTTCAACCGCCGCGGCTACCGGTTGAGGGGCGCCATAGCCGCTCTCGCGCAGGATGGTCCTGGCCGCCTCGACCAGGTTGCGGGCCGTGAAGTCCGGCTGCACGTCCTCCTGCGACACCTCCCCCGGCAGCGGGGTGGCGCTGGGCCGCAGGCGGATGGTGCGGCAGCCGGCCCGCTGGCCCGCCTCGACGTCGCGGGCGCTGTCCCCCACCATCCAACTGGCCGGTAAGTCGATGTCCAGCTCCTGGGCGGCCTTGAGCAGCATGCCCGGGCTGGGCTTGCGAAATTCCGAATCCCGCGCGTAGGCCTCCACGGTGCCTTCGGGGTGGTAGGGGCAGTAGTAGATGGCGTCCAGGTGGGCGCCGCGTTCGGCGAGCTGGCGGTGCAGCTCGGTGTGGATCTGGTGGACGTTCTCCTCGGTGATCAATCCGCGGGCCACGCCCGCCTGATTGGTCACGACGACGGTTTTGAAGCCTCCGGCCTCCAGACTCTTAAGCGCCAGGTCCACGCCCGGCAGCAGCTTCACGCCGGAGGAGTCGCTGAGGTAACCGGGGTCTTCGATCAGCGTGTGGTCGCGGTCGAGAAAGACTGCTTTGTTGGCCATGGTCCGTCTCTCCGGCAACTACGCCTTCTTCCCACCCCGTTCGTTGTGGGTCGCCAACACGCGGTTGATCAGCTCGGTGGTGCTCAGTCCGGCCACCAGGTCCAGCTTCATCACCTTGCCGCCGTACTTTTCCACGATCTCATGGCCGACGATCTCGTCGGTGCTGCCACCCTTGACTAACAGGTCGGGCTTCAGCAGCTCCAGCAGCCCCTTGGGCGTGTCCTCGTCGAAGAGGGTCACGTAGTCCACGCATTCCAGCGCCCCCAGCATCTCGGCGCGTTCCTCCTGGCCGACGACGGGCCGGGTCGGGCCTTTCAGGCGGCGGGCGCTGGCGTCGGAGTTGATGGCCACCACCAGGCACTCCCCCAACTGGCGGGCCTGGCGCAGGTAGCGCAGGTGGCCCATGTGCAGCAGGTCGAACACGCCGTTGGTGAACACGATCCGCTCCCCGGCTTTGCGGCGGCGGGCGAGCTCCTTGGCCAGTTGCTTGCGCGTGCGGACCTTTCGGCCTCGCAGCCCCGACAGCCGACGCAGCTCGTCCAGGACTTCCTCTTTGCGGATGGGCACGGCCCCGAACCGCTCCACCTCCAAGCCCCCCGCGAGGTTGGCTAACATCGCGGCCTGGTCCAGGTCGCAGCCTTCCGTCACCGCCACGGCCAGCATGGCCACCAGGACGTCCCCCGCGCCGGTGATGTCGTACACCGCCAGGGATCGGGGGGCGCGAAGCGCCGTCCGCGCCCGTCCTTGGTGAACAGGTACAGGCCGTCCTTGTCTAGGCTGATGGCCACCGCGTCCAGGTCGGCGGCCATGACGATCTGCTTGGCCGCCCGCTCCAGCGAAGAATCGTCGCTGATGGTGATGCCGCTGACCAGCTCCGCCTCGTAGCGGTTGGGCTTCAGCAGCGTCGCGCCGACGTAGCGGCGGTAGTCGCGGACCCGCGCGGGGTCCACGATCACGGTGGCCCCGGCCTTGCGGGCGTCGGCGATGATCTGGGGGCAGTTGCTCTCGCGCAGCGCCCCTTTGTCGTAGTCCTGGATGACCACCGTCCTGCCGCTGCGGAGTTCGCTCTTGACCGCAGCCCGTAGCGTGCCGCGGACGGTTTCCGACACGGCGGCGGGGTCCTCGCCGTCCACCCGGAGCAGTTGCTGAGGATTGCGGTGCTGGGCCAGGCCCACGTAGCGAGTCTTGACGGTGGTGGCGTACTTGCTCAGGCGGACCAGGCCCGAGACGTGCGCCCCGGTCCGGACCAGGCGCGACTTGAGTTCCTCGCCCGCTTCGTCTTGGCCGATCAGGCCGATGCAGACGGCCTGGGCCCCCAGGGCCAGCAGCGCCGAGGCCACGTTGCCCGCTCCGCCGGCCTGGCTGTCGCTCCGCAGGGCCAGCAGCACGGGCACGGGGGCTTCCTGGCTGAGCCGGTCGGCCTGGCCGTAGACGTAACGGTCCAGCATGAAGTCGCCCACCAGCACGATCCGCGGTGAGCCGAACTTCTCCAGGCGTTCAATCAGCTCGTGCATGGCGGGCGGATTCTACCCCTGGTGGTGGACGAACGCAACCCTCCCGCATCGCAGCCGCTTAGCGACCCTTTTTGCCCTGGGCCTTGGCCTTGAACTTGGCGAGCTTGGTGATTTTGGTGAACAGGGCCTCAGTGGCGGCCTGGGGGTCGGCGGCGGCGCAGATGGCGGACGACACCGCCAGGCGCTGGGCGCCGGCGGCCAGGACGTGCTTGGCGTTGGCGGCGGTGATGCCGCCGATGGCCACGATCGGCAGGGTGACCTCGCGGCTGATCTCGGTAAGCAATTCGACGCCGACGGGGGGGCCGGCGTCCTTGGTGGTCGTGGGGAAGATAGGCCCGACGGAGATGTAGTCGGCGCCTTCCGTCACGGCCCCGTGGGCCTGCTCCAGGGAGTGGGTGCTGCGTCCCACGATGGCGGCCGGACGCAGCAGGCGTCGGGCCTCGGCCACCGGCAGGTCGCCCTGGCCCAGGTGGACGCCGTCGGCGGCGACCAGCGCGGCGATGTCCGGGCGGTCGTTGACGATGAAGAGCCTGCCCGTCTCGTCGGTCAGCTCGCGCAGCTCGGCCGCGATGGCCAGGAACTCCGCGTCGGGCCCGTCCTTGTAGCGGAGCTGGATGGCGTCGGCCCCGCCGGCGATGGCCGCGCGGGTCGTCTCGCGGATGCTGCCGCGGCACAGCTTGGGCGTGATGAGCACGTACAGGCGGACTGCCTTGAACCGCTCGCCCACGGCCAGGCGCTCCCGCAGCCGCTGCTCCAGCGTGTAGGCGTCGTAGCGCATCCGCTCGATCCGCAGGACCTGCTGGGGGGCGACGAACTTGCCGTACTCCTCGATGGTCCGCAGCGCCTCGGTCAGCCGACGGCACGCGGCCGTGGCGACGTCGGCCAGGCCTTCGCGCTTCGGCTCGGTGGGGCTGGTGATCTCGGTGCCGATGTCGCCGGCGGTGTCGCGGCTGGCGATCATCTCCTCGGCCGGCAAGGTCGAGAGGACCTCCACCAGGCCGCTGCGGAGGTTCTTGGCAATCTGTGTGAGGGCCGGGTCGTTGAGGGCGAAGCGCCCGCAGTCCTCCGCCACGCGCAGGGCCTCGCGGGCCCGGTTGAAGTTAGCGTCGAGGATCCGATAGACTTCTCGCATGGTCCGCCTCTTGGCGCCGTCGGCCTGGAGCAGCGGTTTAGGCCAGCCAGGCGGGGATGGGGAACCGCCCGCACAGCTCGGCCACCTCCCCGCGCACGGATTGGAGCACGTTCTTGTCCCCGCTGCAAGTGAGGACTTTGTCGATCCAGCGGGCGATCCGCTTCATGTCCTCCGGTCCCATGCCGCGGGTGGTCAGCGCCGCCGTGCCCAGGCGCACGCCCGAGGCCTCGGTCCGCGGACGGAGGTCGAAGGGGATGGCGTTCTTGTTGGCGATGATGCCCGCAGCGGCGAGCCATCCGGCGGCCGTCTGACCGGTCAGGTCCGGCTTGTGGCTGCGCAGGTCCACCAGCATCAGGTGGTTGTCCGTCCCGCCGCTCACCAGGCGCCAGTGCAGGGCCAGCAATGCCTCCGCCAGTGCCTTGGCGTTGGCGACGATGGCCGCGGCGTAGGCCTTGAAGGCCGGCTGCATGGCCTCCTGGAAGGCGACGGCCTTGGCGGCGATCACGTGCATCAGCGGGCCGCCCTGAAGACCGGGGAAGATGGCCCGGTCGACGGCCCGTTCCCACTGCTTGCGGCAGAGGATGAAGGCCCCGCGGGGGCCGCGGAGGGTCTTATGCGTGGTGGCCGTCACGAAGTCGCTGTGCGGGACGGGATCGGGATGCACGCCGCCGACGACCAACCCGGCGATGTGAGCGATGTCCGACAGCATCGGGCAGCTCACCTCGCGGGCGATCTCGCCGAAGGCGGCGAAGTCGATGATCCGCGGATAGGCCGAGGCGCCCACCACCAGCATGTCCGGCCGCTCGCGGTGGGCGATCTTGCGAACCTCCTCCATGTCCAGTATCTCGGTGTCGGGGCGCAGGCCGTAACTGACGACCTTGTAGCAGATGCCTGACAGGTTGACGTCCAGCCCGTGAGACAGATGCCCGCCCTGGTCCAGGCGCATGCCCATGATCTTGTCCCCAGGTTTCAGCGCCGCTAGGTACACGGCCAGGTTGGCGGTGGTGCCGCTGTGCGGCTGGACGTTGGCATGCTCGGCGCCGAAGAGTTGTTTGGCCCGCTCGGCGCAGAGTTCCTCCACGCGGTCGGCCTGGTCGCAGCCGCAGTACCAGCGCTTGGCGGGGTAGCCTTCGGCGTACTTGTCGGTCAGGACGCTGGCGGTGGCCTCCAGGATGGCGGGGGAGACGTGGTTCTCCGAGGCGATCAGCTCCAGCGTGGTCTGCTGGCGGCGCAGCTCGGCGCGGAGGATGTCGGCGATGGCGGGATCAGTCTTGTCCAGTGCGCTCATGACCACTCCAAGGGGGGACGGATGCAACTCCAAAGGCCGACATGCTAGCTAGAGCCACTTCCCCTGACAAGGGGCAGAGCGATTGTGGATTGCAGACTCCCCACACCGCAAGTGGCTGCCTTTAATTGACAATCGACCATCGTCCATCTCTCCTTCTAGACGGCGGGACGATAGGACGGTAGCTTCGTGCTGTCAAACCGGACTCCATGGGAGATCGAAAGATGCTCAACTGGCGAGTGTGGGCAGCGGTCATCGTGATAGCGGCGTGTGGAGCGGCCGGGAAGGAAGGCGACTTGCCGACCGGTGGGGCGTCGGGATTGTTCTCCGCCTTCGCCATCACTTCCCACACCCAGGTTTCTGCCGGCCAGACGTTCCACGTGGCCTTGACGATGGAGGTGGCCGAGGGGTGGGTGTTTTACAGCCCCTCGCCCGGCGGCGGGGAATTTACGCCCATCCCCGCCAGCATCGCCGTCACCGCCGGACCCTGGCAAGTCGGAGCGGTGCTGTGGCCACGGGACCGTCAGCACCCCACCAACGTGGGCGACGCCGTGGTGACCACGTTTGGGTACACCGGCAAGGTCGTGGCCTACGTGCCGATTACCGTTCCCGCCGACGCTCAAGCCGGCAAGCGAGAAATTCAACTGACCGTTTCCGGACAGGTTTGCTCGGAGGAAAAGTTCCAGTGCGTTCCCGTCCGCGCCGAGGTGGCCGCGACGGTCCAGGTGGGCACATCGGCGGTGACCAATGAGGCCTGGAGCCAGGCGATGCGCGACGGCCTGGCCTCGGCCAGGCCGGCAGAGCAGCTCCGCGCTGAGACGACTTCTCAACCCGTCGCCGCTGGCGGGGCGGGCCAACTCAGCGTCTGGGCGGGGTTGGGCCTGTCGCTGCTGGCCGGGCTGATCATGAACGTCATGCCGTGCGTGCTGCCGGTGATCCCTGTCCGCATCCTGAGCGTGGTGGAGCTGGCCCGCCAATCGCGGCGGCGGTTCGTCACGGTGGGGTTGGCCTTCGCCGCCGGCGTGGCGCTGCTGTTTGTCGCGCTGGCGGGCGCGAACGTCGTCTTGCGCCTGGCGGCCGGCAGGACGCTGGACTGGGGAAGGCACTTCCAGTCCGTCCCGTTCCGTGTCGGCATGGCCCTGGTCGTCGTGGCCATGGCGGCCAACCTGTTCGGTGTGTTCACGGTGCTTGTCCCCCGCCGCCTGGCTGAGCTGGAAGGTCGAGGCCGCGGGCAAGGGCACCTGGCCTCGCTGGGCATGGGGCTGATGATGGCCATCCTGTCCACCCCGTGCAGCTTTGCGATCCTGGTGCTGGCCTTTGCCTGGGCGCAGGTTCAGCCGCTGTGGCTGGGCAGCCTGGCCATCGTGCTGATGGGCGTGGGCATGGCCGCCCCGCACGCGTTGCTGGCGGCGATGCCTTCGCTGCTGGGCCGCCTGCCTCGGCCGGGGCGTTGGATGGAACTGCTCCGCCAGGCCATGGGATTCGTGCTGCTGGGAGTGGCCGTGTGGCTGATCGGCACGCTGAGTGCGGATACCGCCGTCGCCCGGGCGGTGGCCTACGCCGTGGTGTTGGTCTTCGGCCTGTGGGTCTGGGGCACGCTCGTCCGCTACGATTGGCCGCTGCCTGCAAAGGTGGTGCTGCGGGGGCTGGCGGTGATGCTGGCTGTGTCGGCCGGGGTCTGGATGCTCACACCGTCGCGGGGATTGGCAGTAAGGTTTCAGCCGTTCGAGGAGTCGCGGATCGGCCAGGCCAATCGCGCGGGGCAGATCGTGCTGGTGGACTTCACCGCCGCCTGGTGCCTGAGCTGCAAGGTCGTGGACTACCTCGTTTACGATCGCCCGGAGGTCGCGCGGGAGCTTTCGGACCGAAAAATCCTGGCCCTGCGCGGTGACGTCACGTCGGCCGACGCCCCGGCCAACGCCCTGCTGTACGAACACCTGCGCGGCGCCCCGCCGCTGACGGTGATCTTCCCGCCCTCCGGCCCGCCCATCCGCCTGGAAGGTAAATTCTCCCGCCAGGACCTTCTCCGCGCCCTGGACGAGGCCAAGCGGCGTTGAGGCCCTTGACGATCCCCGGCAGGCTGGACAAGCTGCCCGGTTGAAAATTGCCGATTGCGAATTGCCAATTGAGTACGGCAGGATGGAATGTTTCTCGGTGATCGGCAATTCCACCATTGGCAATCACAAGGGTTCCGGTTTTCGGCTGCAAAGCAGCGTCCAGTTCGTACAATAGTCCGGTCGCAAGAGCCCAAGGAAAGCCCGTGCCGACATTGACCGATTATCTGGACCTCCCCACGCTCCAGCAGTTGCAGGACGCGTTCGTCGCCGCCGCAGGGGCGCCGATCGGCATCTGTGGCCCCGACGGCCAGCCGCTGACCAAGGATTCACCCTCCTGTCCCGCCGCCGGCGGGGGTAAGGCGGAGCATGTGCCCATCCTGGTGGACGGCCAGGAGGTCGGACGGATCACCTGGTCGGTCCAGCCGGAGGGCGCGTCGTCGGCGGAGGCGGTGCAGCACTTCGGGGGCGTCCTGGCCGAGCTGATCACCCGTCTGGCCAATCACCACCAGGAGCACGCCGCCCGGGTCCAGGAACTGGCCACGCTGTACCGCCTGACGGCCGAGTTCACCACCGAGCGGAACCTCCAGAAGGTGCTGGACCTGGTCGCCCGCACCGTGGTGGAGGCGATGAAGGCCAAGGCCTGCTCCATCCGCCTGCTGAACGAGGACCGCACCGAGCTGGTCATCAAGTCCGTGGCCAACCTGTCCGTCAGCTACCTGGGCAAGGGGCCGATTCTGCTATCCGACAGCAAGATCGACCAGGAGGTGATCAGCCAGCTCAAGACCGTGACCATCGCCGATGAGCGGACCGATCCGCGCGTGCTGTATCCAACCCAGGCGCGGCAGGAGGGCATCGTCAGCGGCCTGTGCGCCCCGATGGTGTACAAGGGCCGGGCCGAGGGCGTCATTCGCGTGTATATGGGTGAGCCGCACGAGTTCGACGGGTACGAGGTGTCACTCCTCCAGGCCATCGCCGCCGAAGCCGGCGCCGCCGTCGTCAACGCCCGGCTATACGCCGAGGCCGTCAACGCCGCCAACATCCGTCGGCAGTTGCGCCTGGCGGCCGAGGTGCAGCGGCGGATGATCCCCTCCCAGCCGCCGACCCTGCCAGGCTTCCGCATCGCGGCGCTGTACGTGCCGTGCTTCGAGCTGGGCGGAGACTTCTACGACTTCCTCCCGCTGCCGCAGGACAACCTGGGCCTGGCCGTCTGCGACGTGGTGGGCAAGGGCGTGCGGTCCTCGCTGCTGATGGCCTCCATCCGGGCCTCGCTGCGGGCCCACGCGGTCAACATCTACCAGATGTCGGAGGTCATGGCCCGCGTCAACCGCGACCTGTGCAGCGATACGCTGGTCAGCGACTTCGCCACGCTGTTCTACGGTGTGATCGACGCCCGCGCCCGGCGGCTGACGTTCGCCAACGCCGGGCACATGCCGCCGATCCTCTTCCGCTCCGGCCAGGCCAGCCCCCTGGGCACCAGCGGCCCGGTGGTGGGCCTGGACCCGGCGTCCAAGTGGGCCCACCAGGTGGCCAGCCTCCAGACCGGCGACGTGCTGCTGGCCTACACCGACGGGCTGAGCGAGGCGATGAACTTTGCGGATGAGACCTTCGGCCGCGCCCGCGTGGAGCAGGCGGCCCTGGCGGCCATCACCGAGGGCCAGGACGCCGAGGGCATCGTGCGGTCCGTCCTGTGGGCGATGCGACGCTTCGCCGGCCTCCAGAGCCGCCTGGACGATGTGACCATGATCGCCGTCCAGGTGCTCTAAGCAGGAAGGAAATTAGGGGCAACCCTGCCGGCCTATGTCCGATCCGCTCGGACGATCAGGTCGTAATCGGCCCAGTCGATGACCGTGCCGGTCACGAAGCGGCCCGGCTGGTGGCGGCGGGTCAGACGACACAGGCCGTCGATATCCGGCGCCTGCCCCCAGTGCCGCCCCACGCATCGTCCCTGGCTGTCCGGACCGTCCACCAGCACCTCGATGCGCTGGCCGACCCGCCAGCCGTTGGCCTCAAAGGCGATCGTTTGCTGGGCGAGCATCAGCTCCCGCGCGCGGTCGGCCTTGGCGGCCTCGCTGACCTGGCCGTCCATAATTGCGGCGGCCGTGCCTTCTTCAGCGGAGAACTCAAAGACGCCCAGGGCGTCGAAGCGAAAATCCCGCACGAACTCCAGGAGCTCCTGGAAGTGCTTTTCCGTCTCCCCGGGAAAGCCCACGAGGAACGTGGTCCGCAGGACGATGTCGGGCACCCGCCGCCGCAGCTTGGCCAGCAGCGCCTCGATGGCCTTTCGCGTCGTCAGCCGACCCATGCGGCGGAGCACCGGATCGGCGATGTGCTGGAGCGGCAGGTCCAGGTAGTGCACCACGCGCGGGCAATTGGCGAGGGCGTCGATCAGCGCGTCGCCGACTTGGCGGGGATACGCGTACATCACCCGAAGCCACCGCAGCCCGTTCAGGCGGTCCAGCTCCCGCAGCAGCCGGGCCAGACTCTGGCCGCCCCCCAGGTCGCGCCCGTAGCTGGTGGTATCCTGGCCGATGACGTTCAGTTCCACGGCCCCGTCGGCGATCAGCTCCCGGGCTTCGTTCAGGATGACGTGAGGCCTTTTGGAGCGGAACGGGCCGCGGATGGCAGGGATGGTGCAGAAGGTGCATCGCCTCGAGCAGCCCTCGGAGATCCGCAGGTACGCCGTGTGGCGCGGGGTGAGGCGGAAGCGACCGTCGTCCGCCAACACCCCCCTGGCCGAGGCGTGGGGGGTCAGGCGGGTGATTCTGCCCTTGCCCTTCACGGCGGCGGCGATGGCCTGGCGGTCGTTGACGCCCACGACGGCGTCGATCTCGCGAGACAGTCGATAGCGAAAAAGGTTCCGCCCGTCGCGGCTGGCCAGGCACCCGGCCACCACCACCCGCCGCACCTGCCCGTGCCGCTTGCGCTCCAAGGCCCCCGCAATCGCTTCCAGCGACTCCTGCCGGGCTGAGTCGAGGAAGCCGCAGGTGTTGACGACGATGACGTCGGCGGCCTCTTCCGGGGCGGCCACCACACATCCGCTGGCGGCCAAGGCGGCCAGCATCTTCTCACTGTCGATGAGGTTCTTGGGACAGCCCAGCGACACCAGGGCCACGCGCATCGGCTTGGAACGCATGCCCTGATCATAGGGGGCGGGGTGCGAAACAAAAAGCCCGTCGCGTCGAGGAGGGGGGGCAGTCAAAGTCAGGATCGTTGCAGAATTGAGTCGATCCGCTCCAGCAGTTCCCCCCGGCCTTGGGTAATCTCCATCTCCATCGCCAGCGCCCAGACGGGGCGGGACGCCCACCGCGGCGGGAGCTTGACGACGTCCTTCTGGGTGGTCACCACCACCTCGGCGTCGCTTTGGCCGATGAGCCGGTCCAGTTGTCCAAGCTCCTTGGGGCCGTAGGCCACGTGGTCGTTGAATGCCAGGGTGTCCGCCACGTCGATGCCCAAGCTTTTTTGCCTCAGCATTCCGAAGAACTGCTGGGGGTTGCCCAGGCCGCAGAAGGCGAAGACTCTTTTGCCGGCCAGTTCCGAAAGTTCCAGCCGGTTGCCGACCTCGTCCAGCAGGTGCGTGGGCTGGTGGGCGGCGATGTGGAGGCTGGCCCGGGCGCAAGAAAGGTGAGTCGTTTGCGCAGCGCCGCCAGACTAGAGGCGTCCAGCAGGTCGGCGTGGGTGATGACCAGGGCGTCGGCCGCGGCCAGGGCAGAGGGCGGCTCGCGGAGCAGGCCCCGCGGCAGGACGTGCTCGAAGCCCAGCGGGCAGGTCGCGTCCACCAGGACGATGTCCAAATCCCGCTTCAGCCGCAGGTGCTGGAACCCGTCGTCCATCACGAGCACATCGGCCCCGGCCGCCACCGCCGCCTTGGCCGCGGCCACGCGATGGGGGTCGATGAAGACGGGAACCTCGGTGGGGATCGCCGCCGCCACCTCCTCACTGGCCGCGGGCAGCGAGCCTGGGGGCCGCTGCAACTGGAGCCGCAACATCACGGCCTCGTCGCTCCGTCCGGCCTGCGCCTTGTAGCCGCGCGTCAGCACCGCCGGGCGCTGGCAGATGCGGCGCAGGCGGCGGACCACCCAGGCGACCATCGGCGTCTTGCCCGTGCCGCCGGTGGTGAGGTTGCCGATGGAGATCACCGGCACGCCGGGATCGAACGACGGCAGCAGCTCCTTGCGATAGGCCCAGCGGCGCAGGCGCATGAGCACAGCGTAGGGCACCTCCGCCGCCGTCAGCACCCCGCGGAGCGCCGTCGGCCAGGGGCCTTTGGCCTGGCCGCTGAGGATGTCTAAAACCTTCTGCTGGTCCATGCGTGTTAACGACTATCGTACTGCCTGGGGAGGATGTTGAACAACCCGCAGTGGGCCGGCCGCGGGTGCGGGCGGGTGGTTACAGCTTGTCCAACAGAAGGGTCGGCAGAACGTAGCCCAGGGCCACGCCGTAGAGGTAGTCCAGCCAGAAGAATCGCCCCAGGTTGGCCAGGTAGATCGCCCCCGCCAGGGGAAAGCTCAGGATGGCCAGGGGGTTCCACCGAGCGGCCGCCTGGCGGGCATGCTGGAGCATGACCTTGGCGTCCTGGTTGGAGGGGAAGGCGTGCATGCCGATGGACACGCCCAGCCAAATCAGGACGTAGGACAGCAGGTCCTTGTGGTTAAAGACGCGCACCGGCAGGAAGGCCGGGCAGGCGATCACCACGCACAAGAGCGAGTTGACCAGGAACGGGCCGAGGGTGATCAGGAAAGTCCCCAAAAAGGTCTTGGCATGTTCGTGCACGACGTAGCCGGGCGGATTGCCCCGCCGAAAGAAGCAGACCTCCAGCACCCGCACGCGACAGAGCTTGCAGAACAGCAGGTGCGCCGCCTCGTGGACGATGATGCCGGGGAACGTCAGGTAGGCGATCACCCAGCCCGGGATCATGAGTCGCCCTCCTGGGTTTTGGCGGCCTGGCTTGTCGGCTGGGTGGCGGCGCGGAATCGGCGGTCGTACTCCTTCTCGGTAATAATCTCGCGCGTCCGCAGTCGGTGGAGGATCCGCTCCTGGTAGTCCTTGAATTTCTGGTCGTCGGCCTCGGGGAGTTTCCGGGCCTGCTCCAGCAGGCTCAGGGCCTGGGTCTTGTAGTCCTCCTGGCCGGTGACTACGTACTTGCAGGCCAGGGCCGAGGCGACCTGGGCTACGAACGAGGGGTTGTCGGGATGTGCGGCTTGCAAGGCCTTGGCCTTGTCCAGGAACGTGTCGTAGTCTTCGCGATGAAAGGCCAAGGCGATTTCAGCCCTGAGCACAATCGTCTCCAATTCCTCCTTGAACTCCGGATTTTCTTGAACCAGCCGGCGGGCCATCGCCAGCGCCTCTTCGTTGCGGTCTTGGTCGAGCAGATCGAAGACCTGGAACGAGTCCCTCCATATCTGGAAAACGGGGTCCGGCATTTCCCGGATGGCCTGGTCCATCAGGGCGATGGCCTGGTGGAGGTTCCCGCTCTCGTAGGCGTCGAAGGCCTGTTTCTCGTAGCGCCGGGCGGACATCTCGCGGACATTTTTCTGGAGACCGGCATGGTCTGGATACTCTTTGGCCAGCACCGACAGGATCGCTTGCGCCTGGTCGAAGTCGCCCTTATTCGCGAGGGCATAGGCGGTGTAGAGGCGGGCGCCGTCGGCCAGAGTGGCGCTCTCCGGCACGTGCCTGGAGGCCGAGGCCAGCAGATCCCGCGCCTGGTCGTATCGGCCGGCGGCGGCTTCGCGCTGGCCGCGACGGTTTTCGACGTAGCCCTGGAAGAACCGCCAATTGCGGACCATCGAGATGGCGGCCAGGACCAGTACCCCCGCCGTGGTCAGCTTCACCCACCCGGGGAACGAGGGGTTCTGCATCTTCTGGTTGCAGGCGTTGCAGACGGGCAGCTCCATCACCAAGGGCAACGGGCGGTCCCCGTAGTCCGTCCCGCACCGGACGCAGACGGTGGGGTCGACCATGCGGTGGAGGTCTTGGAGCTTTCCACCGGCTGCCTTGAAGCGCGCCTCGACGCATGGGGAGCACAACGTCGTCCCCGAAAGGGCAAAGGCCTCGCCCATCGGCCGTTGGCACCCGCAATCGGCGCACCGGATGGTCCGCATGCGATTTCCTTTGGCCCGATCTTGACCCCGCTCGGCGGCCATTGTGGCGGCACTTGGACGGTGAATCAAGGGCCCAAGGACCAGACCGTGGGATGATCGCAGAGACTTACCGCATGGCCGCGATGATGGCGTCGGCCATCTGGCGGGTGCCGACGGCGGTGGGGTCGTCGCGGTGGGGCTTCATGTCGTAGGTGACGCTCTTTCCCTCGGCGATGACGGCCGCGACGGCCTTCTCCAGGCAATCGGCCGCGGCTTTTTCGCCCAGGTAGCGAAGCATGAGCATCCCCGAGAGGACCAGCGCCGTGGGGTTGACCTTGTTCAGTCCTTTGTACTTGGGTGCGCTGCCGTGGGTGGCCTCAAAGACCGCCCCGTGATCGCCGATGTTCGCGCCCGGCGCCACGCCCAGCCCGCCCACCAGGCCCGCGCAGAGGTCCGACAGGATGTCGCCGTACAGGTTGGGCAGGACCAGCACGTCGTACAGTTCGGGCTTCTGCACCAGCTGCATGCACATGTTGTCCGTCAGCATCTGCTCGAAGGCGACGTCGGCGTATCCTTTGGCCACCTCCTCGGCCACGGCGGAGAACAGGCCGTCGGTGAATTTCATGATGTTGGCCTTGTGGACGGCCGTGACCTTGCGCCTCCCGTTGGCGCGGGCGTACTCGAAGGCGAACGTCACGATCCGCCGCGTGTTCTGAACGCTGATGGGCTTGATGGACACACCCGTGGTGGCCGGGTCGGTCTGGATCCGCCGGTCGGTGGCCAGACGGTTGATCGTGGCGATGACCTCGGCCGTGGCGGCTTGGCCCATCGGGAACTCCACGCCCGCGTACAGGTCCTCGGTGTTCTCGCGGACGAGACTAAGTCGATGTTCTCGTAGCGGCTGCGGACGCCCTTGTAGCTTTTGCAGGGGCGCAGGCAGACGTACAGGTCCAGCGTCTGCCGCAGGAGCACGTTGAC